>JAPSLC010000009.1 GCA_031181345.1 Cupriavidus sp. | reverse complement strand
TCAGGCTGTCCCGGATGCATTGGTCGATAACATTGCGGCTCATGCGGCAAGCAACTCCCTGTTGTTGTTGTTCGATGCGCCGGTCTGTGCTTCGCCTTCGTCGACATACACCAGCCGGTCGGACAGCACGGCCTGCTCGTCGAAGAAAGCGTTGACGGCGGCCAGCTGCGCCTCGGTGCTTTCCAGTGTGTTCATCCGGTGCCGGAACAGATTGGCACCGTTGAGCCCGCGCGTGTACCAGGCAATATGCTTGCGCGCGGTACGCACGCCGGTGAATTCGCCATAGAAGGCGTAGTGGTCCTGCAGATGCGCGTTCATGATGGCGCGGATCTCGGCCACTTCCGGCGGCGGCAGCAACTCGCCGGTCGCGAGGAAATGTTCGATCTCGCGGAACAGCCACGGGCGTCCCTGCGCGGCGCGGCCGATCATGACCGCGTCCGCACCGGTGACGGCCAGCACGTGGCGCGCCTTCTGCGGCGTCGTGATGTCGCCGTTGGCGACCACCGGGATGCGGATCGCGTCCTTGACCGCGGCGATCGTCTCGTACTCGGCCTCGCCGTGATACAGGTCGGCGCGCGTGCGGCCATGCACGGTCAGCATGCTGATGCCGGCGGCTTCGGCCATGCGCGCGACACGCACCGCGTTGCGGTTCTGCCGGTCCCAGCCGGTGCGGATCTTCAGCGTGACCGGCACGCGGTCGCCGACCGCGCCGACCACCGCCTCGACGATGCGCACCACCAGCGGCTCGTTCTGCAGCAGCGCCGAGCCGGCCGCGACATTGCAGACCTTCTTGGCCGGGCAGCCCATATTGATATCGATGATCTGCGCGCCGCGGTCGACGTTGTAGCGCGCCGCCTCGGCCATCATGCCGGGCTCGGCGCCGGCGATCTGCACCGCGATCGGCTCGACCTCGCCGTCGTGGTTGGCGCGGCGCATGGTCTTTTCGCTCTTCCACAGCTGCGCGTTGGAAGCCACCATCTCCGAGACCGCATAGCCGGCGCCGAGCTTCTTGCACAGCTGGCGGAAGGGGCGGTCGGTGACGCCGGCCATCGGCGCGACGAACAGGTTGTTGCGAAGTTGGTGAGGTCCGATTTGCACGGCTAGGGTCCGGCGACGTCCAGAAAAGCTGGCCGTGACCGGGCGCCGATGGGCGGTGTCACGGATCGAATGGCGAAGGCATGCCCGGCCGAAGCGGCGTCGGCGGTGAAGCGGGGGGCATGTGCGAGGGCGGGATTTTACCGCTAAACCGGCCGGCTGCCCAATAAATAAGCAGGGCCGATGTGCTGCGGCGCGACATCGGCCCGGCTCGGTGCGATCCCGCCCCGATCTGCCGTCACCTCGTTGTGGCAGCGGCTCAGCGGCGCATGCCGTAGATCATCTGATGCGCCAGGGCATGCTTCAACGGCGACAGGCACGCCAGCGCCGCCAGCGAGGCGCCGCGCGCGTGCGCGGCCAGCGGATAGGGGATGCCGAACACGCGCGGCAGCAGGTCGGTGACGCCGATGGTCACCGCGCGATCGAGCCGGTGGCGCGCGCCGAAGGCGGCCAGCGCCTGCGGCGTACAGGCGGTGCGGAGTTCGTCGGCCAGCGCGAAGGCATCGCGCAGCCCCAGGTTCAGCCCCTGGCCGGCGACCGGATGCAGCGTCTGCGCCGCGTTGCCGATCGCCACCAGCCGGCCCTTGACGGTCAGCTGTGCGGCATTCAGGCCCAGCGGGAAGGCGTGACGCTTACCGATCCGGGTGAAGCGCCCCATGCGCGGACCGAAGACCTCGCCAAGTTCGGCCAGGAAGCGGGCGTCGTCCAGCGCGAGGCGCCGCGCCGCCTCCTCGGGCGCGCAGCACCAGACCAGCGCATAGCCCGAGCCGCCGTCGCCATGCGGGTCATCGTCCAGATCGTGCGGCAGCAGCGCCAGCGGGCCCTGCTCGGTGAAGCGCTCCCACGCCCAGCCTGGCAGCGGATGGGTGCAGGCGACATGCGAGACGATCGCAGTCTGCCCATAGTCGCGGCGGCGCGTTCCCGTGGCGGCCGCCGCGGCGGTGCGCGCCACCTGCTGATGGAACAGGCCACCCTCGGCCTGCACCGCAAGGCGAGCGCCGAAGCGCACCGGCTGGCCGTCGGCGCCCGCGCCGCGCAGTTGCACCGGCGCGCTCGCCGTGGTCGCCAGTTCGGCACCGCGCGACGACTCGGGCTGGTCGATCGCATCGATGCGCGTGTCGAACGCGCGCACCAGCCGCTGCTGGCCGTCGGCGCGCCCCAGCGCATGTTCCAGTGCCGCGCACAGGTCGCCGTAGCGCACCACATAGCCGAGTGCCGGGATGCCGTAGTCGTCGTGGTGCAGCTTGACGTGGCCGAAGCGTCCGCGCTGCGACACATGGATGTGTTCGATCGGCGTTGCCGCCGCGGGCCACGCATCGAGCTGGGCCAGCAGATCGCGGCTGCCGTGCGACAGCGCGATCGCGCGCGGATCGCGGGCGGCGCGCGCCGGCGTGGCGGCGTCGATCAGCGCAATGCGCCAGGGGCTGGTCTGCAGCAGCCGGCAGGCCAGCGCGAGACCCACCGGGCCGCCGCCGACGATGGCGATATCGCAGGAGTCGCCCTGACGTTCGGCGCCGGGCTGTTCAGGGCTGGGCTGGTTCATCGTTGGCACCTCCGGCATCGGCCCGGCCGGCATCGGACGCTTCGGCCTCGCCGCGCTGCCAGCACACCACGTCCTCGCGCGTCTTGCCATTGCGCGCATCGCGCATTGCGTTGTCGAGCATGGCCTGATCGAAGCCCGGCAGCGCGCGCAGGCGCGCCAGCAGCGCTTCCTGGTTGACCGCGTCGAGCGGCGTCACGCAGCCTTGCTGGCGGCCGTCGGGGCGCTCCTCGCCGACCAGGATCAGCCAGGCCTTGCCAGTCCACGGCGCGCGCCGCGATACGCGCGCGACCACGCGCTCCAGCGCCTGCCATTCGAGCTCCTCGCGCTGGCCATCGGGACGATGGACCACCACGCGGTCGTCGAACAGATTGACGATGAACGGCTGATCCGGCTCGACCTGCGCCCGGGACGCCGTCGGGTTGTCATCGGCACCGCCGAACAGTTTTCTCAACCAGCTGACCATTACAACTCACTCCGTTCGCGCATCAGCGCCTCGATCTCGTCGGCGTCGACCGGGACGCCGCGGGTCATCAATTCACAGGGACCGTCGGCCGTGACCACCGCGTCGTCCTCGATCCGGATGCCGATATGCCAGTAGCGCTCCGGTACGTTCTCGGCCGGGCGCACATAGATGCCGGGCTCGATCGTCAGCACCATGCCGGCCTCGAGCGGCCGCCACGGGCGCTCGCCTTCGGCCGGGGCCGGGCCCGGCGCGCGGTACTCGCCGACGTCGTGCACATCCATGCCGAGCCAATGGCCGGTGCGGTGCATATAGAAACGCCGGTAGCTGCCGCTGGCGATCACGTCGTCGACCCCGCCTTCCTTGTCGCGGTCCAGCAGGCCGGTGTCGAGCATGCCCTGCGCCAGCACGCGCACCGCCGCGTCATGCGGCACGTTGTACGGCACGCCGACGCGGGTCTCGTCGATGGCGGCCTGCTGCGCGGCGAGCACCAGATCGTAGAGCTCGCGCTGCGCCGGCGAGAAGCGGCCCGACACCGGGAAGGTCCGCGTGATATCGGAGGCGTAGCCGTCCAGTTCGCAGCCGGCGTCGATCAGGCACAGGTCGCCGTCGCGCAGTTCGGCCGGGCCGGCGCGATAGTGCAGCACGCAGGCATTGGGACCGGCGGCGACGATCGAGTTGTAGGCGACGCTCTGCGCGCCGTTGCGGCGGAATTCGTACAGCAGCTCGGCTTCCAGATGGTATTCGCGCAGCCCGGCGCGGCTGGCGCGCATCGCGCGGACATGGGCCTGCGCCGAGATCTGCGCGGCGCGGCGCATGATGTCGAGCTCGCCGGCGTCCTTGAACAGCCGCATCTCGTCGAGCAGCGTGCGGATGTCGAGCGCGCTCGAGGGCGCCACCACGCCGGCGCGGCCCTGCGTGCGCACCGCGTCGAGCCAGCGACGCACCTGCATGTCGATGCGGGTCGAGGCGGCCAGCGGATACGCGATCAGAGGCTGGTTGGCGAGCAGTTGCGGCAGCTGCGCGTCGATCTCCTCGATCGAGTGGGCCTCGTCGAAGCCGAACACCTCGCGCGCTGCTTCGGGACCGTAGCGGAAGCCGTCCCAGATCTCGCGCTCCTCGTGCTTCGGACGGCAGAACAGGATGCTGCGGTCGCTGCCGCCGGCCGGCGCGGCGATCAGCACCAGCACCGACTCGGGTTCGGTGAAGCCGCTCAGATAGTAGAAGTAGCTGTCGTGCCGGTACGGGAAGTCGCTGTCGCGGTTGCGCATCGCTTCCGGTGCCGTGGGCAGGATCGCCACGCCGCCGCCGGCGGCGCGCAGGTGGTCGAGCACGCGGGCGCGGCGGGCGCGACAGGCCTGGAGAAGGGCGGAATCTGGTGCGGACATGAGGGGACCGACTCGCATCGGGCAGGCAGTGGGCAATGGCCCGATTCTAACGCCGGTCGCAGCGAAAACCTGCGGCCGCTGCCTTCCATCGTCTTCCGCCGTCTTCCGTCGTCCCCGCGCAGGCGGGAACCCAGTGACTTCAGAGACCGCTGTTCAAGCCGCTGGGTCCGCGCGTACGCGGGGACGACAAGCAGCGACCGTGCGGCTAGCGCGACAGCGCGGCGTCCAGCGCGGCCAGCTGCGCGGGCGTGCCGACGTTCTCCCAGCGGCCCGCGAAGCGCTCGCCGCTGGCCAGGCCCGCCGCAATCGCGGCGCGGTAGAACGGCGTCATCGGCACCTTCTGGCCGGGCGCGATGCCGGCGAAGGTGCGCGTGTCGTACAGGCCGATGTTGCCGAAGGTCAGGCGCGCCGCGCCGTCGGCCAGCGGCGCATCGCCCGGCAACGACAGCTTGCCGTCGGCGCCGAGCGCGAAGTCGCCCTCGGGGTGGAACGGCGGATTGGGCACCATCACCAGATGCATGCGCGGCTCGGGCGTGCCGGCCATCGCGGCGGCGCGCGGCAACAGCGCGCGGAAGTCGTAGTCGCAATAGATGTCGCCCGATACCGCGACGAAGATCTCGCCCTTGCCATCGCCGCCAGTGCCATCGCTGCCGGCGCCTTCGCGCAGCAGCGGCAGCGCCTGCGCGATCCCGCCCGCGGTCTCCAGCGCTTCGACTTCCGCCGAATAGGCAAGGCGCACGCCGTAGCGGCTGCCGTCGCCGAGCGCGGCCTCGATCTGCTCGCCCAGCCAGGCGTGGTTGATGACGATCTCGGTCAGGCCGGCGCGGGCCAGCGCCTCGATGGTCCAGACGATCAGCGGTTTGCCGCCGACCTGCAGCAGCGGCTTCGGGCAGCCATCGGTCAGCGGGCGCATGCGCTCGCCGCGTCCGGCGGCGAAGATCATCGCTTTCAAATCAGGGTCTCCAGGACGAGCAGGGTGGCCATGCCGCCGGCGATGGTCCAGCCGATGCTGCGCGTGCGCGCGGCGATCGCGATGGCCACCACGCCGGCGATCAGGCGGGCATTGTCGAGGCCGATGGCCAGATGGCCATCGCGCATCAGCAGGTCGGGCGCGATCAGCGCCGACAGCATCGCCGCCGGCACGAATTGCAGCGCGGTGCGGAACCACGCGGGCAGGTGCACCTTGCCCTCGACGGCGATGAAGGACAGGCGGATCAGATAGGTGGCCAGGCCAGCGGCCGCCATCACGCCGAGCAGCATCCACGGGCTCATGCGGCGCGCTCCTTGCCGGCGGGGCCGCTCTGGCGCGGCAGCAGCAGCATGCCGACCGCGATGCCGCCGAGCGCCGCGGCCATCAGGCCGAGCTTGTGCGGCACGCCGTAGCACAGCACCGCCAGCACGCTGGCGGTCACCGCCGCGGCGATGTGCGAGCGGTGCTTCAGGCCGGGCACGATGATGGCGATGAAGGTCAGCGGCAGGAAGAAGTCCAGCG
The DNA here is from genome assembly GCA_031181345.1 of Cupriavidus sp. Classification (GTDB taxonomy): domain Bacteria; phylum Pseudomonadota; class Gammaproteobacteria; order Burkholderiales; family Burkholderiaceae; genus Cupriavidus. The sequence continues at coordinate 117,639 of JAPSLC010000009.1, read as the reverse complement.
GCCAGTGGCGCGGCACATGGGCGCCGACCAGCACGCCGGCCAGCGTCGACAGCTGCCAGCTGCTCCACAGCGCAAAGCCCGCGCCGAAGAAGTACCAGTGCCGGTAGCGCCGTTGCGCCGGGTCGTCGCCGAGCCGCCGCGTCATCGCGGCAAAGGCCTCGTCGGTCAGCAGATAGGCGATCAGCGCCTTCCAGCGGCGCGGCAGATGCGCGAGCGCGGGCGCAACCGTGGCCGAATAGAGGGCGTGGCGCAGATTGACCATTGCCACCGTGGTGGCGATGATCGCCGCCGGCGTGCCGGCCGCCCACAACTGGGTCAGGATCATCTGCGAGGCGCCGCCGAAGACGATCGCGCTCATCGCGCAGGCGAGCCACGCGGGCATGCCGGCACCGACCGCCAGCACGCCGTAGATCAGGCCGAACGGCACCACGCCGAGCAGCATCGGGGCCAGCGCGCGTACGCCCGCCCACCATTCGCCGCGCCGGGTGGGACTGCGGGCCGGATCCATCAGAAGGTGTAGCCAGCCGGGCGCTCGACGCCTTCGAGCGTATCGAACAGCCGCACCAGCTTGCGCAGCTCGCCGTAGCGGCCGGCCACCGCGCGCGCGTACTTCAGCACCAGCGGCAGGTTGGCCAGGTAGCCATCCTTGCCGTCGCGATGGTAGAGCCGCGCGAAGATGCCGAGCACCTTCAGATGGCGCTGCAGGCCCATCCATTCGAAGTCGCGATAGAACTCGCCGAAGTCGCCGGCCACCGGCAGGCCGGCCTTGCGGGCGCGCTCCCAGTAGCGGATCAGCCAGTCCAGCTGCAGCTCCTCGTCCCATTCGATATAGGCGTCGCGCCACAGCGAGACCGCGTCGTAGGTGATCGGGCCGATCACCGCGTCCTGGAAGTCGAGGATGCCGGGGTTGCCGCGTTCGTCTCCCTCGTCGAGCACCATCAGGTTGCGCGAATGGTAGTCGCGGTGCACGTAGACCTGCGGCTGGGCCAGGTTGTTGGCCAGCAGCGTTGCCATGACCTCGGCCAGATCCGCCTGCTGGCTGGCGTCGAGCTCGACGCCGAGATGGCGCGCCACGTACCACTGCGGGAACAGGTCCAGCTCGCGCTGCAGCAGTTCGCGGTCGTAGGCCGGCAGCGCGCCGGGCCGGGTCGCGGCCTGGATCTTGACCAGCGCCGCGGCGGCGTCGCCGTACAGCGTGCGCGCGGTGGTGATGTCCAGCTTCGACAGATAGGTGGTGTTGCCCAGGTCGGTCAGCAGCAGGAAGCCCTGCGACAGGTCCTGAGCCAGCACGGTCGGTACCGTGACGCCGGCCTCGCCGAACAGCGCCGCGACATGGATGAAGGGGCGGCAGTCCTCGCGCGCGGGCGGGGCGTCCATCGCGATCACGGTCGGATGCGCCGGGTTGTCGGTGCGCAGCCGGAAGTAGCGGCGGAAGCTGGCATCGGCCGATGCCGGTACGCAGGATTGGGGATCGATGGACCAATCCGGAGCGAGTCCGGACACCCACGCTTTGAGCTGGTCCTGGCGCGGGTCGAGGGGAAGTGCTGCCATGCCGGAAAGGGTCGATAAGTTGCCCCGTATAATACCCGACCAGACCCGGGCGCCGGGCGGCTCCCAGGCGGGCCGTCCTGTGCCTGGAAGCCTGTTTGGACGGTGGCTGCGGCGGTTCTGCGCAACCGTCCCGCCGTCCGACCGACGACCCGCTCGCATGACCGAACAACAACGATCACCGAATCACACCGCAATCCAGGCGCCGGGCCGCCAGTCCGCGCGCCGGCCAGTCCGGGCCCTGCGCCCGCTGGTGCTGGCCATGGCCGGCTGGTCGCTGGGCGCGCAGGCGCAAGGCCAGGCGGTCGGCTCGGCGATTCCCGCGCTGCCGGCGGCGGAGCCCACGGCCGAGGCAGCGGACCCGCGCCAGCCCCCGCGCCCCGGCGAACTGATCCCCTATCTGTCGGAGCCGGCCACCTGGCGCGGCGCGCAGGGCGATCCCAGTGCGCCGACCTATGTTTCCGGCGACAGCATGACCGGGTACAACGAGCGCGGGCTGGAGCTGCAGGGCAATGCCGAGCTGCGCAGCGACGGCGCCGTGATCAAGGCCGACAAGCTGACCTACGACCAGGACAGCGACGAGGCGCTGGCGAGCGGCAATGTCCGGCTCTCGCGCGAAGGCACGCTGGCGGTCGGCCCCGAAGCCAGGCTGCGCGTCGAAGCCAACGAAGGCTACATGCTGTCGCCGGACTACTACTTCCAGCAGACCGGCGGCTCGGGCACGGCCGAGCGCATCGACTTCCTGAACAAGGACCAGAGCACCATCCAGCGCGCCACCTACACCACCTGTTCGCCCGACAACGCGGACTGGTATTTCAGCGCGCGCCAGCTCGACCTGGACAGCGACCGCCAGGTCGGCACCGCGCACGGCGCCGTGCTGCGCTTCTTCGATGTGCCGATCCTGGCCGCGCCGGCGGTGACCTTCCCGCTGACGGACGAGCGCCGCAGCGGCTTCCTTGCGCCGCTGATGGCCTACAGCTCGCGTTCGGGCTTCGACCTGACGGTGCCGTACTACTTCAATATCGCGCCGAACCGCGACCTGACGCTGTATCCGCGCGTGATGAGCGAACGCGGCGTGCAGCTCGGCGGCGACTTCCGCTATATCGGCAACGGCTATGCGGGCCGCATTCGCGGCGAATTCCTGCCGAACGACCAGAAGACCAATTCGGACCGCTGGCTGTACTCGATCCAGCATAGCCAGAACCTGGCCAAGGGCCTGAACGCCTATGTGAACCTGAACCGGGTATCGGACGACCGCTATCCGGACGACCTGACCCGCACGGTGGCGCAGTCGACGCTGCGGCAGTACACGCAGGAGGGCGGGGTCACCTACAACTGGCAGGACTTCTCGCTGCTGGCGCGGGTACAGACCTTCCAGACCCTGGCGCCGAGCCAGCCGACCTACGAACGCGTGCCGCAGTTGAACGGCAAGTTCACGCGCTACAACTGGGGCGGCTTCGACGTGCAGGTCGAGGCCGACTACACGCGCTTTCGCATCCCGCTGACGACCACCGGCTTCCAGCAGCCGCAGGGCGAGCGCGTATTCATCCAGCCGTCGATCAGCTATCCGATCGTGCGCCCGGGCTGGTTCGTGACGCCCAAGGTCATGTTCAACGCGGCCCAGTACCAGATGGAGCCGTCGACCAACACGCCGGGCGCGAACAACACGCTGACGCGCTCGGTGCCGACCTTCAGCATCGACGGCGGCATGACGTTCGAGCGCGACGCGCCGACCATCAGCCGGCTGTTCGGCACCAAGTACCTGCAGACGCTGGAACCGCGCCTGTTCTACGTCTACACGCCGTTCCGCGACCAGAGCGCGTTCCCGCTGTTCGACACGGTGCAGTCGGACTTCGGCTACGGGCAGATCTTCAGCGAGAACCCGTTTACCGGCTACGACCGCATCGCCGACAACAACAAGCTGACCGCGGGCCTGACGACACGCCTGATCGAGTCCGAGACGGGCATCGAACGCTTCCGTGGTACGCTGGCGCAGCGCTTCGACTTCAGCGGCCAGCGCGTGCAGCTGACCGGCACGCTGGACGACGCGGAGAGCGGCTATTCCGATCTGCTGGCCGCCACCACGATCCAGCTGTTCCGCGGCTACTACATCAATGCCGGGATGCAGTACAACCCGGAAAACGACCGGGTGATCCAGTCGAACATCGCGTTCGCGTGGCGGCCCGAGGCGCGCAAGGTGCTGAACGTCGGCTATCGCTACCGGCGTCCGACCACGGTGACCGACAATACCGCGATCGACCAGTTCGAGATCTCGAGCCAGTGGCCGATCACGCGGCGGACCTACGGCATCGGGCGTGTCGCCTACGACATGAGCGCCAACCAGCTGGTCGATACGCTGCTGGGGCTCGAATACGCCGCCGACTGCTGGGTCGGCCGGATCGCCTACCAGCGTTTTCGCAATACCACGCAGGGCTACACCGGCCGGGTGTTTCTGCAGGTGGAGTTCCGCGGCCTGTCGAAGATCGGCTCCAATCCGCTGGATATCATGAGGTTGAACGTGCCTGGCTACGAGCCTGTCTCGGCCGCGCCGATCCCTCAGACCCAGTTCGACCATTACGAATGACGGACCATGATGAAGCGTCAAGCAGTCTCCGTAGTTTCCGTTGCCGCGGCTTCGTCGCGGCGTTCGCGCGGCATCGTGCTGTCGGCATTGCTCGCCTGCGTGGCCGTCCCGGCGGCGGCGCAGCTCAAGGCGCCCGGTAACGCCGGTTCGGGGCAGCGCCCCAGCGGCATCTTCGTGCCGCAAGGCTCGCAGGCCACGCCGCCGACTTCGCCGACCCAGCCGCGGCTGGGTTCGGGCCAGCGCACCGGTCGCTCGCAACTGGTCGACGAGGTGGTGGCGATCGTCAACAACACCGTGATCACGCGGCGCGAGCTGCTCGACAGCACCGACGAGATCGAGAACCAGCTGCGCACCGCCGGCCGGCCGATTCCGCCCCGCGAGGAGTTGCTCGGCGACGTGCTGGAACGGCTGGTGATGGAGCGCGTGCAGACCCAGGCCGCGCAGGACGCCGGCATCCGCGTAACCGACCAGGAAGTCGATCGCGCGATCGAATCGGTCGCGCAGCAGAACCGCATCAGCGTGGCCGATCTGCGTGCGCAGGTCGATCGCAGCGGCATGACCTGGGACAAGTACCGCAGCGAGCTGCGCAAGCAGGTACAGGTGATCCGCCTGCGCGAGCGCGAGGTCGATTCCAAGGTGCAGGTGTTCGACGGCGAGATCGACAACTACCTGGCCGCGCGCGCGGCACGCAGCGGCGCCGCGCCGACCGGCGAGGCGCAGTACGACGTCGCCCAGATCTTCGTGCGCGTGCCCGAGGGCGCCAGCGACGCGCAGAAGGCGCAGCTGCGCGCCAAGGCCGAGGGGCTGCTGAAGCAGGCCCAGGGCGGCGCGGACTTCGCGCAGCTGGCGCAGAACAATTCCGACGGTGCCGAAGGCGCCAAGGGCGGCTCGCTCGGCTACCGCGAGATCGGCCGCCTGCCGGCGCAGTTCGCCAACGCCGTGCTCGATCTGCAGCCGGGCAAGGTGGTGCCGGAGGTGGTCGAAAGCCCGGCCGGCTTCCATGTGATCAAGCTCGCCGGCAAGCGGACCGCGCCTGCCGGCGGCGATGTCGCGCCGAGCCGCATCACGCAGACCCAGGTGCGCCATATCCTGATTCGCACCGGCCCGAACATGCCCGAGGCCGAGGCGCGCCGCCAGCTGTCCACGCTGCGCGACCGCATCCAGCACGGCACCAAGTTCGCCGATATCGCCAAGCGCTATTCGCAGGACGGTTCGGCGCAGAACGGCGGCGAGCTCGGCTGGGTGTCGCCGGGCGAGCTGGTCCCGGAGTTCGAGCAGGCGATGAACCGGCTGCGCCCGGGCGAGGTTTCCGAGCCGGTCACCAGCCAGTTCGGCGTGCACCTGATCCAGGTCGACAACCGCCGCGAGGTCGATGTGTCGCCGGAGAAGCAGCGCGACTTCGCCCGCGCGGAGGTGCGCGAGCAGAAGCTGCGCGCCGCCTACGAGGACTGGCTGCGCCAGTTGCGCGAGGCCGCCTATGTCGAATACCGGACCAACCGCGAGGCCACCCGCTAAGGGACCCGCCAACGGATCCGTTTTTGGCTCCGTCATGGCCTCCGTTCCGCGACCACGATGACCGCGCCGTCTGCCACACCTTCCGCCCAGCCCGCTCCATCGCATCCGGCCACGTCGCATTCAATGGATTCGATGGGACCGCTGCCGATCGCGATCACGACCGGGGAGCCGGCCGGCATCGGCCCGGACATCACCATCCGCGCGGTGCTCGAGCTGGCCGGCGCGCAGGCGGGCCACCGCTTTCATGTGCTCGGCGACGCGCGGCTGCTGGCGGAGCGCGCCGCGGCGCTCGGATTGGCGCAGGCGTGGCAGCGAAAGCTCGATGCGGGCGAGGCGGTCGTCGAGGACATCCCGCTGGCGGCGCCTTGCACGGCCGGCGTGCTCGACGCGCGCAACGGCCGCCATGTGCTGGCGCTGCTCGATGCGGCGCTGGCCGGCCTGCAACCGGAGCCGGGGCAGGCTGCACGCTATGCCGCGGTGGTCACCGCGCCGGTGCAGAAGAGCACCATCAATGACGCCGGCGTGCCCTTTACCGGCCATACCGAATATCTGGCCGAGCGGGCGGGCGTGTCGCGCGTCGTGATGATGCTGGCCGGCCCGCAGCCGGCGCATGCCAACGCGATGCTGCGGGTGGCGCTGGCCACCACTCATCTGCCGCTGCGCGCCGTGCCCGATGCGCTGGACGTGCCGATGCTGCTGGAGACGTTGACGATCGTCGACACCGACCTGCGGCGCCGCTTCGGCCTGGCCCATCCGCGCATCCTCGTGACCGGCCTGAACCCGCACGCGGGCGAGAGCGGCCACCTCGGGCGCGAGGAGATCGACATCATCGCGCCGGCGCTGGCCAAGGCGCGCGGGGCCGGCATCGATGCGCGCGGGCCTTATCCGGCCGACACGCTGTTCCAGCCCCGCCTGCTGCGCGATGCCGACTGCGTGCTGGCCATGTACCATGATCAGGGCCTGGCGCCGCTGAAATACGGCACCTTCGGCCATGGCGTCAATATCACGCTCGGCCTGCCGTTCATCCGCACCTCGGTCGACCACGGCACCGCGCTGGACCTGGCCGCCACGGGCCGCGCCGAACACGGCAGCATGATCGAGGCGATCCGCTGCGCGATCGCGATGGTCGGCCATACCGGGCGGGGCCTGCATGGCGAGCCGCCGGCCGGACACTGAAGAGACATCGATGCGTTCCCCTGTGCACCAGGGCCATACGGCCCGCAAGCGATTCGGCCAGAACTTCCTCGTCGACGACGGCATCATCCATGGCATCGTCAATGCCATCGATCCACAGGCTGGCGACCTGGTCGTCGAGATCGGTCCCGGGCTGGGCGCGCTGACCGAGCCGCTGCTCGAGCGGCTCGACCATCTGCACGTGGTCGAACTGGACCGCGACCTGGTCGAACGGCTGCGCCGCCGCTACGGCGAGCGCATGACGATCCACGCGGGCGATGCGCTCGCCTTCGACTTCGATGCGCTGAAGCAGCCGGGGCGCCCGCTGCGCATCGTCGGCAATCTGCCGTACAACATCTCCAGCCCGCTGCTGTTCCATCTGATGGAGTTTGCCGACCACGTGCGCGACCAGCATTTCATGCTGCAGAAGGAGGTGGTCGAGCGGATGGTGGCGGAGCCGGGCAGCAAGGCCTTCGGGCGGCTGTCGATCATGCTGCAGGTGCGCTACCACATGGAGTACGTGCTCGACGTGCCGCCGGAGTCGTTCAATCCGCCGCCCAAGGTCGATTCGGCGGTGGTGCGGATGATTCCGTGGCCGCGCCATGAGGACGGCCGGCTGCGCTCGCCGTACGCCGCGTGCGACATGACGGTGCTGGGCGATCTGGTCACCGCCGCGTTCTCGCAGCGCCGCAAGGTGCTGCGCAACACGCTGTCGATGCTGCGCGATCACGTCGACTTCGACGCGATCGGCTTCGACCTGAGCCGCCGTGCCGAAGAGGTGCCGGTGGCCGAGTACGTCGAGCTGGCCAATCGCATCGGCGCGTAAGGCGCCTGCGACCGCTTTTTCTTTTCCCTTCGCCGGCTGCCCGCACGCCACCGGACTGTGCTGCGGCCCGCGAAAGAACCCCTCCGAATGCTAAAGCGCGCCTTCCGGCGCGGATGAGAATCGCGCCGCGACCGGCCAAGGGCCGCGTCGCACGATCTCTCAACCGCAAAGGAGCGCCAGCATGCAATCAGGCCGTACCACGATCCAGGCCCCGCTGTTCCAGTCCGGCCCCGTGCCCGACACCGTCCATGGCGCCGTCCACGGCGCCGTCCACAACCCGGCCGGCGCCAACGGCCACGACGCCGGCCGCGAACTGACGCTGGCGCTGCGGCGCCATGACGGCCCGGCGGTCCGCGAGTGGCTTCGGCACGCACCGACGGCCGTCCACTGGCGCGACGAGCTTGGCAACACGCCCTTGCACACGGCGATCCAGTCGCGTTGCGAGCCGGACCTGATCAATGCGCTGCTTGCCCATCGGGCCGATCCCGCCATCGCCAATCGCGACGGCGATACCTGCATGCATCTGGCGATGGGCCTGCGCCCGACCATGCCCGCCGTGGTGCAGTCGCTGCTGGACCAGGGACGCTGGTTCGGCGGCGGCATCGGGTTCGGTGCGCTCGGCAAGCCCAACCGGCACGGCAGGACCGCGCTCGAGCTCGGCAGGGATGTGGGCGGCGCGCCGGCGATCGGCCATGCGGCGATCCTGCCGGCGCTGGAATCGGCCCTGGTGGACTGGATGAACGGATTTCGGACCAGCGTGCTGGCGGGAATCGAAGCCGACGATGCGGCCGCGGTGCGGCATCTGGTGACCAGCGCCGACTGGAGCCTCGATATGCCGATCAACGACGGGCTGGACATGTTGCAGCTGGCCTTGCGGAACGAGGCGCCGCGCGTGGCCTGCTCGCTGATCGACCTGGCGGTGGCGGTCGACAACCGCGCCGTGCTCGAACAAGCGGACGCCGGCCTTGGCATGACGCCGTTGATGACCGCGGTAGCCGCCGGAGCGGACGCGCCGTTCGCGCGCTTGCTGCTCCACGGCGTTCCCGTCGATGCGCAGGGTCCGCTCGGCATCACGGCGCTGCATCTGGCCGCCGCGTCAGGTCAGCCGCGTGCCGTGCAGCAGTTGGTGGCCTACGGCGCCAACCCCGGATGCCCGCGACCAGTCCGGCATCACGCCGATGATGATGGCAGCGTCGGCTGGACACCTGGACATCGTCAAGAGCTTGCGCGATGCCGGCGGCAACATCAACGCCCGCGATGCGCTGGGACGCACCCCGCTGATGTACGCGCACCTGGGCGACCAGCCGCCGGGCTTCATATTCAAGATCATCATGGCGGGGGCGCGGACCGACATGGTGGACGGCAAGGGCGCGACCGTCAGGGACTATCAGCTCGAAAGCAATATCCGTCGCGCGAGTGACGGCAAAAGTCTCTGCGCCATTCTTTGAAGCTGAATGCGGCGGCCTGCGGCGCGCCGCGTCGCGCTCACGGCCGGCTGGCGTCGCGCGTGGAGTTGCGCTCGATCAGCTCGATCTTGTAGCCGTCCGGGTCTTCGACGAAGGCGATCACGGTGGTGCCGCCCTTCACCGGGCCGGCCTCGCGCGTGACCTTGCCGCCGGCCGCGCGGATGCGTTCGCATGCGCCCGCGGCATCGTCCGTTTCCAGCGCGATATGGCCGTAGGCGGTGCCCATCTCGTACTTGTCGACGCCGTAGTTGTAGGTCAGCTCGAGCACCGCGGTCTCGCTCTCGGGGCCGTAGCCGACGAAGGCGAGCCGGTACTTGTATTCGGGGTTGTCGCTCTCGCGCAGCAGCTGCATGCCGAGCACGCGGGTGTAGAAATCGATCGAGCGCTGCATGTCGCCGACACGGAGCATGGTGTGGAGGAGTCGCATGAAATGAAACCTTCTTGGGTCGTTTTATAGGCGAGGGCGTAGTTTAGTCGCATTTGACCGGCCAGGCAGGACCATGGCCCTTGCCGCACCCTTCGCCGTACAGTGCGAGCGGGATGCCACGACGCCGCCCGCGTCCGAAACTCGACATCGACGCCCCATGTGTTAAGCAAAGGCCATGCAGCTGCCTATGATGGGCGCCTTTCAACCGGCGGATCGGAGAGCGGCGATGGTGACGAGGGTCTTTGCGCAAGGCAATCCCGTAAGCGGGGCAAGTGGAGAGGCGGCGCACGCGGGCGTTGGCACCGACGAACCGGTGCACTACAACCCCGCCGTGCATGGCAGCGTCGACGCCTTTGGCCGTTCCCCCGCATTTCGTCGATTCCGCAAGCAGTGCGAGGACGCGGCCGCCAGCATCGCGGCCTGCGCCATGGCAGAGGACCCCGACCATCCGCTCTCGCGCGCCATCCATGCGCTGGTGCAAGACCTTTTTCACGTTCAATCCCATGGCCACAGGGCGCGGTTCCAACCGCATCTGGAGCTGGCCTACACGGTCATCAAGCCGGCGCTGGAGCGGATCGCCGCGTTACTGCAGGACCCTCGGGTCCACGCGCCCTTGCGTACACGCGTGATGCTCGGTCTGGCCGACAGCGTCCCCAAGTGCGCGCCCGGCGCGATCAATGGCATTGCCATGGCCGCCTGCAAGCTCGGCCTCGCCTGCGACAGCTCGGTGGCGGGCAGGGCGAGGTCGATCTTCCACGAAGTCATGACGGAGCAATTGCTGCGGCTGGTACTGCGCAACCGCCACGGCGAATGGGACAGCCACCGTTTCCAGGCGTGCCTGAACGCGCTGTCCGATTGGCTGGGCCAGCCGGTCGTCAACGACCCATTCGTGGCCGACCAACCGCTGGAGGCGTCCGACCGGCAGGCGCTGGCTGCCCTTACGGAACCGGCGGAACTGGCGCGCTTGACCGGGGCGATGCTGGCGCAGTTGGCCGATGAGTACATCGAGGCGCTGCGGGCGCGTCTCGGCGCGGCGCATCCGTTATGGTCGGGGCAGGCCATTTCCGAGCAGGCGGTCGCGGCCGACATCGTGCCGCTGCTGGAAGATGAGGCCCTGCTGCGCGACTTCGGACCCATCGAGCTCGGCTCCCTGTTGCGCGAGGTCGGGCCGGACGAGCCAGGCGACGGCTATCAGCTGTGTCCGGACCGGTCCTTGCTGCAATGGAACCTGGCGCGCACGCTGCGCGAAGTCGATGTCCTCGCCGGTGCGAAATCCGACGTGTTGCGCCAGTGGTGCGAACCGCCGTTGCAGCCGGGCGGGCAGCCGCGGGAAATGCAGTTGCATCGCTTCGCCGACTTCTTCTGGGTCGAGAGTGTCCATGACGATCATGCCCCGCGTTTACTGGAGCCGAGCGATCTGTGCCACCTCTACGAAGGCATGCAGATGCTTCGGGGACCGTTCGATGCGGCAGGCTTCCTGCGGCACGCCGGCAACCTGCTGCGCCGATCGGGCGCCGTGCCGGACGGTCCTGTCGCCAGCGCATTGGGCGATTGCGTGGCAGCGGTGGCCGAGGCCGATCCAGCCGGGGGCGAGGGGCTGGACTCCATCATCGAGGCGCTCAAGCGTTCGCCGCCAGCGTTCGCGCAGTTCCAGCAACGGCTCCTCGCCGCGATGGCGACCAGCGAGCCGGCGCCGTCTTCCACCGGACCGGATTGGCTCGGCCTGGCACTGCGTTACCGCCTGCCGTTGCTGGCTTTCGCGGCGCAGCGGCGACGCGCGCCGCAGGGCGACTGGCAAGAGGTGCGCCGCACGCCGGACCGCTCGCCATTTCTGACGGCCGCAAAGATGGGCGACGTCGCGACGCTGGCCGGGCTCATGGCCGCCGGTGCGCAACTCACGCCGGCCGCTCACAGAGCGATCCGCGTCGCCCAGCGCCATCGCCATCCCGAGGCGGCGCGCTTCCTGCTGGGGACGCTGGACGCGCAGGCTCAGACAATCGCCGCGATTCGCGCCGGCAGGCTCGATGCCGTGCAAGCCGCGCTGCCGAATACGCCCGGACCGCACTTCCGGGATTGGGACGGGGATCCGCCATTGAAGCACGCGATCGAGAAGGGGCAATACGCCATCGCGGCATGGCTGATCGAACAAGGGGCCGATCCAATGGCCGCGACGGGAACCGGTGTGCCGCTGCTGTCCCTGGCAATCGCACGCGGTGACATCGCCATGGTCGGCTTGCTGCTGCAGCACGCCGCCCGCCATTCGGGTCCGCGCCTGCACGCCATGCTCGACGATGGCATCCTCGCAGCCTGCCAGGCACCGGACGACGTCGCCGTCGAACTGTGCCGCCTGCTGCTGGCCGTCTCGCCCGCATGGGTCAGTTCCCGCCAGCGGGACCGGCTGCCGTGGCAAGCGCTCGAAACGGCGATCGGCAATGGCCGCCACAAGCTGCTCGCGTTCCTGATCCAATCTCCTCTGGCCGCCGTGGCCAGATGGCAATATGCGGGCGAGTCGTTGCTGCATCAGGCAAGCACGCTGGCCGATGCCGGAACGGCCTACCACCTGACGCGCATCCTGCTCGATGCCGGTTGCCGCTGGGCTCCGGATGGCCGCCTGGCCAATGCGTCCATGGCGGCGGCCATCCATCACCGCAATGTGCGGTTGTTGACCATGATGCTGCCTCACTGCAGCCAGGCACAGCGGATCGATGCCCTGATGGCGGTATGGCGGCGCAGCCCCTGCACACCGCTGCTCGTACCCATTCTCGACACGATTTCTCTAGAGCGGGCCGGATCGTGGCCGGAAGAGTCGGTCGATGCGATTCTCGACAGCGCAATCGTCGCCGGCGGGGGCGACCGCCTGGCGGCATGGCTCGCCCACCCGCAATTCGCAAAGGCCTGTCCGGCCTGGTTGCCCGGCGCGTGGGAGCGCGCGATCCGCGAGGATGACAGCAAGATGATGAGACGCTTGCTGGCGCTGCCCGTGCGCGATGGCATCGCCGCCGCCGCCGGGATTCCCTGGGACTGGTTGCGAGAGCCGCGCAATGGGGTGTTCGCGTACAGGTTGGTCGCCTTCCTCTGGCAAAGGCGCGACGCCGTCGGTGACGCCGCGGCCGCGGCACTGGAGGAACTGGCCTTTCGTGTCCAACCGATCCACTGGGTCAAACGGAATGCCACGACGCCGCAAGCCGCCGATCGCGCGTTGATGGCCGTGCTGGCCGGGCAACACAGCGACGTATCTGTCTTGCAGATGGTGAGCTGGCCCGGGGTCAAGCCGCGAGCGCGTCATCTGATGATGGCCCTGCGATCGGACCGCCATGAAGCGGCCAAAACCTTATGGCTCCGCCTGGACGAACAGGATCGCGCCGAAGTTCTAAAGGCCCTGCCCGGCCTGATCCGCGACGAATATCGAGCCGACAACGGGGACTGGCGCCAGCTCGCGAGGTGGTGGATCCGGCAAGGCGGCAGGCCCGACATACCGGTCGATCACGCCGGTGGCGCGACCTTGCTGATCGCCGCCATCCAGTGCGGGGATGTCGAACTGGTGCGCTCGTGCGTCGAGCATGGCGGCTCGCCTCTGGCGTCGCTCCCGGACGGGCGGACGGCGCTCGATGTCCTGGTCGCGGAGGGCTCCCCGGACGTGGCAGCCGCGCTGGTTGGCGGGATGAACGCCGCTGCGATCGGCGTTATCGCGGCGCGTGGTGTCGGGCAAATCCGGGCCTTGATCGCGTGCCTGCGGCAGGTGGAGGCGAGGGGCAACTTCGATCCGGAACGGCGGGACGCTTTGGCTCACCGCGACGTCCTTGCCGCCGGCTTGGTGGACTGTCTGTCCCGGAATCCGCAGGCCGCTGCGAAGCGGCTGATCGAACCGCTGGCGTCCGACCTGCTGGCGCTCGCCGTGTGCTGCGGGCCAGCGGTCGTCGATCAGCTCGAAAGACGGACCGGGATATCGGTTCGCGGCAAGGCCGGACAGCGCCTGCTGCGCAACGCGGAGAGCGCCGGCGACTGGAAACTGATGGTCAAGGCGCTCAGGGCAGGCGCGCAATGGCATGACCTGCGCGAAGCGCGCGAGCTGCTCGGCAAGGTCATCATCGAGAACGTCCTCGACGGGGGGCGCGACATCGGGCTGCTGCTTGGCAAGCTGCGGGAAAAGGCCGGGGCGCGCAATCCGTTCAGCCGCCTGATCGCATTCCTGCGCCATGGTCGCGATGCGTGGATCAATGCGCCGTTGGCCAGCGGGGAAACGCTGCTTTCGCTGGCCGAGCGCTGCCGGCAAGCGCATTGGGTGTCGCAACTGCGCCAAGCCGGCGCAGCCGGTACCGCCAAGGTGCTGGAGGCCGTGCCGGCCTGACTCCGCGCGCGGACCCTTTGCTCACGCGCTCAATAGACCGGCAAGGCCTCCGGCGGATGGCTGCGCAATTGCGCGCGCGCATCGCGGAACTCGGGGAAGATCGACGCCACCGTGTCCCAGAAGCGCGGGCTGTGGTTCATTTCCTTCAGGTGCGCCAGCTCGTGCGCCGCCACATAGTCGATCACCGACAGAGGGAAATGCATCAGCCGCCAGCTCAGGCGGATCTTGCCGTCGGAGGTGCAGCTGCCCCAGCGCGTGTTGGCCGAGCTCAGCGCGAACGCGCGATGACGTACGCCTAGCTTTTCCGCGTAGATGTCCAGCCGCTCGGCCAGCAGGCGCTTGGCCTGGTGCTGCAACCACGCCTGCACGCGGTCCTTGATCTGCTGCTCGTCGGCCTGCTCGGGCAGCGCCAGATGCAGCACGCGTGCCTCGCCATCGAACAGCAGCGTGCCGGTGGGAGAGTCCAGTCGCAGCGTGATGGGTTTGCCGAGAAAGGGCAGGGTCGCGCCGTCGCGCCACTGCACCGCGGGCAGCACGCGTTGCGCGTCGCGCTGTTGCCATTCGGCCAGCTTGCCGAAGATCCAGCGCTGCTTCTCGGCGATGGCGGCTTCGATGTCCGCGATCGTGACCCAGCGCGGCGCGGTGATCGACAGCCCGCGGTCGTCGATGACGAAACCGATGGTGCGCCGGGACGAACGCTTCAGCGTGTAGTGCAGCGGACGCTCGCCGAGCCGCAGCAGCCGGGCGTTGGGCTGCGGCGCCGGCCAGGACGCCGTGGCGGGACCGGCCGAGGTGGTGCCGTCCAGCGCGCTGGTCGCCGGCCGCGCGCCGGCCGTGCCGGCGCCGGAGTCCATCAACGGCAGTTCCATCTGGCCGTCCGCGGGTTCCGGGGCGCGGCGGGCCGGCTTCATGCAGGCTGCCCTCGCAGATAACTCTCGGGATCGATGCGGCGCATGTCGCGTTCGATCCATTGCTCGACTTCCTGGTTCAGCATGTCGGCGGTCTTGTGCGCCGACGACAGCGGCGGCCCGATCGAGATCGTGATGGTGCCCGGATACTTCAGGAACGAGTTGCGCGGCCACAGGCGGCCCGAGTTGACCGCGATCGGAATCACCGAGGCGCCGGTCTCGACCGCCAGGCGCGCACCGCCGCTCTTGTAGCGCGGGTTTTCCAGGCCGGAGGGGGTGCGGGTGCCCTCGGGGAACATGATGATCCAGGCGCCCTCGGCGAGCCGCTCGCGGCCCTGGCGCACGGCCGAGGCGAAGGCCCGCGAACCGTCCTTGCGGTTGATATGGACCATCTTCAGCATGCCGAGCGCCCAGCCGAAGAACGGCACGAACAGCAGCTCGCGCTTGAAGACGAAGCACAGCGGCTTGGGCATCGTCGCCACCAGCGCCACGGTCTCCCACGCCGACTGGTGCTTGGACAGCAGCACCACCGGCTTGTCGATCATGGCCTGCAGATGTTCGCCGCCTTCGATGCGGTAGCGGATGCCGCAGATCAGCCAGGCGGCGCCGATCACCAGCTTCGGCCACCCCCGCACGAAGCGATAGCGCCGGTTGGCGCTCATGAAGGGGAAGGCCAGGAAGCAGGCGCAGGCATAGGGAGGCGTCAGTACCAGCAGATACAACGCGAACAGCAGGGAGCGTAGAAAGATCATCGAGGGTTCGTCGAGTCAACCGGTGACGTGGCGCGGCCCGCAGGTGCCACAGATGCCGCGCCGGCGTGCGATGCCGCCGAGGCGCCGTGCCGCGCCCCTTCGCCTTGCAGCAGCCAGCGCGAGAACGCGCGCAGATCGTCGTGGACCAGCGTGCCGGGCGGCAGGCCGCCCTTGGCCAGCGTGGCTTCGCCCTTGCCGGTGCGAACCAGATGCGGCGTGCAGCCGAACGCCACGCCGGCCTGCAGGTCGCGCAGCGAATCGCCGACGATCGGCACGCCGCGCAGTTCGATGCCGAAGCGTTGCGCGGCCTGCTGGATCAGGCCGGGTTTGGGCTTGCGGCAGTCGCACGCGTCCGCGGCCGTGTGCGGGCAGAAGAAGATTGCCTCGACGCGGCCGCCGAGGCGAGCCAGCGCCTTGTACATCTTCTCGTGCATCGCGTTGAGCGCGCTCATCTCGAACAGGCCGCGGCCGATGCCCGACTGGTTGCTGGCGACCACGACGCGATAGCCGGCCTCGTTCAGCGCGGCGATCGCTTCCAGGCTGCCGGGGATCGGAATCCATTCGTCCGGCGTCTTGATGAACTGGTCGCTGTCGAGGTTGATGACCCCATCGCGGTCCAGGATCACGAATTTGGGCGGTGTCTGCGGCATGGCGGCGCTTCGGTAACGGGTACGGTCGGAGCTGCTTGTTCTGCTGGTCCTGTGTTGGGCGCGGGTCAAGCGGCCAACTTCGAGATGTCGGCGACGCGGTTGGCCAGCGCATGCAGCGAGGCCAGCAGGGCCAGGCGGTTGGCGCGCAGCCGCGCGTCCTCGGCCATCACCATCACGCCGTCGAAGAAGCGGTCCACCGCCTCGCGCAGCCGGGCCAGATCGCGCAGCGCGGCGGTGAAGTCGCCGCGCGCGAACGCCGCCTCGACTCCCGGCCGCACGCTGTCGATGGCGGCATGCAGCGCGCCTTCGGCATCTTCCTGGAACAGGGCGGGCGCCACCTCACCGACGGCCTCGGTATTCTTGCGCAGGATATTGGTGATCCGCTTGTTGGCGGCCGCCAGCGCCGCCGCCTCGGGCAGCGCGGCGAAGGTGCGCACCGCTTCCATGCGGCCGAGGATGTCGTCGAGCCGCTGCGGGCGCAGGCTGACCACCGCCTCGACCTCGTTGGTGGTGTAGCCCTTGTCCTTCAGGTAGCCGCGCAGGCGGTCGTACAGGAAGTCGGTGATGTCCTCGCGCGCGGGCTTGACCGCCGGCACGCCGGCGAAGGCCTGCTCGGTCAGCGCCAGCAGCGCGTCGATGCCCAGCGGCAGCGGCGTCTCGACCAGCATGCGCAGAATGCCCAGCGCATGGCGGCGCAGCGCGAACGGGTCCTTCTCGCCGGTGGGCTGCAGGCCGATGCCCCAGATGCCGACCAGCGTCTCGAGCTTGTCGGCCAGCGCTACCGCGATGCTGACGGCGTTCGACGGCAGCGCATCGCCGGCAAAGCGCGGACGGTAGTGCTCGGAGCAGGCCAGCGCGACTTCCTCGGCCTCGTCGTCGTGGCGGGCGTAGTAGGTTCCCATCGTGCCCTGCAGCTCGGGGAACTCGCCCACCATATCGGTCAGCAGGTCGGCCTTGGCCAGTTCCGCGCCGCGCATCGCGGCCGCCTTGTCGACCGGCACGCCGGCCTTGGCCAGCGCATCGGCGATATGGCCGGCGATCTGTTGCAGTCGCTGCACGCGGTCCAGCTGGGTGCCGATCTTGTTGTGATAGACCACGTTGGCCAGCTGCGGCACACGCGAGGCCAGCGTCTTCTTGCGGTCCTGGTCGAAGAAGAACTTGGCGTCGGCCAGGCGCGGCCGCACCACGCGCTCGTTGCCGCCGATGATCGACTGCGGCGTGTCGGTGGCCAGGTTCGACACGATCAGGAAGCGGTTGCGCAGCTGCCCGTTGGCGTCGGTCAGCGCGAAGTACTTCTGGTTGGTCTGCATCGTCAGGATCAGGCATTCCTGCGGCACGGCGAGGAAGGCCTCCTCGAAATGGCAGGCGTAGACGACCGGCCATTCGACCAGCGCGTTGACCTCGTCGAGCAGCGCGTCGGGCATGATCACGCGGTCGGCGCCGGCGGCGGCCAGCAGCCCGTCACGAATGCGCTCGCGCCGCTGGGCGTAGCTGGCCAGCACCTTGCCCCGCTCCTCGAGCAGGGCGGCATAGCGCTCGGCGTGCGCGATCTCGATCTCGCCTTCGGAGAGGAAACGGTGGCCCAGCGTGCGATTGCCGGCGGCCAGCCCGAGCACCGAGACGGGCACGACCTTGTCGCCATGCAGCGCGATCAGCCGGTGCGCCGGACGCACGAAGTTGACCGTGCTGCCGTCCGGGCGCTGGTAGCTCATCACCTTCGGGATCGGCAGCTTGCCGATGGTCTCGTCCAGTGCGGCCTGCAGGCCGTCCGCCAGCACCGCGCCGCGCGCGGTGTAGCGGTAGAACAGCGCCTCGGCCTTGCCGTCGGAGGCGCGCTCCAGCGTCTGCCAGTCGATCGCCTCGACGCCGACCGATTTGGCCAGCGCGGCCAGCTTCTTGGCCAGCGGCGCGGTCGGCTCGCCGGCGGCGTCGAGCGCCACCGATACCGGCAGCACCTTCTCGCGCTGCTCGCGGTCCGGCGCGCTCTCGCGCACGCCGCTGATCAGCGCGGCCAGGCGGCGCGGCGTCGCGTACGGCGTCACCGTGCTGCCGTCATCGAGCAGGCCGCGCTCGGCGAGGCCGGCGAACAGGCCCTGGGCAAAGGCTTCGCCCAGGCGCGCCAGCGCCTTCGGCGGCAGCTCTTCGGTGAACAGTTCGATCAGCAGCGAATCGGTCAGGGGTTGCGACATGAATCGGTTCCAACGGTTTGTGGCGCACGCCGGCATCGGCGGCGCCGGAAAGGTTCAGCGGCGCTCAACAGCGCGGTTCGACGCCGGACAGCAGCCACAGCCCGTGCTGCTGGCGAAACTGCAGCGTGGTCGAGCGGCACGCGGACGGCGCATTGCCGGCCAGCTTCTCGCTGTTGGCGGAAAAGCGCGCGTACAGCCGGTGATGGCGGCGATCGTAGCGGATCTCGTCGATGCGCCCGCCGATCCAGAAATCGATCCGCGGCGGCAACTGCGAGGCCGAATGATAGGTCCGCACCAGGCGCCGTTGCCGGCCGTTGCGATGCACGGTCTCGACCCAGGTCAGCGGATAGCGGATCGCGCTCTCGTAGGCGCGCAGCGGCACGCGCCGCCAGCCCAGGTCCTTGGACCCGGACAGGTCGCACGACATCGAGCGCACCAGCTGCGTCCACTGGTCGATCGCATTGGCGCTCGGCTGCAGATGCTTGTTGATGGACTGCTGCAGTGCCTGCGAAT
Source organism: Cupriavidus sp. (assembly GCA_031181345.1). Lineage (GTDB taxonomy): Bacteria > Pseudomonadota > Gammaproteobacteria > Burkholderiales > Burkholderiaceae > Cupriavidus. The sequence continues at coordinate 98,740 of JAPSLC010000009.1, read as the reverse complement.
CGCCTTCGCAGACATTGGCCTGCTCGGCCGAGGGGTAGAGCACCTGCGAGGCCTGGGCATAAGCCGACGGCACGATGGCGTGCGCACCGCCCGCGGCGGCCACCGCCAGCGCGCAGCACAGCGCACGGCGTGCCATCGAGTTCATGCGGCGGCCTCGGCGGAGCGTGTGGCGCCGGCGGTGGCGTCCGCGCCGGCCGTCCCGCACATCGGGAAGCCCAGCGCCTCGCGCGATTCGTAGTAGGCCTGCGCGACCAGCCGCGACAGATTGCGGATGCGGCCGATGTAGGCGGCGCGCTCGGTCACCGAAATCGCGCCGCGCGCGTCCAGCAGGTTGAAGGTGTGGGCGGCCTTGAGCACCTGCTCGTAGGCCGGCAGCGCCAGCTTGACGCTCGCCGCCTGGGCTGCGTCCCCGTCTGCGCCGACGCCCATCAGCCGCTTGGCCTCGCCCTCGTGCTCGGCGAAATGGCGGAACAGGATCTCGGTATTGCTCTGCTCGAAGTTGTAGGTCGACTGCTCGACCTCGTTCTGGTGATAGACGTCGCCGTAGGTCAGGCGGCGGGTCTTGCCGTTCTCTTCCCACTCGGTCCAGACCAGGTCGTAGACGTTCTCGACGCCCTGCAGATACATCGCCAGGCGCTCGATGCCGTAGGTGATCTCGCCCGTGATCGGCTTGCAGTCGATGCCGCCGACCTGCTGGAAGTAGGTGAACTGGGTCACCTCCATGCCGTTGAGCCAGACCTCCCAGCCCAGGCCCCAGGCGCCCAGCGTCGGGTTTTCCCAGTCGTCCTCGACGAAGCGGATGTCGTTCTGCTTCAGGTCCAGGCCCAGCGCCTCGAGCGAGCCCAGGTACAGCTCCAGGATGTTCTCCGGCGCGGGCTTGAGCACGACCTGGTACTGGTAGTAATGCTGCAGCCGGTTCGGGTTCTCGCCGTAGCGGCCATCCTTCGGGCGGCGCGACGGTTGCACATAGGCGGCGCGCCACGGCTCGGGGCCGATCGCGCGCAGGAAGGTATGCACGTGCGAGGTACCGGCGCCAACCTCCAGATCGATGGGTTGCAACAGCGCGCATCCTTGCCGGTCCCAGTAGGACTGCAAGGTAAGGATCATTTGTTGGAAGGTCAGCATAACGAAGACGACGGATCGCGGAGAGTTGGCCCGGCGGCGGGCCACCGAAGCGGAAGCGGGCAGGGGACGGCGGCCGGCCGGCCGGTCCCGCCGTTGCCAAACCCAGAATTCTAGCGGGTTTTTGCCCGGCGGCCGCCGAAGGGAAGGGCGGGGCGGGTGGTCAGGGACTTCGGGTAAATCCCGAGGTCATTCAAGTTTCCGAAGCGCCTGCCGTTATCGATTTTTGTATACATTATTGAAAAGCTGTTCGACAGAGGCAGCGGACGGCGCCTGGCAGGCGCCCGTCGGCGCCAGGACAACGGGGACAACCATCATGTCGTTTCTTTCGCACAAGCCCTATCGGGTCGCCCTGGCGGTGATGGCGGCGGCTGCCGCGGTATCGATCGCGGTGGGCGTGATCCAGTAAGGCTCACGCGCGAGCGGTCGGGCGCCCTGCGCGCCAGGCCACCAGCAGCAGGACCAGCAGGCAGCCGAGCACTGCCGGCACATTGCCGACCCGTACGTAGGGCGTCAGCCCGCGCGTGCCTTGCACCTGCGCGCTCAGCGTGCCGGTGGTGAAGGTCGCCAGCCGCGCCGATACGCTGCCGTCCGGCGCCACCACGGCGGTCATGCCGGTATTGGTCGAGCGCAGCATCGGCCGGCGCGTCTCCAGCGCGCGCATCCGCGAGATCTGCAGGTGCTGGTCCAGCGCGATGGTGTCGCCGAACCACGCCAGGTTGGTCAGGTTGACCAGCACATTGGCCGGCTGCGGCTGGCCGCGCAGCGTGCGCGCGATTTCCTCGCCGAACAGATCCTCGTAGCAGATATTGGGTGCCACCATGACGCCGCGCACCGGCAGCGGCGCCTGCGCCAGCCCACCCCGGCGGAAGTCCCCCAGCGGCATCTTCATCATGTCGACGAACCAGCGGAAGCCCCAGGGAATGAACTCGCCGAAGGGCACCAGGTGGTGCTTGTCGTAGCGGTACAGGCCCTTCATCTCGGGGCCGATGCCGAACACGCTGTTGGTGAAGTCGATCGGCGAGTCGGCGCCGGCCGCGCCGAACAGCAGCGCGGTGCCGGTGCCGACGCTGAACTGCCGCAGCGCCAGCGCGATCTCCGGCGGCATGTCCTGCAGGATCAGCGGAAACGCCGTCTCCGGCGTGACCACCAGGTCGGCCGGAGCGGCGGTGATCATGTCCCGGTACAGCGCGTTCGAGCGCGCGATGCCGGCCGCCTCGAACTTGATGTCCTGCGGCACATTGCCCTGCAGCAGCCGCACGGACAGCGGTTCGCCCACCGGTTCGGTCCAGGCGCGGCCCGCCAGCAGCCAGCCGGAACCGAGCAGCACCACCAGCCCGAGCGGAACCGCGAGCCTCGATGACAGCCCGGCGGCACGGCCATCGTGCCCCGATGCCGGGCGGGCGACGCGCGCCAGCGCGGCCAGCCAGGCGGCACAGACCGCCGCGAGCGCGCTGATGCCGTAGACGCCGAGCAGCGGCGCGTAGCCGGCCAGCGGGCCATCGGTATGCGCGTAGCCGCTTGCCAGCCACGGGAAACCGGTGAAGATCACGCCCCGCAGCCATTCGGTGAGGCCCCAGGCCGCGCCGAACGCCAGCGGCGCGGCCAGCAGGCCGAAGGCGCCCGCGCGCCGGGCCGTGTCGAAGCGCCGCGGCGCGGTGGCGCGATGCCAGGCCGCGGCCGCCAGTGCGGGGTACAGCGCGAGGTAGCCCGAGAACAGCAGCACCGCGATGGCGGCCATCCAGGCCGGCATCTCGCCGTAGACGTGCATGCTGATATAGACCCACCAGATTCCGGACAGGAACCAGCCCAGCCCGAAGGCGTAGCCCAGCGCGGCGGCGTCGCGCGCGCGGCGGGTGTCGAACAGCAGCGCCGCCAGTCCCGCCAGCGCCAGGATTTGCAGCCACCACCAGTCGCGCGGCGCGAAGGCCTGGGTATGGGCGACGCCGAGCACGCCGGCCAGCAGCAGATGGCCCCAGCGCGCGCGGACGCGGCCGGTGTCGGCGAGCGATGTCTCGAGTTCGGCAGCGGTGGCGCCGTTCCAGCCCTGCGCCAGCCGCTTCATGCGTTGGCCACGGTGTCTGTGATCGCCGCCGCTTCGCGCCGGACCAGCAGCAGGTGCAGCTGGCGCGCATCGGCGCGCAGCACCTCGAAGCGCAGCGGCGGCAGCGTGATGATTTCCCCGCGGTGCGGCACATGGCCGACATGGTTGGTCAGCAGGCCGCCGACCGTATCGACGTCGTCGTCGGGGAACTGGGTGCCGAAGGTCTCGTTGAACTGCTCGATCTCGGTCAGTCCATGCACGCGCCAGCTGCCGTCGGGCAGCGAAACGATGTTGTCGTCATCCTCGTCGAGATCGAATTCGTCCTCGATGTCGCCGACGATCTGCTCCAGCACATCCTCGATCGTGACCAGCCCGGCGACACCGCCGTACTCGTCGACCACGATCGCGATGTGATTGCGGTTGTTGCGGAATTCGCGCAGCAGGATGTTCAGGCGCTTGGACTCGGGGATGAAGACGGCCGGCCGCAGCATCTCGCGCAGGTCGAAGTCGCTGTCGGTGTAGTAGCGCAGCAGGTCCTTGGCGAGCAGGATGCCGATGATGTTGTCGCGGCTGCCTTCGTAGACCGGAAAGCGCGAGTGCGCGGTCTCCTGCATGAAGGGGATGAAGGCTTCCGGCGCATCGGCGATATTGACCGCGTCCATCTGGGCGCGGGGCACCATGATGTCGCGCGCGGTCAATTCCGAGACCTGGAACACGCCTTCGATCATCGAGAGCGACTCGGCGTCGATCAGATTGCGGGCGTGGGCGTCCTGGAGGACTTCGAGCAATTCTGCCCGCGATTCGGGCTCGGGAGAAATCAGATCGCTCAGTCGTTCGAGCAGGGACCGGGGTCGGTCGACCGCCTTCGAACTAGGGTAAGGGTCGTTCATGGCGCAAGTTGCGCGTGGTGGATACCGGAGCAAGCATACACCAATTGTTTTTCGGTCCAGCCCGCGGCGGCCGCGGGCCGGCGCCGCTGACCGGTCCGATGCGGCGCCGGGATCGCACTGGACGGTTTTCTGCCCTAGCCCGCTTGCGGGAGAGGGGTTGGGGGAGAGGGCAAGCGGCGCCCCCTGTCACCCCGCAGGCTCATCCCTCAGTGTCCCAGGCGCGGACCCCGGTCGTCGCGGTACGGGTCGGCAAAGCCCAGCGCAAGCAGCGTCTCGGTCTCGATGGCCTCCATCTCCTCTGCCTCGGCATCGTCCTCGTGCTCGTAGCCCTGTGCGTGCAGCGCGCCGTGCACCAGCAGATGCGCGTAGTGAGCCTCCAGCGGCTTGCCCTGTTCGCGCGCCTCGCGCTCGACCACCGGGCAGCACAGCACGATGTCGGCGCTGACCGGGTCGTCGTCGTGCTCGGCATAGGCGAAGGTCAGCACATTGGTCGCGTAGTCCTTGCCGCGAAAGCCCCGGTTCAGCGCGCGGCCCTCGTCCTCGTCGACGAAGCGCACGGTCAGCTGGGCGTCGGCGAACAGCGCCGAGCGCAGCCAGGTCTGCAGCCGCGCGCGCGGCGGCAGACCACGCCGGCCGCGGATGCCGTCGCCGTACTGCACGTCGAGCGTCAGTTCGGGCGGCGTGGCCGGCGTGCCGGTGGTGGTCAGCTGCGGCGTGGCGGTGACCGCCACCGCCAGCGCGTCGTGGCTGTCCGGGCGGGCCAGCAGGCCCGCGCGCTGGCGCGGATCGCTGTGCTCGGCCAGCAGCGACACCACGCCGTCGGCGGCTTGCGACAGGTCGACGGTCAGGCTGCGGCCGTCGGGCAGCTGCACGCGCAGCGCGTGCGCGGCGCTCTTGCGGGCGCGGCCTTCGCCGTCGAACAGGATCACGCTGGGGGCGGCGCCGGTGGCCGCATTCTTGCCCACGCTGTTGGCCGCGTTTTTTGCCGATGTCTTGCTGGTCAAATCAGGTGTCCTTGTGCTGGGCGTGGTATTCGTCGTAGGCCTCGACGATGCGCGCCACCAGCGGATGCCGCACCACGTCGATGCTGGTAAAGCGCGTCGCGGCGACCCCGCGCACGTCGCGCAGCACGTGCTGCGCTTCGATCAGGCCGCTCTTCTGGCCGCGCGGCAGGTCGATCTGCGTGATGTCGCCGGTGATCACCGCCTTGGAGCCGAAGCCGATCCGGGTCAGGAACATCTTCATCTGCTCCGGCGTGGTGTTCTGCGCCTCGTCCAGGATGATGAAGGCGTGGTTCAGCGTGCGGCCGCGCATATAGGCCAGCGGCGCGATCTCGATCATCTGCCGCTCGAACATCTTCTGCGTGCGGTCGAAGCCGAGCAGGTCGTACAGCGCGTCGTACAGCGGGCGCAGATACGGATCGACCTTCTGCGCCAGGTCGCCCGGCAGGAAGCCCAGCCGCTCGCCCGCCTCGACCGCGGGCCGGGTCAGCACGATGCGCTTGACCGCGTCGCGCTCGAGCGCATCGACCGCACAGGCCACCGCCAGATAGGTCTTGCCGGTGCCCGCCGGGCCGATGCCCATGGTCAGGTCGTGCGAGACGATATTGCGCAGGTAGTCGCGCTGCGCGGCGGTGCGGCCGACCAGGCCGGTACGGCGGGTATGCAGCACCGGCGATTCGTCGTCGGCGTCGCCGCCCGCGTCGTTGTCCGCCCCGGGCGGGCCGGCGACATGCGCGGCGTACTGGCGCGTCTCGATCAGGCCCAGCTGCACGTCGTCGATCGACAGCGGCGAGCGGGCCTGGTTATAGAAGCGCTCCAGCGCGGCGGCCGCCTCGTTGGCATTGGCCCCGCGCACCGTCATCTTGTGGCCGCGCCGCTGGATCGTGACGTCCAGCGCCTGTTCGACCTGGCGCAGGTTTTCGTCCAGCGGCCCGCACAGGTTCTGCAGGCGCGCGTTGTCGTCCTTGGGGGCCACGAATTCTGCGGAAGGAATTTTCATCGGGAGAGCGCTCCGTTCTTGTTCGTCGTTGGCCCTCGGCATGCGCGCGGCTTGCCGGGGATCGCGCTTACTGGCGCACCACGATCTCGCCGCGCAGTGAATGCGGGAAGGCCTCGGTGATCGTCACCTCGACCATCTGGCCGATCAGCCGCTCGCGGCTGGCCTGCGGCACGCCGGGCAGCGCGAAGTTGACCACGCGGTTGTTCTCGGTGCGGCCGTGCAGTTCGTTCGGGTCCTTGCGCGCGGGGCCTTCGACCAGGATGCGCTGCACCGTGCCGACCATGCCGCGGCTGATGCGCTGCACGTTCTCCTCGATGGTCGCCTGCAGCCGCTGCAGCCGGCGCAGCTTGACCTCGTGCGGCGTGTCGTCGTGCAGGTTGGCGGCCGGCGTGCCGGGCCGCGGGCTGAAGATGAACGAGAACGAGGTGTCGTAGCCGATCTCCTCGACCATCGCCATCAGCTTGTCGAAGTCGGCGTCGGTTTCGCCCGGAAAGCCAACGATGAAGTCCGACGACATCGACATGGTCGGCCGGATCGCGCGCAGCTTGCGGATGATGCTCTTGTATTCGAGCACGCTGTAGCCGCGCTTCATCGCCATCAGGATGCGGTCCGAGGCGTGCTGCACCGGCAGGTGCAGGTGGTCGACCAGCTTGGGCACGCGCGCATAGACGTCGATCAGCCGCCCGGTGAATTCCTTCGGATGGCTGGTGGTGTAGCGGATCCGCTCGATGCCGGGGATCTCGGCCACATATTCGATCAGCAGCGCGAAGTCGGCGATCTCGCTGGTGTCGCCCATCCGGCCGCGGTAGGCGTTGACGTTCTGCCCCAGCAGCGTGACCTCGCGCACGCCCTGGTCGGCCAGGCCGGCAATCTCGGCCAGCACGTCGTCGAAGGGGCGCGAGACTTCCTCGCCGCGGGTGTAGGGCACCACGCAGTAGCTGCAGTACTTCGAGCAGCCTTCCATGATCGACACGAAGGCGCTCGGGCCCTCGACGCGCGCGGGCGGCAGATGGTCGAACTTCTCGATCTCGGGGAAGGAGATATCGACCTGAGAATGGCCGCTCTGGCGGCGGCGCGCGATCATGTCGGGCAGCCGGTGCAGCGTCTGCGGGCCGAACACGACGTCGACATAGGGCGCGCGCGAGACGATGGCCGCGCCTTCCTGGCTGGCCACGCAGCCGCCGACGCCGATCACCAGGTCCGGTTTGGCGGCCTTGAGCGCCTTCATCCGCCCCAGTTCCGAGAACACCTTCTCCTGCGCCTTCTCGCGCACCGAGCAGGTGTTGAACAGGATCACGTCGGCGTCTTCGGGGTTGTCGGTCTTCTCCAGGCCCTGGCTGGCGTGCAGTACGTCGACCATCTTGTCGGAGTCGTACTCGTTCATCTGGCAGCCGTAGGTCTTGACGAAGACCTTCTTGACGGGCGTGGCGGGGGCGGCCGCAGGCTGGGTGGCCTCGGCGGCTTGGGGACGTGGATTCATGGTGCCGATCTCAGTGGTTGACCTGGGGGCATCGGATGCTTCAGGGGGCGTAACACGGCCTGCCGCGGAGGCCGGCGCCAGGCCGGTAGGCGAGCGGGGGCAGGGCAGGCGGGACAGCCCGCTATTCTACCCGCTCGCCAATTGGCGCGTCCGGTGCGAATGCGGCGGGGCTGATACACTACGGGCCTTCCGAACCTGGAAGCGGAGGCAGTCGTTCCGTTTCCCCGGCGCCCTTCGTCCCGCCCATGCAGGCAGTGACTGCGGCAGCCGGCCAGTCGCCACTACCCATGCCGGCCCCGACGATTGGCGCATCCGTGCGCAAGGGGCGGCCGAAACGAATTCCATGTCTTTTTCTGAACTAGGCTTGTCTGACAAGCTTGTACGCGCCGTGGCGGAGCAGGGCTATTCCACGCCCACGCCGATCCAGGCGCAAGCCATTCCCGCGATCCTGAAGGGCGGCGACCTGCTCGCCGGCGCCCAGACCGGTACCGGCAAGACCGCCGGTTTCACGCTGCCGATGCTGCAGCTGCTGTCGCGGGCCGAGCCGCCGGCGCGCGGCGAACGGCCCCGCATCCGCGCGCTGGTGCTGACGCCGACGCGCGAACTGGCCGCGCAGGTCGAAGAGAGCGTGCGCAACTACGGCAAGTACCTGCGCCTGCGATCGATGGTGATGTTCGGCGGCGTCGGCATCCATCCGCAGATCGAGCAGCTCAAGCGCGGCGTCGATATCGTGGTGGCCACGCCGGGCCGCCTGCTGGACCACGTGGGCCAGCGCACCATCGATCTGTCGCATGTCGAGATGCTGGTGCTGGACGAGGCCGACCGCATGCTCGACATGGGCTTCATCCACGACATCCGCAAGATCCTGAACGTGCTGCCGCCCAAGCGGCAAAACCTGCTGTTTTCCGCGACCTTCTCCGACGAGATCCGCGCGCTGGCCGACCGGCTGCTCGACAATCCGGCCTCGATCGAGGTCGCGCGCCGCAACACCACCGCCGAGACCGTGGCGCAGCGCGTCTATGCGGTCGATCGCGAGCGCAAGCGCGAACTGCTGGCCCACCTGGTGCGCGAGCACGACTGGCACCAGGTGCTGGTCTTCACCCGCACCAAGCACGGCGCCAACCGGCTGGCCGAGCAACTGAGCAAGGAAGGCCTGTCGGCGCTGGCGATCCACGGCAACAAGAGCCAGTCGGCGCGCACGCGCGCGCTGTCCGAGTTCAAGGCCGGCACGCTGCGGCTGCTGGTGGCGACCGACATCGCGGCGCGCGGCATCGATATCGACCAGCTCCCCCATGTGGTCAACTTCGATCTGCCCAACGTGCCGGAAGACTATGTGCACCGCATCGGCCGCACCGGCCGCGCCGGCGCCGAGGGCGAGGCGGTGTCGCTGGTCTGCGTCGACGAGCATGGCCTGCTGCGCGACATCGAGCGCCTGATCAAGCGGCCGCTCGAACAGATCGTGCTGCCGGGCTTCGAACCCGATCCCACCATCGCACCCGAGCCGATCCAGAAGGGTCGCCAGGCGCGCGGCCAGAATGGCGGCGGTGGACGGGGGCGTCCGCAGGGCAATGGCGGCGGCAATGGCGCCGGCAATGGCGCCACCAGGCCCGCCAAGCCCGCCGCTGGCGCGCCGTCCGGCGAGCGCCGCGCGGAAGCCCGGCCGCCGCGCCAGCCGCGTCCCGCCCGCCAGCCCCAGGAGGCGGGCAGCGCGCCGCAACGCAATGGCAAGCCCAACGGCCACGCCAATGGTCACGCCAACGGCCAGCCCAAGGGCGGTGCCCGCCCTGCCGGCAACGGCGAACGTTCGCAGGCGGCGCCGCGCGCGGCGTCCGAGTCGAACGGTCCCTCGCGCAACCGCCGGCCCGGTCCTCAGGCCGCGCTGCTGGGCGGACAGCGCTCGCGGCAGGGGTCCTGACGCGCGCGCTGTCCTAAGCTAGCGCTTAGCCATGGTGATGTCGCCCGATCCTGCCGCCTCGTCGGACCTTCCCTTTGCGGGACTGACGCCCGACCTGATCCTCGATGCGCTCGAGGCGGCCGGCTTCGTGCCCGACGGCCGGCTGCTGGCGCTGAACAGCTACGAGAACCGCGTCTGGCAGGCCGGGGTCGAGGACGGCGCGCCGATGGTGATGAAGTTCTACCGCCCCGGGCGCTGGAGCGACGCCGCCATCCTCGAGGAACATGCCTTCGTGCGGCAGCTTGCCGAGGCCGAGATCCCGGCCGTGCCGCCGCTCGATTGCGGCGGCAGCACGCTGCTGTCGCATGGCGGCTTTCGCTTCGCCGTGTTCCCGCGCTGCGGCGGTCGCGAGCCCGAGCTCAATCGCGCCGACACGCTGACCTGGCTCGGTCGGTTCATCGGCCGCATCCATGCCGTGGGCGCGACGCAGCCCTATGTCCACCGGCCGACCCTCGATGTCGAGACCTTCGGCGTGGCGCCGCGCGACTGGCTGCTGACGCAGGACTGCATCCCGGCCGAGCTGCGGCCCGCCTGGCAGGCCGCCGCCGACCTGGCGATCGACGGCGTGCGCCGCTGCTACGAGCGCGCCGGCGACGTGGCGCTTTTCAGGCTGCATGGCGACTGCCATCGCGGCAATCTGCTGTGGATAGAACCGGATCAGGCCCGCGGCGGCAGCACGGGGCCGCATTTCGTCGATTTCGACGACAGCCGGACCGGCCCGGCGGTGCAGGATCTGTGGATGCTGCTGGAGGGCGACCGCGCCTCGATGCAGAGCCAGCTGGCCGATATCGTGGCCGGCTACGAGGACTTCGCCGAATTCTCGGCGCGCGAGCTGCATCTGGTCGAGGCGCTGCGCACGCTGCGGCTGCTGCACTACAGCGCCTGGCTGGCGAGCCGCTGGAACGATCCCGCGTTTCCCGCGGCCTTTCCGTGGTTCGGCACGGCACGCTACTGGCAGGATCGCATCCTCGAATTGCGCGAGCAGATCGCGCTGATGGACGAACCGCCGCTGTGGTCGACCTGACCGGTTGAGCTGGCGGCCGTTCCGGGCGCCACGGCAGCGCCCGGTCTCACTCCGACTGCCACTGCCACTGCTTCGGAACGGCGGCGCGCCAGGCAGTCAGGCCCTGTCCGGCGCCTTCACCAGGATCACCGGGCACGATGCGTGCGCCACGACGCGGCCGGCCACCGAGCCGAGCACGGCATCGAAGAACGATCCGCGGCCATGGGTGCCGATCACGATGGCATCGGCGTTGACCGATTTGGCCAGCGCCACAATCCGGTCCGACGGAAACCCGCTCAGCGCATGCTTTTCGACGCGCAGTTGCGCGGCGCCCAGGATGTCGCAGACCGAGCGCATCGCCTTGTCGCTTTCTTCACGATGCCAGTCATCGATCGCGTCCTTGCTGACGAAGGCGCGCACCTGACCGGTGACCTCCGGGGCGACGTGCACCACATGCACGGTCAGTTCGCCCTGCAGCAGCTTCCCTTCGACGATAAAGCGGGCGGCGGCATCGCTGAAGGCGGAGCCGTCAGTGGCGAGCACGATATGGGTCATGGCGAGGGTTCTCCTATCACGGGCCTTGCAGGCGTTGTGGACGGCCAGGGCGTTCGGCGGCGCCTTGCCTGGCTCAATTCATGATGGCAGCTAGGCGGCGATCTCGCCATGATTCAGGTCAAAAACCCGGCGCCTCGCCGGCATCCATGCCTGATTCAGCACTTACTGCGACAGCAGCAGCCCCGTAAAGGTGACCAGCCAGCCACTGGCCAGGCAGGCGCCGAACCACGCCGCCACGATCAGTGCATTGTCTCGAACGCTCATCGCGAACTCCTTCCCGCGGAAACGGTGGTCCGGCTCATTCGCCGATCGGCGCCGGATAGTCGGCGCGGGTACGGGCGCCTTCGCTAAAGACGTCGTGCGTGCGGGCGCCTTCCGCGTAGACGTCGAAGGCGCGCGCGCCGTCTGCGAAGCGGTCCACCGCGCGGAACGTGTAGCCGTAGCCGTCGCCCGCATGCGAGCCGCGCACCGGGGCGGCGAACACGCTGTTCAACGACAGCAGCGCGGTACCGGCGATGGCGGCGCTGAGAACGAGGCGGGCAGTCGTAATCTTCATGATTTTCTCCAGTTGTTGAATTTTTGAGAATCGTTTTGCACGGGGATGTCGTCAGCCGATGTGAGAAGAATAGGCTCGTATCCCTGATGCGAAGTGACTGCGCCTCGTATCAGTTATTCAAAGTTTTTAACAATGTGCATGCGGATGTCAGTCCGGCGTGGGCGCTGCCCACTCCGCGTGCCGGCGCGCATCGCATTGGCTGTTGCTCGCGCTTTCGATTCGGAGGGCCGAAGTGCGTGCCGGGAACCGTCGTTCCTTGTCCATTTCCTCCATTTCCGGACGCCCCGCTTGATAGGCTTCGCTCTCCCCACGCAGACCAACCTTTCATTGCGCTTTATGGCCCACCAGTTCGATTCTCAACTCGACGTTTCCATTCTTTCCGTCCTGCTTGACGACGGCGGCCCCCGGCGCTGGATGAGCACCGGGGACGTGGCGCGCGGCCTGGCCGCCCTGGGGGTGGCCGAGCCACCCGCCGAGGTGCTGCAACAGCGGCTGGTGCTGCTGGTCGCCGACGGCTCGGCCGAGTGCCGCGCGGAAGGGCGCGGCCTGATGTGGCGCCGCGCCGAATGTGCCGGCCGGGTCCTGGCCAACGCCGAGACATGGCTCAGCGACGAAGAGGCGCTCGCCCTGCAGGTGCTGAAGCGGTTCGCCGGCCGCCAGATCACTTCGGTGATGGCGACCCTGCTGCGGCCGTTGTTCGACGCCGCGGAGTCGCAGCTGCGGCGGCGCGGCCGGGAGGGCGGTGCGGGGCGGATCGCCTGGCATCGCAAGCTCTCGATCATCGAGCGAAGTTCGCCGCTGGTGCCGCCGCGTCTGCGCGAGACCGTCCTGCTACAGGTCCTCACCGCGGTATTCGAGGAGCGCTGCCTGGAGGTCGTGTATCGACCGCGCTTCGAGCCGGAGCGCAAGCGCGTGCTGATGCCGCTCGGCGTGGTCGAGAAGGCCGGCCTGGTCTACCTGGTGGGGCTGGAAGACGAGGACCCCGCGCCGCAATGCCTGCGGCTCGATCGTGTCCACGCGGCGCACGCGCTGAAGGAGCGCTTTATCTATCCCGACCATTTCTCGCTGGCCGACTATGTGGAAGAGGCGGCCGAATTCGGGCTGCACGCCGACGGCAATATCAAGCTGGCGGTCCGCTTCGCCAGGGGCTGCGGCGACATCGTGCGCGATGCGCCGATCTCGCCCGATCAGACCGAGGAGATCGGCCCGGACGGTTCGCTGGTGGTTCGCTGCACGGTGGAAATGGCCGATTGGCTGGTGCGCTGGCTGCGCTCCCTCGGTCCGCAGGTCGAGGTGCTTGAGCCGGTCGCGCTGCGTCGTGCGATGGCGAGCGAGGTCAAGACGATGGCGCGGGCCTACTGCAGGAATTGATGGCGGAGGGGTCGGGTGGGGGGCCCGACCAGCGCCGCGGGGAGCGGCGCCAAAACAAAAAGGGGTCAGCTTGCGCTGACCCCTTCGAAATGCTGGTGGCGAATCAGGGACTCGAACCCCGGACCTGCGGATTATGATTCCGTCGCTCTAACCGACTGAGCTAATTCGCCGACGAAGACCGCCATTATACGGGCCGTTGGATCGCTGTCAACACTTTTGTGCGGCCCCTTGCATCCGGCTCGCCCGGCCGTTCAGGCCAGGCAGCGAAGCGTAAAAAAATCCGGCAGCCCTCGCGGACCGCCGGTTGCACCGCCGGCACCGGAGCCGGCGTGGCGCGGGTCGGATATCAGTCGTTCGCGTAGATATCCACGTCCTTGGTCTCGCGGATGAACAGCGAGCCGATCACCAGCGTGATGCCGGCGATCACGATCGGGTACCACAGGCCGTAGTAGATGTTGCCGTTCTGCGCGACCAGGGCGAACGAGATGGTGGGCAGCATGCCGCCGAACCAGCCGTTGCCGATGTGGTACGGCAGGGACATCGAGGTGTACCGGATGCGGGTCGGGAACATCTCGACCAGCATCGCGGCGATCGGACCGTAGACCATGGTCACGTAGATCACCAGGATCACCAGGATCACCAGCACCATCACCGTGTTCATCTCGGCGGGATCGGCCTTGGTCGGATAACCGGCCGCGGACATCGCCCCGGCGACCTCCTTCTTGAAGGCGTCGATCCTGGCCTTGCTCTCCGGTTCGAAGCTATGGCCCTGCGGCACCAGCGCCGCGTTGAGGGACTGGATCTCGCGATCGCCGATCTTGACGGTGGCGGTGGTGCCGGCCGGCGCCTCGACGACTTCGTAGCTGGCCGACGACTGCGCCAGCGTGCGCTTGGCGATGTCGCAGGAGCTGCGGAAGTCGATCTCGCGGGCGATCGGGCTGCCCTGGAACGAGCACTGCTTCGGATCGGCGGTGACGATGATCTGGGCCGACTGCTGGGCGCGCTCCAGCGCCGGGTTGGCGTAGTGCGTCAGCGCCTTGAACAGCGGGAAGTAGGTCAGCATCGCCAGCGCGCAGCCAGCCATGATGATCCACTTGCGGCCGATCTTGTCCGACAGCACGCCGAAGAACACGAAGAACGGCGTGCCGATCACCAGCGCGCCGGCGATCAGCAGGTTGGCGGTCTTGGCGTCGACCTTCAGCACCTGAGTCAGGAAGAACAGCGCATAGAACTGGCCGGTGTACCAGACCACCGCCTGGCCGGCGGTCAGGCCGACCAGCGCCAGGATCACGATCTTCAGGTTGCGCCATTGGCCGAACGATTCGGTCAGCGGTGCCTTCGAGGTCTTGCCCTCGGACTTCATGCGCTGGAATGCCGGCGATTCGGCCATCGACAGCCGGATGTAGACCGAGATGCCGAGCAGCACGATCGACAGCAGGAACGGAATGCGCCAGCCCCAGACCTCGAAGTCCGGACCGGTCAGCTGACGGCACACCAGGATCACGATCAGCGACATGAACAGGCCCATCGTGGCGGTGGTCTGGATCCACGAGGTGTACGACCCGCGCTTGCCGTGCGGCGCGTGTTCGGCCACATAGGTGGCCGCGCCGCCGTACTCGCCGCCGAGCGCCAGGCCTTGCAGCATCCGCAACGCGATCAGGATGATCGGCGCGGCCCAGCCGATGGTGGCGTAGCTGGGCAGCAGGCCGACGATGAAGGTCGACACGCCCATGATCAGGATGGTCACGAGGAACGTGTATTTACGTCCGATCATGTCGCCGAGCCGGCCGAACACCAGCGCCCCGAACGGCCGCACGATGAAGCCGGCGGCGAAGGCGAGCAGCGCGAAGATGAAGGCCGAGGTCGGATCCAGGCCGGCGAAGAACTGCCTGGCGATGATCGCCGCCAGCGAACCGTACAGATAAAAGTCGTACCACTCGAATACCGTCCCGAGCGACGAGGCGATGATGACCTTCCTCTCCTCGGTCGTCATCGGGGTGTTCTGCGCGCTGCCTCCCGGCACCGCGACATTTGGGGCATTAGCCATCTTGTCTCCTCCTACTGTTCAGGGGTCCTTCGCACGGCCGCCAGGCATGCGGCAACGCCGCGATCCGGCGGGGGCCGTCGAATGTGTGTGGATTCTGGGAGGCGAAACTTACGGCGTTCTGACAGGGGAGGGCGCGCAGGGGGCGATATTGCTCGGGGTATACGCTAGCGTCGCGCGGCGCTGGCGCCCGCCTTTCGTGGGGGAGACCGATGCTGCGATGCGGGATGCCGCCGCCCCTGGTCACGCTGCCAGCAGTGCTGCAAGCGGTGCTGCAGGGGGCGGGCCGCGCCGTAGCGTTCAGCGGTGCCGCGCAGCATCGCCGTCGCTGGCGTGGCCGGCATCGTTCCCCGGCTCGTCCGCCGGCTCGCCGATCTCGCGATCGGCGCGGTTCATGCGCCAGGCGTAGGCGGCGGCCATCAGCACGTACAGGATCAGCAGCCCTTGCGCGCCGGCCCAGAACGAGAAGGGCCAGCCGAAGAAATCGAAGCGCAGCTCGCGCGCGAACCAGCTGACGCCGAAGGTGCCGGCAAACCACAGCGCGAGCAGCACCGCGGTCCAGCGAAGATTGGTGCGCCAGGCGGCCGCGGCGCGCTGCCGGCGGGCCAGGCGTACCGGATCGGGCGCGTTCATGCGGCCTCCGCGGAGGCCGGACGGCGCAGCGTGACGCGCAGCCGCGCACCGGCCAGGCGCGGCTGCTGCTGGTAGACGTGGTCCTCGATGGCCACGTCGCCGCCATGCTGCTGCACGATCTCGCGCACGATCGCCAGGCCCAGCCCGCTGCCCTCGGTGCTGGTGCCCAGCACGCGATAGAAGCGCTCCATCACGCGCGGCCGCTCGGCCGGGGCAATGCCCGGCCCGGTGTCCTCCACGTCCAGATAGGCGAACGGCTCGAACGGATCGGCGCTGACCCGCACAGTGGCGTGGCCGCCCGAAGGCGTATAGCGGATCGCGTTGTCGAGCAGATTGTTCAGCATCTCGGTCAGCATCAGGCGATTGCCCTGCACCATCACCGGGTGGTCCGACGCATCGAGGCCCAGATCGATGCGCTTGGCCCAGGCCTGCGGCAGCCAGTCCTTGACCACCTCGCGCGCGAGCGCGGTCAGATCGAGCGGCGCCATATTGCCGGTGCCGGCGAAGTTCTCCATGCGCGCCAGCGACAGCAGCTGCGTGACCAGATGCGCGGTGCGTTGCGAGCTGCCGGCGATCTGCGCCAGCGACTTGCGCAGTTCTTCGGGGGATTGCTCGCGCTGGGCGAGTTCGGCCTGCATGCGCAGCCCGGCCAGCGGCGTCTTCATCTGGTGCGCGGCATCGGCGATGAAGCGCTTCTGCGTCTGCACCGATTGGTCGAGCCGCTCGAGCAGTTCGTTGAACGAGGCCACCAGCGGCGTGATTTCCTGCGGCGCGGCCTGTTCGTCGATCGGGCTGGTGTCGCCCGGATTGCGCGCGCGAATGCGCTGCTGGATCGCGGTCAGCGGCGCCAGCCCGCGCGACAGCCCGAACCACACCAGCAGCACCGCCAGCGGCAGGATCACGAACTGCGGCAGGATCACGCCCTTGATGATCTCGTTGGCCAGGCGCGCGCGCTTGTCGAGCGTCTCGGCGACCTGAACCAGCACGGGGTGGCCGCCCGGCACGGCCGGCATCTCGACATAGGTATACGCGACCCGCACGTCGTTGCCGGCCACCTGGTCGTCGCGCAGCGACACCAGGCCGGCATGCCGGCGATCCTCCTCGACCGGCAGCGGCAGGTCGCGATCGCCCGCGACCAGCTCGCCGCGCGTGCCGACCACCTGGTAGTAGACCGCGTCGGTCTCGTCGGCGCGCAGGATCTCGCGCGCCGACAGCGGCAGCTGCAGCGTCACGCCGCCGTTGACCTCGCGCACTTGCTGCGACAGCACGATCGCGCTCGATTCGAGCGCGCGATCGTAGGGGCCGTTGGCGATCGACTTGGCGACCAGGTAGGTCACCGCGATGCTCAGCGGCCACAGCAGCAGCAGCGGCGCCAGCATCCAGTCGAGGATCTCGCCGAACAGCGAGCGCGGCGACGCGTGCGCGGCGTCGTCCTCCAGATGGGGCAGGGCGTCGGCCAGCATCTCGTCGCTGACCTCGTCCTCTGCGCTGGCCGCCGCGGCGGCGCGGCGGCGCGTGTCGCCGATTGCCGGCGACGGGCGTTTCCAGGGCAGGCGCAGCGGATACATGCGAAAGGCGGGGAGCGGGGCGGCCGGGGCCGGGCAGGTGGAAAGGGTACCGCGGCGTCGCTGCCGTCGGCCGAATCAGGAATGCGCCGCGGCCGCGGCCGGCTGGAACTTCTCCAGGCAATAGCCGAGTCCGCGCACGGTGGCGATGCGGATGCCGCCGACTTCGATCTTCTTGCGCAGCCGGTGCACGTAGACCTCGATTGCGTTGTTGCTGACTTCCTCGCCCCACTCGCACAGATGGTCGACCAGCTGCTCCTTGGACACCAGCCGGCCGGAGCGCGTCAGCAGGATCTCGAGCAGGCCGACCTCGCGCGCGGACAGCTCCAGCATCTGGTCGTTCAGATAGGCGATGCGGCCGACCTGGTCGAATGCGAGCGGTCCGTGCCGCATCAGCGTGGCGCCGCCGCCGGTGCCGCGCCGCACCAGCGCGCGCACGCGCGCCTCCAGTTCCGACAGCGCAAACGGTTTGGCCATATAGTCGTCGGCCCCCAGGTCCAGGCCCTTGACGCGCTCGTCGACGCTGTCGGCGGCGGTCAGGATCAGCACCGGCACCATCGCGCCGCGGGCGCGCAGCCGTTTCAGGACTTCGAGCCCCGGCATGCGGGGCAGGCCGAGATCGAGAATGACCAGGTCGTAGGCCTGCGTGGACAGCGCCGAATCGGCTTCCATGCCGTTGGCCACATGATCGACCGCATAGCCGGAATGGCGCAGGGAACGGGTCAGGCCGTCGGCCAGCACGTCGTCGTCTTCGGCAATCAGAATGCGCATGGTGGTCTCCCCTGGCTTGGCAGGCGGGCGCGGACCCGCGTCGGTCCCCCTGTTCTCCCGATCGGCATGCGCACTATGGGATGAATTGGGGCTTGCCAAGCATACTGTTTTTTTATACAGTACCCGCTGATTCCAGGCGGGCGCATGGGGCTGGATCGCAACCGAGGCCACGCGTCAGAGAGCGCGCCGGTCAGCCGGGCGGTGCCGTGGTCCGACTCGGCGGTCGAGTTGGCTGCCAACCCGGCCGCATTTTTGAGCCGATGCTGATTCACGGCTGCCATGCTCCGCCTCTAGAATGCGTTGCCGCAGCGCGC
Organism: Cupriavidus sp.; assembly: GCA_031181345.1. Lineage (GTDB taxonomy): Bacteria > Pseudomonadota > Gammaproteobacteria > Burkholderiales > Burkholderiaceae > Cupriavidus. Next base: position 80,437 of record JAPSLC010000009.1, on the reverse strand, counting down.
TCCGACGATGCAGACCGCCGGGGTGGCGCGGGTCGGGCGCGTGGGTCTGCGTAAACCGTTGCCGCACAATATCGGCATCAGATAGCAGGCGGCGCGCCGCATGCGGCCTATTTATACACCATTGACGGAAGGACGACCATGGATGACGGCAAGAAGGCAGCTGGCGTGAGCGCCGAGAAGCAGAAGGCGCTGGCCGCCGCGCTGGCCCAGATCGAGAAGCAGTTCGGCAAGGGCTCGATCATGCGGATGGGCGACGGCGAGGTCGAGCAGGATATCCAGGTGGTGTCGACCGGCTCGCTGGGCCTGGACATCGCGCTGGGCGTCGGCGGCCTGCCGCGCGGCCGGGTCGTCGAGATCTACGGCCCCGAATCGTCGGGCAAGACCACGCTGACGCTGCAGGTGGTCGCCGAGATGCAGAAGCTGGGCGGCACCTGCGCGTTCATCGACGCGGAGCACGCGCTGGACGTCAATTACGCCAGCAAGCTGGGCGTCAGCGTCGGCGATCTGCTGATTTCGCAGCCGGATACCGGCGAACAGGCGCTGGAAATCACCGACGCGCTGGTGCGTTCGGGCTCGGTCGACCTGATCGTGATCGACTCGGTGGCGGCGCTGGTGCCCCGGGCCGAAATCGAAGGCGAGATGGGCGATGCGCTGCCGGGCCTGCAGGCCCGTCTGATGAGCCAGGCGCTGCGCAAGCTGACCGGCACCATCAAGCGCACCAACTGCCTGGTGATCTTCATCAACCAGATCCGCATGAAGATCGGCGTGATGTTCGGCTCGCCGGAAACCACCACGGGCGGCAACGCGCTGAAGTTCTACGCCTCGGTCCGCCTCGATATCCGCCGCATCGGCTCGATCAAGAAGGGCGACGACGTGATCGGCAACGAGACCAAGGTCAAGGTCGTCAAGAACAAGGTATCGCCGCCGTTCCGCGAGGCCTTCTTCGACATCCTGTACGGCCAGGGCATCTCGCGCCAGGGCGAGGTCATCGACCTCGGCGTGGACGCCAAGATCGTCGAGAAGTCCGGCGCCTGGTACAGCTACAACGGCGAGAAGATCGGCCAGGGCAAGGACAATGCACGCGAATTCCTGCGCGAGAATCCCGATATCGCCAAGGAGATCGAGAACAAGGTCCGCGCCGCGCTCGGCGTGGTGCCGATGAACGGCACGCCGGCGCTGGCGGAAGAGTAAGGGACGGGCGGGGTCAGAGGCGTTCCCGGACCGCCTCGCTCCCATCTCTCCAATGGTGTTCTCCCTTTCCCCCTCAGGGGGGAGAGGGTTGGGGAAAGGGGTGGTTTCAAACGCGGTTGCATGCCGAGCGCCGCTGCTCTCTCCCCCAGCCCCTCTCCCGCAAGCGGGAGAGGGGAGTCCCCCCGCTGATTCGCGTCCTCTCGCTCCTTCATGCCGCGTCCCCCCCTGTCCCTCAAAGCGCGCGCGGTCGGCTATCTGTCGCGCCGCGAGCATAGCCGCGCGGAGCTGGCGCGCAAGCTGGCGCCGCATGCCGAGTCGCCCGAGGAGCTGGAGCGCCTGCTCGATGCGCTGGAGCGCGAGAACTGGCTGTCGAACGCCCGCTTTGCCGAGAGCCTGGTGCACCGGCGCGCCAGCCGCTATGGCGCGTCCCGGGTCATGCAGGAGGCCCGCACCCACCAGCTCGACGGCGAGCAACTGGCCGACCTGCAGCAGCAGCTGCGCGCGACCGAGCTCGAGCGGGCGCGTGAGGTCTGGCGCAAGCGCTTCGGCGTTGCGCCGGCCACGCCGGAAGAGAAGGCCAGGCAGTTGCGCTTCCTGACGGCGCGCGGGTTCTCCCAGGCGGCGATCAGCCGCGTGATCCGCGATGCCGAGCGGCCGCCGGACGAGGAGGCCGAGTGAACCGCGTGCCGGATTTGCCGGCGTGCAGAGTGTGATGCAGACGCCGCGGTAGCCAGATCATCCGCGCCGACAATCCGGCTCGACACCGCACACATCCGGGTATTCCCGGCCAATGCGATCCGGCATGTTAAACTCCACGAGTTTTCCGCAAGCGCGGCGCGAATTCGTGCGCCCGCAGCAAATCGTCTTCAGGCGCCGGTTCCGCCGCGTCTTCCCTTGTCACAGCCTGGTGCCATGCCGCTTTCCGCCCCCGTCAATCGCGCCCTGCGTCATCGTCGCGCCATCACGGCCGAGGCGTATCTCCGCGAAGACGGCCTGTGGGACATCGAGGCCCGGCTCACCGACACCAAGCCCCGCGACATTCCGCTCGCCGGCGGCGGCGTCCGGCCGATCGGGCAACCGCTGCACGACCTGTGGCTGCGCGTGACCATCGACCTGCGCATGAACGTGGTCGACGCCGATGCCTGCTCCGACTGGGTGCCCTATCCCGACCACTGCGACACCATCGGCCCGGCCTACCGCCAGCTGATCGGCCTGAACCTGATGAAGGGTTTCCGCAAGGCCGTGCGCGAGCGCCTGGGCGGCGTGGCCGGCTGCACCCATCTGACCGAACTGGCCGGGATCCTGCCGACGACGGCAATCCAGGCCTTTGCTGGCGACGTCTTCAAGATTCGCGACGGCGCCAGCGACGACAGCAATCCCGAACCGCCCTATCAGCTGCATGGTTGCCATGCGCTGCATTTCGAAGGGGAAGTGGTTCGCCAGTTTTATCCGCGCTGGTACGGACACCAGCCCAAACCGAGAGCCCTGGCCGATGCGCCCCCGGCCTCGCCGCCACAGTCACCGCAGTCACCGCAGACGATTGCCGACGACGACGGGGTCGCCTCGCAGCGGTCCACCGGAACCTCGGGGTGAGGTTCCGCGATCCCCACCGAGATCTCGGCCTCTCCCGCTTTATCACCACGCTTTACTACCCGGCTTTTCTACCCATTTACGCCTACCCGAAAGGAAACACGCATGAATATCCATGAGTACCAAGGCAAGGAAATCCTGCGCAAATACAATGTGCCGGTTCCCCGCGGTATCCCCGCATTCTCGGTCGAAGAAGCGCTGAAGGCGGCCGAACAGCTTGGCGGCCCGGTGTGGGTCGTCAAGGCGCAGATTCACGCCGGCGGTCGCGGCAAGGGTGGCGGCGTCAAGGTGGCCAAGAGCCTGGACGAGGTCAAGACCTACGCCAGCAACATCCTGGGCATGCAGCTGGTCACGCACCAGACCGGTCCGGAAGGCAAGAAGGTCAACCGCCTGCTGATCGAAGAAGGCGCGGACATCAAGAAGGAGCTGTACGTCAGCCTGGTGGTGGACCGCGTGTCGCAGAAGGTCGCGCTGATGGCCTCGAGCGAAGGCGGCATGGACATCGAGGAAGTGGCCGCGCAGACGCCGGAGAAGATCCACACGCTGATCATCGAGCCGTCGATCGGCCTGACCGACAAGGACGCCGACGACATCGCCCGCAAGATCGGCGTGCCCGACGCGAGCCTGTCGCAAGCCCGCCAGGCGCTGCAGGGCCTGTACAAGGCGTTCTGGGAGACCGACGCTTCGCTGGCCGAAATCAACCCGATGATCCTGACCGGCGACGGCAAGGTGATCGCGCTCGACGCCAAGTTCAACTTCGACTCGAACGCGCTGTTCCGCCACCCGGAAATCGTCGCCTACCGCGACCTGGACGAAGAAGATCCGGCTGAAATCGAAGCCTCGAAGTTCGACCTGGCCTACATCTCGCTCGACGGCAATATCGGCTGCCTGGTCAACGGGGCCGGCCTGGCAATGGCCACCATGGACACCATCAAGCTGTTCGGCGGCGAGCCGGCCAACTTCCTCGACGTGGGCGGCGGCGCCACCACCGAGAAGGTGACCGAGGCCTTCAAGCTGATGCTGAAGAACCCGAACGTGCAGGCCATCCTGGTCAACATCTTCGGCGGCATCATGCGCTGCGACGTGATCGCCGAAGGCGTGATCTCGGCCTCGAAGGCGGTGCAGCTCGGCGTGCCGCTGGTGGTCCGCATGAAGGGTACCAACGAAGATCTCGGCAAGAAGATGCTGGCCGAGTCGGGCCTGCCCATCATCTCCGCCGACACCATGGAAGAAGCGGCCCAGAAGGTGGTGGCCGCGGCCGCGGGCAAGTAAGCCAGACGCGAAACCGAAAGCGAGCGGCGTGGCGCCCGGCGCCCGCCGCGACAGCCAAGCAAAGGATTACAGCATGTCGATTCTGATCAACAAAGACACCAAGGTCATCACCCAAGGTATTACCGGCAAGACCGGCCAGTTCCACACCCGTGGCTGCCGCGACTATGCCAACGGCAAGAACGCGTTCGTTGCCGGCGTGAACCCGAAGAAGGCCGGCGAGGACTTCGAGGGCATTCCCATCTACGCCAGCGTCAAGGAAGCGAAGGAACAGACCGGCGCCACCGTGTCGGTGATCTACGTCCCGCCCGCAGGCGCCGCCGCCGCGATCTGGGAAGCCGTCGACGCGGACCTGGACCTGGTGGTCTGCATTACCGAAGGCATCCCCGTGCGCGACATGATGGAAGTCAAGGACCGCATGCGCCGCGAAAACAAGAAGACGCTGCTGCTCGGACCGAACTGCCCGGGGCTGATCACGCCGGACGAAATCAAGATCGGCATCATGCCGGGCCACATCCACAAGAAGGGCCGCATCGGCGTGGTGTCGCGCTCGGGCACGCTGACCTATGAAGCCGTGGGCCAGCTGACCGCGCTGGGCCTGGGCCAGTCGTCAGCCGTCGGCATCGGCGGCGACCCGATCAACGGCCTGAAGCACATCGACGTGATGAAGATGTTCAACGACGATCCGGACACGGATGCCGTCGTGATGATCGGCGAGATCGGCGGTCCGGACGAGGCCAATGCCGCCTACTGGATCAAGGACAACATGAAGAAGCCGGTGGTCGGCTTCATCGCCGGCGTGACGGCGCCTCCGGGCAAGCGCATGGGCCACGCCGGCGCGCTGATCTCGGGCGGTGCCGACACGGCGCAGGCCAAGCTGGAGATCATGGAGGCCTGCGGCATCAAGGTCACCAAGAACCCGTCGGAAATGGGCCGTCTGCTGAAGTCGATCCTGTAATACGGGTCGGGGCCGGCGTTGCCGGCCCATCTTTGCCGGCTCACCGGCCGGCCCCGCGGTCCGCCGCGGCGCCCCTGCAATGCCCTCGCTTCTCGCGAGGGCATTGTCGTTTTGGCGCCACTGGAGCCAAAAATAGATCATTCTCTGATGTATTTGCCGTTTTGTTGAAATCGAATCGAAAGGTTGCTGCGGTACATCTCCATGTCTTGGGCGTCAGACATCCGAAAGGCCTCAATCGCGCTGGGGACGAACCGCCGCGCTGATGCGCCGGGACCCCGACACCCGTCTTCATTCCAATTCCAATATCGACTTCGAGGAGCCACGCAGTGGAATTGCTGTCGTCCACCACGTTCTGGATCGCACTGGGATCCATCATCCTGACCAACATCGTGCTGTCCGGCGACAACGCCGTCGTGATCGCGCTGGCCTCGCGCAACCTGCCGCCGGCCCAGCAGAAGCGCGCGATCTTCTGGGGCAGCGCCGCCGCGATCATCATGCGCGTGGTGCTGACCGTCGCGGCGGTCAAGCTGCTGAGCCTGCCGTACCTGAAGATCATTGGCGCGATCCTGCTGGTCTATATCGGCGTGCAGCTGCTGACCGGCGATGACGGCGAGGAAGGCCACGACGCCAAGGACAATATCTGGGCCGCGATTCGCACCATCCTGATCGCCGACCTGGTGATGTCGCTGGACAACGTGGTGGCGGTCGCCGCCGCCGCGCAGAAAGGCCCCGAGGGCAGCCAGTTCCTGCTGCTGGTGATCGGCCTGGGCCTGTCGATCCCGCTGATCGTGTTCGGCAGCACGTTGCTGCTGAAGGTGATGGAGCGCTTCCCGGTGATCATCGTGGCCGGTGCCGCGCTGCTCGGCTATCTGGCCGGCGAGATGCTGGTCAGCGATCCGGTCGACGCCGCCTGGTTCGAGGTGCACGTGCCCCACGCCCACCTGGTGTTCGGCGCAATCGGCGCGATCCTGGTGGTGGTGATCGGCAAGCTGATGCAGAAGCGCAGCACGCAGACCGCCTGACGCCCCGCGCGGCGCCCTTGCCCTTCGTCGGGCGGGCGCGGCGATGCGAACCGAGCCCGGCACGCCCCAGCGTTGCCGGGCTTTTTTCATGCGCGCTAATCGGGCGCATGACCCGTCCACATGATCCGGGCGCGCGAGCCGGCTGTGCGCGCAACGCCTCGATGCCAAATTTTGTGAATGGACGGCGAAGGGCGGTCCGCCGGCTCGATACTGTCGGCCTTCCAACCATTCGGGAGTCGCGCCATGCCAGTCGCCGCACGCTTGCCGCAGGGCTGCCGCCCTGATCGCGCCCATCGCGCCCATCGGACCTGTCGCGCCCATCGGACCCATCACGCCCATCGGGCCTTCACGCTGATCGAGTTGATGGTGGTGGTCGCCATCATCGGCATCCTCGCCGCCATCGCGGTGCCGCAATATCGGGACGATACAATTCGGGCCAGGCTGTCGAGCGTGCTGACGGCGGCCGCGCCCCTGAAAATGGCGGTCAGCCTGTGCGCGCAGGAAGCGGGCGGCGTGCTGGACGATTGCAATGACGACAACGCGGCCGCCGCGATCCCGTCATTCGCACCGAACCGCGAGATCGCGCAGGCAAGCGTCAGCGGCCCGGGCGTGATCACGCTGACGCTGGCGGCCAGCGGCCTTGGCGCCGGGGTCGACGGCAGGGACATCACGCTGCGGCCATCGGTCAACGCGACGTCGGTCAGCTGGGAGATCGCCACCACGATCGAGAACGCGGTGGCCAGGCAGTATGTCCTCAGGAGCAGCCAGTCGCCCGCCGATACATCGCAGGCGAGGGCGTAGTCGGGTAGCGAAGCCGGTGTCGCAGCCGGATGCGCGGGCCATGCCGGACTGCGCAAGGATCATCTCGGCGACGTGCCCATCGGCATGTCGCCTTCGTTGGGAATCGAATGTGAATTTGCGCAGGAACGTAGCGCTGGCGTTGGCGTGCCCGCTGTTGGCGATGGCCGTCGCGTTGCCGCCGCTGGTCTCCAAACACACCTTGCCGCTGGCCACCTTCTACGGCGAGTGGGCGTCGGCATTGGCCTTCGTCGTGCTGGTGCTGTGGTCGGCCAAGCTGCGCACCGGCACCGGCACCGGTGCTGCCGGTGGTGCCACCACCGCCGGCGGCGTTCCGCTCGTGGCCGCGTTCTGCCTGTGGCTGATCGCGCTGGGCGCCGGTGCCAGGCTGGCCGGGCAACCCGACGTGACGGGCAGCCGCAGCCTGACGCTGGCCGCCTTGCTGCTCGCTACCGGTGCGATCTGGGCCGGCCATCGCTACCGCCGTGCGTTCGATGCCGACGCGGTGCTGACCGCGTTGGCGACGGCCTGGGTGGCGGCAGGGCTGTTCGGCACGCTCGCCCAATGGGTGCAATTGTTCCGGCTCGAGAGCGACAGCTTCGGGCTCGTGTCCGACTACTTCTACGACGCCAATCGCCGGCTATGGGGCAATCTGAACCAGCCCAACCACCAGGCGAGCGTGCATGGGCTGGCGCTGGCGGCGTCGGTGTGGCTGGCCTCGCGCGGCAAGTTGCGCGCGGTGCCGTGGCTCGTCGCGGTGGCGCTGATCGAGAGCGGTGTGGTGCTGTCCGGCTCGCGCACCGGCGTGCTGCACGTGGGGCTGGCCGCCTGCTATGCGCTGATCGCGGCCTGGTTGGCCCGCTCCGCGCAGGGGGCGGCTTCTGCGTCGGCTTCTGCGTCGGCGTCCGGCCGTTGGAGCCTGCGCGCCCCCGCCGGGCTGGTGTTCGCCGCCGCGGCGCTGGTGGCCATGCTGATGGTGCTGCAGCCCGCGATCAAGGCGGCGGGGCAGGCGTTCGGCTGGTCGCTGTTCGACACCATGGCGCAACTGCAGGCCGGCGACCAGATATCCGCGCGCGGCGCGCTGTGGGCGCATGCCTGGGCGATGTTCGTCGCGCATCCCTGGTTCGGCGTCGGCTGGGGCGAGTTCGGCTGGGCGCAGTTCGAGCAAATGGCGCGGCTCGGCGTCGTCGTCGAGATGTCGCTGCACGCCCATAACGCCGTGCTGGACCTGCTGGCCAAGACCGGGATCGTCGGCACCGCCGGCGTCGCGCTGTTTCTGGCCGCCTGGCTATGGCGCGTGGTGCGCGTGCGGCTGTGGCGCGCCGATACGGCGGAGCGCGCCCGCACCGCGGCGGCGCTGACCTGGTTGGCGATGCTGTGCGCGCATTCGATGCTCGAATACCCGCTGCACTATCTGTACTTCCTGCTGCCGTTCTGTTTCCTGCTGGGATGGCTCGAGCCCGCGGCGCTGGCGGTGTCCCGGATGCCGCGCGCGCTCGGCGCGGCCGGGCCGGCGCTTGTCGGCGTGGTGGCGCTACTGGTCCTCGCCACCATGTGGCAGGACTATCGCCGCGTCGAGGCGCGCGAGTACGCCAGCCCGGCGCGTGTCGACACCTTGCCGGCGCCGAACCTCTGGTTCGGCCAGCATGCCGAGGCGCACCGGGCCGAGCTTGCGCCGCTGACCGCCGACGGGGCCGATGCGTGGCTGCCGGCGCATATCGCGGGGATCCACCTGTTGCCGACACCCACGATGATCGCGCGCGGGGCCTGGCTGCTGGCGCTGAACGGCGAGCCCGAGCAGGGACGCGAATGGCTCGAGCGGCTGCGCTATTACTATCGCGGCGACGAGGCGGCCCAGTTCGCACGCGTCGCTGGCTATTGCGACGGCGTCGACGCCGCCCGCCGGCCGCAGCCGTTCTGCGAGTGGGTCCAGCGCCGCCGGGCCGGCACACCGATACCACGGTAGGGCGGTAGCCCGAAGGAGGAACGCCGCGCTGCGGCAAGCCGCGGCAGCCGTTGTTTCCGGGGAAGCGCCGACCCGCGGTGTTTCATCCGTCGGCACGATTTGTCACCCCAGTTCCGGCCCATAGACTCGCCCGGTGCCTGTGTCACACGGGAGAGACGAATGCGGACTGGCAAGCGAAGGATCCTGACGGTGGCTGTCCTGGGACTGGTGGCCGTCATCACCACCGAGGTGCTGGCGCGCGCCGGCCTCGGCCTGGGCGATCCGCCGCTCTATCAGACCGATCCGGAAATCGAGTATCTGCTCAAGCCCAACCAGCGCGTGAAGCGCTTCGGCCATCGCTATGTGGTCAACCGCTTCGGCATGCGGTCGGAAGATTTCGAGCCGAAGAAGCGCGCGCCCGGCGAGCGGCGCGTGCTGGTGTTCGGCGATTCGGTCGTCAACGGCGGCGCGCAGGTGGACCAGGGGCGCCTCGCCACCGAGCAATTGCGGGTACGGCTGGGCCAGGACGGCCACGTGGCGACCGTCGGCAATGTGGCGGCGTTCAGCTGGGGCCCGGGCAACTGGCTGGCCTACGCGCGGCGCTTCGGCTTCCTCGACGCCGATACCGCGATCATCGTCGTCAACGGCGCCGACTATGGCGATGTGCCGACCTACGCGCCACTGCGGCCGGACACCCATCCGTCGCAGCCGCCGCTGTCGGCGCTGGTGGAAGGTGCCACCCGCTATCTGCCCGCCTATCTGGGGCTGGACCAATCGTCGGGACCGCCGCGGGAATCGACCGACGCCGATCGCGCCGCCTCGCTGCGCGATCTGGCCGAACTGATCGTGATGGCGAAGCGCGCCGGCCTGCAGGTCCGGTTGGTGCAGCACTACGAGCGCCACGAGCTGGACGGTGCCGGCCTGCCCGCCGGCCTGCAGGCCTTCTCCCGGCTGTGCGAGGAATACGAGGTGCCGGTCGTCAGCATGCGCGACGCCGAGCGCCGGTCACGGGACGTGGCCTATCTCGATGACATTCACCTGAGCCCGGAAGGGCAGGACCTGCTCGCCGGCGCGCTGCTCGCCGCGGCCAATCTGCCCTCGGGCGCGCGCCACGCCGCCGCTGCCGGCCTGCACCACTAGCCGGGCCGGCCGGCCCGCGTGATGGACCGTCCGCTGCCGCTCAGCCTTACTGCGCCACCCAATCCCCCGACTTGCCGCCATGCTTCTCCAGCAGGCGGATATCGCCCATCACCATGCCGCGGTCGGCGGCCTTGCACATGTCGTAGATCGTCAGCAGCGCGACCTGCACACCGGTCAGCGCTTCCATCTCGACGCCGGTCTGCCCGCGCGTCTCGGCGCGCACGGTGCAGCGCACGGTACTGGCCGCCTCGTCCAGCGCGAAGTCGAGCGCGACCTTGGTCAGCGCGAGCGGATGGCATAGCGGAATCAGGTCGGCGGTGCGCTTGGTGGCCATGATGCCGGCGATGCGCGCGACGCCCAGCACGTCGCCCTTCTTGGCGGTGCCGTCGCGTACCAGCGTGAACGTTTCCGGCGCCATCGTGATGGTGCCGGTGGCGATCGCCACGCGGTGGGTGGCGTCCTTGCCACCGACATCCACCATATGGGCTTGGCCGGCGGTATCGAAGTGAGTGAGCTTGCTCATGGTTGGCGTCGAAGGGTTGGCGTCGAAGGGTTGCGTCGAAGGGTTGCGTCGAAGGGTTGCCTCGAAGCGGGAGGGATCGAACGAAATCGAGGGAGGTCGGGAAAAGCCGGACAGCGGCGGAGGCGCTGCCGCCGGCCGCGGAACGGCCGCGCCAGGCCGCTATCATAGCAACATGCTGATTTTCCGCCCCGTCGCCCGGCCCGTTTCGCCCGCCGATTGCCGTGCCGATTCCTGCGCCGATTCCTGCGCCGATTTCCGCGCCGATTTCCGCGCCGATTTCCGCGCCGATTTCCGCGCCGCCGGACGCTCGCGCCTGACGCCCGCATCGCGCCATGCCGCGTCCCGCATGGCCGCGCTGCGTCGCCCGCTGGCCGCGCTGCTGATGCTGGCGCTGGCCACGCCGGCCTGGCCCCAGGCCGCATCGGCACCCGCGGGCAAGGCAGTGCCGACCGCGGTGTCGACAATAGCGGCGCCGCTGCTCGGCCTGCCCGGCGACGCCAGCGATCAGGTCTACGACAACCTGAACCGCAGCGTAAAGGCCGGGCAGAAGTCGGACTTTGGCCTGCGCGGGGGCAATCCGGTGGTCGAGAGCAACGGCATCCAGCTGCCGGACATGGGCGATCCGTCGACCGCGGCGCTGTCGCCCGACATGGAGAAGCGGCTGGGCGACCGCATCATGCGCGATATCCGCCGCGATCCGCAGTACGTCACCGATGCGCTGCTGGCCGATTATCTGAACGCACTCGGCTACAAGCTGATCCAGGCCGCGCGCCGCCAGAACCTGGCGGGCACCACCGGCGGCGGCACCTTCGCCACGGGCTTCGAGCTGTTCGCCGTGCGCGATCGGACCATCAACGCGTTTGCGCTGCCCGGCGGCTATATCGGCGTGCATACCGGCCTGCTGGTGCAGTCGGAAACCGAGTCGGAACTGGCGTCGGTGCTCGGCCACGAGATCGGCCACGTCACGCAGCGGCATATCGCGCGCGGCATCACCAGCCAGGATCAATCGATGTGGATCGCCCTGGCCTCGATGGTGCTGGCCGGGCTGGCGGCGACCCGCAGTCCCGACGCCGCCGCGGCGCTGGCGATGGGCGGACAGGGCGCGGCGCTGGCCAACCAGCTGTCGTTCTCGCGCGGCGCCGAGCGCGAGGCCGACCGGGTCGGCTTCCAGATCCTGTCGGCGGCGGGCTTCGATCCGCAGGGCATGCCGGACTTCTTCCGCCGGTTGCAGCGCGTCACCGGCATCTCGGAGAGCTCGGTGCCGTCCTATGTGCGCACCCACCCGCTGACCTCCGAGCGGATCGCCGACATGCAGGACCGCGCCAGCCATCTTCCGGTGCGCAAGGTCGGCAGCACGCCCGAGTACGAATTCGCACGGGTGCGCGCGCGCATCCTGCAGGAAGCCAATCCCACCGACATCCAGAACGCGCGCGCCGCGCTGCAGGCGCAACTGCCGAACGCGTCGCCGATGCGGCAGCCGGCGCTCTACTACGGCATTGCCTTCGCCGAGCAGCGACTGGGTCGGCTGGTGCAGGCAGAGCAGGCGCTCGCCGAGGCGCGCCGGCTGTACGGCAATATCCCGGGCGCATCGTCAGGCAGCCCGATGCTGGACGTGATGGCGATCGAGCTGGCGCGCGCCCAGGGCCGCGTGCCGGATGCGGTCCGCCAGGCGCTGGCGTCGATGAAGACCTTTCCGCTGTCGCATGCGGTCGCGCTGTCGTATGCGGAAACGCTGCTGGGTGCGGGCCGCGCCGACGAACTGGTGACCTTCCTGCGTTCGCGCACCCGCGAGGAAAGCGCGCGTGCCGAATGGTGGGAGCTGCTGGCGCGCGCCTACGCGGCGCAGGGCAAGCGCGTGCAGCAGCATCAGGCGCTGGCCGAGAAATACGCGCGCGACGGCGCCTATCAGGCAGCGATCGAGCAGTTGCAGATCGCGCGCAAGGCCGGTGACGGCGACTTCTATACGCTGTCCGAGGTCGATGCGCGGCTGCACCAGCTCGAGCGCCAGTACCGGGAAGAACGCCAGGACAACAAGGGCATTCCGAACTGAGCGTCGGCGCGCCAGAGGGGGCCCGCCCGTCAGCTGGACGGCGGTGGCTCCTGAGTTTGCTGCGGCGCCGGCTGCGGCTGCCGCACGAAGCCGAAGCGCCGCGGCACCTCGGCCTCGGCGATCGGCTCGATCGGCAGGTCGCGGCCGCCGAAGTGAAAGACGCCAAGGTCCGTGCCGCAGGCCTCGGCGTGCCAGTCGCAACTGCCGCTGAACGCGTCGAGATCGTGGTCGTGCAGCAGCGCGGCTTGAACCCCATCCTCGCCGTCGATCTCGCCGGCCAGCACCACATTGCCGTGCTCGTCGGCATGACAGGTCCGCGGCGTGAAGGCCCGTTGCGAGGTGGTGTGGAACTGCCCCTGATGCAGGCGCACCACCCAGGGCGCATAGGCGAGCTCGACGAAGACACGCTGCGGCCCGTTCTGGAAGAACCAGGCGCCATGCTCGTCGCGCAGATAGTTGCGCTCGATAAAGGCAACCAGCGCGGGATGCCGCAGCGGATCGCCGGACAGGCCATGCTGCTGCGCGTATTCGTTGCGGATGCGCCATTGCCCGCGCCGGTCCAGCGCGAGCCAGCCATAGCAGTAGGGGACATTGGGCCAGCGGGCCATCGCCTGCTTGACGATATCGTCCATGCTCGTCTCCTGTTGAACTCCTTGCCTGCGCGGCATCGCCGCAGAACGCCGCTCGGAACGCCGCTCAGACCGCCCGCATTACACCGTATCCAGCGTAGAGCCTGTCAGGCCAGGCTATCGAAGAATCGCAGCACGCGCGCCGGCAGCCAGTCGGTATGGCCGCCGCCCGGCAGCAGCGACGACAGCGGCAGATGGCGCCGCCAATCGCGCGGCGGCGCGAGAAAGCCGACATGCCCGCCATGCTCGGGCTGGTCCAGCAGCACCTGCCCGCTGACGTCGCGCGGGCCCGGCAGATAACGCGCGGGCAGGAAGGGGTCGTTGCGCGCGTTCAGCACCAGCGTCGGCACCGCGATATGGCGCAGCACCGGCTTGCTGGCGGCGCGCGCCCAGTAGTCGTCGGTATCGCGAAAGCCGTGCAGCGGCGCGGTGACCACGTTGTCGAAGGCATAGAGGTCGCGGCTGGCCAGCAGCGCGGCGCGGTCGAACAGGCCCGGATACTGGGCCAGCTTGTCCAGCGACTTGCGCTTGAGCGTCTGCAGGAACATCTGCGTATAGACGCGGTTGAAGCCGCGCGAGAGCGCAGCGCCGCCGCCCGCCAGGTCGAGCGGCGCGGACACCGAGGCGGCGCCCGCCAGGAAGCCGGCGCTCGACTGCGACTCGCCCAGAAAGCGCAGCAGCGCATTGCCGCCGAGCGAGATGCCCAGCACGAACAGCCGCCGGCCATCGGCCGCATGCCGTTCGTGCAGGCGCCGCAGCACCCAGTCGATCTCGACGTAGTCGCCGGAATGGTAGAAGCGCGGCGCCAGGTTCAGCTCGCCCGAGCAGCCGCGGAAATGCGGGATCACGCCCTGCCAGCCGCGCTCGCGCAGCGCGGCCATCATCGACTGCGCGTAGTGGCTGGTCGAGTTGCCCTCCAGGCCGTGGAACAGCACCAGCAGCGGGGCGCCGGGCGCGACCGGGTGCGTGGTCCAGTCCAGATCGATGAAGTCGCCGTCGGGCGTGTCCCAGCGTTCGCGGCGAAAGCTCACGCGCGGCCGGCGCGTCAGCCTGGCCGGGATGATGGTCTGGCTATGGCCCTCGCGCAGCCACCATGGCATGCGCGCGTGGGCGTCGAAACCGTGCGGGTCGGCCAGCGGCGAGGACGGATGTCGGGTCAGGTCGGCGGGGCGGGACATGTCGGCGGGCGGTCCGATGCCGGGCGCTTCCCTCGTCGGTTCAGTGCAGCGCCTGCTTGGACGTCGCGGTCGAGATCGCGACCTGTGCGGCGTTGGCCGGGCTGCAATGGATATGCGCCAGGCGCCAGCCCTCGTGGTTCTGCATCAGCACGTAGGTGGTGTGCACGTACAGGTCGGCCTCGACGCGGTCGGTGGCAAAGCGCAGCGCCTCGGTGACGTCGAAGATCGAGACGCCCAGCGTCGAATGGCTGCTGCTTTCCAGCACGTCGATCAGCACCGGCTGGCGGTCCAGCAGCTGCAGGAAGGCCTGGCGCAGATGATCATGGCCGATCAGCCGCTGGCCGTCGGGCATCACGCAGGTGATCGAATCCTCGTCCAGCCACAGCTTCAGCGCGCCTTCGGCATCGCGCAGCTTCAATGCCTCGCGAAAGGCTTCCAGGATGTCTTCGGCGGAGTCGAACAGGCGGGCGAAGCGAGGCATGGCGGGATCGGTCGGTGGGCCCCGCCGGCAGGCCGGGCCATGAATCGAAGCCGTCCCTGGTGCCGGTGTCGGTCGGTCTCTGCGGGGACGGCCATCGCGGGTCAATCAACGGCGCGCCGGGCGCGCCTGGCGGCGCCGGGTCGGCGCGCGCTGTTCAGCTACTTGGCTACTCAGCTACTCAATCACGGCCGGTGCAGCAGCTTGCGCAGCTCCACGAAGACCATTTCCGGCTCGATCTCCCTCAGGCAGCGCAGATGGCCGAGCGGACATTCGCGCTGGAAACAGGGGCTGCACTCGAGCTGGAGCCACATGATACTCGCTGCCTGTGACAGCGGGGGCGTATGGCGCGGATCGCTGGAGCCGAACACCGCGACCTGCGGGCGGTTCAGCGCGGCGGTCACGTGCATCAGGCCGGAGTCGTTGCAGACCGCCGCCTCGGCCAGCGCCAGCAGGTCGACCGCATCGTCCAGCGAGGTCTGGCCGCACAGATTGCGCACGAAGGGCGCGCCGGCGCAGATCTCGGCCGCGATCTCGCCATCCTTCGCCGAGCCCAGGGTGACGATCTGCGCGTACGGGTACGAGCGGCGCAGCATCTGCGCCAGCTCGGCAAAATGCGCGGCGGGCCAGCGCTTGGCCGGACCGTATTCGGCGCCGGGGCAGAACGCGATCAGCCGGGTCTGCGGGGCGATGTCGAAGCGCTCGGCGGTCTTGACCACGCGCGCCGGTGCGACGCGCAGCCGCGGCTCGGGCAGCGCCTCGGGCAGCCGCGCGCCGGGCTTGAGCGCCAGCCGCGCGTAGTGCTCGACCATCGGCGGACGCTTGTCCTTCGGCGGATTGGCGTGGCGGATGTTGAGCAGCCCGAAGCGGGCCTCGCCGCGGTAGCCGACCCGCAGCGGAATGCCGGCCAGCCACGGGATCAGCGCGGACTTCAGCGAGTTCGGCAGCACGTAGGCAACGTCGTAGCCTTCGTTCTTCAACTGCTGGGCGAACATCAGCCGCGCCGACAGCTGCAGCTTGCCGTGCGCCAGGTCGCTGGGAAACACGCGCCCGATCTCGGGCATGCGCGCCAGTACGGGCGCGACCCATTTCGGCGCGAGCGCATCGATGGTCAGGCGCGGATGGCGCTGCTTGAGCAGCGCGAACAGCGGCTGCGCCATCAGGGCGTCGCCGATCCAGTTGGGCGCGATGACGAGGGCTTTGTTCATAAGCTAGGCGCCGCCATGCCGCCCCGCAGGTTGGCGGAGCGGCATGGCGGCGAGAGCGGCCAGAGCGAAAGGGGGCGTTCGGCGCCGAAATGCGAAGCCGGTCCTGCCGGTAACGCAGTCCGAGCCGGCGCAGGTTGCGGCGCGGGTGCGGCCACGCTTGCATGGCCGCACGCGGGAACGGACGGGCGGGCGATCAGTGGTGGCCCTTGAGCACGGTGCCCGGCTTGAGCTGGTAGACGGTGCCGCAATACGGGCACTTGGCCATGCCGGTGTCCGCCACGTCGAGGAAGACGCGCGGATGGTAGTTCCAGGTCGGCGTATTGGGCGTGGGGCAGTGCAGCGGAAGGTCTTCGGCGCCGATTTCGACGACGTTTGCGGTTTGCGTCATTGTGTTGCGGGGATCAGTCTTGTCAGAAGGGGAGTTCTGGCTGGTGGTGCGACGGCCGGCCCGGCGCCGATGGCGGCCGGGCCGCCGGCATCAGACCAGCGTCAGCCAGTGCTGGTATTTCTCGTTGGTGCCGCCCACGGCGGCGAAGAAGGCGTCCTGGATCTGCTTGGTGATCGGGCCGCGGCGGCCTTCGCCGATGACGCGGTCATCGAGCTCGCGGATCGGCGTGACTTCGGCCGCGGTGCCGGTGAAGAAGGCCTCGTCGGCGCAGTAGACCTCGTCGCGGGTGATGCGCTTCTCGCGCACTTCGATGCCCAGGTCGCGCGCGATCGTCAGCGTGGCGTCGCGGGTGATGCCGTCCAGGCAAGAGGCCAGGTCCGGGGTGTAGATCACGCCGTTGCGCACGACGAAGACGTTTTCGCCCGAGCCTTCGCTGACATAGCCCTCGGTATCGAGCAGCAGTGCCTCGTCGTAGCCCAGGCTCGTCGCCTCCTGGTTGGCCAGGATCGAGTTGATGTAGTAGCCGCTGGCCTTGGCGCGCACCAGCGACACGTTGACGTGATGGCGGGTGAAGGACGAGGTCTTGACGCGGATGCCGCGCTCCATGCCTTCCTCGCCCAGATAGGCGCCCCAGGGCCAGGCGGCGATCGCCACGTGAATGGTGTTGCCGCGCGCGGAGACGCCGAGCTTTTCCGAGCCGATCCACACCAGCGGGCGGATATAGCAGGATTCGAGCTGGTTGGCCTTGACCACCTCGCGCTGCGCCGCCTCCAGGGTCGCCTGGTCGAACGGGATTTCCATCTGGAAGATCTTGGCGGAGTTGAACAGGCGGCGGGTGTGCTCCTTGAGCCGGAAGATCGCGGTGCCGGCCGGCGTCTTGTAGGCGCGCACGCCCTCGAATACGCCCATGCCGTAGTGCAGGGTATGGGTCAGCACGTGGATCTTGGCGTCGCGCCAATCGATCAACTTGCCATCCATCCAGATCTTTCCGTCACGATCGGCCATCGACATGCTCGTCTCCCGCAAAAACGTCAAAAAGGTGCAAAGGCGACATTGTAAGCCCCGGCACCCCCCGTGCCAACGCGGCCAGGTGGCGTCAAAGCGCCGCCGGAGCGGGGATCGGCGCGTACCGGCTGCGGTCGAGCCGCGCTTATATCGGCACGGCATACGCTCAAGCGAACTCAATCGTTTGGAAAGTGGCGATTCGTTGGTATCGTACTTGCTTTGGAATCCGGACCCCGCGGTGCATGCCAGGCAGCGGGGGCGCCGGCCGAGCCATTTCGCTCTTTCGCTGTTTTCGCATTCCCGCCTTCCATTGCTGGTATTTCGATCTTCGCCGCCATGACCCGCACTCCGACTCGCCGCCTCGTGACCCGCCTTGCCGCTACCCTGGCCAGCCTGGGCAGCCTCGCCTGCCTGTCCGCGGCTTCGTCCGCGCACGCCCAGGGCCCGGCCAACTGGCCCGACAACAAGCCGATCACGGTCCTGATGGGCTTTACTGCCGGCTCGGGCGTCGACATGGTCGGCCGCACGCTGCAGGATTCGCTGCAGAAGTCGCTGAAGACCACGATCCTGTACGACTACCGGCCGGGCGCCGGCGGCAACGTCGCCTCCGAAGTGGTCGCCCACGCCAAACCGGACGGCTATACGCTGCTGCTGGGCACCGCGGCGACCCATGGCATCAACCCGGCGCTGTACAAGAACCTGCCGTTCGACGCCGAGGCCGACTTCACGCCGATCGCGCCGCTGGTCGAGGTCTCGAACGTGCTGACGGTCAATCCGGCGGTGATCGACGTCAAGTCGGTCAAGGAATTCATCGAGAAGGTCAAGGCGAACCCGGGCAAGTACAACTACGCGTCCACCGGCAATGGCACCGGCACCCATCTGGCCTTCGCCGAATTCAATGCGCGCGCCGGCCTCGACATGGTCCACGTGCCGTACAAGGGCGGCCCGGACGCGCTGCAGGCCGTGCTCAAGGGCGAGGTCTGCTGCATCTTCAACCAGGTGCAGAGCGTGCTGCCGCAATACCGCGCCGGCAAGGTGCGCCTGCTCGGCGTGACCACCGCCAAGCGCGTGCCGGTGATCCCCGATGTGCCGACCATCGCCGAGAGCGGCGTGCCCAACTACAACAGCACGATCTGGTTCGGCTTCTTCGGTCCCAAGGGCCTGGACCCGCAGATCGCCCGCAAGGTCAACGACGCGGTGCGCGTCGCGCTGCAAGAACCGGCCGTGCGCCAGAAGCTGGTCGACGCGGGCAACACGCCGCGCATCGAGACCGTCGACCAGTTCCGCGCCACGGTCAAGGCGGACCGCCAGAAGTGGGCGAACGTCGTCAAGACGGTGGGGGCGTCGATCGATTGATCGACCGGACTTCGGGCCGCGCCGGCTATTCCGCGGCCCGTTAAACGGAGGAGCGCTGCATCTTTCGAAGGCCCGTAAGTCAGGCCCGGCATCGAGCCCAAAGCCCACCCGCCTCAAATCCCCTGTCCGCCCGACACCTCGATCCGCTGGGCGTTGACCCAGCGATGGCTCTCCGACAGCAGGCTGGCGATCATCGGGCCGATATCGTCCGGGACGCCGGCGCGGCCCAATGCGGTCATCTCCGCGAACAGTTTGTTGATCTCCGGATTGTCGCGGACGGCGCCGCCGCCGAAGTCGGTTTCGATCGCGCCGGGCGCCACGGTATTGACCGCGATGCCGCGCGCGCCAAGTTCCTTCGCCAGATACCGCGTCAGCACTTCCACCGCGCCCTTGACCGCGGCGTACGCCGCGTAGCCGGGGAACGAAACGCGGGTCAGCCCGCTGGACAGGTTGACGATGCGCCCACCGTCGGCCATCAGCGGCAACAGCGCCTGCGTCAGGAAATAGACGCCCTTGAAATGCACGTTGACCAGGGCGTCGAATTGCGCTTCCGTGGTGTCGCCGATCAGCGCATAGTCGCCGTGGCCGGCGTTGTTGACCAGATGGTCGAACGTGTCGCGCTGCCAGGTCTGGCGCAGGGCGACGCGCAGGGTCTCCACAAACCCCGAAAAGCCGCCGATGGCGCCGGTGTCGAGCTGGAGCGCGCGGGCCTTGCGGCCCAGGGCCTCGATCTCGGCGACGACGGCATTCGCCTCGTCGGCACGGCGCTGGTAAGTCACGATGACGTCCCCGCCGCTGCGGGCAATGCTGAGGGCGGTGGCCCGGCCCAATCCGCGGCTGGCACCCGTGACGATGGCGATCTTGCTCATGGTGAACACTCCTTGGTTCGGTTGGTGGTGATCCGAATTATTGGAGTTGAAGTCGTCATAGTCTTAGTCAATTCCTCCCGGTTTCTTGCCTGAACCTCCGAACCGGTTCGCCAGGGCACCCCCGGAACGCTATGCTGCGTCCATGAACACCGACCTGCTCCATGCCGTCCGCCGCTACACGGATGCCTGCGCCGATCCCGACGGGCTTGCCCAAACGCCCGTGGCGGGCCTGACCACCATCCGGGCGACCTCGCCCAGCGGACTGGTCCATGCCATCGCCCGGCCGCTGGTCTGCCTGGTACTCCAAGGCAGCAAGCGGGTCACGATGGGCGCCCAGACCTTCACCTTCGAGGCGGGCGACTCGATGCTGATTACCGCCGACGTGCCGACGGTCAGCCAGGTCGTCCGCGCCAGCGCCGAGGTGCCCTACCTGTCGCTGGTGCTGGACCTCGAGCCGGCCGTGATCGCCGATCTGGCCATGCAGATGCAGTCCCTCCCGGCACCCGACGGCGTGGCAGTGCGGTGCGAGCCGACCGATGTCGAGGTCGCCGACGCGGCGCTGCGGCTGATGCGTCTGCTCGAACGGCCGGAAGCGGTCCCGGTGCTGCACGCGCAGCGCGTCCGGGAGCTGCATTACTGGCTGCTGGCCGGTCGGCATGGCGCCGCGATCCGCGAACTGGGATGGCCCGAAGGCAATGCGCGGCGCGTGGCGCGCGCCGTGGCGGTGCTGCGCGAGGAGTTCATGAAGCCCTTGCCGATGGAGCGGCTCGCCGCGGTGGCCGGCATGAGCCCGTCCTCGTTCTACCAACACTTCCGCACCGTCACGTCGCTGTCGCCCCTGCAATTCCAGAAGCAGTTGCGGCTGCTCGAGGCGCGCCGCCTGATGCTGGCCGAAGGCGCGACCGCCAGCAGCGCGGCCTTTGCCGTCGGCTACGAAAGCGTGCCGCAGTTCACGCGGGAATACCGCCGCATGTTCGGCATGCCGCCGGCGAAAGATGCCGAGACACTGCGCGGCGCGCTGCCGGTTGCCGGCGTGGCATAGCCAGTCCAACGCTGCTTTCCAACGCTGCGTTGGCCGCGCTCCGAGATTTAAGCGGCTACTTACCCGATTCCCGCCAGGCCCTATAATGGCGCCTTACCCGCCGCGCTCGCGGCGGGGTGTCCGGCGATGCCGGCGCGGTGCGGGGCGGTGATCACCGTCGCGCCGTCGCGCGATCGGCCGGAATCCTCACCGCGTCCGCTCCATGACTTCCCCTCGGCCTCCGGCCTGGCTGCGCCTTTGGCATCGTGCCACGCAAGGCGTCCTGCACCATTTCTGGACCCGCTACCCGCCCGCCGAGCGCTCCGGCTTCCTGGCCGGCGCGCGTCGTTTCGCGCCGTCGCTGCCGGCCACGTTCTCGTGGGGGCTGGTGACGGGCGTCGCCATGAGCAAGTCCGTGATGACGGTGCCCGAGGCGATCGGCATGAGCCTGCTGGTCTATGCCGGGTCTGCCCAGTTGGCGGTGCTGCCGCTGTTCGCGGCGGGCATGCCGCTGTGGACGATCTGGCTGACCGCCGCCGTGGTCAATTTGCGCTTCGTGATCTTCAGCGCCGCGCTGCAGCCGCATTTCAGCTATCTGCCGCTGTGGCGGCGGACGTTGCTGGGGTCGTTCAACGGCGACCTGCATTTCGTCTTCTTCATGCAGCGCTTCCAGGCCCCGGGCTACGAGTCCGGCAAGGAAGGCTATTTCTGGGGCATGGCGCTGACCAACTTCGTGATGTGGCAGGTCTCGTCGCTGGCGGGCATCCTGCTGGCGAGCCTCTTCCCCGACAGCTGGGGGCTGGCGCTGGCCGGCACGCTGGCGCTGATCCCGGTGATGGTGTCGACGATCAATTCCCGGTCGACCCTGATGGCGGTCGCGGTGTCGGCGGTACTGGCGCTGTTCTTCTTCGACCTGCCGTACCGGCTCGGGCTGGTGGTGGCGGTGGTGGGGGCGATCGCGGCCGGCATGGCCAGCGACCAGCTGGCGGCCCGCGCCACGCTGCGCGGCATCGAACGCAACCATCGGCGCCCCAAGGTAGCCGACAAGGTAGCCGACAAGGTAGCCGACAAGGTAGCCGACAAGGCGGGCAACAAGATCGACGACAACGCTGGCACTCGAGCCGGCCATGCCGCTTCGTCGGCGGAGGACCGGGCATGAGCCACTGGCAGATCTGGATCGCGCTGATCGGCATGGCGGTGGTGACCATCGTCACGCGCGCCCTGTTCCTGATGGCGGGCGAACACGTCAGCCTGCCCGACCGCCTGCAGCGGGCGCTGCGCTACGCGCCCGCCGCCGCACTGGCGGCCATCATCCTGCCCGACCTGATGACCTGGCAGGGCCATTTCACCGTCGGCCTGGAAAACTACAAGCTGATCGCTGGCATCGCCGCCGCGCTGTTCTACCTGGTCACCCGCAAGATGCTCGGCATGATCGCGGTCGGCATGGCCGTCTATACCGCGTTGCGGTTGCTGGCCTAGACGTCAGGCGCCGCGGTCCGGCTCGGCCGGGGGCGCCTTCAGCGTGGCGCTCAGCCGGGTCAGCAGGTGCGACAGCTGCGCCTGGCTGTTGGTGCCGGTCTTGATGAAGACCGACTTGAGCTGGGTCCGGCTGGTCTCGCGGCCGATCTGCAATTGCTCGCACGCTTCGGGCAGCCCGATGCCGGTGGTCAGCAGCGTCGCCAGCCGCATCTCGGCCGGCGTCAGTCCATAGAGATCGCGCAGTACCTGGGGCAGCAGGGGCGAGCTGCTTCTGGCGTCGTGAATCGCGACCAGCGCGGCCGGCTGCTGCCAGGCCTGGCCCATCGCGTGCGAAGGCGGCAGCGGCAGCACGATGACCTGGGCGCGGGCGCCGTGGCGCGATTGTGCCGTCGCGGCCTGGGCCGGCACCGGCGCATCGGCATCGCAGGCGGCGCGCACCATCGCCGCGAACGGGCGTGACAGCGTCCATTCGTCGCCCGCGCCTGTGCCCGTGCGAGGCGCGGCCGGATTCGGCATCAGCCGGCGCACCCAGGCCTCGCCCTCGCTGTTGTGCAGCAGCACGCGCGCGTCGGCGGTGAACAGGATCACGCCGAACGCCAGCTGGTCCAGCAGCCGCATCGACAGGCGCTGCAACGCGGTCAGCGTGCTGGTGCGTTCGCGCAGCGCCATCGCCTGGCGGATGTGCGGAATCGCCCAATCCAGGGCGCGCGCGTCTTCGGGCGCGAACAGCGGCCCGTCGAGCGGCCGCTGCAGCGAAAAATAGACCTCGTAGTAGGGCTGGCGTTCGACCAGGCAGGCCATCACCGAGCCCATGCCGTAGCGGTGCAGGAAGTCGCCATAGAACGGATGCCGCGCCAGGGTGCCGACACCGAGCTCCCGCGCGTCGATGTACCAGCCGCCGAGCGGCATCCGCGGCGTGAAGGGCCGTCCCGGGTCCAGCGCCTGAAAGGTCTGCTGGTAGGCCTGGGCCAATCCTTCGACCGGATTGGCCAGCTCGGTCACCGACATGCGGCCGCTGCGCTTGTCCAGCACGACCATGCCCATCTGGGCGCTGCCGCTCGCGCGGCGCAGGTTCTGCAGGCTGCGCTGCCACGCCTGGGGGTCCACGATGCCCTCGTAGAGCCCGCGGATCGTGTCGTGGATATCGCTATCGTTCATTACCGCCTCCGCATCGACCCGATGGCGCGGCAGGCGGCGGGCGGCACGCGCAAAGGCTGGCGCCGCCCATGGTTTGCGCCACGGACTTCCCGTTGGTTCATCGACTTACCCCTGGTTCCGACGACAAAGCATTTCGCCGCCGGGCTCTTGTGACGGCCCGGTCGGCTTCCATCTTCTTGTTTCTTCTTGCTTGTTTGGACGGCTTCTCGCGGGCGGCGCCCTGGGGCGTCTGCGGTGGCCGAGGAGCTATGGTACGGCTTTGCCGCGGGGTCGTCAGCACGATGTGATGAAGCTTCCACACGCCTTTGTGCGCTGGGCGTCGCAACCCCGTTGCAATTGCGCAAAAGGGGGCCCCCGTTCAGGTAAAATGCCGGTTTTTCCGATCATTCCCGCAAGAGCCATGACCTCTGTCCTGCGTCTATCCGACCTGATTTCCCAAGGCAAACTGTCCGGCAAGCGTGTGTTCATCCGCGCCGACCTCAACGTGCCGCAGGACGACGCCGGCAATATCACCGAGGACACCCGCATCCGCGCCTCCGTGCCCGCCATCCAGGCGTGCCTGGCCGCCGGCGCCGCCGTGATGGTCACCTCGCACCTGGGCCGCCCGACCGAGGGCGAATTCAAGCCGGCCGATTCGCTGGCGCCGATCGGCAAGCGCCTGTCGGAACTGCTGGGCAAGGACGTCAAGCTGGTGCAGAACTGGGTCGATGGCGTCGAGGTCGCCCCGGGCCAGGTGGTGCTGCTGGAGAACTGCCGCGTCAACAAGGGCGAGAAGAAGAACAGCGACGAGCTGGCGCAGAAGATGGCCAAGCTGTGCGATATCTACGTCAACGACGCCTTCGGCACCGCGCACCGCGCCGAGGCGACCACCCACGGCATCGCCAGGTACGCGCCGATCGCCTGCGCCGGTCCGCTGCTGGCCGCCGAGATCGACGCGCTGGGCAAGGCGCTGGGCCAGCCGGCGCGGCCGCTGGTGGCGATCGTCGCGGGCTCGAAGGTCTCGACCAAGCTGACCATCCTGAAGTCGCTGGCCGACAAGGTCGACAACCTGGTGGTCGGCGGCGGCATCGCCAACACCTTCATGCTGGCCGCCGGCCTGAAGATCGGCAAGTCGCTGGCCGAGCCGGATCTGGCCGCCGAAGCCAAGGCCATCATCGACATCATGGCCGCGCGCGGCGCCTCGGTGCCGATCCCGGTCGACGTGGTCTGCGCCAAGGAGTTCAGCGCCAACGCCGCGGCCACCGTCAAGGACGTCAAGGACGTGGCCGACGACGACATGATTCTCGACATCGGTCCGCGCACCGCGGCGATGCTGGCCGAGCAGCTGAAGGCGGCCGGCACCATCGTCTGGAACGGCCCGGTGGGCGTGTTCGAATTCGACCAGTTCGGCAACGGCACCAAGGTGCTGGCCGAAGCGATCGCCGAATCGAAGGCCTTCTCGATCGCCGGCGGCGGGGACACGCTGGCCGCCATCGCCAAGTACGGCATCGCCGACCGCGTCGGCTATATCTCGACCGGCGGCGGCGCCTTCCTCGAATTCCTCGAGGGCAAGAAGCTGCCGGCCTTCGAAGTCCTGGAGCAGCGCGCCGCCGGCTGAGGGCCGGAACCGCTCGCCGTTCGCGGTCTGCCGTTCGCCGGCCGCCGCGGCGGCGCACGCCGGCCTACGGCCGCGACACGCCAAGGACAAGGAAACCAGATGACCCGTTCGACCAAGATCGTCGCCACCATCGGCCCCGCTTCCAGCACGCTCGAGATGCTGACCCGCATGATTGCGGCCGGGGTCGACGTGGTGCGGCTCAACTTCTCGCACGGCGTGACCGAGGACCACCTCGAGCGCGCGCGACTGGTGCGCGAGGCCGCCCAGGCCTGCGGCCGCGAGGTCGCGATCATGGCCGACCTGCAGGGGCCGAAGATCCGCGTCGGCAAGTTCGAGAACGGCAAGATCACGCTGAAGGCGGGCGACCCCTTCGTGCTGGACGCCAACTGCCAGCTCGGCAACCAGGAGCGCGCCGGCCTCGATTACCGCGACCTGCCGCGCGATGTCGGTCCGGGCGATCTGCTGCTGCTCAACGACGGACTGATCGTGCTGGTGGTCGACCGCGTGATCGGCAGCGAGATCTTCACCACCGTCAAGGTCGGCGGCGACCTGTCCAACAACAAGGGCATCAACCGCCAGGGCGGCGGCCTGTCTGCGCCGGCGCTGACGGCCAAGGACATGGAAGACATCAAGACCGCGATGGCGCTGGGCGCCGACTATATCGCGGTCAGCTTCCCCAAGAACGCCACCGACATGGAAATGGCGCGCCAGCTCGCCGCGGTGGCGGGCCAGCAGTTCGGCCACAAGGCCCGGATGATCGCCAAGATCGAGCGGGCCGAAGCGATCCGCCCGGGCGTGCTGGAGGAAATCCTCGCCGCCTCGGACGGCATCATGGTGGCGCGCGGCGACCTGGCCGTGGAAGTGGGCAACGCCGCCGTGCCGGCGCTGCAGAAACGGATGATCCGGCTCGCACGCGAGGCCAACAAGCTGACCATCACCGCCACGCAGATGATGGAAAGCATGATCGTCAACCCGGTGCCGACCCGTGCCGAGGTGTCCGACGTGGCCAACGCCGTGCTCGACGGCACCGACGCCGTGATGCTGTCGGCCGAGACCGCCGCCGGCCGCTATCCGGTCGAGACCGTCGAGGCGATGGCCGCGGTCTGCGTCGAGGCCGAGAAGTCGGAGGTGGTCCAGCTCGACACCGACTTCCTGAACCAGACCTTCACCCGCATCGACCAGTCGATCGCGATGGGCGCGCTGTTCACCGCCTATCATCTGCAAGTGAAGGCCATTGCCGCGCTGACCGATTCGGGCGCGACCGCCTTGTGGATGAGCCGTCACCGCATCCATGTGCCGATCTACGCGATGACGCCGAACCTGGCGTCGCAGCGCAAGATGCAGCTGTACCGGAACGTGGTCGCGCTGCCGCTGGAATCGAGCAGCGACCGCGATACCGCGCTGGAACAGGCCGAGGAGCTGCTGCTGGCCAAGGGCGTGGTGCAGCGCGGCGATTTCATCGTGCTGACGATTGGCGAGCCGATGGGGCAGCCCGGCGGCACCAATACGCTGAAGATCGTCCGGGTCGGCCTGTGACGGGGACCCTGACGCCGGACACGACGCTGACCATGAAGCCGGAGGCGATGCCGATGACGCGAACCACGACGGCGACCACGGTGCGCTGGGGAACACAGCCCGGTGCCGCGCCTCACGGAAACTTGCCACGATAGCGGCGGACCGTGGCGACAAGCCCGGCAGCCCGAAGAACATCCCAATACCGAGAACCCCATTCTTTTCTTAGGAGTCTGACATGCCACTCGTTTCGATGCGCCAGTTGCTCGACCACGCCGCCGAGAACGGCTACGGTCTGCCGGCATTCAACGTCAACAACCTGGAGCAAGTCCAGGCCATCATGCAGGCGGCCGACGAAGTGAATGCGCCGGTGATCATGCAGGCCTCCGCCGGCGCCCGTAAATACGCTGGCGAACACTTCCTGCGTCACCTGATCGAGGCCGCGGTCGAGGCCTATCCGCATATCCCGGTCGTGATGCACCAGGACCACGGCCAGTCGCCGGCGATCTGCCAGGGCGCGATCGACCTGGGCTTCTCGTCGGTGATGATGGACGGCTCGCTGCGCGAGGACGGCAAGACGCCGGCCGAGTACGACTACAACGTCGAGGTGACCCGCAAGGTCGTCGAGATGGCACACGCGGTCGGCGTGACCGTCGAGGGCGAACTGGGTTGCCTGGGCTCGCTGGAAACCGGTGAGGCCGGCGAGGAAGACGGCATCGGTGCCGAAGGCAAGCTCGACCACTCGATGCTGCTGACCGACCCCGAGCAGGCCGCCGACTTCGTCAAGGCGACGCAGCTGGACGCCCTGGCGATCGCCATCGGCACCTCGCACGGCGCGTACAAGTTCACCCGCAAGCCCACCGGCGACATCCTGGCGATCAGCCGCATCAAGGAAATCCACGCCCGCATCCCCAACACCCACCTGGTGATGCACGGCTCGTCGTCGGTCCCGCAGGAACTGCTGGAGGAAATCCGCAAGTTCGGCGGCGACATGAAGGAAACCTACGGCGTGCCGGTCGAGGAAATCCAGGAAGCGATCAAGTACGGCGTGCGCAAGATCAATATCGACACCGATATCCGCCTGGCCATGACCGGCGCGATCCGCCGCTTCTTCGTCGAGAACCCGAGCAAGTTCGACCCGCGCGAATACCTGAAGCCGGCCCGCGAGGCCGCCAAGCAGGTGTGCAAGGCGCGCTATGTCGCGTTCGGCTGCGAAGGCCAGGCCGGCAAGATCAAGCCGATCGCGCTGTCGGCGATCGCCGAGCAGTACAAGTCGGGCAAGCTGTCGCAGGTGGTGCAGTAAGCCGTGCATTGAGCCGTGTATTCGGCCGTCGCGGCCCGGCCTTCGGCGCATGGCGTCTGAGGGCCGGGCCATGGCTGGCGCCATGGCATGGCCAATGAATCGACCGATGGGGCTTCGCGACTGCACGAAGCCCCTCATTGTTTCTCCCTCTCTCCGGCTCGCCGACCTATTTCTATGTCTGACGCTCTCTATCAGTCCTCCATCCGCTCGCTGCCGCTGCTCGGCCATGGCAAGGTGCGCGACAACTATGCCGTCGGCGACGACAAGCTGCTGATCGTGACGACCGATCGCCTGTCGGCGTTCGACGTGATCCTCGGCGAGCCGATTCCGGGCAAGG
This sequence comes from Cupriavidus sp., assembly GCA_031181345.1. Classification (GTDB taxonomy): domain Bacteria; phylum Pseudomonadota; class Gammaproteobacteria; order Burkholderiales; family Burkholderiaceae; genus Cupriavidus. Next base: position 52,433 of record JAPSLC010000009.1, on the reverse strand, counting down.
GCCGCGTGCTGAACCAGATGGCCAACTTCTGGTTCAAGAAGCTGGCCCATATCGTGCCGAACCACGAGACCGGCATCGCCCCCGAGACCGTGGTGCAGGCGGACGAAGTCGCGCAGGTGCGCGGCCGCGCGGTGGTGGTCAAGCGTCTGAAGCCGATCCTGGTCGAGGCCGTGGTGCGCGGCTACCTGGCCGGTTCGGGCTGGAAGGATTACCAGGCCACCGGCCGGGTTTGCGGCATCGAACTGCCGGCCGGCCTGCAGAACGCGCAGAAGCTGCCCGAGCCGATCTTCACGCCGGCGGCCAAGGCCGAGATGGGCGAGCACGACGAGAACATCAGCTTCGCCGAGGTCGAGGCGCGCATCGGCAAGGAGCTGGCCGCGCAGATGCGCGACATCTCGATCCGCCTGTACAAGGAAGCGGCCGACTACGCCGCCACGCGCGGCATCATCATCGCCGACACCAAGTTCGAGTTCGGCCTGGACGAGAACGGTACGCTGACGCTGATGGACGAGGTGCTGACCGCCGACTCGTCGCGCTTCTGGCCGGCCGACTCCTATCAGGTCGGCACCAATCCGCCGTCGTTCGACAAGCAGTTCGTGCGCGACTGGCTCGAGGCGGTGCGCATTGACGGCAAGCCTTGGCCCAAGACCGCGCCGGCGCCGGCCCTGCCGGCCGACGTGGTCGAGAAGACCGCGGCCAAGTACCGCGAGGCGCTGACCCGGCTGACCGGGCAGGAACTGGAGTAAGTTCTGTGTCGTCCCCGCGCAGGCGGGGACCCAGCGGCTTTTGATGTCGCGAGGGAAGACACTGGGCCCCCGCCTGCGCGGGGGGCGACAAGTTTGAGACCGTATGCGGCCGATGCCGCTTGCAGAAGGATTGGAAGTGAGCCAGACAGACAAGCCGCTGGTCGGCGTCGTGATGGGCAGCAGCTCGGACTGGGACGTGATGCAGCACGCCGTGGCGATGCTGAAGGATTTCGGCGTCCCGTTCGAGGCCCAGGTGGTATCGGCGCACCGGATGGCCGACGAGATGTTCCGCTATGCCGAGACGGCGCGCTCGCGCGGACTGCGCGCGATCATCGCCGGCGCCGGCGGTGCCGCGCATCTGCCGGGCATGATCGCCGCCAAGACGATCGTGCCGGTGTTCGGCGTGCCGGTGCCGTCCAAATACCTGCGCGGCGAGGATTCGCTGCTGTCGATCGTGCAGATGCCCAAGGGCGTGCCGGTCGCCACCTTCGCCATCGGCGAGGCGGGCGCAGCCAATGCCGCGCTGCACGCGATCGCCACGCTGGCAACCACCGACGACGCGCTGGCCGCGGCGCTGGAAGCGTTCCGCACGCGCCAGACCGAAGCGGCGCGCGCGATGACCTTGCCGCTGTGATCGCCCACGCCCATCGAATGACTGAATGACTGTTTCATTGATTCACTGATTCACGCCCCGCGGCCGTCGCCGGCGGTCGCGAACCGTTCCCCTGGAAATCCGCACGAGCATGCCCACCGATATCCATCCCCATCTGATCGAAGCGCACACGCCGGAGTCGCGCGCCGAATTTGGCGTCGGCGGCCCGAACGCGCCGATCCTGCCCGGCGCCTGGCTTGGCATGCTTGGCGGCGGCCAGCTGGGCCGGATGTTCACGCACGCCGCACAGGCGATGGGCTACAAGGTCTGCGTGCTCGATCCCGACCAGGACAGCCCGGCTGGCGCGGTGGCCGACCGGCACCTGTGCGCCACCTATACCGACGAGGCCGCGCTGGCCGAGATGGCCAGGCTGTGCCAGGCGGTGTCGACCGAATTCGAGAACGTGCCGTCGATGTCGCTGGAACGGCTGGAGCAGCTCGGCGCCTTCGTCGCGCCGCGCGGCCACTGCGTGTCGATCGCGCAGAACCGCATCGGCGAGAAGAAGTTCTTCGCCGCCTGCGCCGAGCGCACCGGCGTGTCGCCGGCCCCGCACTGGGTGATCCAGCACGATGCCGATATCGACCAGCTGCCCGAGCAGTTGCTGCCGGGCATCCTGAAGACCGCGCGCATGGGCTACGACGGCAAGGGCCAGGCCCGCGTCAAGACGCACGACGACGTGCGCGCCGCCTGGAACGCGATGCAGCATGTGCCGTGCGTGCTCGAACAGATGCTGCCGCTGGCCTATGAGGTGTCGGTGCTGGCCGCGCGCGGCGCCGATGGCTCGACCGCGACCTGGCCGCTGGCCGAGAACGTCCATCGCGACGGCATCCTGTTCTCGACGGTGATGCCTTCGCGTCAGGTGTCGGCCGAGATCGCCGACCGCGCGCGCGCCGCCGCTGCGACCATCGCCGGCGAGATGGGCTATGTCGGCGTGCTGTGCATCGAATTCTTCGTGCTGCAGGACGGCAGCCTGGTCGCCAACGAGATGGCGCCGCGCCCGCACAACTCCGGCCATATCACCATGGACGCGTGCGAAACCAGCCAGTTCGAGCAGCAGGTGCGGGCGATGGCCCGGCTGCCGCTGGGCAGCACGCGCCAGCATTCGGCCGGCAAGATGCTGAACCTGCTGGGCGACGTCTGGTACGAATACGGGCTCGAGCGGGAGCCGGCGTGGGATGCCGTGGTTGGCCAGCCCGGCGCCAAGCTGCATCTGTACGGCAAGAGCGACGCGCGGCCCGGACGCAAGATGGGCCACGTCAACTGCATCGGCGAGCGTGCCGAAGACGCGCAGCGCGCCTTCGACGCGGCGCTGCAGGTCCTGCATATCGCGCCCTGATTTCCTGCACAGTCTGTCTGCACAGTGATGACGATGGCCGCCGCTTCCCATCCTTCCCGGATGCCGACCGCCGCTGAACTCGATGAGGCCGCGCGCCTGCTCGAGGCAGGGCAGCTGGTCGCGTTTCCCACCGAAACCGTCTATGGCCTCGGCGCCGATGCCGAGAACCCGGAAGCGGTGGCGCGCATCTTCGCGGCCAAGGGGCGGCCGTCGAACCATCCGATCATCGTTCATGTGGTCGACGGGGCAGACATCGGCCATTGGACAGACGAGGTACCCGAGGCCGCGCAGCGCCTGATCGACGCGTTCTGGCCCGGGCCGCTGACGCTGATCCTCAAGCGCGCCGCCCATATCCCCGCCGATGTGGCAGGCGGCCAGGACAGCATCGGGCTGCGCTGCCCATCGCATCCGGTCGCACAGGCGCTGCTGTCGCGCTTCAAGCGGGGCCGCGGCGGCATCGCGGCGCCCTCGGCCAACAAGTTCGGCCAGGTCAGCCCAACCACCGCGCAGCATGTGCGCGAGGAATTCAGCGACAGCGTCTATGTGCTCGAGGGCGATGGCGTCGAGGTCGGCATCGAATCGACCATCGTGGACCTGTCGCGGCTGGACCAGGGCATCGGCCCGGTGCTGCTGCGCCCGGGCGCGATCACGCCGGCGATGATGGCCGCCGTGCTGGGTGTCGCGCCGCTGCAGCCGGATGCCGCCGCACCGCGGGCTTCGGGCACCCTCAAGGCCCACTACGCGCCGCGCACGCCGCTGTATCTGCGTGAAGCGCAGGACTTGCCCGCTGCGCTGGCCGATCTGCCGACCGGCGAGCGCGTGGCATGGGTAGCAGGCGCTCCCGCGCTGGATCCGCGTTGCATCTGGATCCCGGCCCCGGCAGGACCCGACGCCTACGCCCGTGAGCTGTATCGCCTGTTGCGACGCCTCGACAAGGAGGGGTTCGCCCGGCTCTACGTGGAGCCGCTGCCGCCGACGCCGGAATGGGCAGGCGTGCGGGATCGATTGCACCGCGCCGCCGCGGCGTTTTCCGACTGAGGGCCCGACTGGCGCCGTTCCCGGCTGCACACTGCAGATGGAGGGCGCACACTAGCTCGCCGGCGCAGTAGACGTCCGCGCCCGCATCCGCGATGGCTGGCGGAGCCGGTACACCAAAGGCGTAAGCGCAACGACTGCAATCGAAAGCGCGGTCTCGCGGTCTCGAACACACTGCCGCGTCGGTTTGATGCCGATGCCCGCAGCGATCGGTCGTCCAGGATTTGTACGGAATTGCACGGGCTGTCTCCATCCGTGAGTTCCTGATATGCCGTTTCGTATTCCTGTTTTCGCTCGCTCCCATTCGTCCAATTCTGTCCTCGCCGCCCCGGCCCGACCCACCGCGTCGCCTGCTGTCGGCAGCCACTCCGCGCAAGACCTGAAGTTCATCCACGATCTGCTCGATGGCCTGCGTTGGGCCGATGGCAATCGCGTCGCGCTCCGGGAATGCCTGCTTCGCTTCGCGCAGGCATCGGTCGCCATTCCCGAAGGCGGCGATTTTGACGCCGCTGTCGCGCAAGCCCTCGCTCGCTACAGCAACCATCAGCGCCGTCTGATCTCCAAGGCCCTCGCCAGCGATGCCGAAATCCGCGCTGTCAGTCAGGACCTGCAAAACACGCCTTACCACGGCGATTCGGAGCTGCGCCTGCACGCCGCCGCGCGCGTGGACGCGCTCAGGCAGGCCGGCATGCGGCTGCCCAGTCTGCTGACGACTGTCGCGGCCAAGGCGGCGGAACCGGACATGACCGCCGACGCGGCGGTCTCGTTCGATACGATCCGCTATCAGGAACTGTTGCACGATTTTGTGCAAGGCATTGTCGCCGACGTCGACCAGCAAAGCCTGATGGCCCGCTTCCAGCGTTTGCTGGCCGCCGGTGGCGCAAAGGCGGCGATGACCGATGCCGAACTCGATGGTTATCATGCCTCGATCGAACTGGCGATGTCGCGCCTCGATGCTGCGTCGTTGACGCGCGTCCAGGATTGGTTTCAGACGCAGCCTGCGGTGCTCAGCGGACGCGTACCGGCGATCGCCAACGGTGCCACGGCGGCGCGCGCGGCCCGAACGCCGCTGCTTGCACTATGCCGGCGCGACGAGGACTACGCCGCCCGGGAGCTCGCCAAGCTTCGCGTCATCGCGGAGCAGGTTGCGACCCGCAAGTCGCAGGGAACGCTCTGGCAGGCGCAAATACGGGATCTGGCAAATCGCTTCGCAGTTTTTGCCAGCGTGACGAAGTCCGCGGGCAACGCCGATGGCATGCCGGCAGTGGACCGTGACAAAGTCGGACCGCTGCTGACGGGCCTGGCCAATGCCGCAAAGACGATCGACCAGTATGGGCGTGCATGGTCGGCCGTGGCGCCGGAGGCCTGCGCCGGCCAGCTTCAGGCGTGTCATCGCACCTTGAGCGCGATAGTCGGTCGGGCCAGCGAACGCTGTCCCGCCAGCGTGCTGGCGACCGCCGCCACCTTGATCGGCTCCGTGGGGGCGACCTTGATCAGGCTGACGGATCTGGCCGCATTGAAGGCTCAGGGACCCTCGACGTCGTCCGGCAGCGATGCGCGATGGGACGCAGAAGTGGAAGCGCTCGTGCAGGAGATGGAAAGCGCCGTGGCGCAAGCCGCCAAACAGATCCTGTCCGAATCCATCTCTGGAGTGATGGCGGTCATTCCCGAGGCGAAGATCGATACCGTGCCGCCGCTGGTCGATCGACTTGCGTCAGGCATCGACAGTGAACGTGAGCGTGCATCGGCCGAGGTGGACAGGATGATTGGCCATATCGAAAATGTGGCCGTCGTCGCCGGCGCCAGTGCGCTGGCAACGCAGGACTTGCCCATGTTCAATATGCGCGTTGCGCTCTTCCTGCGAACAGCAGGACATCTGCTCAATGACGAGCAGTTGCGGCGGCTCTCACGCTGCGAGGGCCTGGGCATGCCCATGGCGGCCTTGTGCAATCTTGCCAACGCGCATCGGGACCACCTTCGCCTGTGTCTGGAGGCCGAAACCCCGCTGCAGCTTGCCAATGCGCTGGCGAACGCGACAAGAGCCGGTATGCGGCTGTTCAGCGACACGTTATTCCATGGCGGCACGCACGACGCCGAAGAGGCGCGAACTATGGCGTTCGAGCAATCCGGCCGCACGATGGCGAACTCCATGCAGGATATTGCCGCCAGGGTCGGCCAGCGCGACCTGGGCCGGGTGCATGCGCGCCTTCAGGGGAAGGCGTTCCAGGCGCTGCACCAGGTCTTGCAGAGCCTTGACGGTACATCACCGTACGATTTCGCCGACGGTACGGAGCGTCGCCTGCCGCCGGATCGCTTGCCGGATGTCCGCTTGCTGGCAGGCATGAACGAAGGTGCCCGCGTGCTGCGCCTGGATGCGGCGCGCGCCGCGGGGAAAAGCCCGACGACGCCACGCCAGCTGTCGGATGAACAATGGACAGAAATCACGGCGTTCCTGTGTGGCAGCGGCAAGGTCATGGACCCAAGCCTCTTCTGGGAACTGGAGGCGCCGGATTCCCGCGCCGATGGTGCGAAGCGCGCTGACCCGCCGGATCAGGGGCCGTCGCCAACGCTCGATCCCGTGCGATCTCAGGTGCTGACCGTACGCATGCCGGCACAAGATTGGGAGGATTCCTGGGCGGACGAGGTCGAGATCAGGGATGAGCCCAACCCCAACTGGGTCAATCCGGATGCTACCCATGAAGCCGATATGCGCCGCACCACCAGGGAGGCGTTGCGCGGTATGGTCGACGCAGCCTATCGGACCGTGGGCGACGCCCTCGCCGCGATAACGGAATGGGGCAGCAGAACGCATCGCCCGAATTCCAACATGCTGCTGGAGGGACGCAACCGGGATATCTATGTCGCCCTGCAAACGCTGAACGTTGCATTGAAACGGGTCGACACATCGATCCTGCGTGCTGATGACATGAAGGTCATCGATTCCGTCATCAGGAACGATGAATGGACTCTCGATGGGTTTGGCGAGGTCACTCGCATCTTGAACACGGTGTCGGCATTCAATGCCCAAGCCCTTGTCGACGCAGCCGATCAATCGATCCTGCGCGAGGTGAAGGCAAGCGCGGAGGCACTGCAGGACGTCCTCGATCTGTTCGACAAGCGGCGCCCTACGGGGCGGAACGAAGAACTGGGGTTCCGGTTCAGGAACGTGCGTTCAAACACGAGGACATCGGAATAGGGGTGGCGTTGATCAAACGGTGAAGGAGGACAGAGCGATGGGAACCTCAGCGATATTGGCATCGACGACTCGGCGTTCAGGAGGCTCGCATATGCCCGTGACGAATCGGTCCGGCGGCCAGCATTTCGGCGCCTTCGATTGCTTGCCGGCCGAAATCCTCGACTACCTCGTGCGTTCGGACCCGGAATCGACCCTGCATTTGATGGACACGTCGCATCAGATGGAAAGATCCGTCATCGGTAACGTACTGCGGGCCCTGCATGACAAGCTTGGGAACTCGATCGCGCGAACCCGACGATTTATCCAGTCCGCATTGAAGCAGGGCAAGACGGCGAGCCAGATCGTTCTGCTGTCGAGCCTGCTGACTGACCGGGATATCGGCGTCCGTGGGCAGCGCCTGGTCCAGATCGGCATGCTCAACGTCCGGTCGCACAATGCGTTGTGTTCGGAGTTGATCGATCTGCTTTGTCGCCCCGATGTTGCGCTGTATGCCTTTGAACTCGATTTTCCCTTGCTGGGGACTGACGACCTGCGCTGCCGTCGGGGGCTCATCGGCAAGGTCCCCCCGCCCGCCGGCAGCAAGATCGAGTTCATCGATGGCAAGCGTGTCTATGTCAATGGCCTGGACAGGGTCTTCCTGCGCTTCTCGGGCTCGTTCAACGAGAAGAGCATGCCCAGCCTGTTCAGCGCGCAGTATGACCATAGCCGTGCGCCCTCTCACCCGCTGATCCTGCCGTCCGATAGCAATGTGTTTGCGGTGGATCCCATCGATTATTCGGACCTCAGCGACAGCCATATCAGGATGGTCGCCAGTGTGGACGCCGGCAGTCTGGCGTTGTCCATGGAACGCTATATGTCGGCGGACATCCTCAGGCAAATCTACAAGAACCCCCCATCCGCCCAGAGCGGTGTGCTGTACAGCGCGATGTTCGGCGGAAAGGGTCAGCCCGGATTGATCAAGACGGCCATGCCGACCCCGATCGGGCCTTATCACCAATGGGGAGGGGAGATGTTCCCCGCCAATTCGTCCCACTTATCCGGGACGTCCGTGTCCGCAGAGCGGCGGTCCAGGACGCAGCGTGATTGCATCCTGCTATGACGGAGACGCCGCGACTTTCAGCGTTGGTGGCCAAGTATGTGAATCACGGCGCTGGCGCGCCGCGATAGACCCACTCCAGCAAGGCGTCATGCGCCTGCTGCGCCTGGGCGGCGTTCGGGTGGTTGATCACGCTGACCACCACGTAGCGCTTGCCGTCCGCCGCATCGACATAGCCCGCGATGGCCCGCACATCGGCCAGCGTGCCGGTCTTCAGGTAGCCGTGTCCGGCCGCGCTGCTGCGTGTCAGCCGGTTGCGCAGCGTGCCGTCCACGCCGAGCACCGGTAGCGAGCTTAAGAAGATCGGCGCCGCCTCGCTGGCCAGCGCCTGTTGCAGCAGGCGGGCCAGATCGTAGGCGCTGATGCGCTCCTGCCGCGACAGTCCCGAGCCGTTGTCCAGCATCAGCCCCGGCATGTCGAGCCCCTGGTGCGACAGCCAGCGGCGGATTACCGCCGCCGAGCGCGCGGTACTGGCCGGGCCGCCTCGGTCGAGCTCCGCGCCGATGGTCAGGAACAGCTGGCGCGCCATCACGTTGTTGGAATACTTGTTGATGTCGCGGACGATGTCTGCCAGTGGCAATCCATAGTGGCGCGTCAGCCGGAACGCGGGCCGCGGCACGCGGCCGCTGCGGATCGCGGGCGGCTTGGCGAAGGTGCCGCCTGCCGCCAGCCATTGCGCGACAAAGCCGCCGCCGATGAAGTCGTCATGAGTGAGCGCGGCGTAGTTCAGCACCTGCTCGCCGCAATCGGCGGAGTAGCTGCCGTCGAACGACGCGACCACGGTGCCGTCCGTCTGCGGCGACAGCGTCGGCGTCGCGCCGGCGCGCCAGTCGCCGCAGCGGCCGTTGGTCAGCGCCAGCCGATTGTCCAGGCGCAGCTGCGCCAGCGGCGGCATGACGGAGACCCCGACCGTCTGCGTGGCCGCGTCCGGCGTCAGCGTGAACGACAGGGTCTTGAACGAATAGAGCAGCGCGTCGGGCGCCACGTTGTAGGCGCGATGGGACTCGCCGTCGATGGTGCCGCCATTGTCGAGTCCATTCTGAAAGTAGCTGCGATCGAGCACCACGTCGCCGGCAATCGTGGTCACGCCGGCGCGCCGCGCCGCGGCCACCAGCTTGGCCATTTCCTCGGGCACCAGCTTGGGATCGCCCTGGCCGCGCAGATAGACATTGCCGACCACGCCGTCGGCGCCTGGCTCGCGGTCCGCATAGAGCGAGGTCTGCCAGCGGTAGCTCGGGCCCAGCAGCTGCAGGCCGGCGAAGGTGGTGATCAGCTTCATCGTGGAAGCCGGATTCATCGGGGTCTGGGCGTTCCAGCTGGCCGTGGCCGCCGGCGCGCCTTGCCGGACGATGTAGAAGCTGGTGGCGGAAAGCGGTACGCCCGCCTGCCGCAGCCCCAATAGGACGGACGGCGGCAGGCCCGTTTGATCCTGTGCGAGCGACAGCAGCCTGGCACTGGATGCCGCTGTCTTTGTGGAAGTGGACTGTCCCGATGCCTTCGCAGCGGCGGTCTTTGACTTGGACCGCTTGGTGGCGGCTTCGGAGTTCGCAGCGGGGCCGAATGTCAAGGCAAACGCCAGCAGAGGCACCATGCTGCGGGCGAGAAGGAGGCGAGCAGGCATGGGCAGCATGGTACCGTAGTCGTCTTCAATCATGCGACCGCGACCCCGAATCGACGGCCACGATGCATCGTCGCCGTCGAAGTGCTTGACGCGCTAGCCGTCCCTGCCTACTTGCTGGAACAGGACATGGACGTGGCACCGCTGCCAGTGATGGTCAAAATCGCGGCCTGCGGACGCGCTGTCAGCCGATTGGCGGTCCGCGGAAGATCTTCCGCGGCCGCCGAAAGCAGTCCGGTAAAGCGCGCCATCCGTGGCTCTTCGATTGCAATCGATAAACCGAAGGTCGTCCGCGCAAAAGTACCGCGTCAACGTATAAGCAAGCGCGGCCCCATCCTGTTTCGCCCGCTCCACAGCCTCGCCGCGATTGTTGAATATCCGCTCGATCAGATATCGGCCGAAGCGGTTACGGTCGCTCAACTGTTCGCCAGCGAGTTTCAGCAGCCGGACATGACCGAGGGAGGGTGCAACCCGGAGCAGGACGATATCGAGCTCCGATGCGTGATTGATTTCGCGCTCATCCATGTACGGTCGCATCATATTGCGATGCTCGCCCAGTTCGCTTTCGCTGAGCAAAGGGAAGCGGCGTGAGAATGCGAACGTCAACGTGTCCTTCTCGCAGAGTATTTGCAAGAACGAAGGACACATGGCGTTGTATATCCGTGGAGTCAGCATTCCCAGTTCCACGAGATATCGCGCCCGGTACCGTACGTAGTCGAGCGGGGCGCTCGTCACCTCGTGGAACACTTCCGCCAAACGGACCAATTGAGCCGCAGTCTTACCGGACCGGATGCCCGACTGCAAGAATGATCTTAGGCGGCCAGGAGATTGGCCGAAATAATCGTAAATTGGGCGCAGAGGCCCTTCGCATACCAGCGTCTCGAATTCATGCGTGGTATCCATCAAGGCGAGCGCCGCGTCTGGATCGGCATGGATGATCGCGAGCTTCAATTCGGTAGGGAGGCCGTCCAGATAAGCGGGACGATCCGCGTCCCGCTTGTCGCTATGTTCGGCTTCCGATATGTCACGCGGCATAGCCGTGTGCGTCCATCCTATCGGTATCAGTGACATATGCATCCCCTCTTAGCATCAAGAAATGCCCCGAAATTGCACTTGGGATCGCGGGACTACCGGGCGCGGGCGGCCACCTCTGCTGAATTTCGACTAGACGAGGCAAGCGGAGCGTCGGGAAACACGAATTGATCTGCCCTCCCGGACAGCGCCTGCTCGTGAATATCGTTCGCGTAGATCTCGGCGCAGGTCGCAAGCAAGGAAACGCTCGCTCGGAAGTCGAACGACGTCACCTTGATGTTCCGACCCTCGAGCTTGAACGTCGCGGTAGCAAGGAGATCGGCATCTTCCGGCGCCAGGGTGGGCTCCCCTACGCCCGGTGGCATGATATGCAACGGTGCACCGTGTTCGCGGTCCGGATGGTACAGCTTGTACGTGATTTTTCCGCCGACGGCCTTTCCACTTTCGTCGCACACTATCTGCACGAGATTGATTGCTGACCCCCCTGCGATCGGTATCCCGGAAGGAAGGCCGATAGCCGCGGAGGCGGCCATCTTGGCCGCATTCTCCACGGCATTGCGTGGGCGCTGCGCGACCAAATACAGTAAGGCATCCGCAGTGTCGATGTCGTCCCCGGCGGCCGCTTCGATCTTTTTTCCGACGATCGTCATCGCCTCGTCAACTCCGATACGGCGCCCATGCGGAAGCAATGGTTCGCCGCCAATTTCGCAGGGATACACCAGTTCGCTCTGATCCCTGGGGAGGTCCTTGACCAACTGCTGGTACACATCGTTTCGCCATGCTTGCCTCGCCTCCACAGAATCGTCATTCTGCTCGAATGGCGCAAGCGCGATCTGCGCATCGAGAAACTCCTGTAGTTTCTCTGTGGCTAGTACGTTGGCGTTCTTCATCAGCGCCGGGATCAATTCGCTATTGAACCGGCGTTCCAAGGCATTGGCCTGTTCCAGAGATTGCCTGAGGTAGCCCGACACGTTGCTGTTCGCCTTTTCGAAGCCCTCGTGCGCGGAGGCGGCCTGGCATATCTTGTGGATCAGATAGCCGCCACCGGCCGCGCCGCCAAATGCCAACCCGCCCAGTAACACGAGACCCAGCGGCGGGAACGCGACCGTGACAATCAGCATCGCCAGTGCGCCCGCTACGCCGGCGATGCTCGCCAATACCATGGCCTTGGTGCTTGGCGATTCGTTGTCTGGATATTCGTCGATTTGGGTGGCCAAGTGATCGAGGTCCTGGAGCGCCTCCGTAACCGATTGCGAGCACTCCTTGATTTCGCTGCGTAGGCGCAAGAGTTCCTGGTGCTTGATGCGCAGTTCCCTGGCTTGCGCTGTATCCCAAAATTCGATCTTCGCAGCAGCATCCTGAGCTTTGGCGACCTTCTTGCCGCACTGTGCCATGGCCGAGAGCACCGTTTCCTTGCGCTCTGACGCGGGTAACGCGTGTACCGCCGTGGTCAGTATTTGCCAACTGTTATCCAGGGAATCAGTGACACGAGGCAACGGAGGGCTGGCGGCGGCATCCGCGTTTCGCGCTTGTTCCGTGCCATCGGCCGCTGCCGCATGGGCGCCTGCGACTTGGATCTCGTTAGCGGGGAGCGCGTTCTCGGCCGGAATGGAGCTATCGCGGGGCGGATCCGCGGGAAGCTTGCGGCTGGACGGGCCTGCGATGGGTTGGGACTGGCTCACGGTGGACGGATACATGGCAGCTCGGTGGTTACGTTGAGAAAATACCAACCGTTCAGGAGCAACGTTGGCGGGGGCTTCCGGACAGCGAAGCGTAACCAGCGCACTTCAGCGATGCTTCTCAGAAATTTCGACAGCTAAAGGATTCCGACAGCCGCCCCCTCGCTGCAACGGCGTAGTGACATTCGAGCGCCGTCCCGCCGGCTTTTATGCCAGTCGCGCCAACAGCCGCCTCAGAGTCTGCCGTTCTTGTTCGGACAGGGCCTGCGCCATCCTCGCATCGTGATCGCAGACTGCCTCGATCGCCGCCTCCAGCGTGCGGCGCCCGGCCGCCGTCAACACCAGGCTGAACGCACGCCGATCGTTCTCGGCCGGCCGTCGCGCCACCAGCTTCATCTCCTCGAGCGCATCGACCAGCAGCACCGCCCCCGAACGGGCGATCCCCATGATCCGGGCCAGGTCAGTCAGCTTCAGATCCGGATTGCGCGATATCAGCACCAGCGCCGAGAAGCGTGGCGGCGTGATGTTCCACGGCGCCAGCGAACGGACGAAATCCTCGTGGAGCCGGATCTGCGCGCGGCGGATCGCGTAGCCGATCAGGTTGTCCAGCACCCCATAGTCGACGTCCGGCAGATGCGGATCGAAGCCGCCGGCTTCGGTCGCGAGGTCGGGCGCGAGCGTATCGCGGGTCTTGCGCGGGGAACGGGAAGATCGAGACGAGGGCGACGAAGCGGACATGGAGGAGGGGATGGCCGGCGTGCAGCCCGCCATCCGTTCAGGCGACGCGGAAGTATCGCATCCGCACGCGGTCCGGGAAACGGGCGCCGGTGGCGACGAAGGTGTGTTGCATCAGCCAGCGATAGGCGGGCGCCTGCGTTTCGAAGCGCGGCGCCGTCCGGAAGTAGATCAGCGACGGATCGACCGTCTCGCCAGCGGACAGCCGCGCCAGCACGTCGGCGGGACCGCTGCGCAGGCCCGCGTTGACGATATAGATCCGTGCGCCATCATCGGTCTCCACCACGTAGCGCGCTTCGATCTCCGCGACCGTGACGCCGTCGCCAAGGTCTGGCCGGATCAGCTGGAAGTCGGCGCCGCCGGGCAGCACTCGGCCGCGCAGCAGCGGGCCACCGACGACACCATCGAGGATCGGAATCACGCGCCGCACACCCACCGCGCTGGCGCCCACCTCGATCGCCGGACCGAGGCGGAAGCTGAAGTCCGCCACATGCTCGAGCTTCGGCGTCGGCAAGGCGGGCAGGGCGAAATCGGCCATCACTTGAGCAGCTTCCAGTTGCCGTTGTCGATGGTCAGCATCACGCGGCCGCGCTGGTCGAAGCCGAAGTGGTCCTGGCTGGTGTAGTTCAGCACGCCATGCGAGACCACGATCTCGCGCTCGCTCTCCAGCGCCGCCTTCAGTGCCGCGCGGAATTCCGGCGTGCCGGGCTTGGCCCGCTTCAGCGCGACCGGCACGATCCGTTGCAGCACCAGGCCGGCATCGTAGGGATGCGCGCCGAACTGGGTGCGGCTTTCCGCGCCGTACTGCTTTTCGTAGCGGCTCACGTAGTCAAGCCCCGGCTTCTTCGGCGCGCTGTCGGCGGCGAGCTGTTCGGGCACGATGACCGGCCCGGCCGGCAGGATGGCGCCGTCGACGGCCTTGCCGCCGATGCGGATCAGGTCCTTGGTCGCCGCGCCGTGCGTGTGGTAGACCGGCCCGCGATAGCCGCGCTCGCGCAGCGTGGTGTGGGGCAGCGCGGCACCGGTGCCGGCGCCGGCGATCAGCATCGCGTCCGGCCGCGCCGATATCAGCTTCAGCGTTTGCGCGGTGACCGCGGTATCGGAGCGCGCGTAGCGTTCGGTGGCGACGACGCGGATGCCGTTGGCCGCCGCCGCGGTCGTGAACTCCTTCAGCCAGGTCTCGCCATAGGCGTCGGCGAAGCCGATGAAACCGATCGTCTTGACGCCGTTGGCCTTGGCGGTTGCCGCGACGGCATCCGCCATCAGCTTGATCGGCTGCGCCAGCCGGTAGGTCCATTCGCCGCGGCCGGGCTTCAGTTCGATCGGCGAGAACGCCAGCTGCACGGTCTTGCTTTCGTCGGCGACTTCGGCGATCGCAATCGACGGCGCCACCGCCGACGAGCCGAGGATGATGTCGACCTTGTCCTCGCTGACGAAGCGGCGCGCGACCTTGGTGGCCTGGGTCGGATCCGAGCCGTCGTCGAGCACCACATAGCGGATCGTCTCGCCGGCGATCTGCTGCGGCAGCAGGCCCAGCGACTGCTTCTGCGGAATGCCGAGCGAGGCCGACGGCCCGGTCGAGGAAATGCTGACGCCGACGGTGACGTCGGCCAGCGCGGTGCCGGAAATCGAGCCGGCGGCGGCCAGCGTCAGGGTCAGGCGCGCAAGCGCGGTGCGGCGAAGTGTCATCGGTTGTCTCCCTTTCTTATGATGTTCAAGCGGTCAGCGTGTGCCGCCCTGCACGGACTGCCGATCGAATCCCGCCAGCTGCTTGTAGCGCAATGCGATCGCTTCGAGCTCGGTGCGTGGAATGACCTGCTCGATATCGGTGAAGCCCTGCGGCGCCCGCAGCTCTGCCAGCTGCATGACCTGCTCGGGACCGTTGAGCCGGTTGCGCAGCACGATGCCGGCCGTGCGCGGCAAGCGCTCGGCCTCGTACTCGCGCAGCGCGTAAGCGGTATCGGGCGTGCCCAGCAGGCAATCGACCAGATGGCGGGCATCGACGATTGCCTGTGCGCTGCCGTTCGAGCCGATCGGGTACATCGGGTGCGCGGCGTCGCCGAGCAGCGTGACGCGATCGAAGGTCCAGCGCGGCAGCGGATCCTTGTCGACCATCGGGAATTCGTAGATCGCGGCGGCGCCATCGATCAGCGCCGGAATGTCGATCCAGTTCCAGCGCCAGCCGACGAAGGCCTCGCGGAACACCGACTTGTCGACCTGCCTGTTCCAGTCGCTGCGCGGCGGCGTGTCCGACGCGTCGTCCGGCACGCGCAGCTCGGCGATCCAGTTGATCAGCGAGCGGCCCTGCTGGCGTAGTGGCTCGGAAATTGGATAGGCGACGAATTTCTGGTCCTGATGGCCGGCCATGAACATCGAGCGACCGTCGAGATAGGGCGGCGCCTCGGTGACCGCGCGCCACAGCATCCGCCGCGAAAAACGCGGGGCGTCGCCGCTCGGATAGAACTGCCGCCGGACCGCGGAATGGATGCCGTCGGCGCCGACCAGCACATCGGCGCTCGCCTGCACCTCGGCCCCGTCCGCGCGCCGGCGCAGCGTGAATTGCACCGGCGCGCCGGGTCGCGCGCCGGTGTCATGCACCGTCTCGAAGGCATGGCCGGTATGCACGCGATCGGCGCCGAGCCTCTGCACGGCGGTCCGATAGAGAAGCATCTGCAGCTCGCCGCGATGCACCGAGAACTGCGGATAGGGATAGCCCGCGGCCAGTCCACGCGGCTCGTGCCAGATCCGTTGGCCGAACTTGTTGTAGTAGGACAGCGAGCTGGTCTCGATCGCGATCTGCGCGAGCGCCGGCTGCAAGCCGAGCTCGGCCAGTTCGCGGACCGCATGGGGCAGCAGGTTGATGCCGACGCCCAGCGGCTTCAGCGATTCGCTGGCTTCCCAGACTTCGGCGTCGATGCCGTGGCGATGGCAGAGCAGCGCGAGCGTCAGCCCGCCAATGCCGCCGCCTGCGATGGCGATGCGCATGGTGTCTCCTGTGGCAGACCTGCCCGCGACGGGCGGCCCGCTCTGTGTGTGCGATGAATTGTTATGGAGTATAACTAAATCGCCGGACCGTGCAAGATCGGCTCGCAGGCGGATGCAGCGGCCAGGGCGCCGCTCACTGTCCCCAGCTCGGCGACAGCAGCCGCAGGCCGACCGACACGAAACGCGTCTCGCGCGGCTGGTTCAGCTGGGTGCCCCAGGTCATGTCGATCTGGACGCGCTGCGGCACGATCCAGACCCGCGCGCCGAGCTGGATCCACGGCCGGTCGCCGCTTTCGCCGAAGCTCTCCGCGATCATGGCCCAACGCTCGCTGATCATCGCTTCGCTCGCCACGCCCCAGGTCATGCGGGTCTGCCGTTCGGCGCGATCGTGGGTGGCGCCGAGATTCGCATGCAGCAGCAGACGGTCGTCGCGCATCGACACCGTCAGCGGCAGATTGAGGTAGAGGCCCCCTGGAGTCCTGCGCGGCGCGGCCTTCGGGTATTCCGTCATGCCGACCGTCAGCGCGACGCCGTAGCCGTTGGTCTCGACCGGCTTCAGTACGGTCTTGCCCTGGAACTGCAGATCGGTGAGGGCGTTGCCCGGGCCGTCTCCGTATCGCTGCACCGCGCCGCCGAACGTCCATTCGAAGTTGCCGGTGAAATTGCAGCCGGGCATGGCCCAGCGCTCGGTGCCGTCGCGATTGAAGCGTAGCCACGATTCGAGCTGGCACGATTGCGGATCGACGATGCGGGCGTCGTCGGTGACCAGAGGCCGCGCGGCCCATGCCGGCGGCGTCAGGCAGAGCAACAGCAGGGCTGCAAACGGGCGGAACAGCGACGGGCGGAACTGCGAAGGGCGGAGGGCGGAAGTCGGCAGCATGGAGGGCTCGCATTGGCGCGACCGAAGTCTAACGCGCACCGATGACAAGGTGTCGCACCACGCCGGCGGCGCGTGAGAACGCTGGAACCGATGTGGGATTTATCTGACAGCGGCATAGGTGGCCTTCGTCTGCCGGCCCGGCGCGCTGGCCCGCACAATCGAACTACTTCTCGCCCGTACAAGGAGCTTTCGATGCGTACCCTTACCCTGTCGTTCGCGCTGGCCACGCTGCTTGCCACCGCGGGCTGCGCCGACATGACCCCCAAGCAGCGCAACACCGCCATCGGCGCGGGTGTGGGCGGGGTCGCCGGCGCCACCATCATTGGCGGACCGGGCGCCACGCTGGGCGGCGCCGCACTGGGCGGTGTGGTCGGCAATGTGTTGACCGACGACAAGAAGTAAGGATCGCGAAGGCGCCGCGTTCTGCCGCGTTTCCTCGCGGTTTGCCGCGGCACGATCGCTGGCATCAATGCACAACGCCCCGGCCGATTGGCCGGGGCGTCTTCTTTTGGTACTCGCACTATCGCGGTTGCCGATCAGGCCGGCTCGCTTCCCGAGGCTTCATTGGCGACCGTGCGACTCGGCACCGGAAACACGATGTCGTAGGCCCAGTTGTAGACGAACGCGTAGACCACGTAGAAGCCTGCCACCGCCAGGTCCATCAGCAGCGCGTCGAGCAGGCTGATCTTCAGATACCACGCGACCCCGGGCAGAAACACCGTCAACAGGCCAAGCTCGAACAACAGCGCATGGCAGACGCGCACCGCCGGCGATTTGCGCACCGACCCGGTCAGCCGGACCATGGCCTTGTCGAACATCAGGTTGTAGACGTAGTTCCAGATCGCCGCGATCAGCGAGGCCACTGCGGCGATCACGCCCATCTGGTGCAGGGCGTAGCCGAACACCCAGCTGCCCAGGGGCGCGAAGATCAGCAGGCCGATCAGTTCGAAGCCGACCGTGTGACGGATTCTGTCGAGCGTACCGCGCATTGTGCTGCTCCATCAAAGACAATGGCGTCCAGTCTATCGGGTAGGGCAGCAGATACAAGTTGGGAAGTATCGCTTATCCAGATGGATCGCCGGAATTGTGGCAACATGACCCTTCCCGCGTTCCCGCGTTCCAGCCGAGTACCGCCATGAGCCTGTCCCTCGAACAACTGCAAGCCTTCGTCGCCGCCGCCGAGACCGGCTCGTTTTCGGCCGCGGCGCGCCGCCTCGGCAAGGCGCAGTCGGTGGTCAGCACCGCCGTCTCCAATCTCGAGATCGATCTGGACAATGCGCTGTTCGACCGCAGCGGACGCTATCCCGCGCTGACGCCGGCGGGCGAGCGCCTGCTGGTCGAGGCCCGCGTGATCCTGGAGCGCTGCGAGCATTTCCGCGGCGTGGCCAAGAGCCTGGGCGAGGGCGTCGAGAGCCGTCTGGTGCTGGCGGTCGACGAGCTGTATCCGGAAGAGACGCTGGGCGTGCTGCTGGAGGAGTTCTCCCACCGGTTTCCCGCGGTCGAGCTGGAGCTGTTGTTCCCGGTGATGGAGGACGTCAGCCGGCTGGTGCTCGAGGGCGGCGCCGATCTGGGCCTGATGTGGCGGCAGGAGGTGCTGCCCCCCGCGCTGGCCTTCCGCGGGCTGGGCTGGGTGCCGATGCAGATCATCTGCGCGCCCGACCATCCGCTGGCGGCGCAGCGGCGCGTCGGTTGGGAAGAGCTCAAGCGCCATCGCCAGTTGATGGTGGCGGTGCGCAGCGACAGCGAGGAGAAGATGCGCCTGCGCGTGGCCGCCGAGGTCTGGTGGGTCGAGAGCCACTGGGTCATCGTCGAGCTGGTCAAGCGCGAACTGGGCTGGGCCTTCGTGCCGTGGCACGTCGCCGCCAACTCGCCGGCCGCCGCGCAACTGGTTTCGCCCGAGCTCGACTTCGACGATCAGGACTGGCCGGTGGCGATGGAGCTGGTCTGGCACAAGCAGCGTCCGCTCGGCAAGGCGGGCGCGTGGCTGCAGGAGCGGGTCAGCCACCAGCCGCTGCCGCAGCCGGCGCCGCGGCGGCGTGGAGGCGGTTGATCTGCGGGTATCTGCGGGCGCCGTTTGCCCTCTCCCCAAACCCCTCTCCCGCTAGCGGGAGAGGGGAGCAGGATATCGCGACAGTCGCCGATAGCGCTCGAAGATACGACGGACTTTCTCCCCTCTCCCGCTCGCGGGAGAGGGGCGGGGGAGAGGGCGTCGGGCGCCCCGCATCCCGCCGACGTGCGATCGTGCCTCAGCGAGCCACCGCCGCCCCGTCCCCCGCCTCCTTCGCCACCGCCGTCCCCGGCCCCTGCCAACCCCCGCCCAGCGCCTTGATCAACACCACGCTCGCGCTCAGTTGCCGGCCCGCGATCGACAGCGCGGTGCGCTCGGCGGTATAGGCCGCGGTCTGCGCGGTCAGCACGTCCAGCAGGCCCGCGGTACCGGCGCGATAGCGGTTGTTGACCAGCGACAGCGCCTCGCGCGCGGAGCGCAGGGCCTCGTTCTGTACCACCGCTTCCTGCTCGAGCAGGCGCGCCGCGGCGAGGTTGTCCTCGACTTCCTGGAACGCTGTCAGCACCGTCTGCCGGTAGTTGGCCACGGTCTGGTCGTAGACCGCGATGGCCTGTTCCTTGGCCGCGCCGCGCGCGCCGAAGTCGAACAGCGTCATGGCCAGTTCGGGGCCGAACGACCAGATCCGGTTCGGCAGCGACAGCCAGCGCTCCAGCGAGCTCGAGGTGAAGCCGCCTGCGGCCGACAGGCTCAGCGTCGGGTAATACGCGGCCTGCGCCACGCCGATCTGCGCATTGGCGGCAGCCATGCGGCGCTCGGCCGCGCCGATGTCCGGGCGGCGCTCCAGCAGTTGCGACGGCACCGCAACCGGCACGCGCGGCACCGTCTCGGTGAAGTCGATCGGCGTCAGCGAGAACGCCGCCGGCGGCTGGCCGGTCAGCACCGCGATCGCATGCTCGTACTGCGCGCGCTCGATCTGGATGTCGATCAGCTGCGCCTGGGCGCTCTTCAGTTGCGTCTCGGACTGCAGCACGTCGGAGCGTTGCGCGATGCCGGCCTGGTACTGGTTGCGCACCAGTTGCAGCGACTTCTCGTAGTCGGCCACGGTCCGCTGCAGCAGCGCCTGCTGGGCGTCGGTGACGCGCAGCAGGAAATAGGTCTGCGCCAGCGTGGCCTGCGTCGACAGCAGCGTCGAGGCGAGGTCCGCCTCGCTGGCCTGCGCGCTGGCCTCGCTGCTTTCGACCTGGCGCCGCACGCGGCCCCACAGATCGACTTCCCAGCTGGCCGACAGCGTCGCCGTCTGCCCGCTGCTGATGTTGCCGTTGCCGCTGCGCGAACGGTCCACGCTGGCTTGCGCGCCGACCACCGGGAAGAAGCCCGCGCGCGCCGCGCGCAGGATCGCGGTGGCCTGGCGGTACTGGGCCTCGGCGGCGGCGATGGTCTGGTTGGAGATCTTCACGCGCGCCATCAGCGCGTCCAGCTGCGGATCGCCAAACACGGTCCACCAGTCGCCGCGCTGGCTGGCGTCGCCCGGCTCGGCGGGCTTCCATTGGCCCCATTCGGCCGGCGCCTCCTTGAAGGTCGGCGTCAGCGGCGCATCGGGCCGCTGGTAGTCGGGACCGACCGCGCAGGCGCCAAGCAGCAGCGCGCAGGCCATCACGACGCAGCGGGGCAGGGAGGAGGGACGGGTCATCGCTTCTCTGGTCATCATCACGAATCGAATCCGGCAGGCGTGGGCTGGGTCGGCGAGCCGCCGCCGTCACGGCGGGCAATGCGACGATTCCTCCAGCCTTGCCACTTCAGGCGCCAGCGGTCCAGCGTCAGGTAGACCACCGGTGTGGTGTAGAGGGTCAGCAGCTGGCTGACCAGCAGGCCGCCGACGATCGAGATGCCGAGCGGCGCGCGCAGTTCGGCGCCGTCGCCGCGGCCGAGCGCAAGCGGTACCGCGCCGAGCAGCGCTGCCATCGTCGTCATCATGATCGGGCGGAAGCGCAGCAGGCAGGCGCGATAGATGGCCTCGCGCGGCGTCAGTCCTTCGCGCCGTTCGGCATCGATCGCGAAGTCGATCATCATGATCGCGTTCTTCTTGACGATGCCGATCAAGAGGATCACGCCGATCAGCGCGATCACGCTGAACTCGGTGCCCGAGGCCAGCAGCGCCAGCAGCGCGCCGACGCCGGCCGATGGCAGCGTCGACAGGATCGTCAGCGGGTGCACATAGCTTTCGTACAGGATGCCCAGCACGATGTAGATCGTGATCAGCGCGGCCAGGATCAGGATCGGCTGGCTGCGCAGCGACTCCTGGAAGGCGCTGGCGGTCCCGGCGAAATTGGCCTGCAGCGATTCGGGCGCGCCGATCCGCGCCATCTCGTGCTGGATGCGCTCGGTGGCCTGCGACAGCGACACGCCCTCGGCGAGGTTGAACGAGATCGTCGACGCGGCGAACTGGCCCTGGTGGTTGACACCCAACGGCGTATTGGTCGGCACCACGCGTGCGAACGCCGACAGCGGCACCCGATTGCCGGCGCCGGTCACCACATAGATGTCCTTCAGCGCGTTGGGTCCCTGCAGATACTCCTGGCTCAGTTCCATCACCACGCGATACTGGTTCAGCGGGTGGTAGATCGTCGATACCAGCCGCTGCCCGAAGGCGTCGTTCAGCAGCGAGTCGACCTGCTGCATCGTGACGCCGAGCCGCGACGCGGTGTCGCGATCGACGATCACCGAGGTCTGCAGCCCCTTGTCGTTGGTGTCGGTGTCGATGTCCTCGAGCTCCTTCAGGTTCGACAGCGCATTGCGGACCTTGGGCTCCCACGCGCGCAGCACCTCGAGATCGTCCGAGCGCAGCGTGAACTGGTATTGCGAACTGCTTTGCCGGCCGCCGATGCGGATGTCCTGCACCGGCACCAGGAACAGGCTCGCGCCGGGCTCCCTGGCGAGCTTGACCCGCAGCCGCGCGATCACCTCGTTGGCCGTCTCGGTCCGTTCCGTCAGCGGCTTGAGCGTGACGAACATCTGCCCGGTATTGCGCTGCGAGCCGCCGGTAAAGCCGGTCACGTTGACCACCGCGGGGTCGGACTGCACGATGCGGATGAAGCTGTCGAGCTTCTGGCGCATCGCCTGGAACGAGGTGGCCTGGTCGGCGCGGATGAAGCCGATCAGCCGGCCGGTGTCCTGCTGCGGAAAGAAGCCCTTCGGCACGATCACATAGAGCCAGACGTTCAGGCCGATGGTCACCAGCAGGATCAGCCAGACCAGCCGGCTGTGCCGCAGCGCCACCGACAGCGAGCGCGCATAGCGCTCGTTGATCCAGGTGAACACGCGCTCGCTGGCGCGATACCAGCGGCCGGGCGGGCGCTGTTGCTCCGGAGCGCGCAGCAGCCGCGCGCACATCATCGGCGTGGTGGTCAGCGATACCACCAGCGACACCAGGATCGCCACCGACAGCGTGATCGCGAACTCCTGGAACAGCCGGCCGATGATGCCGCCCATCAGCAGCAGCGGGATGAACACCGCGATCAGCGACAGGCTCATCGAGATCACCGTGAAGCCCACTTCGCGCGCGCCGCGCAGCGCGGCCTGCACCGGCCGCATGCCGGCCTCCAGATGGCGCGAGATGTTTTCCAGCACGACGATCGCATCGTCGACGACGAAGCCGGTGGCGATCGTCAGCGCCATCAGCGACAGGTTGTTCAGCGAGAAGCCGGCCAGGTACATCACGGTGAAGGTGCCGATCAGCGACACCGGCACCGCGACGCTGGGGATCAGCGTGGCGCGCACGTTGCGCAGGAACAGGAACACCACCATGATCACCAGCGCCACCGAGATGATCAGCGTGTGTTCGACCTCGCGCAGCGACGCGCGGATGGTCGGCGTGCGGTCCATCATCACGTCCATCGAGATCGCGGCCGGGATCATCTGGCGCAGCGTCGGCAGCATCTCGTTGACGCGATCGACGGTCTCGATGATGTTGGCGCCGGGGGAGCGGTTCAGCACCAGCAGCACCGACGGCTCGCCATTGGCCGAGCCGGCGTTGCGCACGTCCTGCACCGAGTCGGTCACGGTGGCGACGTCGGACAGTCGCACCGGCACCGCGAAGGAATTCGGCCCGCTGGTAGCCGCGTTGCTGCCGCTGGCATTGTTGACCGTGGTGGTGGTCGTGCCGCCGGCCGTCACCGTGGTGGTGGTCACGCCGTTGACGGTGGTGGTGCGCACCGTGCCACCCGAGGTCGCGCTCGATGTGCTGGCGATCAGCGCGCCGGCGGTGGTCGTGGAATAGCTGCCCGGCGTCGCATAGCGGATGATCAGCGGCATATAGTCTTCCGCCTTCATCGCCTGGTCGTTGGCGTAGATCTGCCACGCCTTGGTCTCGTTTTCGACCACGCCCAGCGGCCGGTTCGCATTGGTCGCGCTGATCGCGTTGCGCACGTCGGACAGTGCGATGCCGTACTTGTTGAGCGCCGTGGGATTGAGCGAGACCCGCACCGCCGGCAGCGAGGCGCCGCCGATCGTGACCTGGCCGACGCCCTCGATCTGCGACAGCTTCTGCGCGAGGATCGTCGAGGCCGCGTCGTACAGCTGACCGCGCGTCATTGTCGGCGAGGTCAGCGCGATGATCATGATCGGCGCGTCCGACGGATTGACCTTGCGATAGGTCGGGTTGCCCGGCAGGCTGCTCGGCAGCGTCGCGCGCGAGGCGTTGATCGCCGCCTGCACATCGCGCGCGGCGCCGTCGATGTCGCGCGACAGGTCGAACTGCAGCACGATCCGCGTCGAACCGAGCGAGCTGCTCGAGGTGATCTCGTTGACGCCGGCGATCGAGCCGAGCGCGCGCTCCAGCGGCGTCGCCACGGTGGCGGCCATGGTCTCCGGACTGGCGCCCGGCAGCGACGCCGACACCGAGATGGTCGGGTAGTCGACCTGCGGCAGCGGCGATACCGGCAGCATCCGCAGCGCGGCCAGCCCCGCCAGCAGGATGCCGAGCGTCAGCAGCGCCGTCGCGACCGGCCGGTGGATGAAGATGGCCGACAGGTTCATGGCGCCCTCGGCGTGTCGACGGGCGGGGGCGCGCCCGGGGTGCCCCCCGGAGTGCCGCCCGGGCCGAAGTCCGCATCCACGTCGGCATCCGGATCGCCGAAGCGCCGGCGCCGCCAGCCCTTGAGCCGGCCGGCGACCCGATCGAACGCGAGGTAGATCACCGGCGTGGTGAACAGCGTCAACACCTGGCTGACCAGCAGGCCGCCCACCATCGTGATGCCCAGCGGCCGGCGCAGCTCCGAGCCGATGCCGGTACCCAGCATCATCGGCAGCGCGGCCAGCAGCGCGGCCATCGTCGTCATCAGGATCGGGCGGAAGCGCAGCAGGCAGGCCTCGAAGATCGCGTCGCGCGGCGCCATGCCGCGTTCGCGCTCGGCCTCCAGCGCGAAGTCGATCATCATGATCGCGTTCTTCTTGACGATGCCGATCAGCAGGATGATGCCGATGATCGCGATGATGCCAAGGTCATGGCCGGCCAGCAGCAGCGCCAGCAGCGCGCCGACGCCGGCGGACGGCAGCGTCGACAGGATCGTCACCGGGTGGATGGTGCTCTCGTACAGCACGCCGAGCACGATATACATGGTGACCACCGCGGCCAGGATCAGCCACAGCGTGTTCGACAGCGACGCGCTGAACGCCAGCGCCGCGCCCTGGAAGGTGGTCTGCATCGAGATCGGCAGGCCGATTTCCTGCTCGACCTGCTTGATCTTGTCGACGGCGTGGCCCAGCGACGCGCCCTGCGCCAGGTTGAACGAGATCGTCGCGGCAGGGAACTGGCCCTGGTGGTTGATCACCAGCGGCCCGGTGCGCTCGCTGATGCGGGCGAAGGCGCCCAGCGGCACCTGTCCGCCGGACGAGGAGGGCAGGCGCAGCTCGGCCACCGCCTGCGGGTTGTCGCGGAATTCGGGCATCGCCTCCAGCACCACGCGGTACTGGCTCGACTGCGTGAAGATCGTCGACACCAGCCGCTGGCCGTAGGCGCTGTACAGCGCGCTGTCGATCACCGCGGTGGTGATGCCGAAGCGCGCGGCCGCATCGCGGTCGATATCGACATAGACGCGCAGACCGTTGTTCTGCTGGTCGGTGGCGACGTCGCGGAATTCGGGTTCCTCCTTCAGCCGCTCGACCAGCTTCGGCACCCAGGTGGCCAGGGTTTGCGGATCCGGGTCTTCCACCGTGAACTGGTACTGCGTGCGAGAGACCCGGTCCTCGATCGTCAGGTCCTGCACCGGCTGCATGTACAGCGAGACGCCGCCCATCTCTTCCACCGCGGCCTGCAGCCGCTCGGTGACGGTCGCAATGTCGTCGCGCTCGCCCTTGGGCTTCAGGTTGATCAGCATGCGGCCGGCGTTCATCGTGGTGTTGGTGCCGTCGACGCCGATGAAGGCCGACACGCTCTGCACCGCCGGGTCCTTCAGCACCTCCTCGGAGACCGCGCGCTGCTTTTGCGCCATCGCCTGGAACGAGATGCTCTGCGAGGCCTCGGTGACACCCTGGATCACGCCGGTGTCCTGCACCGGGAAAAAGCCCTTCGGAATCGCCAGGTACAGCACCACGGTCAGCGCCAGCGTGCCGATCGCGACCAGCAGCGTCGCGCGCTGCCGCCCGAGCACCCAGTTCAGCGCGTGGCCGTAGCGCTCGATCACGCGGTCGAAGAAGGCGCCGGTGGCGCGATGAAAGCGCGGCAACTGGTCCTCGGGCACATGGCGCAGCATGCGGGCGCACATCATCGGCGTCAGCGTCAGCGATACCACCGCCGAGATCAGGATCGACACCGCCAGCGTGACCGCGAATTCGCGGAACAGCCGGCCCACCACATCGCCCATGAACAGCAGCGGGATCAGCACCGCCACCAGCGAGAACGTCAGCGAGATGATGGTGAAGCCGATCTGCCTGGAGCCCTTGAGCGCGGCCGCCATCGGCGATTCGCCCTTCTCGATGTAGCGCATGATGTTCTCGATCATCACGATGGCGTCGTCGACGACGAAGCCGGTCGCGATGGTCAGCGCCATCAGCGTCAGGTTGTTGATCGAGAAGCCGGCCAGGTACATCACGCCGAAGGTGCCGACCAGCGACAGCGGCACCGCCACGCCGGGAATCACGGTCGCCGGCACGTTGCGCAGGAAGACGAAGATCACCATCACCACCAGCGCGATTGCCAGCAGCAGCTCGAACTGGACGTCGCGCACCGAGGCGCGGATGGTGGTGGTGCGGTCGGTCAGCACCTCGGCCTTGACCGAGGCCGGCAGCGACGCCTGCAGCTGCGGCAGCATGGTCTTGATGCGGTCGACCACGGCGATCACGTTGGCGCCGGGCTGGCGCTGGATGTTGACGACGATGGCCGGCTTGCCGTTGGCCCACGCCGCCAGGCGCGAGTTTTCCGGGCCGTCGACGATGGTGGCGACGTCGGTGATGCGGATCGGCGCGCCGTTCCGGTAGCCGATGATGATCTGGCGGTATTCGTCGGCCGAGCGCAGCTGGTCGTTGGCGTCGATGGTGGAGGCGCGCGCCGGGCCGTCGAAGCTGCCCTTGGCGCCGTTGACGTTGGCCGCGCCGATTGCGGTGCGCAGGTCGTCGATCGACATGCCGAGCGCGGCCAGCGCGGTCGGATTGGCCTGGATGCGCACGGCGGGACGCTGGCCGCCGCTGATGGTGACCAGGCCCACGCCCTGGATCTGCGAGATCTTCTGCGCGACGCGCGTATCGACCAGATCCTGCAGCTTGGGCAGCGGCAGCGTGTCCGAGGTCATCGCCAGCGTCAGGATCGGCGCGTCGGCCGGATTGACCTTGCTGTAGACCGGCGGCATCGGCAGGTCGCCCGGCAGCAGGTTGCTGCCGGCATTGATGGCGGCCTGCACCTCCTGCTCGGCGACGTCCAGCGGCAGCGTCAGGTCGAACTGCAGCGTGATCACCGACGCGCCGCCCGACGAGGACGACGACATCTGCTTGAGCCCCGGCATCTGGCCGAACTGGCGCTCCAGCGGCGCCGTCACCGCCGAGGTCATCACGTCGGGGCTGGCCCCGGGATACAGCGTGGTGACCTGGATGGTCGGGTAGTCGACCTCGGGCAGCGCCGACAGCGGCAGCATCCGGTAGGCGACCAGCCCGGACAGCAGGATCGCGAGCATCAGCAGCGCGGTGGCGACCGGCCGCTCGATGAATAGGCGTGAGGGGTTCATGCAGCGTCCTCGATACGGCGCGGGCTCATTGGCGTGGTGCCGGCGCGGCGGCGGCCGAGGCCGGGGTAGCGGAAGGGGCCGCGGAAGGGGCAGGCCCGGCGGCCGGTGCGCTGGCATCGCCCTGCTGGCCAGCGCCACGAGGGCCCACAGCCTCGGGACCGGACGCGCCGCCTGCACGCAGGCGGCGGCCACGCGCGCGCGGTTCGCTGGCCGGCGCCACCGCCGCGGCGCGCGCGGCCGGATCGACGGTCTGCACCGTCATGCCCTCGCGCAGCCGGTCGGCGCCGTCGACCACGACGCGCTGGCCGGGCCGCACGCCGCGCAGCACCGCGGTCTGTTCGCCGTCGCTGGGTCCGAGCGCGACGGTCTGCACCTTGACCTTGTTCTCCTGGTCGACCACATAGACGAAGGTGCCCTGCTGGCCGCGCTGGATCGCTGCTACCGGCACCACGGTGGCGCCGGCCAGCGTATCGACGCGCATCCGCACATTGACGAACTGGTTCGGGAACAGCATGCCGTCGTCGTTGCGGAACACGGCCTTGAGCCGCACGGTGCCGGTGGTGGTATCGATCTGGTTGTCCGTGGTCAGCAGCGTGCCGTCGGCCAGCTTGTTGCGCGCCTGGCGGTCCCAGGCCTGCACCGGCAGCGTCTGGCCGGCGTTCAGCTGCCTGAGCACGCTGGGCAGGTTGTCTTCCGGGATCGAGAACAGCACGGCGATCGGCTGGATCTGCGTGATCAGCGCGATGCCGTTGGCGTCCGAGGTGCTGACGATATTGCCCGGGTCGACCTGGCGCAGGCCGATGCGGCCCGAGGTCGGCGCCTTGATGCGGGTGTAGCCCAGCTGCAGGCGGGCGTTGTCGACGTTGGCCTGGTCGGTCTTGACCACGCCCTCGTACTGGCGCACCAGCGCGTCCTGCGTGTCGACCTGCTGCTTGGCGATCGAATCCTGCGCCAGCAGCGTGCGATAGCGCTGCTGGTCGATGCGCGCGTTCTGCAGCAGCGCCTGGTCGCGCGCCAGTTGCCCCAGCGCCTGGTCGAGCGCGGCCTGGAACGGACGCGGGTCGATCTCGGCCAGCAGATCGCCGGCCTTGACCATCTGGCCTTCCTTGAACAGCACGCGCAGCAGCGGGCCGGAGACCTGGGCGCGCACCGTGACGTTGGCGACCGGGGTCACGTTGCCCAGGCCATTGAGCACCACGTCCATATCGCGCTGCACGACCGGGCTGACCACCACCGGGGCGGCCGGGCCGCCCATGCCGCGGCCGGGGCCGCCGGGCCCACCCGGGATGCGGCCGCCGGGGCCAGGCTGGCCCGCCTGGCCGGCATCGGACGCGCCGCGGTGGCTATACCAGTACCAGCCGCCGCCGGCCAGCAGCAACACCAGCAGGCCGGCGATCCAGACGCCGCGGCGGCCGCGGACAGGCGGGCTCCCGGCGGGCGGCAGCGGACCGGTACCGCGCGGATGGCCGCGGTACGGGTCGGGATTCAGGTCGGAAGCGGGCCGGTCGGCGCTCGCCTCGGTGGAGGCATCGATCGGATGATTCTCGCCGTGAGTCGTGGGTTTGGCGGGCTGATTGGAGTCGGGATTGGCCATTCACTGGGTCCTGAAGCGGGTCCTGATGCGGGTCCTGCGCACGCACGGGTACGCGGCCTTGCTGATCGATGGAAAGACGCAGAAGTATGCCGCAACGGTCCAGGCCGGCTCCGGATGCGGAGCGGGGCCCACCTGCGGCGACGTGGCAAGGATACGGCGGGAGGGAGGACAGACCTATGTCGGTAAGGAAGGGCTTTATTACAGATAATTACCACGGCGCCCGGTGTAACTTGCCGAAACAACATTGCGGCGGCGCGGTGGGCGTGCCTGTTTATCATCCGGCTATGCGACCCAATCAGCCCACCCAGATCCTGGTCGTCGACGACGATCCCGACTTGCGCGACCTGCTGCGCGAGTACCTGACCCAGCAAGGCTTTGCCGTCTCGGTGCTGCACGACGGCGACGGCCTGCAGGCCCGCCTCGAACGCGAACGCCCCGCCCTGATCGTGCTCGACCTGATGATGCCCAAGGTCGACGGCCTGACCGCGCTGCGCAAGCTGCGCGCGCGCAACGACGATATCCCGGTGATCCTGCTGACCGCGCGCAGCGACGAGATCGACCGCATCGTCGGCCTCGAGATCGGCGCCGACGACTATCTGGGCAAGCCGTTCTCCCCGCGCGAGCTGCTGGCCCGCATCAATGCGGTACTGCGCCGCAAGCTGGCGCGCCCTGCGGCCGCGCCCGAGGACCGCGACAGCGCGAGCTTCGGCCCGTTCAAGGTCGACTTCCGCCAGCGCACGCTGGTTCGCTCGGGCCAGGCGCTGCCGATCAGCGACACCGAATTCGCGCTGCTCAAGCTGCTGCTGATGCATCCGCTCGAAGTGCTGTCGCGCGAGCGCATCGTCGAGCTGATGTACGGCGCGGCCAGCGGCGTCAGCGACCGCGGCATCGACGTGCAGATCTGGCGCTTGCGCCGGCTGCTCGACGAGGACGCGCAGCGGCCCCGCTATATCCAGACCGTGCGCGGGCGCGGCTATACCTTCGTGCCGGATGAAGCGGTCCAGGCCGACCTGGACGCCTGATGAAGCTGCGCATCGACACCCTGTTCGGCCGCATGGCGCTGCTGATCGCCGCGGTGCTGGTGATCAGCCATTTTTCGTGGCTGGCGATCCTGCGCATGGACCGCCGCGAGCAGCGCATGGAATATTCGGTCGAGCAGATGCTGTTCCAGCTCGACAGCATCCAGCGGGCGCTCGACGCCAGGCCGCCGGCGAAGCTGCCGAGCCTGGTCGAGGTCGCCGGCGAGGCCAGCGCCGAGGAACATTCGCGCGCGCCCACCGACCGCTCGCGCCGGCTGGTCGAACGCTTCTCGAGCCGGCTGCCGCCCGGCACCGAGGTGCGCATCGAGGACGAGGACACGCCGCGCATCTGGATCAAGCTGCCGACGCGCCAGGACTGGATCGCGATGCCGATCCTGTGGGTCCATAACCCGCCGCTGGACAACCGGCTGATTCCGGGCGCGATGCTGGTGGTCAGCGTGGCGATCGTGTTCGCGCTGCTGGTCGCCTGGCAGATCCAGCGGCCGGTGCGCGAGATGGCCAATGCGGCCGGACAGCTGTCGCGCCAGCAGCCGGTGACCCCGCTGCGCGAGCGCGGCCCGCTGGAGCTGCGCCAGCTGATCGAGCGCTTCAACAGGATGGTGGCCGACCTGGCCCGCATCGATCAGGAGCGCAACACGATGCTGGCCGGCATCGCGCACGACCTGAAGACGCCGCTGGCGCGGCTGCGGCTGCGTGCCGAGATGCTGGCCGATCCGAAGGCGGCGGCCGGCGTCACGCGCGATGTGGAGTCGATGTCGGCGATCGTCGAGCAGTTCCTGGCCTTCGCGCAGAGCGCCGAGCCGACCGCGCGGCCGGTGCCGGTCGATCGCCGCATGGCCGAGCTGGCCGCGTCGCTGGCCGAGCAGGAGCGCCCGGTGGACCTGTCGCTGGAGGCGGGCGAGGGCTTCCGGATGATCGCCACGCAGCTCGATCGCATCATCGGCAACCTGGTCGACAACGCCTACCACTACGGCGCGCCGCCGGTCGGCATCCGCACCGCGCGCGTGGCGGACGGCTGGCAACTGGTGGTCGAGGACGCGGGCGGCGGCATTCCGGAGGATGCCTTCGACAAGGTCACGCTGCCGTTCGTGCGGCTGGATCCGGCGCGCGGCGGCAATGCGCATTCGGGCCTGGGGCTGGCGATCGTCGACCGGCTGGTGCGCCAGTCCGGCGGCCGCCTGACGCTGGCCAACCGGGCCGAGGGCGGCCTGCGCGTCGAGATGGTGTTCCCGTTCGCGCAGCTGGCCAAGGCGGCGTGAATCATGCTGTCGTCCCCGCGAAGGCGGGGACCCAGTGAATTGCGATCAATCACCTGGGCGCGAAAGACGCTGGGCTCCCGCCTGCGCGGGGCGACAAGCGGGGGCGACAAAGCGGGGGCGACAAGGAAAGGCCGCAGCTTACTGCTGCGGCTTCTTCTTTTCCCCGATCCGGCTTTCCTGCCCCGACAGCAGCTTGGCGATGTTCTGCCGATGGCGCAGGACCAGCAGCGCGCTGATCGCCAGGATCGCCGCGGCCACCACGTCGGTGCCGAACATCAGCACGTAGAAGAAGGGCGCGAACACGGCCGACACCAGCGCCGCCAGCGACGAGTAGCGGAAGAAGACGGCGATGATCAGCCAGGTTGCCAGCGTGCCCAGACCCAGCCACGGATGGATCGCGAACAGGATGCCGGCCGCCGTCGCCACGCCCTTGCCGCCCGAGAAGCGGTGGAACACCGGGAACAGGTGGCCGAGGAACACCGCCACCGCGACCAGCGCGATGCCGGTCTGGTCGACGCCGTAGTCCGGTCCGAAGCGCTGCGCCAGCCAGACCGCCAGCCAGCCCTTGAGTCCGTCGCCCAGCAGCGTCAGCAGCGCCGCCTTCTTGTTGCCGGTGCGCAGCACATTGGTCGCGCCCGGATTGCCGGAGCCGTAGGAATGCGGATCAGGAAGCCCCATCGTCTTGCTGACCACGACAGCAAAGGAGATCGAACCGATCAGGTAGGCAAGCAGGGCAAAGACGAGATTGGCCATGGGCGGGGTCGTAAAAGCAGGGGAAAGGCGGGGGAGGCGGGGGAGAGCCGGAACCGCCGCAAAAAACTGGCGCGATTGTAGCGCGCCGGCGTGGCGCTCACGACCGTGATTACCCGGGCACGAGCCACGGATCCAAGGCGCGATCCATGGCACAACAAGGGCCCAGGCGCGCTCAGCCCTCCGCCAGCCCGCATTGAACCGGCTTGGCGCCGAGCAGCGCGGTCAGCACGGCCGGCTCGATGCTGACCAGATAGCCGCGCCGGCCGCCATTGATATAGATGCGCTCGAGCGCCAGCACACCCTCTTCGACATAGACCGGCATCCGCTTGCGCGTGCCGAACGGCGAGGTGCCGCCGACCATATAGCCGCTGTGGCGCTGCGCCACCTCGGGCTTGCACGGCTGCACGCTCTTGCAGCCGATCTGCCGCGCCAGGTTCTTGGTCGAGACGGTGCGGTCGCCATGCATCAGCACGATCAGCGGCTGCGCCTTGTCGTCTTCCATCACCAGCGTCTTGACCACGTGATGCTCTTCGACGCCGAGCTGCCGCGCCGATTCTTCGGTGCCGCCGTGCTCGACATAGTCGTAGGGGTGCTCGCCGAAGGCGATGCCGTGCTGGCGCAGCATCTGCGTGGCCGGCGTTTCGGAGATATGTTTGGTCTTTCCCATGAGGTTTGGTCGAGCGGCTAGCCGCGCGGATGATGCTGCTGATGCAGGACGCGCAGCCGTTCGCGCGCGACGTGCGTGTAGATCTGCGTGGTCGAGATGTCGGCATGCCCGAGCAGCAGCTGCACCACGCGCAGATCCGCGCCGTGGTTCAGCAGGTGCGTGGCAAACGCATGGCGCAGCGTATGCGGCGACAGCGGGGCGTGGATCTGCGCCTGGCGCGCATAGCGCTTGATCAGGTACCAGAAGGCCTGGCGCGTCATCGCCTCGCCGCGCTGGGTCACGAACAGCGCGTCGCTGCCGCGCTGGCCGAGCAGCGCGGGACGGGCGCTGGCCAGATAGCGGCGCAGCCAGACGCCGGCCTCGGCGCCGAACGGCACCAGCCGCTCCTTGTTGCCCTTGCCGCTGACCACGCGCGCCACCCCCTCGTTCAGGCCGATCTCGATGGTCTTCATCTGCGTCAGCTCGGACACGCGCAGGCCGCTGGCGTACATCAGCTCCAGCATCGTGCGGTCGCGCAGGCCGAGCGGCGTGTCGATGTCCGGCGCCTGCAGCAGCGCCTCGACCTGCGCCTCGCTCAGCGTCTTCGGAAAGCGCGGCGGCTGCTTGGCGGCGCGCAGCAGCAGGCAGGGGTCGGCCTGGATCAGATGCTCGCGCAGCGCCCAGCGGTAGAAGCGCCGGAATACCGCGAGCCGCCGGTTCGCCGACGAGGCGCGCGTGTCCGGATGGCGCGCGGCGAAGTAGCCGGACAGCGCGCCATCGTCGGCAGCCAGCAGGGCCACGCCGCGCTCGCCGCGCAGCCAGCGCGCCAGCAGCGCCAGATCGCGGCGGTAGGCGTCGATCGTGTTGCGCGCGAGTCCGTCCTCGAGCCACAGGGCATCGCAGAAGCGGTCGACCAGCGTCAGGTCGGCGGCGATGTCGGCTTCGAGCCGAGCGTCGGCGTCGCCGGTGCGGTCCTGGGTGCGGCCGTCGATCGGCGCGGCTTTATCCGCCAGCGCCGCCGTGCTGTCATGCCGCGCGTTCACAGCAGCATCACCCGCTCGTGGCGCAGCAGCCAGCGTTTGACCTCGAGATGGAAGCCGTCCTCGCCGTGATGGGCAAAGCCGCCCAGGCCCTTGGCTCCAACCACGCGGTGACACGGCACCACCAGCGGGAACGGGTTGTCGCCGCAGGCCTGGCCCACCGCACGCGCGGTGCCGCCGATATTGGCCGCGAGTTCGCCGTAGGTCGCGGTGCGGCCGCACCGCACGGCGCGAATCGCCTGCCAGACGCGGCGCTGGAACTCGGTGCCGGTGGCGGCGAGCGGCACGTCGAGCGGCGCGTCGGGATCGGCGTAGTACGCCTCCAGCTGCGCGGCCAGCTGCTGGATCAGCGCTAGGTCGGAGCCGACCAGCGCGAAACGCTCGGGCAGGAAGTGGATCGCGTGGACGCACTGCGCGTCGGCACGCACGCCGATGCGGCCGAACGGCGCGGCCAGGATGGCATCAAAACGCGCGGCGAGCCTGGCGTCGCGCAGCTCCACACTGCTGTCGCGGTCGGTGCGCGGCGCTGACTGGGAATCCGTGGACGGATTCGGATGGGAATGCATGGCGTGACAACGGTCGATGCGGATACCGGATTCTAGTGCTTCGACGCTGCTCATGCTAACTGGGTGCTCCCTCTCCCGCTGGCGGGAGAGGGCCGGGGAGAGGGTGAGGGCTCGCGGAAGCGGCGACAGCAGATCGACCGCCGTGCCCTCTCCCCCAACCCCTCTCCCGCGCGCGGGAGAGGGGAGTACTTGGGCGACAGCAGATCGACCGCCGTTGCCCTCTCCCCCAACCCCTCTCCCGCAGGCGGGAGAGGGGAGTACTACCAGGGGCGAACTAGCGCCTCATCACTGCTCGAGCTTGATGTTCTGCACCTTGACCAGGTTGCGCATCTTGTCGAACTCTTTCTTGATCTCGGCAGCGTGCTGCGCCGGCGAGTTGCCCGACGGCTCGGCGCCGGCGGCGATCAGGCGTTCGCGGAAGCCCTTGTCCTGCAGCGCCTTGACCGCGGCGTCGTTGAGCTTCTTGATGATGTCATCAGGCGTGCCGGCCGGCGCCACCAGGCCGTACCAGGCCGGATCGTTGGGCTCCTTCAGGCCCATTTCGCCAAAGGTCGGCACGTTGGGCAGCGAGTCCAGGCGCTTCTCGGCGGCCACCACGATCGGGCGCAGCTTGCCGGCCTTGATGTGCGGCATCGACGAGGGCAGGTTGTCGACCATGATCGGCACCTGGCCTGCCAGCACGTCGTTCAGCGCCGGGCCCGCGCCGCGGTAGGGGATATGGACCATGAAGGTCTTGGTCGAGACCTTGAACTGCTCGCCCAGCATATGGCCGAAGCCGCAGGTGCCCGACGACGCGTACGAATACTTGCCCGGGTTGGCCTTCAGCGTGGCCAGGAATTCCTTGTAGTCCTTGGCCGGGAAGTTCGGGTTGACCGCGATCACGTTGGCGACGTTGGCCAGGTTCGTGATGGGCTTGAAGTCCTTGATCGGGTCGTACGACAGCTTCGGATTGCAGGCCGGGTTGACCGCCATCGTCGACACCGTCGAGATGCCGATCGTGTAGCCGTCCGGCGCCGCCTTGGCGATCGCGTCGGCGCCGATCGAGCCGCCGCCACCGGCGCGGTTCTCGACCACCACCGGCTGGCCCAGGATCTTGCTCATCTGGTCGGCCGCGCCGCGCCCGACGATGTCGGTGGTGCCGCCCGGGGCGAACGGAATGATCAGCTTGATCGGCTTGGTCGGATAGTTGCTCTGTGCCTGTGCCAGCGAGGCGCAGGCGGCCAGACCCAGGGCCAGGGCAATGTGCTTGGATTGCATGAGATCGTGTCTCCCGTCGTGAAGCCGGACGGAGAGTGTCCGTCCAGAACTGAAAATGCCGGTCGGGGACCCGGTAGGGCCCGCCGCGCCGGCGCGATGCATCGGCGGCCGATCAGCCGCCGAGCAGGCCGCGCTTCAGATCGCGATCGACCGGGCGTTCGCCCAGGAAGATGCGCAGCACGGCCTGGTAGAAATCCTCGCCGGGGATGGGTTTGCCGCGCGGCGTGCCATTGACGGCGATCACCGTGCCGCTGTCCGGCGTGTAGTCGAAGTCGATCACGTCGCCCTTGCGCGCCGTGCCGACCTGGTTCATCGCCTGCTCCAGCTGGTGCAGCCGATCGGCGAACTTCTCCAACTGCGCCTCGTTGTGGTTCTCGCGCATGCCTTCGTTCAGCGCCTTGACGAAGGTGCTCGATTCCACTTCGCGCAGCGGCCGGATCTGCAGCCGCTTGGGGCCCTTGGCGCCGAGCACGACAGCGGCGTTGCGCACCTTCTCGGGCAGGTACAGCGCGGCCACATAGCCCTTGACGATGAACACCGAGCGCAGGCCCGCGCCGTTGAGCTGCAATTCCTTGCCGCCGAGGCGGGTCGCCTCGTCCAGCCGCACGCCCTCGATCTCGACCGCGCTCGCGGCCGCCGGCAGCGCGCCGGCCACGGCCACGCAGCAGATCGCCAGCCACTGACGCAGGCGGCGTGCGGTGCGTGCGGTCCGATCGAGCGGAACGCCGGCGGAAAGGCGACGGGGGGCAGGCATGGCGGGGCGGTACATCGAGAACGGAATGGGAGGGCTGAACGAGATCGACGGAAATCCGGAGCGTGCCATCTTCCGGGTTTTCTGAAACAATACCAATCCGTATCTGCCCTAGGGCGCACACGGGGCCGCCCCGGCCCGCTCCCGAAACGGCGTCCGCACGGGACTGCGGACATGCTTCTGACATCCTCCTGACATCTTGACGCGCCCCCGCGTCCCGACAACAACAACACACCGATGTCGCCTGCCCTGCTGATGGTGCCCGATTTCAGCCTGATCCTGATCGGCTGGCTGCTGGTGCGCTATACCTCGTTCGATCGCGCTTTCTGGTCCGGCGTCGAGCGCCTGGTCTACTTCGTGCTGTTCCCCGCGCTGCTGCTGCAGGCAACCAACAGCGCGGTATTCGATTTCTCGACCACGTCGGCGATGCTCGGGCTGGCGGTGCTGACCACGCTGTTCGGCATGGCCGCCGGCTACACCGTCAAATGGGTGCTGCGGCCCGATCCGATCGATTTCGCCTCGGGCCTGCAGACGGCGTTCCGCTTCAACTCGTATATCGCGCTGGCGCTGGCATCGCGGCTGGGCGGCAGCGAGGGGTTGGCGATGATGGCGGTGATCGTCGGCTGCGTGGTGCCGATGTGCAATGTGGCCGCGGTGTGGGCGCTGGCCCGGCACGGCGAGGCGCGGCTGTGGCGCGAGCTGGCGCGCAATCCGCTGATCCTTGCCACCGCCGGCGGCCTGATCACCAATCTGATCGGCCTGCATCCGCCCGAGGTCCTGGGCATGACGCTGGCCCGGCTGGGCTCGGCCTCGACCGCGCTTGGCCTGATGACGGTCGGCGCCGGCTTGCAGATGCGCGGCGCGGTGGGGACCGTCGGGCCGGTCGCGTGGTGGACCGGGGTCAAGTTGCTGGCGATGCCGGCCTTTGCCTGGGCGGTCGGCCGGAATCTGCCGCTGTCGCCGCTGCAATTGCAGATCGCGGTGCTCTATGCCGCGATGCCGACCGCTTCGAGCGCGTATATCCTTGCCGTCCGCATGGGCGGCAACGGGCCGATGGTGGCCGCGGCGATTTCGGCGATGACGGTGGGGGCGATCTTCACCGCCCCGATGTGGCTGTCGCTGGTCAGCTAGGACGCTGCTGCTGAAGTCGCTGTGGCTGCCATGGGGCGGCTATGGGACTATGGCCGCTGCGCGAGCGCCCATGCGACGTGCTCTCGCACCAGTTCGGATGGATGGTCGGCCCGAGCCACCAGGGCTGCGCGGATGCGCTGGGCCTGCGCGGGCTCGCCGGCGCCCCGCAATGCATTGCCCAGGCCCACGGCCAGATTGCGCAGCCAGCGCTCGTGGCCGATGCGCCGGATCGGGCTGCCTTCGAGGCGCCGATTGAATTCTTCTTCGCTCCAGCCGAACAGCTCGACCATGTCGGGCGCATCGAAGCCGTTGCGCACGTCGAAGTCGGGCAGCGTCGCGCGGTGCGCGAACTTGTTCCACGGGCAGGCCAGCTGGCAGTCGTCGCAGCCGTAGACGCGATTGCCCATCGGCGCGCGCAACTCCTCGGGAATCGCGCCCTTGTGCTCGATGGTGAGGTACGAGATGCAGCGGCGCGCATCGAGCCGGTACGGGCCGACGATGGCCTGGGTCGGACAGATGTCGATGCAGCGGCGGCACTGGCCGCAATGCGCGGAGGCGGGTGGGTCGACCGGCAGCGGCAGATCGACCAGGATCTCGCCGAGGAAGAACATCGAGCCGCCGTCGCGGTCCAGCAGCAGCGTATGCTTGCCGCGCCAGCCCAGGCCGCCCTGGCCGGCCAGCGCGACCTCCATCACCGGCGCCGAGTCGGTGAAGACGCGATAGCCGAACGGGCCGATGGCCGTCTCGATGCGGCCGGCCAGCTGCTGCAGGCGCGTGCGCAGGACCTTGTGATAGTCGCGGCCACGGGCGTACAGCGAGATGGTGGCCGCGGTGCCGCCGGCCTCGACCTGCGCGAGCCGCGCGAACTCGCGCTCGCGCCAGTCGTCGCCATTGCCGCCGTCTTCGTCATGGGTGGAAGCGGGCAGGTAGGGCATGCGCGCGACGATCGCGCGCACCGTGCCGGGCACCAATTCGGCCGCACGCGCGCGCTTGAGGCCATGGTTCGCCATATAATCCATGTCGCCATGGCAGCCCTGCGCCAGCCACGCGAGCAGACCCGCTTCGGCATGGCTCAGGTCCACGTCGGCGACGCGCACGTCGTCGAAGCCGAGCGCCGCGCCCCAGGCGCGAATCTGCGCGACCAGCGCATGCGGATCCGCGCCGGTGGCGTCCTGCGCCGCTGGCGTCCCGCTGAGAACGGCGTCAGGCGCCCGTGCTGCTCGGTCGATCATCCCTGAATTGTACGCAATGCCCCTGCTCGAACAACGCACCGTGATCCTGCCCGACGAAGCGGCCACCGACCGCCTCGGCGCGGCGCTGGCCGGCGCGGTGCGCGCGTTGCCGCCGCAGACGGTACACGTCCAGCTCTCGGGCGATCTCGGCGCGGGCAAGACCACGCTGTCGCGCGCGGTTCTGCGCGCGCTCGGCCATGCCGGCAAGGTCCGCAGCCCGACCTATACGCTGTGCGAGCCGTACCAGGTCGCACGCGCCGACGGTTCGCCGCTGACCGTCTATCACTTCGATCTCTATCGCTTCGCCGATCCCGAGGAATGGCTCGACGCGGGATTTCGCGACTGTTTTGCCGAGCCGGCCTTCAATCTGGTCGAGTGGCCGGAGAAGGCCGCATCGCTGCTTGGGGAACCCGACCTGCACCTGTTGCTCCAATCGGACACCTCGCCCAGCGATGAGGCCGCCGATCGGCGAGTCGCGATGCTGCGGGCCTATACTCCAACCGGACTTCTCCTGCTGCACGCATGCTGATCAAGCGCCTAGCCACCGACCGCCCCGATGAACTGCTGCTCGCCCGCCGCAAATGGCTGGCGCAATGCCTGAAAGCCGGCGCCGGAACGGTCGTGCTGACGCTGGCGGGTCCGCAAATCGCGGCCGGCGCCGGCATCGTCGCGGTACGTGTGTGGCCGGCCGAGGACTATACGCGCGTGACCATCGAATCGGACCAGCGCCTCGCCGCGGTCCACACGATGGTGCGCAATCCCGATCGGCTGGTCGTCGATATCGATGGCCTGGACCTGTCGCCCACGCTGCGCGAGCTGGTCGCCAAGATTACCCCCAACGATCCCTATATCCAGTCGGTGCGCGTCGGCCAGAACCGCCCGCGCGTGGTCCGGCTGGTGTTCGACCTGAAGGAAGACATCTCCCCGCAGGTCTTCACGCTGGGGCCGATCGGCCAGTATCAGAACCGGCTGGTGTTCGATCTGTACCCGGTCAATCCGCCCGATCCGCTGTGGAAGCTGGTGCGCGAGACCGAGGACAAGCAGCGCCGCTTCGCCTCGACGCCGGCGACCGAGGGCGCCGACAGCGTGGCCGGCGCGCCGTCGAGCAGCGAAGAGGACGCGATCGCGGCACTGGTGCGCCAGTTCGAGGACCAGGCGAAGACGCCCGCCACGCCGCCGCTGCCGGCCAATCCGCCGGTCGCTGCCACCAAGCCGAAGCCGCCCGCCGGCACCGCGCCGACTCCGCCGCAGGCGCCGCTGGCGCAGGACAAGGCGGGCAAGAGCGATCCCTCTGACGATCCCGCACCGTCGCGCTTCAAGATGCGCCGGCTGCTGACGGTGGCAATCGATCCGGGCCATGGCGGCGAGGACCCTGGCGCGATCGGTGCCGCGGGCTCGCGCGAGAAGGACGTGGTGCTGCAGATCGCCAAGCGGCTGCGCGCCAAGATCGACGCGCAGCCCAATATGCGGGCGATGATGACGCGCGATGCGGACTTCTTCGTGCCGCTGAACGTGCGCGTGCAGAAGGCGCGCCGGGTCAAGGCCGACCTGTTCGTGTCGATCCATGCCGATGCCTTCGTCAAGCCGGAGGCGCGCGGCGCCTCGGTGTTCGCGCTGTCCGAGCGCGGCGCCTCGAGCTCGGCCGCGCGCTGGCTGGCCAACAAGGAGAACGCGGCCGACCTGATCGGCGGCGCCAACTTGAACAAGGACGCGCAGGTCGCGCGCGTGCTGCTCGACCTGTCGACCACCGCGCAGATCAACGACAGCCTGCGGGTCGGCAAGGCGGTGCTGGCCGAGATCGGCGGCATGCACCAGCTGCACAAGCCGCATGTCGAGCAGGCGGGCTTTGCCGTACTGAAGGCGCCCGACATCCCGTCGATCCTGATCGAGACGGCGTTCATCAGCAACCCCGAGGAAGAGCGCAAGCTCAACGACGAGGCCCACCAGGAGCAGCTGGCCAACGCGATCCTGCGCGGCATCCGCGGCTATTTCGCGCGTAACCCGCCGTTGGCGCGCAGCCCGTCGGTGTGAGCGTGCTGCGGCAAGCAAAAAGGCCGGCGAGTTTCGACTCGCCGGCCTTGTTTATTTGCTGACAACGCTTGTCGTCCCCGCGAATGCGGGGACCCAGAGGCTTCTCAAGACGCTGGATTCCCGCCTTCGCGGGAAGGACATCGAACGGCGCCGACCGCGTCGGTCACGCGCTCGCTACCGCGCCTTCGATCTGCTCGCGGTTGGCATAGCGCGAGGCCATCACCGAGCAGACGATCAGCTGCAGCTGGTGATAGACCATCAGCGGCAGCACCAGCAGACCCAGCGCCGGATGGCCGGCGAACAGGATCTTGGCCATCGGGATGCCGTTGGCCAGGCTCTTCTTCGAGCCGCAGAACACCGCGGTGATCTCGTCCTCGATCGAGAAGCCGAGCCGGCGGGCGACGAAGGTGGTGGTGGCCAGGATCGCGAACAGCAGCACGGCGGCCAGCGCCATCACGGCGGCGATGGTCTGCCAGCTGTACTGGTGCCACAGGCCCTCGGCGGTGGCATCGCAGAACGACGAATAGACGATCAGCACGATCACGCCCCGGTCGATCTTGCTGGTGATGGGCTTGTGCCGGCCCAGCCAGGCGCCGATCACCGGACGCGCCAGCTGGCCCAGCGCGAACGGCAGCAGCAGCTGCAGCGCCACGCCGGTCAGCGCCTTGCCCAGCGGCATCGACGCGCCGCTGGCGCTGATCACCAGCCCCATCAGCAGCGGGGTCAGCGCCATGCCGATCAGCCCCGAGATGGTCGCGTTGAAGATCGCGCCGGGCACGTTGCCGCGCGCCATCGAGGTCATCGCCACCGACGACGACACCGTCGAGGGCAGCGCGCACAGGAAGAACACGCCCAGCAGCAGGTCGGCCGGCAGGCGGTCGTGCAGCGCGAACATCAGCGCCGCGCCGATCAGCGGGAACACCACGTAGGTGAACAGCTGCACGAAGGTATGCAGGCGCCAGTGCTTGGCACCGGCGACCAGCTTGTCGCGCGACAGCGCGGCCCCGTGCAGGAAGAACACCAGCGCGACG
This sequence comes from Cupriavidus sp., assembly GCA_031181345.1. Classification (GTDB taxonomy): domain Bacteria; phylum Pseudomonadota; class Gammaproteobacteria; order Burkholderiales; family Burkholderiaceae; genus Cupriavidus. Next base: position 10,891 of record JAPSLC010000009.1, on the reverse strand, counting down.
CCGAGGCTGGTCACCAGCCCGAGGTGCAGCGGACCGTCGCCAGTGCCGAGCTCCGGCGCGGCCACCGCCAGCGCGATCGCGGCCAGCATGATCAGCACGAAGCCGTCGATCAGATCGTAGAGTTTCTTGAAGGGATTCAGCAGGAAGGACATGACTGCGTGGACTGATGCGCACCGGAGCGGTGCGCCGGGACGACTGGGTTAAAAAGAAAAGAAATAGACGGAAAACGGTGGACTCAGGGTTAACGCTGGTATTGGACGATAGTCCTGTCTAGAATGCAAATTCATTTGTCGTATTCATTGATATGGTCAGCGCATGAATTACACGTTGCGGCAGTTGCGGGTCTTCCTGGCGGTGGCGTCGCACGGCAGTTTCAGCCGGGCGGCCGACGCTGTGGGGCTGACCCAGCCGGCGGTCAGCCGGGGCGTGGCGGAGCTGGAAGAGGCACTTGGATTGCGGCTGCTGGACCGCACCACGCGTGAGGTGGTGCTGACCGATGCCGGCCAGGCGCTGGTGCCGGCGCTGGAGCGGCTGCTCGGCCAGCTCGACGACACGCTGGAGGAGACGCGCCAGCTCGGCGAGCGCTACCGGGGCAGGGTGGTGATCGCCAGCGCGCCGACCATCTCCGCGCGGCTGATGCCGCTCTATGTCGCCGCCTGCGCGCGGCAATATCCGGAGGTGCGGCTGTCGGTGCGCGACAACGTGCAGGCGGACGGGCTCGAGCAGATCCGCGCCGGCGCGGTCGATTTCGGCGTGCTGATCGACCCGTTGGCCAGCGAAGGACTGGAGACGGTGCCGCTGGGCACCGATCCGTTCTGCTTTGTCTGCCGCGACGACGATCCGTTGGCAAAGCGCGACACGGTGTCGTGGTCGGCGCTCGACGGGGTGCCGCTGGTGCTGCTGGATTTCGCCTCCGGAAGCCGCCCGCTGATCGACCGCGTCTTCGCAATGCATGGCGTGACGCCGCGCGTGGTGCAGGAGCTGGGCCACTCGGCCAGCGTGTTCGGCATGGTACAGGCGGGCATCGGCGCGTCGGTGCTGCCGTCCTTCTCGCTGCCGCTGCCGGCCGCGTCGAACCTGGTATGGCGCCCGCTGGTGCCGCAGGAGCAGCGGCGTATCGTGATGGTCCGCCGCGAGGACCGCTCGCTGTCGCCCGCGGCGGCGGCGGTGTGGGAAATGGTCAGGACGATGCCGATTCCGGCCGCTTGAGGCTTGCTCGCGGGCGGCCGGAAACCACCCCCTCTCCCCAGCCCTCTCCCCCTGAGGGGGAGAGGGAGAACACCATCGGGGATTTTTTCTCCCTCCGACGGGAGAGGTCGCGGCGCCGGTTTTCTCCGCTCTCCCGCTTGCGGGAGAGGGGCGGGGGAGAGGGCAGCGGCGCTCGTCATGCCACCGCCCCCGCCATCGCCCTCAATCCCCCATCGCCACCCCTTCCCGCCGCGGGTCGGCGCCGCCGAACCACATCGGCTTGCCGTCGACGCGCACGCGCATGATGCCCTGCAGGCCCGAGGTCTGGTCCATCACGCGCACGTCATGGCCGCGCGCCTTCAGCCCTTCGACCAGAGCGTCCGACACGCGGCCCTTCTCCAGCTCGGTCGGGCCGTTGCGCGAGCCCACATTCGGCAGCGAGATCGCCTGCTGCACGTTCAGGCCCCAGTCGAGCGTGCCGACCAGTGTCTTGGCGACATAGTTGATGATGGCCGAGCCGCCGGGCGAGCCGGCGGTCATCACCAGTTCACGGGTTTGCCGATCGAACACCAGCGTCGGCGCCATCGACGAGCGCGGCCGCTTGCCGGGCTGCACGCGGTTGGCCACGGGCTTGCCGTCCTCCTCGGCGGCGAAGGAAAAGTCGGTCAGCTGATTGTTCAGCAGGAAGCCGCGCACCATCTGGCGCGAGCCGAACTGGTCCTCGATCGTGGTGGTCATCGACAGCGCATTGCCGTAGCGGTCGACCACCGAGATATGCGAGGTCGACGGAAATTCCGGCGCGCGATCGCGTCCCATCGCCACCGTCGCGCCGGCCGGCGTGCCGGCGTTGGCCTTGCCCATGCTGCGGTCGCCGATCAGCGCGGCGCGGCTGGCCAGATAGCGCGGATCGACCAGGCTGCGCCAGTCGCCGCCGGGCAGCGGCACGAAATCGGTATCGGCGACGTACAGACTGCGATCGGCGTAGGCCAGCCGGCCCGCTTCCGCGAACAGATGCGCGCCGTCGACCGACGGCTCCAGGCCGACGGCGTTGCGCTGCGGTTTGGCCGCGCTGATCTGCCGCTCGGGCGGCAGCGCCTGCAGGATGCCCAGCATCTGCGCCACCGCGATGCCGCCCGACGACGGCGGCGGCATGCCGCAGACGGTCCAGCGGCGATAGTCGGTGCAGATCGGCTGCCGCACCTTGGGGCGGTAGTCGGCGATGTCCTTGGCGGTCAGCAGGCCGGGATTGGTCGGATGCGAGCGGACCTTGGCGGCGATATCGCGGGCGACATCGCCCTGGTAGAAGGCGTCCGCGCCGCGCGCGGCGACACTGCGCAGCACCGCCGCCAGCTCGGGATTGCGCAGCACCGTGCCGGCGGCCTTGGGCGTGCCGTCGGCGTTATAGAAGTAGGCACGCGCGGTCGCATCCTTCATCAAGTCCTGGTCCTGCGCGATGATCGTCGCGAGCCGGGGGCTGATCGCGAAGCCTTGCTCGGCCAGCCGGATCGCCGGCTCGAACAGCCGGCGCCAGGGCAGCTTGCCATGCTGGCGATGCGCCAGTTCCAGCATGCGCAGCACGCCGGGCGCGCCGACGGAGCGGCCGCCGACCAGCCCCTGGCGGAACGGCATCACCTTGCCGTCCGGGCCGTAGAACAGGCGGTCGGTGGCGGCCGCCGGCGCGGTCTCGCGGCCATCGTAGGCCTGCACCTGCTTGCCGTCGAAATGCATCAGGAAGGCGCCGCCGCCGATGCCCGACGAATTCGGCTCGACCAGATTGAGCACCATCTGCGTGGCGATGGCCGCGTCGATCGCGGTCCCGCCCGCCTTCAGCATGTCGTAGCCGGCCTGGGTGGCGAGCGGATTGGCGGCGGCCACCATGAAGGAGCTGGCGGTCCAGCCCGGTTTGTCGGTCCAGCCTGAGGCGCCTTCCGGGGCTGGGGGGAGGGTGGTGGTGCTTGTGGTGGTGCTTGTGGTGGTGGTGCTTGTGGTGGCGGTGGCGGTGGTGCTGGCGGCGGGTGCCGCGGCCGCGCCGGCTTCCTTGCTGGACTGCGGCGCGGCGCAGCCCGCCAGCACCAGTGCGGCCAGCACGCCGGCCAGCATGGCCGTCGGCGCAGATCGCTTGGCGGCGGCTGCGGTGAAAAGGAACGGCGGAACCGGCGAACGTGGCGGCATGCTGCACTCCCTTTGAGACTTATGAGGTACAGCGATTGTAGTCACTGCGGCCCGCCGCCGTGTCATGCAAGGCACAATCGCGGCCGCGCTCTTCGTCCATGGCGGCCCCAGGAGCCTCCGTGCGCGGGTTCCGAGTGAGTGCCGGCTTACTTCGGCTGCATCCGGATCGCGCCGTCCAGCCGGATCACCTCGCCATTGAGCATGGTGTTGCCGATGATGGCCTGCACCAGCTGCGCGTATTCCGCCGGACGCCCCAGCCGCGGCGGGAACGGCACCATCTTGCCGAGCGCGTCCTGCACTTCCTGCGGCATGCCCAGCAGCATGGGGGTCTCGAAGATGCCCGGGGCGATCGTCATGCAGCGCACGCCGTCGCGCGACAGATCGCGCGCCACCGCCAGCGTCATGCCGACCACGCCGCCCTTCGAGGCGGCATAGGCGGCCTGGCCGATCTGGCCGTCGAAGGCGGCCACCGAGGCGGTGTTGACGATGATGCCGCGCTCGCCGCCGTCGTCCGGAGTGTTCTGCACCATCGCCGCGGCAGCCAGCCGGATCATGTTGAAGGTGCCGATCAGGTTGATCCGGATGGTCTTCTCGAAGGCGTCGAGCGGATGCGGACCGTTCTTGCCGACGGTCTTGTTGGCGGTCGCGATGCCGGCGCAGTTGATCAATCCGGCCAGCCGTCCCAGGCCCACCGCCGCCTCGACGACGGCCTGGCCATCGGTTTCCGAGGTCACGTCGCAACGGACGAAGCGGCCGCCCAGCTCTTGGGCCAGCGCGTTGCCGGCGGCCTCGTTCAGGTCGGCGATGACTACCTTGCCGCCCTGCTCGGCGAGCATGCGGGCCGTGCCCGCGCCCAGGCCGGAAGCGCCGCCGGTGACGATGAATACGTTGTCTCGGATCTGCATGAACTGTCTCCTCGGGGTTGGGGGCGCCGGCGAACACCGCGCCGGCACCGGAACATGACGCGAACCATAACGCGAAAGATAACGTTTACGTAAACGTCAAGCATCGCGCCGTATTGTAAAGGCCCCGCCGAGCCGCCGATAGCGGTCACGAGAATCGTAAGCTCGCAACCATTCGCAGGAGATGTGCCCGCCGTATCTGGCTAGAGTGCGCCCACGTCACACCTCGGGAGTCCCGCAGTGAGCGAGTTCTACGCATCCTGGATTCGCAGCCGTCCACCATCGCCAAGGGTGGATCGGTTCGAAGATTCCCCGGCCCCCGGGCCCATGTCGGCGAAGGCGGCGCCACCGGCTGCCGCGATCCGGCCCGATCCGACCGAGCCGGAAGGCAAGCCCGGGGCCTTGCGCCAGTTCATGCGGGATCTGCGCACGGGCCAGCAGAGCCTGGGCCTGGACACCACCGGCGTCTCTCTGCTGTCGTCGGCCGTGCAGGAGGTGGAGCCGCTGTTCGAGGCCACCGACGCGATTTCCCCCGACCTGGTCGAGGCGAGCGAGGTGCTGCCGGCGGGCGATGCGGTGCTGGGCGTGGTGGATCTGATCGGGACGGCGGCCGACAAGGTCAAGACCTGGCGGCGCGTGTCCGCGTCCGAGCCGGGTTACCGGCGCGCGGTCGCGCTGTTGGCCCAATCCCGGCTGCCCGCCGAGGTCGAGCGGCGCAAGGCCGCGCTGAAGGCGACGCGCCACTGGATCCGCGCCTGCCTGGCGACCCCGGCTCGGCACGATGGCACACCGGCGCCGACCCTCGCCGCGCACCGGCGGCAGCAGGACGGCGCCGCCAACCTTCCGGATACGTTCCGCCGAGCCCTGACCGCCGGCAATCCCGACGCCGCTGCGCTCGGCAAGAGCGCCATGGGCGTGATCGATCGCGAACTTGCCGTTATCGATCGGCAACGCGATGCCATTCTCCGACAACATGGCCCCGAACTTCTGGAGCACGACGCCGTCACCCGCGACGATCGCCGCGCGACGCGGCGGCTGCGCAGCAGCGCCACCGCCTGCGCACGCGACAGCGCGCTGCAAGGATTGCGGGTCGGCTACGAAGCGAGTCCGTTGGCGGACAGCGTCTGGGAGGCGCCGCTGGACCTAGGCCTGATTCCCGGCGACGTGTTTTCCTTCGGCCTGGGCGCCGCGATCGGTCTGGCCCATGTCGGTTGCGGCATCGGCGAACTGGCCGAAGCCAGGCGGCGCAGTGCGACCGTGGGGGAGATCGGCGAGGCCGTGGACGACAATCTGAGCCGCTTGTTTGCCGATCCGGCACGGGGCAAGCGGCTGCAATCGCCCGCCGCGAGCGAGGCGCTGCGCTGGTTTGCCGACGGACAGCGCCGCTGGCGCCAGCGTGCCGGCGAGCTGGCGCGCTGGGCCATCGGGCGTATCGCCTATGGCGTCGGCACCGTGCTGCTGTCCGGCGCGGGATTGGCAACGATGCTGATACTCGGTACGGCGATGGCGACCACCGCAGGCCCCGTGCTGGTGTTGATCGGCGGGATGCTCGGCGGCGCATGGTTCCTGTTCACGTTGATCAAGATCGCCATGCGTCTGAGCCGCAGCGGCGCCGATACGCGCGAGCGCGAATGGCTCGCGGATGCGGTGCGGCGCGGTGCAACGCGCGGCCTGTGCGCCGACACGCTGTCGCAATGCACCCTGGCGCAGCTCGAGTCCTTGCGACGCGATTGCCCGGCGCTGTCCGGCAATCGCTATTGGCAGGCCGCATTGCTGACGCGGCGGCTGCTGATCGACGATGCGGCCGACAAGACCGCTGGCAAGGCGTCGCGGCTGGAGACATCGGCTTTGCTGCAGGCACTGGGCATGCCGAAGCTGTCCACCACGCTGCTCAAGCACGCCGGCTTCGAGCTCGCCTATCGAACGATCTTCCGTTACCTGCATGGCGATGGCGTGCAGACCGCCTGGCGCGAGAGGAGCTTCCATCGCGTGCAGACGGCCGACGTGCGGCGGTCCCGCCCACATGGGGGCTAGCAGCCGGCAAAGGCAAAGAAAAAGGCGGCCAGTGGCCGCCTTTGCTTCTTTTGGATCGGTTGGATCGGGTGGCTTGTTTCAGCGACTTACTTCAGCGCCTCGAACACCCGCGCGGTGATCTCGTCGACCGAACCGACGCCGCTGATCTTGCGATACTGCGGCGGCGCGACGCTCGCGCCGGCGTCGCCCTTGGCGGCCCAGTCCGAGTAGTAGTCGACCAGCGGACGGGTTTGCTGAGCGTAGACATCGAGACGTTTGCGCACGGTCTCTTCCTTGTCGTCGTCGCGCTGGATCAGCGGCTCGCCGGTCTCGTCGTCGACGCCGGCCGTCCTGGGCGGGTTGTACTTCAGATGGTAGGTGCGGCCCGAGGCGGCATGCACGCGGCGGCCGCTCATGCGTTCGATGATGGCGTCGAACGGCACGTCGATCTCCACCACGTAATCGATCGACACGCCGGCTTCCTTCATCGCCTCGGCTTGCGGGATCGTGCGCGGAAAGCCGTCGAACAGATAGCCGTTGCGGCAATCGTCCTGCTTCAGGCGGTCCTTGACCAGGCCGATGATGATGTCGTCGGAAACCAGACCGCCCGCGTCCATCACCTTCTTGGCCTCGATGCCCAGCGGGGTGCCGGCCTTGACCGCGGCGCGCAGCATGTCGCCTGTGGAGATCTGCGGGATGCCGAACTTCTCGCAGATGAACTTGGCTTGCGTGCCTTTGCCGGCGCCGGGCGCGCCCAACAGGATCAAACGCATTTACGGGTCCTCAGAGTTTTGAATCCGGTATTGCGGGGGAATGGAAGGAGGGTAACGCCGAAACTTGACGTGTGGCTTACCGCGCGATGGTCAGGCACGCAGGCGCCGCCATGGCTGGTGACCGGCGCGGTCCGCATGCGATTGGCATGGGCGCGGGCCGGACGGCTCATTCTTCATCTCCCCACCGAGCTTGCGTCGTCGCCCGCATTGACGGCGACAGCGGCTCTTTATTGGCGAGCATTATGCCACGAGGGAGCCGGAATTCGGCCCGCCGCGGCGGTCAACGGTGTGTAAACCGGAGCGGGCGAATGGCCCGCCCCGTGTGGGATTGCGCCGGTTTTCGCTCAGCGGCCGGGCTGTGCCGCGGCCTCGGACCATAGCGCGCGCACCCGTTCCAGATCGGCGGGGGTATCGACACCGGGCGCCGGCGCGGCGTCGGTGGCCAGCACCGCGATGCGTTCCCCATGCCACATCGCACGCAGCTGTTCGAGCGCTTCGGTCTGCTCGAGCGGCGCGGCGGCCAGCGTCGGGAAGCGGCGCAGGAAGCCGGCGCGATAGGCGTACAGGCCGATATGGCGCAGCACCGGCATGTCGGGCAGCGGCACCTGCGCGCTCGCGGCCGGTGCCGCCGGCACGCCGGACCAGGCATCGCGCGCCCAGGGGATCGGCGCGCGCGAGAAGTACAGCGCGCGGCCGGCGCTGTCGCACACCACCTTGACCACGTTCGGATTGAAGACCTCGCCGATCTCGTGCAGCGGATGCGCGGCGGTGGCGATCGCACAGTCGGGATGCGCGGCCAGATGCTGCGCCACGGCGTCGATCAGCGCGGGCGCGATCAGCGGTTCGTCGCCTTGCACGTTGACCACGATCGCCTCGTCGTCGAGCGACAGCAGCGTGGTCACCTCGGCCAGCCGGTCGGTGCCGGTGGCATGATCGGCGCGCGTCAGCAGCGCTTCGATGCCATGTTCGGCGCAGGCCGCGCGCACGGTGTCCGCATCGGTCGCGACCACCGTGCGGCGCGCCGACGAGGCGTGGGCGCGCTCGGCGACGCGCACGATCATCGGCTTGCCGGCGATATCGGCCAGCGGCTTGTTGGGCAGACGCGTCGACGCGAGCCGCGCGGGAATGACGACGGTGAAATCGGCGAGCGGCATCGAGTCCGGCCTCAGGTCGGATCGATGGCGCGGCCCGGCACCGATTGGCGCGCTTCGTCGGCCAGCATCACCGGAATGCCGTCGCGGATCGGATAGGCCAGCTTGTCGGCATGGCAGATCAGTTCCTGCGCCGCGCGGTCGTATTCGAGCTTGCCCTTGCACAGCGGGCAAACCAGGATTTCAAGCAGCCGGTTGTCCATCTTGGTGTTCCTTGGTATGGCTGGCCGCGGCAGCGGCGCCGGTGGCCGCGGTCGGCGCTGCCTGGCAGCGCGCGATGACCGTGCGGCGAATTCGATCGATCAGACCCGGATCGATCACGGGCCTGGTGGGGACGACCCAGATGCGCGGGTCGAGCGGCTCGCGAAGCCGGTCGCATTTTACGGCATCCTTCTCGGTGATCAGGATCGCCTCGGCGGCCTGCGCGGCCGGATGGTCGACGAAGGGATCCTCGGCGAAATCGTAGTGGTCCGGCAGCGGCAGCGTATCGGGCTGCAGGCCCGCGCCGCGCAGGCTGGCGAAGAAGCGTTCGGGATTGCCGATGCCGGCCGCGGCCAGCACGCGCCGTCCCGCGAAGGTCGACAGCGGCCGCACCATCGTCGGATCGGCGAGCTGCCACGCCTGTTCGAGCTCGAGCCGCATGCCGTAGACCTCGGGCCGGTCCGGCGTCGCGCGGAAATACGGATCGTTGATCAGCGTGGCATCGCGGCGGCGCGAGAGCGGCTCGCGCAGCGGCCCGGCCGGCAGCAGCCAGCCATTGCCGCCCATGCGCCCGTCGAACATCACGATCTCGAAGTCGCGCCGCAGGCGGTAGTGCTGCAAACCGTCGTCGAGCAGCAGCACGTTGATGCCCGGATGGGAGACCAGCATCGCCTGCGCGCACGCCACGCGATCGGGAAAGACCCAGACCGGCACGTCGGTCGAGCGCGCGATCAACAGCGGTTCGTCGCCGACATCTTCCGCCTTCGAGGTTGCCTTGACGCGGCGCGGCCGCTCGAGCTTGACGCCATAGCCGCGCGAGACCACGCCGGGACGCAGCCCCGCCTCGCACAGCGCATCGGCCAGCGCGATCACCGCCGGCGTCTTGCCGGTGCCGCCGACCGTCACGTTGCCGACCACCACCACCGGCATCGGCAGCCGCGTCGACTGGAACCAGCCGCGCCGATACGCCAGCCGCCGCAAGGCGCTGATCGCGCCGAACAGGCCGGCGAATGGCAGCATCAGCCAGGCGAACCAGCCGCGGCGTTGCCACTGGCGGGTAACGAAGTCGGACAGCAGATGGCGGGCAGCGGGCATCGGTGAGGGCAGGGTGGCGAATTTCGATAGAGTCTAAAGGCTCGGACCGTAGAAACCGGGGCAAGCGTCGCGAGCGGTCGCACTACGCTGTGATGCTCCCCTCTCCCGCTTGCGGGAGAGGGGTCGGGGGAGAGGGCAAGCGGCGTGCGCCATGTCGCCGCCGGATGAAACCACCCCCTCTCCCCGGCCCTCTCCCCCTGAGGCGGAGAGGGAGAACACAAGCGGCCAAGGAACCTTGATGCAGTGTTCGTGGCGAGCAGCCCTACCGCGTCCCGCCGCTCTGCGTCGCGAACGTCAGCCGCGACAGGCCGGCGACCCGCGCGGCTTCCATCACGTTGACCACCGACTGGTGGCTGGCCTGGGCGTCGGCGCTGACGATCAGCACTGGCGCCTGCGCCGCGGCCGTGCCGGCCAGCGCGCGCAGCCGCTCGGCCAGGCCGGCGACATCGCGCGCGCCCACGCGCTCCTTGTCGATCGCGTATTCGCCGCTGGCGGACACCGACACCACGATCTCGCGCGGCCGTTGCTGGGCGGCGTCCGCCTCGGCGGTCGGCAGCTGGATGCGCAGCTCGGTGTAGCGCGAATAGGTGGTCGTGATCATCAGGAAGATCAGGATCACCAGCAGCACGTCGATCAGCGGGATCAGGTTGATCTCGGGCTCGTCGCGCCGCGCAAGGGTACGGAATCGCATGGCCGGTATCCGCCTCAAGTGCGCCGCTGCGGCAGGATCGCGTCGAGGAAGGTGGCCGCGCGCGATTCCAGCTCGGCCACGTAGTCGTCGACGCGCCGGCGGAAATAGCGCCAGAAGATCAACGCGGGGATCGCGACCATCAGGCCGAAGGCGGTGTTGTACAGCGCCACCGAGATGCCGTGCGCCAATTGTTCGGGATTGGCGCCGGTGCCGCCCTGGCTGCCGAAGATCTCGATCATGCCGATCACGGTGCCCAGCAGGCCCATCAGCGGGGCGACCGAGGCGATCGTCCCCAGCGCGTTCAGGTAGCGCTCGAGTTCATGGGCGACCGCGCGGCCTGCTTCCTCGATGGCGTCCTTGGCGGCGTCGCGCGAGGTGTCGGGCTGGGCGATCACGTGCCGCAGCCCGGCGGCCAGCACCCGGCCCAGCGGGGAATCGCGCTCGAGCGAAGCGACCACGTCCGGCGTCGCGCGCCGTTGCCGCGCCACCGTCAGGGCCTGGTCGTACAGCCTGGCCGGCAGCACCTTGCTGCGCTTCAGGCTCAGCGAACGTTCGACGATCAACGCCAGCGCAATGACCGAGGCCAGCAGCAACGGCCAGATCGGCCAACCGGCCGCTTCAATGATGGAAAACACAAGGACACCCCGAGTCGCCGGCGCGAAGGGAAGGACTGCGGCAGGCCGGCGTAAAAAAACAGGCGCCACT
>JAPSLC010000059.1:3795-23825 GCA_031181345.1 Cupriavidus sp. | reverse complement strand
TTCGGGGCGTAGCGCAGCCTGGTAGCGCATCTGATTTGGGATCAGAGGGTCGCATGTTCGAATCATGTCGCCCCGACCAGAACGACAAGGGTTAGCAGGCCACGGCCGGCTAACCCTTTTTCTCTTCTATTCTCTTCCGACCGCCCTTAGCTCAGTTGGATAGAGCACTCGCCTTCTAAGCGAGCGGTCGCACGTTCGAATCGTGCAGGGCGGGCCATCCTTTTCCGGCGCCGGGTTCAAGACCTTTCCCCGAACGCCATTCAACGCGACGCCAGAGTCCTGTAGAAAGTCGCGCCCATCGATGACTCCTTCGCTGATGAACGCAGGCGTCGGACCGGATGGCACCAGTAAGGGCCGATAGCGCCACTTTATCGGCACACGGGAACAAAAGGTAGACGCCGGTAACCTAAAATGCTGCAGGTGCGTTCATGCTATAATCGCACATCCGCAAAGGCGGCCGTCCGGCTGCCCATCATGGAGCCACAAAGGAAGGAAGCTTGGCTAAGGAAGAACTCATTGAATTCGGCGGCGTCGTTTCGGAAGCGCTGCCCGACAACCGCTATCGCGTGCTGCTGGAAAACGGCGTGGAAATCTGGGCCTACGCATCGGGCAAGATGCAGAAGCACCGGATCCGTATTCTGGCCGGCGACCGCGTGACGCTGGAAATGTCGCCCTACGACCTGACCAAGGGTCGCATCAACTTCCGTCACAAGAGCTGATCCCGGACCGCCCGGTCCAACGGTTTCGCTCCTGCTCGGCGTCGCGGCGACGACGTGATCTTTGCGCGTCGCCTGGCGGCGTCGTGCCTCCCACCCCATCGCAGCTTGCACGCGGTCATCCGATCCGAATGGCCGCGATGGTGGCGTTCGCCTGTCTCGCGGAAGACGCCCCCGCCGCGCGGCATTGATCCCCGGCGTCTACGTCCACGCGCCGCCCGGCTGCAGTACCCTTCCCTGAAGCCCCATCTGGCCCTCGCTGGCCCGGCCTCGCTCGTGCTTCTGCCGCACCGATCATGACCGTCGCGCGACCGTCATCGTCCTGTCATCGTCGCCCACGATACTCCCGCGTCGCCCGGTGCCCCGGCGCTGTCACCAGCATGGCGGCGCATTGCCCGCACCATGCCGGTGCGCCATACTGGCCGCCGCATCGGCCCGCCGGCGCCCCGTCCCGGACGAAGGTGCCGATGGCACGGACCGCGCGGCGCATCGAACGCAAGCCCGACATACCAGTCGAATCGATCCAGACGGAGCCGGTAACGGTTTCCGCAGTGCCAACACGAACGACCACTGCACGGCATTCGCGCCGTGCCGATCTCCAGCGATGAACCTGATCCTGTGGCGCCACGCCGAAGCGGAAGCGCTCCCCGATGTTGCCGGCATGGGCCGCGCCGCGGACCTGCAACGTGCCCTGACCCGCCGCGGCCGCAAGCAGGCCGAAGCCTCGGCCGCCTGGCTGCGCGCGCATTTGCCGCCCGATACGCGGCTGCTGTGCAGCCCGGCGCAGCGCAGCCGCGAAACGGCCGCGGCGCTGCGCGCCGATGCGCTGGTGGTGCCCGCGCTGGCGCCCGACAGCGATGTCACCGACGTGCTGGCCGCAATCGACTGGCCGCATGCGGCCGGCACCACGGTCGTGGTCGGCCACCAGCCCTGGATCGGCCGGCTCGCGGCCCTGCTGCTGGCGGGCACGGAGATCAGTTGGAGCATCCGCAAGAGCGGCATCTGGTGGCTGACGGCCCGCACGCGCGAGCACGAAGACCAGGTCGTGCTGCGCGCGGTGATCAATCCCGAGTTCCTGTGATCCTCGTTCGGAGGCACTGCGTGGCGCGGTGATCGTCGCCACGGCTCCATGCCGCCACGACGGCATGGTCACGCAACCGTCATCGCCGGTTCACGGGCCTGTCACCGGCCCCCTCTACATTGTTTCGCAGCCATGTTGTCATCGAAAGGACATCTGATGCGAGACCTCCCGACGCCTACCCAGCCGCTCTTCGATTCCTTGCCCAATGGCCTGGCGGGCCATTCGGGCCGGAGGCGTCTTCATCGCCAATCCGTTGCGCAGCAAGATGCAGCGCCTGCTCTCAGCGTGGCGTGGGCGCGCCACCAGGACGAAGTAGTCGAGGCGCAGCGCCTGCGCTACAAGGTGTTTGCCGAAGAGATGGGCGCGCGCCTGTCGACTTCCTCGCCCGAGCTCGACATCGACATGTTCGATGCCTATTGCGACCACCTGATCGTGCGCGACCTGGCCACGCTGAAGGTGGTGGGCACCTATCGCGTGCTGCCGCCGCACCAGGCCAAGCGCATTGGCTGCCTGTACGCCGAATCGGAATTCGATCTGGTCCGGCTGGCGCATCTGAAGCCGAAGATGGTCGAGCTGGGCCGCTCGTGCGTGCATCGCGACTACCGCACCGGCAGCGTGATCATGGCGCTGTGGGGCGGACTGGGCGAGTACCTGCAGCGCTGGGGCATCGAGTCGATGCTCGGCTGCGCCAGCGTGCCGATCAACGATGGCGGCCATATCGCCGCCAGCCTGAGCCGCGTGTTCGCGCGCAACTATCTGGCGCCGATCGAATACCACGCGTTTCCGCGGCTGCCGTTGCCGGTGCACGAACTGAACCAGGACCTGGAAGTCGAGCCGCCGGCGCTGATCAAGGGCTACCTGCGGCTGGGCGCGCGCATCTGCGGCATGCCGGCCTGGGATCCGGACTTCAACGTGGCGGACTTCCTCACGCTGCTGCGTGTCGGCGACATGAATCCGCGGTACGCACGGCATTTCCTGGGGTTGCAGCGCTGAGCGGATGAGGTGGCGCGCCGACGGCGCGCTGCCCTCTCTCCGGCCCTCTCCCGCTTGCGGGAGAGGGAGAACATCCCCCCACGGTCCGCTCAGACGTACACCACCTTGTAGCGGATCCCGATCCGCTCCCATTCGTCGGCTTCCTTGCCGAGGCTGTATTCGACCAGCGGATTGGCCTCGACCCACGCCTTGGGCAGCCGCACCTCGAAGCCCTCTTCCAGCGCATCGGCGCGCTGGCTGACCGTGATCTCCGGCAGTTCGACGTCGGACCGCCGGCGGCACAGCACGAAGGCCAGGCGCAGGCTGAACAGCATGCGCCAGTCGAGAAAACGGCCGCGTCCCGACAGCTTGCCGAGCTTGCCGGCATGGCCGAGCAGCAGCGTGGCGAGCCGCGCCTGATCGGTCTTGGAAAAGCCAGGCATGTCCGCATGCGTGGCGATATAGGCCGAATGCTTGTGATAGCTGCTGTGCGCGATCGACATGCCGATCTCGTGCAGGCTGGCCGCCCAGCCAAGCAACGCCAGATTGTCCTCGCGCCGTTCGTTGGCCGGCTCGGGAAACTGCGCCAGCAGCCGTTGCGCGGCCTGGCGCACGCGCGCCGCCTGGGCCCGGTCGACGCCGTAGCGGCGCATGAACTGGTCGACCGTGACGGTGCGCATGTCCTCGTGATGGCTGCGGCCCAGCAGGTCGTACAGCACGCCCAGCCGCAGCGCGCCGTCGGTCACGTCCATGCGGTCGATATCGAGCTCCGCAAACACGCCGAGCATGATCGACAGTCCGCCCGGCAGCACCGGGATCCGATCGGGCTTCAGCCCGACCAGCCGCACGCGATTGGTGTTCTCGGCCTTGATCAGCGCACGCTTGAGCCGCTCCAGCCCTTCGCGCGTGATGCCGTGCTCCTGCGCGTTGTCGTTCATGCCGTTCAGCTCGATCAGCTCGGCCAACGCGCGCGCCGTGCCCGACGAACCCACCGCCTGCTGCCAGCCCGCGCTGCGGTACTGGCGCACCAGCACCTGGATCTCGCGCCGCGCGGCCAGCTCGGCCTGCTTCATCGCGTATTCATCGACATTGCCGCTGGGGAAGAACTGCCGGCTGTGCGAGACGCAGCCGATATAGAGCGATTCCATCAGCTTGGCGGTGTAGCCATGGCCGATGATGAATTCGGTCGAGCCGCCGCCGATATCGACGACCAGCCGGTTGGCGGCGCAGGCCGGCGCATCGTGCGACGCGCCCAGATAGATCAGCCGGGCCTCCTCGCGGCCGGCGATCACTTCGATCGGAAAGCCCAGCGCGTTCTCGGCCTCGATCAGGAATTCGGAGGCGTTCCTGGCCACGCGCAGCGTATTGGTGGCGACGGCGCGCACCTGGTCCGGCGAGAACTCGCGCAGGCGGTCGCCGAAGCGCCGCAGCGCCTCCACGCCGCGCCGCCGCGCCGGCTGGTCCAGATATTTGTCGGCCGTCAGGCCCGCGGCCAGGCGCACCGGCTCGCGCAGCGCATCGACCTGGAAGATCTGGCTGACCGGACCGGTCGCAGTCTGGGTCTCGTCCACCCGGCCGATCATCAGCCGGAAACTGTTGGAGCCCATATCGACGGCGGCGAGCAGGCGTGGAGTATTGTTCATCGTCATAGCAGTCTGGAAACACGGACCGGCGGCATGCCCTTCATCGCCGGCCGCGCGAGGCAGCAAGAATATGTCCTGGCCGTGTCGGTGTCATGACAAAATCACGTTGTCATCAAGTTGACACGATTCTATGGAAAAGTCGCCGCATCGCCCAAAGAAGGTCATGCCCATGTCGACGACCCCGCCCGGTACGCTGCTCAATCGCGAACTCGGCATCCTGGAATTCAACTCCCGTGTGTTGGCCCAGGCGGCGGACCCGTCGGTACCGCTGCTCGAGCGCCTCAAGTTCATCTGCATCGTGTCGAGCAATCTCGACGAGTTCTTCGAGATCCGGATGGCCGGGCTCAAGGAGCAGATGCGCGACAACCCGTCGGGCCTGACCCCGGACGGCCTGTCGTTCCAGCAGACCTACCAGGCGATCACCGAGCGGACACAGCGCCTCGTTGCAGCGCAGTATGCCATGCTGCAGGACGTGATCTTCCCCCTGCTCGAGCGCGAAGGCGTGTTCTTCCATATGACCACGGTGTGGAACGACGCGCAGCGCGACTGGGCGCGCGACTTCTTCGTGCGTGAGATCGGGCCGGTGCTGACGCCGATCGCGCTCGACCCGGCCCATCCCTTTCCACGCGTTTCCAACAAGAGCCTGAACTTCGTCGTCGAGCTGTCCGGCAAGGACGCCTTCGGCCGCGAGGCCGACCTGGCGATCGTGCAGGCGCCGCGCGCGTTGCCGCGCGTGGTGCAGATGCCGCAGTCCCTGTCGGGCTATCCGTACGGCTTCGTGCTGCTGTCCTCGTTCATGCAGGGCTTCGTGCACGAGCTGTTCCCGGCGATCGAGGTCGACGGCTGCTATCAGTTCCGCGTCACGCGCAATTCCGATCTGTTCGTCTCCGAGGACGAGATCACCGATCTGCGCGAGGCGCTGCAGGGCGAACTGCCGACGCGCCACTACGGCGACGCCGTGCGGCTGGAGGTCGCGGCCGAAACGCCGCCGGCGCTGACGCGGCGGCTGCTGACCGAGTTCGCGCTCGGCGAACAGGACCTGTATCGCGTCAGCGGCCCGGTCAACCTGGTGCGGCTGATGTCGATTCCCGATATGGTCGACCGCCCCGCCCTCAAATATCCGCCGCACGTTCCCACGGCCGTGAAGGCGTTCAGCGGCGGCGCGTCGATGTTCGACGTGATCCGCCAGCGCGACGTGCTGATGCACCATCCGTACGAGAGCTTCAGCTCGGTGCTGGACCTGCTGCAGCTGGCGGCAAACGATCCCGACGTGGTGGCGATCAAGCAGACCGTCTACCGCACCGGCAACGATTCGCTGGTGATGGAAGCGCTGATGACCGCGGTGCGCAACGGCAAGGATGTGACCGTGGTACTGGAACTGCTGGCGCGCTTCGACGAGGAAACCAATATCAACTGGGCCGAGCGCCTCGAATCGGCGGGCGCCCACGTGATCTACGGCGTGGTCGGCCACAAGTGCCACGCCAAGATGCTGTTGATCGTGCGGCGCGAGGCCGCCGGCCCGAAGAGCAAGCAGACCAAGCTGCGCCGCTACGTGCATCTGGGCACCGGCAACTACCATCCGCGCACGGCGCGGCTGTACACCGATTTCGGGCTGCTGACCGCCAACGAGGAAGTGTGCGAGGACGTGCACCACGTGTTCCAGCTGCTGACCGGCACGGCCGGCTCGATCAAGCTCAAGCATCTATGGCAGTCGCCGTTCACGATGCAGAGCAATCTGGTCGAGCACATTCGCGCCGAGGCGCGCAACGCGCGGGCCGGCAAGCCGGCGCGCATCATCGCCAAGATGAACGCGCTGCTGGAGCCTTCGGTGATCGAGGAACTGTACAAGGCCTCGCGCGCCGGCGTGCAGATCGACCTGATCGTGCGCGGCGTTTGCGCGCTGCGGCCCGGCGTGCCGGGGCTCTCCGAGAACATCACGGTGCGCTCCATCGTCGGCCGTTTCCTCGAGCACCATCGCGTCAACTACTTCCTGGCTGGCGGCACCGAGCTGCTGTACCTGTCGAGCGCGGACTGGATGGACCGCAACCTGTTCCGGCGCGTCGAGGTCGCCTTCCCGATCCTCGACAAGACGCTGAAGACGCGCGTGATTCAGGAAGGACTGCTGGTGCATCTGCGCGACAACGGCTCGGCCTGGGTCATGCAGCCGGACGGCAGCTATGTGCAGCAGACCGGCAAGGGGAAGGAACGGCGGGTCAGCCAGACGGAGTTGCTGACGAGGTTCGCCTGAGGGCGAAATCTCGCAACGCTGATGCTCCCCTCTCCCGCTCGCGGGAGAGGGGTTGAGGGAGAGGGAGAACGGCAGCGGCGAATGCCATCGCTGGCTGAAGACCACCCCCTCTCCCCGGCCCTCTCCTCCTGAGGGGGAGAGGGAGCCCACCTCCGGTAGACCGAAGCCCTACGCCGCCTGCCGCGCGCCCGGCCGATGGATGCTGCGATCGACCGGAAACACCACGCGGAACACGCTGCCCTTGCCGACCTCGCTGCTGATGCGCAGGTCGGCGTGGTGGCGCGACAGCACGTGCTTGACGATGGCCAGGCCCAGGCCGGTGCCGCCGGTATCGCGCGAACGGCTGCGGTCGACGCGATAGAAGCGCTCGGTCAGGCGCGGAATGTGTTCGGCCGCAATGCCCAGACCCGTATCGCTGACCGAGAACACGGCATGGCCGTCGCGATAGCACAGGCCGATGCCGATGCAGCCGCCGTCGGGCGTGTAGCGCACCGCATTCGACACCAGATTGCCCAGCGCCGACAGCAGTTCGGTTTCGCTGCCGCGGATGCCCACCGTCCGGTCGATGTCCGCCGTGATCTCGTGCCGGCCCTGCGACAGCCCCTGCGCGTCGTGCACCAGGTGGTGCACCAGCGCGCCGATATCGACCGGGTCCTGGCTGGGCGGTTGCATATCGCTCTCGAGCTTGGCCAGCGCCAGCAGGTCCTCGACGATATGCTGCATGCGCATGGCCTGCGTCATCATCATGTCGACGTAGCGGCGGCGATCGTCCTCCGAGATCGGCAGGTCGCGCACGGTCTCGAGAAAGCCGGTCAGCACCGTCAGCGGCGTCTTCAATTCATGCGAGACGTTGGCGACGAAGTCGCGCCGCATCGCCTCGGTGTTCTCGAGCTTGGTGATGTCCTGCGTCAACACCAGCTTGCGATTGTCGCCATAGGGCAGCACCTGCACCGCCAGCACGCTCTGCTTGTGTTCGCCCATGTCGCGCATCTGCAAGGGTTCGTCGAAACGTTGCAACATCAGGTACTGGACAAACTCCGGACGCCGGATCAGGTGCGTGATGCGCTGGCGTGCATCACGCCGGGCGCTGAGGCCGAAATGCAGCTCGGCCACCGCGTTGCACCACTCGATCTGGTCGGCGTCGTCCAGCATCAGCACGCCGTTGGGAGAGGCCTGGATGGCCTGGATGAAGCGCGTATGCTGCTGCTCGACCTGCAGCACCTGCATGCGCCAGCGCTTGACCAGCCGATGCAGCCGGTAATAGACCTCGCCCCACAGGCCGACCGCGCTCGGAATCTCGCCGTACGCGGGCGCGTCGAGCACCTTCCACAGCCGGTTGATCTGGTACAGGTAGAACAGCAGCAGCGCCAGCAGCGCGCCGGTGGTCAACGCCAGCGCGGCGGTGACGCCGACGAAGACGGCGAGCAGCGCGGCGGCGATGGCCAGCAGGATCAGGACGGCCGCGGATCGGGCCCAGATGACATTCATGAGATCGTGCGATGGCAGCCTGGCGGGGGTCGGCAATGGCGGGAATCAGGCCCGGCCGCCGCAGGCGGGGATGGGCCGCAGTGTGCCACGGAATACGCAACAGCGACGCAACAGCGACGCCGCCTCGCCCCGCCGCAACCCCGCGGCGACCCGGGCGAGGCCGGCCGCTCACTGCCCCGGCGACCGGGCCAGGCGGTAACCGCTGCCGCGCACCGTCTCGATCATCGCGCTGTAGCCCCCGGGGGCCAGCGCCGCGCGCAGGCGCTTGATATGCACGTCGACGGTGCGCTCCTCGACGAAGACGTGGTCGCCCCAGACCTGGTCGAGCAGCTGCGAGCGGCTGTGCACGCGCTCCGGATGCGTCATCAGGAAATGCAGCAGGCGGAATTCGGTCGGGCCGAGCTCGAGCTTGATCGGACCCGATTCGTCCTGGCCGGTGACGCGATGCGTGGCCGGGTCCAGCCGCAGGCCGTTGATCGCCACGACGTCGTCGGTCAGCTGCGGCGCGCGCCGGCGCAGCACCGCCTTGATGCGCGCCAGCAATTCCTTCGGCGAGAACGGCTTGGTCACGTAGTCGTCGGCGCCCGCCTCCAGCCCCATCACCTTGTCCTGCTCCTCGCTGCGCGCGGTCAGCATGATGATCGGGATCTGCTTGGTGCGCTCGTTGTTGCGCAGCTCCTTGGCGAACACCGCGCCCGACTTGCCCGGCAGCATCCAGTCGAGCAGGACCAGGTCGGGCAACACATCGCTCATCAGCGACAGCGCCTGCTCGGCGTTGTAGGCACGGATCGGATAGTGCCCGGCGTGTTGCAGGTTGACGGCGATCAGTTCGGCGATGGCCGGTTCGTCTTCGACGACCAGAATACTGCTAGGCATGAATGAAGTCTCCGCTCTCTGGCAGGTTCAGGTATTGGCAGATGGAACAGCGAGATGGCGATATCGATGGCGGACGATGAGCAACGGTCGATACGCGGCGGGCAGACACCACGCGATCGAGGAAAGCGCTCTCCAACCCGCCCGGCGTGGTTCAGCTCAGCGCTTCCTTCTCCATGTCCTCGCGCGAGGTATGGCGAACGTCGGTGCCCTTGACGATATAGATGATGAACTCGGCGATGTTCTTGGAATGGTCGCCGATGCGCTCGACCGCCTTGGCGATGAACAGGAAGTCCAGCGCGACCGAGATCGTGCGCGGGTCTTCCATCATGTAGGTGATCAGCTTGCGCACGAAGGCGCGGAATTCGTCGTCGATCGCCTTGTCTTCCTTGACGATGCGCGCGGCCGCGACCGTGTCGAGGCGGGCGAACGCGTCGAGCGACTTGCGCAGCAGCGCGATCGCGAGATCGCCGGCCAGCTTGACCTCGGCGTAGTTGATGCCCTGCGCCCCGGTCTCTTCCATGATGTGCTTGGTGCGCTTGGCGATCTTCTCGGCCTCGTCGCCGGCGCGCTCCAGGTTGGTGATGGTCTTCGAGATCGCCATCACGAGGCGCAGATCGCGCGCGGTCGGCTGGCGGCGCGCGATGATATTGCCGCAGTCGGCGTCGATCTCGATCTCGAGCGCGTTGATCTGGTTCTCGCGCTCGATGACCTGCTCGGCCAGCGTGGCGTCGAAGTCGGCCAGCGCCTTCATCGCGGTTTCGATCTGTGCCTCCACCAGGCCGCCCATCTGCAGCAGCTTGGTATTGATCGCGTTCAGGTCGGCGTCGAATTGGGTCGACAGGTGCTTGTCGGTCATCATGTTCTCCTGGCCTTCAGATCAGCCAAAAACCGCGAAAATCAGCCGAAACGGCCGGTGATGTAGTCCTCGGTTTCCTTGCGGTGCGGCTTGATGAAGATCTTCTCCGTCTCGCCGAACTCGATCAGCTCGCCCAGATACATGTAGGCGGTGAAATCCGAGCAACGCGCGGCCTGCTGCATATTATGGGTCACGATCACCACGGTGTACTCGTCCTTCAGTTCCGCGATCAGTTCCTCGATGCGGCCGGTCGAGATCGGGTCCAGCGCCGAGCACGGCTCGTCGAGCAGCAGCACCTCCGGGCGGATCGCGATGCCGCGCGCGATGCACAGACGCTGCTGCTGGCCGCCGGACAGGCTGTAGCCCGACTGGTGCAGCTTGTCCTTGGCCTCGTTCCACAGCGCTGCCTTGGACAGCGCCCACTCGACGCGGTCGTCCATCTCGGAGCGCGACAGCTTCTCGAACAGCCGCACGCCGAAGGCGATATTGTCGTAGATCGACATCGGGAACGGCGTCGGCTTCTGGAACACCATGCCGACCTTCGCGCGCAGCAGCGCGATGTCCTTGCGACTGGTCAGCAGGTTCTCGCCGTCCATGTTGATCTCGCCCTCGGCGCGCTGCTCGGGATAGAGCGCGTACATCTTGTTCAGGGTGCGCAGCAGGGTCGATTTGCCGCAGCCCGAGGGGCCGATGAAGGCAGTGACCTTGCGGTCGGGGATCGACATGTTGATGTTCTTCAGCGCATGGAACTGTCCGTAGTAGAAGTTCAGGTTGCGCACGTCGATCTTGGCGCGGACGCTGTCGGGGATGTCGATGACGGTCGAAGTCATGCTGGGTCTCGCAGGTAAATTCGTGGTTTCGCGTGCGGCTTGCGGTTCGCTCGATGTCCGCCGCTTGCGCTCACTGGCTCTTCTTGAACAGCACGCGCGCCAGGATGTTCAGCGCCAGGACGCCGATCGTGATCAGGAACACGCCGGCCCATGCCAGCTGCTGCCATTCGGTAAAGGGACTCATCGCGAAGCGGAAGATCGTCACCGGCAGGTTGGCCATCGGCTTGTTCAGATCGGTGCTCCAGAACTGGTTCGACAGCGCGGTGAACAGCAGCGGCGCGGTCTCGCCGGCGATCCGGGCCACCGCCAGCAGCACGCCGGTGATGATGCCCGCGTACGAGGCCTTGACCGTGATCGACAGCACCATCTTCCATTTCGGCGTGCCGAGCGCGAAGGCGGCCTCGCGCAGTGCGTTGGGCACCAGGTTCAGCATGTTCTCGGTGGTACGCACGACGATCGGGATCTGCAGCAGCGCCAGCGAGCAGATGCCGGCCCAGGCCGAGAAATGCCCCATCCGGGCCACCACCAGCGCGTAGACGAACAGCCCGATCACGATCGACGGCGCCGACAGCAGGATGTCGTTGATGAAGCGGATGAAGCTGGCGAGCGCCGACTTCTGGCCGTACTCGGCCAGATAGATGCCGGCCAGGATGCCCAGCGGCGTGCCCAGCACGGTCGCCAGGCCCACCATCACGAAGCTGCCGAAGATGGCGTTGGCCAGGCCGCCGCCGGCGGTGTTGGGCGCCGGCGTCATCTGCGTGAACAGGTCGAGCGACAGGCCGCCGATGCCCAGCGAGATCGTGGTCCACAAGATCCACGCGAGCCAGAACAGGCCGAAGGTCATCGCCGCCAGCGAGGCCGCCAGCGCGTAGACGTTCATGCGCTTGCGCCGTGCCTGCAGGCGCTCGCGCACCTCGTTGGCGTCGGCATGGACGGCCGGGATCGACGATGTCGACAGGGTCGCTTGGCTGGTCGAATTCATTTCTTGCCCTCATTGCGCGACAGGCGCAGCAGCAGCAGTTTGGACAGCGCCAGCACCACGAAGGTGATGAAGAACAGGATCAGGCCGAGCTCCATCAGCGCGGCGGTATGCAGGCCGGGACCGGCCTCGGCGAATTCGTTCGCCAGCGCGGACGTGATGCTGTTGCCCGGCGAGAACAGCGAGGCGTTGTCCAGCAGATTGGTGTTGCCGATCACGAAGGTGACCGCCATGGTCTCGCCCAGCGCGCGGCCCAGGCCAAGCATCACGCCGCCGATCACGCCGGCGCGGGTATAGGGCAGCACGACGTTCCACATCACCTCCCAGGTGGTGCAGCCCACGCCGTAAGCGGACTCCTTGAGCAGCACCGGGGTGACCTCGAACACGTCGCGCATCACCGAGGCGATATAGGGAATGATCATGATCGCCAGGATCACGCCCGCGCACAGCAGGCCGATGCCCAGCGGCGCGCCCTGGAACAGCGGGCCGATCAGCGGCAGCTGGCCCACCGTGGCGGCCAGCGGCTTCTGGAAGTATTCGCCGAACAGCGGCGCGAACACCAGCAGGCCCCACATGCCGTAGACGATCGACGGCACCGCGGCCAGCAGCTCGATCGCCGTGCCCAGCGGGCGGCGCAGCCATGCCGGCGACAGTTCGGTCAGGAAGAGCGCGATGCCGAAGCTGACCGGCACCGCGATGATCAGCGCGATCAGCGAGGTCACCACCGTGCCGTAGATCGGCACCAGCGCGCCGTAGACGTCCGCGGGGGGATCCCACTCCGCGGTCCACAGGAATTTGAGGCCAAAGGCCTGGATCGAAGGCCAGGCGCTGATGGCGAGCGAGACGATGATGCCGCCCAGCAGCATCAGCGTGATGATGGCGGCGCCGCGGGTCAGGCCACCGAACAGGATGTCACCGGTGCGGCCGGGTGCGCGTACGGCGGGAAGATCGGACGTAGTCGCCATGTTCAGGAGTACTCGGTTTGGCTCCCCTCTCCCGCTTGCGGGAGAGGGGCCGGGGAGAGGGCAGCACGTTGTGCACGCCCTCCCGTCGCATCAGCAGACGACGATCAGTACAGGTTCTTGCCCGACGCGTCCTTGATGCTGTTCTTCCAGGTCGCGCGGATCTGGTTGACCACCGCCTCGGGCATCGGCACGTAGTCCAGGTCGGCCGCCATGTTGCCGCCGCTCTTGTAGGCCCAGTCGAAGAACTTCAGCACTTCCGCGCCCTGCGCCGGCTTTTCCTGGTTCTTGTGCACCAGGATGAAGGTCGCGCCGGCGATCGGCCAGGCGTCCTTGCCCTGCTGGTTCGTCAGGATCTGGTAGTACGACTTGCTCCAGTCGGCGCCGGCCGCAGCGGCCTTGAACGCGTCGTCGCTCGGCGAGACCACCGCACCCGCGGCGTTCTTCATCTTCACGTGCGTCATCTTGTTCTGCTTGGCGTAGGCGTACTCGACGTAACCGATCGCGCCGTTCAGGCGCTGCACGAAGGCGGCCACGCCCTCGTTGCCCTTGCCGCCCGTGCCGCCGCCCGGCCAGTTGACCGTGGTGCCCTCACCGACCGAGCTCTTCCAGTCGGGGCTGACCTTCGACAGGTAGTTGGTGAAGATGAAGGTGGTGCCCGAACCGTCGGCGCGGCGCACCGGCAGGATGTCCTGGCTCGGCAGCTTGGCGTTCGGATTGAGCGCCTTGATGGCCGGATCGTCCCACTTCTTGATCTTGCCGAGGTAGATGTTGGCCAGCACTTCGCCGGTGATGGTCAGGTCGCCCGGGTTGATGCCTTGCAGGTTGATCACCGGCACCACGCCGCCGATCACGGTCGGGAACTGCACCAGGCCCTGCTTGGCCAGCTCCTCGTCCTTCAGCGGGGCGTCCGAGGCGCCGAAATCGACCGTCTTGGCGTTGATCTGCTTGATGCCGCCCGACGATCCGATCGATTGATAGTTGACCTTGTTACCCGTTGCTTTTTGGTATGCATCGGCCCACTTGGAATAGACGGGCGCCGGGAAAGAAGCGCCTGCACCGGTAATTTCTGCCGCAAATGCGGAGCCTGCTACCACCATCGAAACGATGCCCGCAACGGCAGTCTTGACCAGCTTCATATGTCCTCCAGAGAACATGGTTGGGAATGTCAGTTTTTTGACATCCCGAACTGTATGCGGCCACTATGACAGTTCCATGACATCGCCAAAATTTCTTTGAAGTGACATTTAAGGCCGGGGTGGATGCGGTCGTCGCCTGCCCCCGCAGAAAGCAGAACGCCCGGCGTGGGCCGGGCGTTTGCGAGGGTCGCAGGAAGGCAGGTGCCTTGCCTCGACTCAGGTCGCCAGCGAATCCGCCAGCTTGCGGGCCGCCTGCTCGGCGGTCTCGGCCTGCTCGGCCTCGACCATCACCCGCACCACCGGCTCGGTGCCGGAGGCGCGGATCAACACCCTGCCCTTGCCGGCCAGCGCCGGCTCGATCTCGGCGCGCGCGGCCTGCAGGCCGGCATGGTTCTGCCAGTCGAAGCCCTTCTGCACCCGCACATTGATCAGCGTCTGCGGGAACAGCGACACGCCGTCGAGCAACTGCGCCAGCGTCTTGCCGCTGCGGCGCAGCGCCGCCAGCACCTGCAGGGCCGACACGATGCCGTCGCCGGTCGAGTGCCGGTCCAGGCACAGCAGATGGCCGGAGCCCTCCCCGCCCAGCGTCCAGCCGCGCTTGCCCAGTTCCTCCAGCACGTAGCGGTCGCCGACCTTGGCACGCACGAACTCGACGCCCTGGCGCTGCAGGGCCAGTTCGACGGCCATATTGGTCATCAGCGTGCCGACCACGCCGGGCACGCTCTGTCCGCAGGCGATGCGGTCCTGCACGATCGCATACAGCAGCTCGTCCCCGTTGTAGAGCCGGCCGTCGGCATCGACCACCTGCAGCCGGTCGGCGTCGCCGTCGAAGGCCAGGCCCAGGTCCGCGCCATGGGCCTTGACCGCCTCGACCAGCTTGTCCGGCGCGGTGGCGCCGTAGCCGTCGTTGATATTGCGGCCATTGGGCTGGTTGCCGATCGACACCACGTCGGCCCCCAGCTCGTGGAATACGTGCGGCGCGATGTGGTAGGCGGCGCCATGCGCACAGTCGACCACCAGCTTCAGCCCGTGCAGGTCCCGATCGTACGGGAAGGTGCTCTTGCAGAACTCGATGTAGCGGCCGGCCGCATCGTCGATCCGGCGGGCGCGGCCGAGCTGGTCGGAGGCCACGCAATGCATCGGCGCCTCGAGTTCGGCCTCGATCGCCAGCTCGACCTCGTCGGGCAGCTTGTCGCCGGTGGCCGAGAAGAACTTGATGCCGTTGTCGTGATACGGATTGTGGCTGGCCGAGATGACCACGCCGGCGGCAAGGCGCAGCGCGCGGGTCAGGTAGGCCACGCCCGGCGTCGGCAGCGGACCGGTCAGCAGCACATGGACGCCGGCCGCGGTGAAGCCCGCCTCCAGCGCGGCTTCCAGCATATAGCCGGAGATCCGCGTGTCCTTGCCGATCAGCACCGTGGGCTTGCCCTGCGCGCTCGGCTGGCCAAGGGCCAGCACGCGTCCGGCCGCATAGCCGAGCCGCATCACGAAGTCCGGCGTGATCGGCGCCTCGCCGACCCTGCCGCGCACGCCATCGGTGCCGAAATATTTACGTGTCATCCGATCGTTCTCCCTGTTCTGATTCGGGTTCCGGTTGTTCGGGTTATGGAATGGGTGGGGTGCCGCAGAAGCTGGACAGACTCCGGCTCGGCCGCTCAGGCGGCGGCCTCCAGGCGCTGCTGGCGCACCGCCCACCAAGTCTTCATCGCATCGACCGACGCCTGCACATCGTGCACGCGCACGATATAGGCGCCGCGTTCGGCGGCGCACACAGCGGCGGCGATGCTGGCCGCGACGCGCTGCTGGGGCGGGCGTCCGCCCAGGATCGCGCCCAGCGTCGATTTGCGCGACAGCCCGGCCAGCAGCGGCAGCCCATCGACGGCCAGCCGCGGCAGCTCGCCGAGCAGGCGCAGATTATGCTCCGCCGTCTTGCCGAAGCCAAAGCCGGGATCGAGCACGATGCGGCTGTCGTCGACGCCGGCCGCGCGCAGCGTATCGACCCGCTGCTGCAGGAAGTCGCGAACCTCGCCGACCACGTCGTCGTAGTGCGGGGCCTCCTGCATCGTCTGCGGGTCGCGCTGCATGTGCATGATGCACAGGCCGGCCTGGCCCGCATCGGCCGCCGCGACCGCCTCGATCGCGCCCGGCATGCGCAGGCCCCAGATGTCGTTGATCAGATCGGCGCCGGCCGCCAGCGCGGCGCGCATGGTTTCGGGCTTGTAGGTATCGATCGACAGCGGCTTGCCGCAGTCGCGCAGCGCCTCGATCACCGGCAGCACGCGCGCCAGTTCCTGGTCCAGCGGCAGCGATGCCGAGCCGGGCCGGCTCGATTCGCCGCCGATATCGATGATGTCCACGCCCTCGGCGATCATCTGCTCGGCATGCCGCAGCGCCGCGTCGCGGCTGGCATGCTGGCCGCCGTCGGAGAACGAGTCGGGCGTCACGTTAAGAATGCCCATGACCAGCGGGCGGCGGTCGCGGGCAAAGCGATAGCGCCCGCACTGGAAATACGAGGTCGACAAGTTGCAGTCCTGAATAAGCGGGAAAGTGGAACGTGGTCGGTAGCGGGGAAAGCCGGGACGAAAAAAGCCGGTGCCCTGGGGCACCGGCTTCCGAAGCTCAGCGTGCGAGGCGCAGCGCTGCCATCATCCTCTGAACTGACGGTCGCGGATCAGGCCGCGGCCGGCGCGTTCGACGGCGTCACCGGCGAGCCGCCCGACGGCGGCGTGCCGCCACCGCTGGCGCCCGGCATACCGCGCGGCGGACGCGGCGGCTTGCCAGCCATGATGTCGTTGACCTGATCGGCATCGATGGTTTCCCATTCCATCAGCGCGGCGGTCATGGCCTCGACCTTGTCGCGATTCTCTTCCAGCAGGCGCTTGGCCAGCGCGTACTGCTCGTCGAGGATGCGGCGGATCTCGCCGTCGACCTTCTGCTGCGTGACTTCCGACACCGACTTGGACGACATCTTGCCGAACAGGCCTTCCTGCTCCGTGTCGACATAGACCATCGTGCCCAGCGTGTCGCTCATGCCGAAGCGGGTCACCATGTCGCGTGCGATCTTGGTGGCGCGCTCGAAGTCGTTGGACGCCCCGGTGCTCATCGCATTGAGGAACACCTCTTCCGCCGCGCGACCGCCGAACAGGATGGCGATCTCGTCGAGCATGTTGTCCTTGTACTTCGAGTACTTGTCATGCTCCGGCAGCTGCCAGGTCACGCCCAGCGCCCAGCCGCGCGGCATGATGGTGACCTTGTGCACCGGGTCGGCCTTGGGCAGCAGCTTGGCCACCACCGCATGGCCCGACTCGTGGTACGCGGTCGCCTTGCGTTCCTCTTCGCGCATCACCGTGGACTTGCGCTCCGGACCCATGTAGATCTTGTCCTTCGCGTCCTCGAAGTCCTGCATGTCGACCACGCGCTTGTTGCGGCGGGCGGCGAACAGCGCGGCCTCGTTGACCAGGTTGGCCAGGTCGGCACCGGAGAAGCCCGGCGTGCCGCGCGCGATCACCGACGCGTCGACATCGTTGCCGATCGGCACCTTGCGCATATGGACCTTCAGGATCTGCTCGCGGCCACGGATGTCCGGCAGGCCGACGAAGACCTGGCGGTCGAAGCGGCCCGGACGCAGCAGGGCCTTGTCCAGCACGTCGGCACGGTTGGTCGCGGCGATCACGATCACGCCCGAGTTGGCCTCGAAGCCGTCCATCTCGACCAGCATCTGGTTCAGCGTCTGCTCGCGCTCGTCGTTGCCGCCGCCCATGCCGGCGCCGCGATGGCGGCCGACCGCGTCGATTTCATCGATGAACACGATGCAGGGGGCCTGCTTCTTGGCGTTCTCGAACATGTCGCGCACGCGAGCCGCGCCCACGCCGACGAACATTTCGACGAAGTCGGAGCCGGAGATGCTGAAGAACGGCACCTTGGCCTCGCCGGCGATGGCACGCGCCAGCAGCGTCTTGCCGGTACCCGGAGGGCCGACCAGCAGCACGCCGCGCGGAATGCGCCCGCCCAGCTTCTGGAACTTCTGCGGGTCCTTCAGGAAGTCGACCAGCTCGACCACTTCTTCCTTGGCCTCGTCGCAACCGGCGACGTCCTGGAAGGTGACCGCGTTCTGGTTCTCGTCGATCAGGCGCGCACGCGACTTGCCGAACGAGAAGGCGCCGCCTTTCCCGCCACCCTGCATCTGCCGCATCATGTAGAACCAGAACACGATGATCAGCAGGGTCGGTCCGAGGTAGTACAGGGCCTGGACCAGCACATTGGGCTCGTCATCGGCCTTGCCGGTCACCTGGACGCCGTATTTCATCAGGTCGCCGACCATCCAGATGTCGCCCGGCGAGATGATGGTGTATTTCTGCCCTTCCTTGGGCGTCACCACGAGGTTTCGGCCCTGTACGTCGACGCGGCTCACCTTGCCGTTCTTGGCGTCATCCATGAACTGCGAATAGGTGACGCTTTCCTGCGCACGGGGCTTGTCGAACTGCTTGAAGACGGTAAACAACACCAGCGCGATCACGAGCCAGATTGCCGCCTTTTGAAACAGGTTGTTATTCAAGGCCGAACTCCTTTGCG
The DNA here is from genome assembly GCA_031181345.1 of Cupriavidus sp. Taxonomy (GTDB): domain Bacteria; phylum Pseudomonadota; class Gammaproteobacteria; order Burkholderiales; family Burkholderiaceae; genus Cupriavidus. The sequence goes on along the minus strand of JAPSLC010000059.1, from coordinate 5,463 downwards.
ATTGCCTTGCCAACGATAGCTGCATGCATTGTAATGCAGCGCCGCCCCGGGGGGCGAAAAGCGTCCCTATCGGACCGATAGTGATAGCGCTAGCGGCCGATAGCCCGTAGGCCAATGCGGGACGACAATCAGACCGGCAACGGCTCAAATGGTGCCCCGGTCCGGGCCAAAGGCAGTGCCCAGGCCCATGCCGGGCAGTCCGGCAACTTCAACCGGGCGACTTCAGGTGGCGCCCAAGAATGAAGGTCTCGGAGGACTTGTCCCGCGAAGCCTTCGGCTTGCGCTTGGCGACCACCTTGAACTGGCGCTTGAACTTTTCGACGATCTGGCTATAGCCGCTGCCGTGGAAGCACTTTACCAGCAACGCGCCGTCGGGTTTCAGATGGGCCTGGGCGAAATCGAGCGCCAGGTCGCACAGATACTCGATGCGCGCGGCATCGGCAGAGGCCACACCGGACAAATTGGGGGCCATATCGGACAAAACAAGGTCGATCTTGTTGCCGCCGGAGGCCTCCAGCACGACCTTTTCGAGCTGCCGGAACACCTCTTCCTCGCGAAAGTCGCCCTGGATGAAGGTCACGTCGGCGACCGGCTCCATCGGCAGCAGGTCGATCGCGACCACCGCCCCGTCGATATGGCCTTCCCGCGCCCGGGGCGAGGCGGCCAGCTTGTTGCGCACGTACTGGCTCCAGCTGCCCGGCGCCGCACCCAGGTCGACGATGACCTGGCCCGGCTGGATCAGCTTGTCCTGCTCGTCGATCTCCTTGAGCTTGTAGGCCGCGCGCGCGCGATAGCCTTCGCGCTGCGCCAGCTTGACGTAGGGATCGTTGATATGGTCGTGCAGCCACGACTGCCTGAACTTGTTCTTGGCCATTTCTCGTGATTTCGCCGCCAGACCGTGACGGTTTGACGGATAATACGCGCCGTTGCGACGCCCTTGCGACGTAAGAGGCCCTACCGGCCGCTTTGCAACCGCTTTTGCAGCCGCGCTTGCAGCCGCCTTTCCAGCCGCCTTTACCGGCGTCGCCCTTTATCCTGCCTGACTATGCCTGCCCTTCAATTGAATCCCGCCCAGCGCTCCGAACTGCGCTCCCGTGCCCACGGCCTGAATCCGGTCGTGATGATCGGCGCCGAGGGGTTGACCCGTGCCGTCCTGGCCGAGATCGACCGCAGCCTCGCGGCCCACGATCTGATCAAGATCCGCGTGTTCGGCGACGAGCGCGACACCCGCATCGCCATCTACGAAGCCATCTGCGATGAACTCGGCGCCGCCCCGATCCAGCACATCGGCAAGCTGCTGGTGGTCTGGCGTCCCGGCCCGGCGCGGCTGAAGGAAAACCAGCCGCAAGACCTCGGCCGGATGGCCACGGCCCGCCGCGGCGCAGCACCGCGCACCGTCACGGTGCGCAAGCCCGCCGCCAAGCCGGGCGGCCGCCCGACCCGCAACGAGGTCCGCGTGCTCGGCAACGAGCGCGTGACCGCCGGCGGCAACGTCAAGCGCGCCCGCAGCCGCCAGGCCAGCCAGAAGAAGAAGTCGCTGGGCTGAGCGGCGCGTCTTCATCCGCACCGCTGTTCTCCCTCTCCCCCTCAGGGGGAGAGGGTTGGGGAGAGGGGGTGGTTTTCAAAACCTCGGCGGCATAACGGCTGCCGCGGGGGGGGGGGGCCCCC
>JAPSLC010000059.1:0-3785 GCA_031181345.1 Cupriavidus sp. | reverse complement strand
TGCCGCTTTCCCTCTCCCCCAACCCCTCTCCCGCAAGCGGGAGAGGGGAGTAAATTCCCGTCCGAGCGGGGTTTCCCCTCAGTCCTCCGCCACCGTGCGCCGGCCGGCCAGACGCCAGACCAGCACCAGCGCCAGCACGCTCTGCAGCAGATAGAAGGCGCTCGAGATGCCGTGCAGCATGCCAAAGCGTGCGCGGAACGGCGACTCGGACACCCCCAACCCCATCGCCTGCGCCTTGTGCCGCAGGCTCTCCATGAAGGGCTGCAGGCCGAAATAGCCGATCAGCACGCAGCACAGCATGCCGAGCACCAGCCAGCGCAGCGCCCGGTAGCGCGTGGCGCCGCGCCGGATCATCACGTTGCACAGCACCAGTTGCAGCACGCCAATCACCACGCCCAGCACGGCCTCGGTGCGGAACAGCTGTCCGGCCAGCATGCCGGCCATCTCGCGGCTCGGCAGCACGGCGAACAGCGTGGGGGCGACCATATAGCCGATGGTCCAGAGGCTGCCGGCCCAGATCACGGTCAGCAGCAGGAACAGCCGGTGGGGCAGCAGCGGCTGGCCGGCGGACGCCGGGCCCGGCAGCGGAGAGGAAGGCGAGACCACGGCGCGCGCGGCCTCAGATATAGCGCACGGTGATGACTTCGTACTCGCGCTCGCCGCCAGGGGCCAGCACGGTCGCCACATCGCCTTCGAACTTGCCGATCAGCGCCCGCGCGATCGGCGAGCTGACCGAGATCTTGCCGCTATCGAGATCGGCTTCGTCCTCGCCGACGATCTGGTAGCGGACCGACTTGCCCGATTCGAGGTCTTCCAGGTCGACGGTGGCGCCGAACACGATGCGGCCGTCGGTATCGAGCTGGGTCGGGTCGATGATCTGCGCGGCCGCCAGCTTGGCCTCGACCTCCTGGATGCGGCCCTCGATAAAGGCCTGCTTTTCCTTGGCGGCGTCGTATTCCGCGTTCTCGGACAGATCGCCCTGAGCGCGCGCCTCGGCGATGGCATTGATCACCGCGGGACGTTCGACGGCCTTCAGGCGTTGCAGCTCCGCTTTCAGGAGTTCTGCGCCGCGCTTGGTAATCGGAATGGTGCTCATGTCTTCGTCAGGCAAAAAAATGAGCCGCAGCGCAGCGGGCGATGTACGCAGCGGTCTTGCCGGCACACCTCCGCTCAACCGCGGCTTTTGGGTTCGTTGGTGACTACCAGGGAATGTTCGGTAATGCCTTGCAATACCGGAATTGGCTTCGTATTGCTTGTTTCGGCCGGCAGGCCGCCGAAATTCCCGCTAGTTTAGGACAAGACGTCCGCCGGCATCAACACCGGCGGACGCGGGGGTCCCGTGCATCCGGACCCGGAGGCCGAGCCTGGGCCCGGCTCCGGACCAGATTCAGGCCAGCGAGGCGTGCAGGCCCTGCAGGTCGTAGACCTCCAGATTCTGCATCTGCTTCAGGCCCTCGACCGCGGCGCGGGCACCGGCGATCGTCGTGTAGTACGGCACCCGGTTGGCCAGCGCCGAGATCCGGATCGAACGCGAATCGGCGATCGCGGTGCGGGTCTCGTCCACCGTGGTGAACACCAGCGCCAGCTCGCCGTTCTTGAGCATGTCGACGATATGCGGGCGGCCGTCCTTGACCTTGTTGACCACGCGCACCGGAATGCCGGCCGCCTCGATCGCGGACGCGGTGCCGCGCGTGGCCACCAGCGGGTAGCCCATGTCGTGCAGCATGCGGGCGACGCTGACCGCGTGCGGCTTGTCGCTGTCCTTGACGGTCAGCAGCACGGTGCCGCGCTCGGGCAGGCGCGAACCGGCCGCCAGCTGGCTCTTGAACAGCGCCTCGCCGAAGGTCTTGCCCACGCCCATCACCTCGCCGGTCGAACGCATCTCGGGTCCGAGCACCGGATCGACGCCAGGGAACTTGTTGAACGGGAACACCGCTTCCTTGACGCTGTAGTACGGCGGCACCACCTCGGCGCCGATGCCCTGCTCGTCCAGCGACTGGCCGGCCATGCAGCGCGCGGCGATCTTGGCCAGCGACAGGCCGGTGGCCTTCGATACGTACGGCACCGTGCGCGAGGCGCGCGGGTTCACTTCGAGCACGTAGACGATGTCCTGGCCGTCCTTCTGCTGGATCGCGAACTGGACGTTCATCAGGCCGACCACGTTCAGCGCCTTGGCCATCGCGGCGGTCTGGCGCTTGAGCTCGTCGACGGTCGCCTGCGACAGCGAGTACGGCGGCAGCGAGCACGCCGAATCGCCCGAGTGGACGCCCGCCTGCTCGATATGTTCCATCACGCCGCCGATGAAGACGCGCTTGCCATCGCACAGCGCATCGACGTCGCACTCGATCGCATCGTTCAGGAAGCGGTCCAGCAGCACCGGCGAATCGTTCGATACCTTGACCGCCTCGCGCATATAGCGCTCGAGGTCGCGCGGCTCATGGACGATCTCCATCGCGCGGCCGCCCAGCACGTAGGACGGGCGCACCACCAGCGGATAGCCGATTTCCTCGGCCAGCTTCAGCGCCTCGTCCTCGGCGCGTGCGGTGCGGTTCGGCGGCTGGCGCAGGCCAAGCTCCTGCAGCAGCTTCTGGAAGCGCTCGCGATCCTCGGCGGCATCGATCATGTCGGGGCTGGTGCCGATGATGGGCACGCCGTTGGCTTCCAGGTCCAGCGCCAGCTTCAGCGGGGTCTGGCCGCCGTACTGCACGATCACGCCGACCGGCTTTTCCTTGTCGACGATCTCGAGCACGTCCTCGAGCGTCAGCGGCTCGAAGTACAGGCGGTCGGAGGTGTCGTAGTCGGTCGACACGGTCTCCGGGTTGCAGTTGACCATGATGGTCTCGTAGCCATCCTCGCGCAGTGCGAGCGCCGCGTGCACGCAGCAGTAGTCGAACTCGATGCCCTGGCCGATCCGGTTCGGGCCGCCGCCCAGCACCATGATCTTGCGCTTGTCGGTCGGGTTGGCCTCGCACTCGCCATGCTCGGCCTCGTAGGTCGAGTACATGTAGGCGGTGTTGGTGGCGAACTCGGCCGCGCAGGTATCGACGCGCTTGTAGACCGGGCGCACGTTGCTGGCCAGGCGCGCTTCGCGCACGGCCTTGGCGTCGGTCTTCATCAGCCTGGCAAGGCGCCGGTCGGAGAAGCCCTTCTGCTTCAGGTAGCGCAGCTCGGCGGCCGACAGGCTGGCCAGCGTGCGCGCCTTGACCTGGGCCTCGGTCTTGACGATGTCCTCGATCTGGGCGAGGAACCACGGGTCGATATCGGTCTCGGCGTACACCTCCTCGAGCGACATGCCCAGGCGGAACGCATCGCCGACGTACCAGATCCGGTCCGGGCCCGCCTCGCCGATCTCCTCGACGATCTCGTCGCGATCGGTCGATTTCTCGTCCAGCCCGTCGACGCCGACCTCGAGGCCGCGCAGCGCCTTCTGGAACGACTCCTGGAAGGTGCGGCCCATCGCCATCACCTCGCCCACGGACTTCATCTGCGTGGTCAGGTGGCTGTCGGCCTGCGGGAACTTCTCGAAGGCAAAACGCGGCACCTTGGTGACCACGTAGTCGATCGACGGCTCGAATGACGCCGGGGTCTGGCCGCCGGTGATCTCGTTCTTCAGCTCGTCCAGCGTGTAGCCGACCGCCAGCTTGGCGGCGACCTTGGCGATCGGGAAGCCGGTGGCCTTCGAGGCCAGCGCCGACGAACGCGACACGCGCGGGTTCATCTCGATCACGATCATCCGGCCATCCTTCGGATTGATCGAGAACTGCACGTTGGAGCCGCCGGTATCG
>JAPSLC010000058.1 GCA_031181345.1 Cupriavidus sp. | reverse complement strand
GCAGTGTAAACTGCGGGGTTTTTCACTCAGGCGCTATGTTGCAAGTGCCCCCGAGCGCAGGCCCCGGCGGACAGACGCTGATCCGGCTGCTTGCGCACCTGACCGAAGCCCAGGCCCCCGAATCGGCCCCGTCGCTGTCGGGCCAGCTGAGCCAATGGCTGGGCTGGACCGATGCGATCGCCTTGTCGTCGGCGCTCAACGGCAATCCGCCGGCCGTGCCCACGGCCGGCGCGCGTGCGGCCGTCAGCGACGAAGCCGCCGACAGCGCGCGGGTGCGGGCGATGCTCGCCGACGCCATCCGCGGCGACGGGACCTCGGCCAGGGGGCGGCGCAGCCCGGTCCGGCCCTTGCCGCCCGAGGCGCTCGATGCGTCGGCCGACTTCGCGATCTACCGCCAACGCTATCTGACGCTGCAGCAGCGCATGGAGACCGCCATCGCCGAGCTGCGCGGCCGCCTGCGGGCGGCGCTGGCCCGGCGGCCCGGCCAGGGCCGGCTGGCCATGCTCGATGCCGTGATGGAACGCGTGATGGGCGCGCGCGAGCAGGCGCTGCTGGCGAACATGCCGGCGGTGCTCGAGGCGCACTATCAGAGGCTGCGGCAGGCCGAGGAAAGCGCGCTGGTCCAGGCCGCAACCCAGGCCGCAAGCGCCAATGCCGCCGACACCACCGAAACGGCCCAGCCATCCGGCGTGGCAGCGACGGTCCCGCCCGGCGCATGGCGCCGCGTGTTCCGCCGCGATATGGAAGACCTGCTGCTGGCCGAACTGGACCTGCGTTTCCAACCCGTCGAGGGATTGGTCGCGGCCCTGGGCGGCAATCGATCCGGCAGCTAACCAGAACATCATGACCCGATTCCCTATTCAACTAGTTGTATTCCTGGCGGGCCTGCTGGCCGTTTGCTGGATCGGCGCCGGCTACGCGGGCTCGAATGCGCTGGCGTTCGCCGTGACGCTGCTGATCGGCGGCTTCTATGTCGGGGGCGCGTTCGAGCTGCAACGCTATCGCCGCGCGACGGCCAGCCTGACGCACGCCGTCAATGGCCTGTCCGCGACGCCCCCGAGCCTGGGCGCCTGGCTCGATCGCCTCGATCCGGGCCTGCGCCAGGCCGTGCGGCTGCGCGTCGAAGGCGAACGCGTGGCCTTGCCCGGGCCCGCGCTGACCTCGTATTTCGTCGGCCTGCTGGTGCTGCTCGGCATGCTCGGCACCTTTCTGGGCATGGTGGCGACGCTGAAGGGCACCGGGCTGGCGCTGGAAACCGCGACCGATCTGCAGGCGATCCGCGCCTCGCTGGCCGCGCCGGTCAAGGGCCTGGGCTTCGCCTTCGGTACCTCGGTGGCGGGCGTGGCGACCTCGGCGATGCTGGGACTGCTGTCGGCGCTGTGCCGGCGCGAGCGTATCGAGGCGGCGCAGGCGCTGGACGCCCATATCGCAACGACCTTGCGCGTCCATTCGCGGGTCCATCAGCGCGAGGAGGCGTTCAAGCTGATGCAGCGGCAGGCCGAGACGATGCCGGTGCTGGTCGACCGGCTGAACGCGATGATGGCGGCGATGGAGCAGCAGAGCCAGGCGCTGACCGAACGGCTCGCCACCAGCCAGGACGCCTTCCACGGCAAGACCGAAGCGGTGTACACGCGTCTGGCCGCGTCCGTCGAGCAGTCGCTGAAGGACGGCGTCGCCGAGAGCGCGCGCGCCGCCAGCGCGGCCATCCAGCCGGCGGTGGAAGCGACCATGAGCGGCCTGGCGCGCGAAGCGGCCGGGCTGCGCGACACCGTCACGCAGTCGATGCAGCAGCAGCTGGAAGGGTTGGCGTCCCGCTTCGATGCCACCACGACACAGGCGGCCGGCCTGTGGAACGAGGCGCTGGCGGATCATCGGCGTACCAGCGCGGCGCTGGCCGACGGCCTGCGGGGCACGCTGGACGGCTTCGCCGCCAACTTCGAGCAGCGCTCGGCCGGGTTGCTGGAGCAGGTCGCCCAGCGTATGGATACGGCGGCGGCCGCTGCCGCGGCGCGCTGGAACGAAGCGCTGTCCGGCCATGAACGCACCATCGGCGCAATCGCGGCCGGCAACCAGCAGGCGCTGGCGACCGCCGCGGGCGCCTTCGAAGAGAACGCCAGCGCGCTGCTGACCACGGTCGCGCAGGCGCAGGCGGAGCTGCGGGCGCAACTGGCCGCGCAGGACGAACAACGTCTCGCCAACTGGAGCGCGACGCTGTCCAGCCACGAGCGCGCCATCGGCGCGATCGCCACCGAGAATCAGCAGGCGCTGGCGAGCGCCGCGGGCGCCTTCGAGCAGAACGCCGGCGCGCTGCTGACCACGGTCGCGCAGGCGCAGGCGGAGCTGCGGGCGCAACTGGCCGCGCAGGACGAACAACGTCTCGCCAACTGGAGCGCGACGCTGGACGGCATCGCCGCGGGACTGCGCGAGCAATGGGAACAGGCGGGTGCGCAGACCGCGAGCCGGCAGCAGCAGATCTGCGAGACGCTGGAGCGCACCGCGCAGGAGATCACCGCCCAGACGCAGGCGCAGGCCGGCGCCACCATCGCGGAAGTCGCCCGCCTGGCCCAGGTGGCCGGCGAAGCGCCGCGCGTGGCCGCCGACGCCATTGCCGAGCTGCGGCGCAAGCTGTCCGATGAGATGGCGCGCGACAACGCAATGCTCGAGGAACGCACCCGCCTGATGGAGGGCCTGTCCACGCTGCTCGATCAGGTCAGCCGTACCTCTACCGCGCAGCGCGAGGCGGTCGACACGCTGGTGGGCACCAGCGCGGAACTGCTGGAGCGCATCGGCTCGCGCTTTACCGACAAGGTCGAGGCCGAGACAGGCAAGCTGACCGACGTCGCGGCGCAGGTCACCGGCAGCGCGGCCGAGGTCGCCAGCCTGGGCGAAGCGTTCGGCGTGGCGGTGCAGCTGTTCAGCGAGTCGAACGACAAGCTGGTCGCGCATCTGCAGCGCATCGAGGCCGCGCTCGACAAGTCGATGGCGCGCAGCGACGAGCAGCTGGCCTACTACGTGGCGCAGGCCCGCGAAGTGGTCGACCTGAGCATGCGTTCGCAGAAGCAGATCCTCGAAGACCTGCAGCAGGTCGCCGGCCAGCGCGCTCCGGACGCAGAGGCGGCATGAGAGAGGAGATCGACGCCGGCGTCGAGCCGACCGTACCGACATGGGCCGTGTTCGGCGACCTGATGTCGGTGGTGCTCGGCGCCTTCGTGCTGATTCTGCTGGGCGTGATCGGCATCCAGCTCGAACTGGCTTCGCGACTGGACCACGAGGTCAAGCAGCGCGAGCAGGAGATGCATCGCCGCGAGAGCCTGGAGAAGGCGCTGGCCGGGCCGCTGGCAGCGGGACGCGTGACGCTGGTGAACGGGCGCATCGGCATCAGCGGCAGCGTGCTGTTCGCGCTGAACTCTGCCGAGCTGCAGCCCGAAGGCCAGGAGGTGCTCAAGAGCCTGGCCGCCCCTTTGAAAACCTATCTGCGCAATCGGGACGAGATCCTGATGGTCAGCGGCTTCACCGACGACCGGCAGGTGCGCGACGGCAATCGCCAGTTCGCCGACAACTGGGAGTTGTCGGCCCAGCGCGCGCTGACAGTGACCCGCGCGCTGATCGAGGCCGGCGTGCCGGCGGCGTCGGTATTCTCGGCCGCCTTCGGCTCGCAGCAACCGGTAGCCTCCAACAAGGACGCGCAGGGCCGCGCGCGCAACCGCCGCGTCGAGATCGCGCCGATCCCGCGCGTGTCGATGGGAACAGGGAAGTCCGGTGGCTAGCCTCGGCATCGACGACATGCTCGCGCGCATCGAGGCATGGCGCGACAGCGGCGCCGATCGCGTGGACCCGGTCCGCTTTCGGCTGCTGGACGCACTGGCGCGCCGACTGTCCACCCACGGCGGCGAGGCGCGAAGGCGGCTGGAGGACCGGCTGGCGGAGCTCGTTCAAGCCTATGAGGACGGACTTGGTCGTGTGGGCAAGTCGGGCCACGCCGACCAGGATCCCGCGCAAAACCATCCCGCGCGAACCCGCCGCACGACCGGGCCGCTGGCGGCACTGGTGCGTGAGCTCAGAGGCGATACGCAGGGGCAGGGCGTCGATCCCACAACGGCCGCCATCGCGCCAAGGCACCCACCCGAGCTTGACCCGACACTGGTCGACTATGTCCGCCAGACATGGACCCGCCTCAGCGCCGACCGCGCCTGGCGGCAGTCGCTCGAGCGCGTCCCGGAAAACGCCGGACCGCTGAATTCGAACCATCTGATCCACCGCGCGCTGTCGGCGATGCGGGAGCTGTCCCCGGGCTATCTGCAGCAGTTGCTGTCCTATGTCGACACGCTGTCGCGGCTCGAGCGGATGAACGCCCACAGCCCCGCCGACAACAAGGGCACGCCGCCTGCCAGCGGTCCGGCCAGGGCCGTGCGCGGCAAGACGGGCCAGGCGCGCACCAAACCGCCGGCGCAGCCGAAAGCTTAGGCGCCCAACGTCCCGCTTCGAAGCGTGCCGTGGGGCCGATGTGCTAGGCTCCCGCACTTTGCCCTTCACGCCATTGCCATGCAGCCGTCGCTCGCCGCCTTTCGTGCCGCGCTTGCCAGTTTCGTCAGTTCACGCGCCCTCAAGCTCGCCGTCGGCCCGATCGTGGTGCTGCTGATCGCCGGTGCCATTTTTCTCGGCTTGCCGCTGGTCATGTTGATGGCCGGCGTCGTGCCGCCCTGGGTCCAGGCGTTGTATGGCGGCGCGGGCGGCCTCGCGCAGACGCTGCTGATCGTGCTGTATCAGCTCGCGCTGATCCTGCTGGTGGCGCTGTGGTCGATGCCGGGCGCCGTCGCGCAGGTCGAGGGCGATTACCCGGGCGCCGGCCCGGCGCCGCAGGCCGTGCCCGGCGTGCGCGGCGCGCTGGGGCACTACGTCGGTACCTATATCGTGCTGTGCGCGCTGATCCAGTTCCTTGGCACGGTCCCGCTGCTGTACGCCGCGGCCAACCTCGCCGCTCAGGCCTGGCTGGCGATGCGGCTGATGCCGTATCTCGCGCTGCGCAAGCGGGCAACCAACAACGAATTCGCGGCGCTGACCCAAGGCTGGCGCCTGCCGTTTGCCGGCGTGGCCATCGCCGGCGTCGTCCTCAGCGGCCTGATCGCCGCGGCAATCTCGGCGGTGATCGCGCTGCTGTTACCCGGACCGGCAGCCTTTGCCGGCGTGACCATCGGGCGCGTGCTCGGGATGCTGTTTCTCGTTTACTGGTTCGCCCACCTGTCGCTGCGGGCGCTGGCCACGATGCGCGGCGAAGCGGTGGGCAGCCGGCCCGCGCTGCCGTAAGCCCAAGGGCATCGCCGCCGGACAGCGGCCCCGCCCGGTCATGGGCGATTGTTCCGGATCAGCGCACCCGGCGGCCCGCTCGATCCGCCGAACCACGGTTCGACCCGCGCCTGGTTCTGTTCGACCAGGACCGAATAATTGTCCTTGAAGCTGTTCGGGAAGAAGATCATGCCGGGGCTGGCAACCCGATTGCCTCGCACCAGGATGCCGGACAGCGTCGCCCCTGGCATGCCTTGCACCGCCAGCCCGCGCGTGACGTTGCGCGCAGCAGTACGCATCACGAAGACCGGGTCGCCATCCTCGGCGACGGTGTTATCCAGGCAATCGATATTGAAGGTGGGCAGATAGGTGTTGTCGCCATAGGGCCCGTAGGCGGCGATGGCGATGCCGTCGCCGGCGTTCATGTTGTAGTTGTGGTCGATCACGCTGTCGAACACGCCGCCAAAGAACAGGATCGAATTCAGCGCACGCCCATGCATGTTGCGGAACTCGTTATGGCTGACGGTGATGCGCAGGTAGCCCGTGGTGATGTTGATCACCGAGGACGAATCGGGCACCACGTCCCATGGCGCCGCCAACTCCATCACGCGACCCTTGATCGATTTCAGGTGCCGGTACTGGCCGACGCCCGTGCCGGCGACGATGGAGATCAGCACGTTCTCGGGATTGCTGGTCCCGACCATGTCCCAGTTCGGATCGCGCGCCAGCGTCACCGAGCTGGCCGAGCTCGCCGCGAGCCTGCCCAGATACGCGCCGCCACCGCCGTCCGTGGTGAAGAACTGGTTGGTCGGCGTGTACGTCATGTTGCGGAACAGGTTGTAGCCGAGATAGAAGTTGCGCGTGGCGTTGGCCGTGGTGCCGCTGATCATCGGCCGGCTCGCGCCGATCACGACCCCCTCGTTGATCTCGTCCTGCGCGCCGAACAGATTCTTGGTGACGACGACGTTCTGGCTGTTGGCGATGCCGTAATCGCCTTTGGTCGCGCGATTGCCGGTGATCAGCACGCCGTCGCCGTAGTCGATGGACAGCGTCTTGCGCGAGCTCAACGTCGAATTGACGATGCGCAGGTTCGGGCCGGAAATCTTGATCAGCTGCGCGGTTTCTGCGCCGTTGGTGTAGTCGGCCGAGATCACGAAATTGACGCGCTGGATCAGGATATGGCCGTGCGTGCGCGGATCGCTGCCCAGATCGGCGGCCCGCAGCATCGTTTCGCGATGGGGCGCGCGCAGCGTCAGCGAGGCCAGGCCGAAATGGCTTTCCCCCGTGATCCATGACCCTGGGGTGGCCGCAGCGCTGTTCGCCTTGCCGAGCAGGGTGGTCGCGTCCTCGGATTCGCCGACCAGATACTGGTAGCGGCGCAAGGCGATCGTCCGTGAAATGACGAATTGCCCGGCCGGCAGCTTGAACACGGTGCGCACGCCGTTGCTGCGATTCTTGTCCAGACAGCTTTGCAGGGCCGGAGCGTTGTCGGTGGCGCCATCGCCCACCAATCCCGGGCACGACACCACGGCGGGGGGCTTTGGCGCGGCCTGAATGCGAATCGGCACCGGCAGCGCGGCAGTCAGGTCCTTTTGCGGGGAGCCGATCCACACGTGGTAGGCGCCGGGCGCCATGCTGGCCGGCACCGCGGCCACCAGCGCCGTATCGTCCGCGTGCTCCACGGTCAGCGGATAGATCCGGTTGTCGGCCGATTGCAGATAGGCTTGCTTGCTGCCGTTGAAGTTCTTGCCGAACAGCCGCAGCTTGCCCCCGGCTTCCGCACCGCAATTGACCAGTTCATGCGCCGGCGCTGCCAGGCTCGACTCGGTATCCGGCGTGCCAAGAATCCACTGGATTTCCGGCCGATTGACGATGCCTTCCAACGCCGGCACCGCGCGATCCTGGTCCTCGATGCGGTAGGCGTAGGGGCCGTATTTCAGGTTCGCCGGAATGGTGAAGGTCAATCCCGTCGAACTCATATTGACGGCCGGCACGGTGATGGCGCTGGAACGCAGCACGCTGCGCCAGTCCGTCATGCCGGAGGTCAGCGCCAACAGTCGCACGGTCTTGCGGTTTGCCGTAAAGGCGCCGCTCATCAACACGCTCTGTCCCGGACGGTTTTCTCGAGAGACCCAGAAAATGGCGTTTTTCTCGTACACCGGATCGCTGTCCGGCCGCATCTGCTTGACGTCGACGAACACGGCCCGCTTGCCGCTGCCGGTGTCGCCGTTCTTGCCGATCATCGGATTGGTGCACCCGCTCAACGTGCCGACTTCGGCGATGGGGGCGACCGGCGTGCCCGGCGCGACGGCCGGTGCCGAAGCCCCGCCAGGCTCGGCCGCACCCGACACCCCGTGCCAGCAGCCGAGCAGGGCCAATGCGGCGGTCAACACGCGCTGTCGAAAGCGAGACGCTGGCTTCATGGCTACCCCCGGTTGTGCCTTCCAATGGCCGACTCGCTATTGAAGGCGCAAATTCAGACCATGGACGGTTCGAAACGGCACATAAGCCGTCGCGGCACTCGGGGATACGGATATCGGCCCGTTTCCGGGCCGCATTCCAATCGGCCTTACTCCGCCGAAATCTTCGCCCGCTTGACCACCTCGCCATAGCGCTGCAGGCGGTCGGCCATCATGCGCTCGAACGCGGCGGGGGCCATCTCTTCCGGCGGGACCACGCCGCGCGAGCGCAGGGCGGCTTGCATCGCGGGATCGCTGGCTGCCTTGCGCACGGCCTGGTAGATCTTCTGCACCACCGGCTGCGGCGTGCCGGCCGGTGCCGCGATGCCGGTCCACGAGCTCAGGTTCAGTTCGGGATAGCCCAGCTCCGCCAGCGTCGGCACGTCCGGCAGTTGCTCGAGCCGCTGTTCGGAGGCGACCGCCAGCGCGCGGACTTTGCCGTCCTTGACGTGCGGCAGCATGATGACGAGGTTGTCGAGGATGAACTGGACCTCGTTGCTCAGCACCGCCGTGATCAGCTGCGAGCCGCCGCGGTAGGGGATATGGGTGGCCACCGCGCCGGTGTTGGCCTTGAACATCTCGACATTGAGCTGGCCCATGCTGCCGACACCGCCGCTACCGTAATCGAGCTTGCCGGGGTTCTTCTTCGAATAGGCGATGAAGTCAGCGAAGGTGCGCACCGGCAGGCTGGAATGCACCACAAGCGCATTGGGCTGGCGGCCGAGGATGGCGATATTCTCGAAGTCCTTGATCGGGTCGTAGCCGATGCGCGGCTGCGTCAGCGGATTGGCCAGATGGCTGCTCTGCGACGACACTACCAGCGTATAGCCGTCGGGCTTGCTGCGGGCGACGACCTGGGTCGCGACCGAGCCGCCCGCGCCGGGACGGTTATCGACGACGACCGGCACGCCGAGAATGCGCGACAGCGGCTCGGAATACTGGCGCGCCATGATGTCGACCGATCCACCGGGCGGGAACGGGACCACCAGCGTGATGGGACGCGACGGCCAGTTTTCCTGCGCCACGGCGCCGAGCGGCGCGGCGGCGGCAATGGCGGCGGCGCTCAGGCCAAGACCAACGAAGCGGCGGCGGGAGAAGGGCAGGTTCTGCATGATCAGAAGGCAGGATGGTTCAGGAATTCGGTCGATGGCGGGACGTGCCGCTCATTGCAGTCCGAGGATGGCAAGCGCCAGGGCCTGTGCCCGTGGCACGAAGGTGGAGAGCTCGCAGTATTCGCGCTCGGTATGCGGATGACCGCCGACCGGGCCGGTGCCGCACAGCGTCGGCGTACCGGCCGAGCTCGTCAGGCCGCTGTCGGCCGCGCCGCCGGTAAATTCACCGTCGACGGTGAAGCCCACGCGTTCCGCGCTGCGCTGGTAGAGCGAGAGCAGGGCTTCGGGGGTCGTCGCCATCGGCATCGTGCGGCGCATCTCGGTGATGCGGCCGCGCGTGCGCGGGATCGATTCGGCTTCGACGATGTCGCGGATGCGGCCGTAAAGCGCGTCCATATCGGTATCGGCGGTAAAGCGCACATCGAGCTGCGCCTTGGCATGCGGGGCCACCATATTCGGGACGATGCCGCCCTGCACGCAGCCGACATTGGTGGTGACGCCGGATGCGGCATCGGTCAGTGCATGCAGTTCCAGGACCTTGCGCGCCAACGCATCGATCGCACTGGCGCCATGGGCGTGGTTGATGCCTGAATGCGCGGCCACGCCCTCGACCTCGAACTCGACCACCATCGAGCCCTTGCGGCCCGTCACCAGGTTGCCGCTGACGCGGCCCGGCTCGGCATTGAACACGGCGCGCACTTCGCGGGCGACCGCCATGATCCGCTCGCGCGTGGCGGGCGAGCCGATCTCCTCGTCGCACGAGAAGAACAGCCGCACCGGCGGCGCCTGGCGGCCCAGCCGTGCCAGCGCTTCGGCAACGAACACATTGAGCACCAGGCCCGATTTCATGTCGGCGACGCCGGGACCGTAGGCGCGTCCATCCTCGACGCGGAAGGGCCGCCGGGCCGCGGTGCCTTCGGGATAGACCGTATCCATATGGCCCATCAGCAGGACCGGCAGGCCCTCGCCGGAGCCGGGGACCTGCGCATCGAGGCAAACGCCGTATCCCGGCACTGCATGGAAACGCACGGCGATGCCCGCGGCTTCCAGATGCGCGCCCAGCGTCTCGGCCACGGCCTGCACGCCGGCTTCGTGGCGGCTGCCGCTGTCGATGTCGACGATCTTCTGCAGCAAGTCCTGCATCGCCTGGTTCTGGCTTTGCAGCCAGTCCAGCAGCGCCTGCGCGCCCTGGGCAACTTCTCTATCCTGCATGGGGTTCCTGTTCGCGGCCGGTGCACGGTTCGCGATGAAAGGCTTGATCAACGATGAAACGAAACGCGTATTGCAACGGTGATACCATCATGCAATACGCATTGCACGGTGTCAATATGACGAATTCCCGCAAGGAAACCGCCGGTGAGGGCGCCACGCTGCTGGACCGGCTGGCGCGCGAGGCCGCCACGCTGACTGCGCGCGAGCGCGAACTGGCCGATGCGCTGACGCGCGGCTATCCGCATGTGCTGCTGGAATCGGCCACGGCACTGGCGGCGCAGCACGGCACCAGCGCGTCGACCGTGGTCAGGCTGTTTGCCAAGCTGGGCTATGCCAGCTATGCCGACGCCCAGCGCGAAGCACGGGCCAGCGTGACGGCAGCGCTGCCGACCGCGGGGCAGCGTGCGCCAGCGCTGATCGGCGGCAAGCGAACCTTGCGGGCGTGCCTCGACGATGCATTCATGCACGACCAGCACAATCTGACCGCCACGCACGAATCGCTGGATATCGCCGCGTTCGAAGCGATCGCCCGTCTGCTGGCCGGCGGAAAAGGGCGGCTGTTCATCCTCGCGCAGAAGAACAGCGCGCCGGTCAGCGCCTGGCTGGCGCTGCATCTGAACATGTGCCGGCCCAATGTGCAGGAGCTGGGGGCCGGCGCCGTGACGGCCACCGACGCCATGCTTTGGGTGCAGCCGGAAGACGTGCTGCTGACCTTCAGCGTCCGGCGCTATTCGAGCGCGCCGGTCAGCATCGCCCGTGCATTCAGGGAACGGGGCGCCCGCGTCGTGGCGATCTGCGACAGCCCGGCCGCGCCGCTGGTGCCGCTGTCCGACCACCATCTGCTGGTGCGCACCGCCAACGCATCGCCATTCGACTCGTACACGGCGGCATTCTTCTTGTGCAATGCACTGGTGTCCGCCGTCGCCCAATTGCGCCAGCCGGCAGTGATCGAGGCGCTGCAGCGGCGCGATGCGTTGTGGCAGGCGTTCGAGACGGATCCGGTCGAGGGATTGCGAAAGGGGTAGGGCGCTACGGCCCGGCCCGGCAACTACCGGCTGCCGGACGCCGTGTCGGTATCGACCGATCCCGCTCCAATGTGGACACCCTGGCATGGCTTGGCGTCCGGATTCCGTCCGCCTAAGCTAGTGGTCTGGTTGATCCACGGGGGAGACAACGGCGATGAACCGGCTGAACCGGCGTGTTGCAGGATGGATCGGGCTCGGCATTGTCGGGATAGCGGCCGTCGCGCTGGCCGCCGGCGCGGCGTGGCTGCTGTCCCTGCCGCCAGCCGCGGCCCCGGCAGAGCCGCCGCCGATCGCCGAAGCCGAACGCGCCGCGACGCTCTCGGCGCTCAAGCCGCCCAAGCGGCCGCGCCCGGTGATCGCCATCGTCGGCATCAACGACGCCACCGAGACCACCGACTATCTGATGCCTTACGGCATCCTGCAGCGCGCCGATATTGGCGAGGTGGTGGCATTGGCGACGCAGCCCGGACCGGTGAAGCTCTATCCGGCGCTGCAGGTCGAGCCGGATGCGACGATCGCGCAGTTCGACGCGCAGCATCCCCAGGGCGCCGACTACGTGCTGGTGCCGGCGATGAGCCGCGACGACGATCCCACCGTGCTGCAATGGATCCGCGGCCAGGCCGCCAAGGGCGCAACCGTCATCGGCATCTGCGCCGGCGCGAAGGTTGTCGCCGCGGCGGGACTGCTCGACGGCAAGCGCGCCACCACCCATTGGTACTACCTGAAGGACCTGCTCGAGAAGCATCCCTCGGTACGCTATGTCCCCGACCGGCGCATCGTGGTCGATGGCCGCGTAGCCACGACGACCGGCATTTCCGCCTCGATGCCGATGACGTTGACGTTGATCGAAGCGGTGGCTGGCCGCGACAGGGCGGAGGCCGTCGCGCGCAATCTGGGCGTGCCGCATTGGGATGCGCGCCACGACAGCGATGCCTTCACCTTTACGCGCCCCTTCGCGCTGACGGCGATGGGCAACACCATGGCGTTCTGGAACCGCGAACGCCTGGGAATCGCGCTGCGGCCGGGAATCGACGAGGTATCGCTGGCGCTGGTGGCCGACGCGTGGTCGCGGACATACCGTTCGCAGGCCGTCTCCTTCGCCGAACAGGCGGGCCCGATTCCGACCCGGAACGGCATTCGGCTGCTGCCCGAACACGTGGGGACGGATTGGGACCGGGAGCGCATCATTGCGTCCATTGCGGAGGCTGCGCCCGCGAGGGCGCTGGACCAGGCGCTGAACGGCATCGGCCACCGTTATGGAGCGCGTACCGAAGCGCTGGTCGCCATGCAGCTCGAATATCCACGCGAACATCCACGCGAACATCCACGCGAATACCAGCGCGAACATCAGCGGTCCGCGACGCGAACCGCCCCAATGCAGTAGAAACCAACGGAGGAGACACGATGGCAAAGATGATTTTCCTGAACCTGCCGGTCCGCGATCTCGCAGCGGCGACGCGGTTCTACCAGGCGATCGGCTGCGTCAAGAACGAGCAATTCAGCGATCATCAGACGTCCTCGATGGTGTGGTCCGACACCATCACCTTCCATCTGATGACGCACGCCTATTACGGGACCTTCACCAGCAAGCCGATTGCGGACGGACACCATACCAGCGCCATGCTGATCGCGCTGTCGCTCGACAATCGCGAGGACGTGGATGGCATCGCCGAGGCCGCGCAATCAGCCGGCGGGCGCGCGGACATTCGCGAGCCGCAGGACATGGGCTTCATGTACCTGCGCACCTTCGAGGACCCGGACGGTCATCTGTTCGAGCCGGTGTGGATGAACCCGGCGGCGATGATGGGCGAACAGGACGCGCCATAACGCAATGCCACGGGCCGCTCGGACGGTCTTTCCCGTGCCGCGGCGGCCCCGCACGTCATC
This sequence comes from Cupriavidus sp., assembly GCA_031181345.1. Taxonomy (GTDB): domain Bacteria; phylum Pseudomonadota; class Gammaproteobacteria; order Burkholderiales; family Burkholderiaceae; genus Cupriavidus. The sequence continues at coordinate 10,884 of JAPSLC010000058.1, read as the reverse complement.
CTCACACCACCTCATAACATCCCGTCGATCGGCAGCAACGACACGCCCCGGATCCACAAGCGCTCCAGCCAGCTGGTATTGGGCTCGGTATCGTGGCGCATCGTGTCGTTGCCGCGCCTTTCCAGCCAGTACAGGCTGCCGTTGCCGGACAGACGGACCTCGTAGGCATTCTGCGGGATGGTGGTGCCGAACGCCGATTCGATACCGCTGGCCAGCGTCGGGCTGTCGATCACGAACCCCAGTTCGGTATTCAGATTGGCAGAGCGCGGATCGAAATTGAGCGAGCCCACGAAGACCCGCTTCGCATCGACGGCGAACGTCTTGGCATGCAGGCTCGCGCCGGAACTGCCGAACGGCCCCGCGCGCTCCTCCGGCTTCGAAGCCGGCGTGGTATCGGCCTTGTCCGCGGGGGGCGCGATCTCACGCCGCAACTCGAACAATTGCACCCCGGATTGCAGCAGGGCACGGCGCCATTTGGCATAGCCGGAGTGCACCAACTTGACGTCCGTGGCCTCGGCCGCATTGGTCAGCACGCGCACGTTGACACCCTTGGCCGCCAGGTCGGCAAAGGCCTGCGCACCGGCCTCGGTCGGCACGAAATAGGGCGATACCAGGTCCAGTTCCCGCGTCGGTACGCCGATGGTTTCCATCAGCTGATGGCCGATCAGCGCGTGGCTCGTCGCCTTGCCCAGGACCTTGGCGGGATCGTCGCTGACGATCCGCGTCTTCGCCCACTCGAACGACAGGGTGCCATCGATGATGCGACGGTATGCCGGCATCGCCTTCAGGGCGTTCATGTACGCCGCAGCGGCCGGGTCGCGCTTCGCGTAGGCTGCCTCCCGGGCCAGTTGTTCGAGCCTGTCCGGCGTCACGGGCGGCACGATCAGGTTCACGGGATAGGCGCTGGCGCTCGCCCAGTAGCGATCGAAGTCCCGCTCGACATCCGCCGCAATGGGGCCGACGGCCAGCACATCCAGATCGGAAAACAGAACGCCATCGGTGGCGCCAAAGTATTCGTCGCCGACATTGCGGCCGCCCACGATGGTCGCCTGGGCATCCACCGTGAACGACTTGTTGTGCATGCGCCGATTCAGCCGGCGAAAGTCGGTCAGATAGCCGATGAACTTCGGCGACCGCACCACGAACGGATTGAAGAGGCGGACCTCGATATTGGGATGGGCGTCCAGCGCGGACAGGATTTCGTCGAGACCGGTGATGCCATTGTCATCGAGCAGCAGGCGCACCCGCACGCCGCGCTCGGCAGCTTCATGCAAGGCTTCCAGCAGCAGCGTCCCGGTGGTGTCGCGGCGCCAGATGTAGTACTGCACGTCGAGCGTGCGCTCGGCCATGCGTGCGCCATGTACCCGCGCGGCGAAGGCCTCGCGCGGGTCGGCCAGCGGATGGATGCCGGACAGGCCCGGGCGGTCGGCCAGGGCCGGCGCCAGCGCGCGGCCCAATGCCGTGTCGCGGGATTCCTCCGGTGTCAGCGCATGCGACTGGGTCCGATCCTCCAGGGGCGGCAGGGCGCATCCGGCGAGCAGCAGTGTCGCGAAAACGGTCGAGGCCAGCGAGCGCAAGGGAGCGAACAGGCGATGGAAGGCAATGTGCATGGACGTTCGAGATCGACGGCCCGGCCAAGGGACTGAGGAAGATACGAACTATAAGGCAGGGGGCCGCCCTCGCTGCCCTTGCCGGATGGACACGTCGATCGCATCAATGCCGTGGTATTGCCTTGGTATCGCCGTGATATCGCCGTGATATCGCCGTGGTATTGCCGCTTCGCGTCATGGTGGCGCGACGCCGTGCCCCAAGGCCGCCGCGATCAAAACCGGTGATTGACCGTCAGCTCCACGCGACGTCCGGCACCCTGCAGCCATTGCGTCGGATTGTAGTAAGCCGTCGCGACATAGTGCCGGTCGAACACATTGAAGCCACGCAGCGACAGCGTGGTGTTCTTGCGGGGCCGCCATTGCAGCAGCAGATCGGTGGTGGTGTACGCCGGCATCTCCAGCGTATTGGCCCTGTCGGCAAATCGGCGGCCCACATAGCGAATACCGGCACCGGCCGTCCATTCCGGCAGGAAGCGCCAGGTCAGCCAGGCATTGGCCAGACGTTCCGGCACATCGGTCGGCACGTTGCCTGCGCGCGAGACCGCCGTGCCGCTCACCGATTCGGTGAAATCGTCGTAGCGCGCGTTCAGCAGCGCGGCATTGGCATCGAGCCGCCAACCGCGCAGGAATTCGACGCCGATGCTGGCCTCGATGCCGCGCGAGGACTGTTCGCCGACCTGCACGCTTTGCGTGGGATTGGCCGCATCGCGCGTGACCAGATTCTTCTTGACGATGCGGTAGGCTGCGACGGTCCATTCTCCTTTGCCATTCCAGAAGTCCTGCTTGATGCCGGCCTCGATCTGGCGACCGGTGGACAGGTCGAAATTGCTGTTCGAAGAGGACAGCATCAGCAGTGCACTGACCGGGTCGGCCGCCTCCGAATACTGCGCGTAGATGGCCAGATTCGGCGTCAGGTTGTACACCGTGCCGGCGCGCCAACCGACGTGGGAAAACGTCTTGTCGAAGGCCTCGCGATGAGCCATCAGATCGTGGCGCACGATCCTGGCGTGGTCATAGCGCAAACCGCCCAGCACGGACCACCGCGGCGTGATTTCAAGCCGATTCTCCGCAAACAGCGCGTATTGCACCGCCTCGTTGCTGTAGCGCGGCGCGGTGCCGGCCACGTTGATGAAATTGCCGCGATCGAAGGTATAGGGATCGACGACCGTGCTGCCGGAGTAGGGCGAATTATTGGTATGGCGAAACGATGCCCGATTGACATCGAAGCCAACCGACACGCTGTTGTTCATGCCGAACAGCGCATGGCGATAGACCGCATCGGTGGTATTGCCCACCTGCCACTGGTCGTGAAGGATCTCGACATACGACGAACGCTGGATCAAGCCGCTCGCCGGCAGATAGTCGTAATACTCGGCATTGCGCCAATGGCGTTTGCTGTCGATGTAGTACGCCCGCGAGCGAACGGTGAGATCGGCGCTCGGGGTCCACCGCGCCGAGAATTCGGTCCACTGGTCGTCGTACTGAATGCGGCTGTCGGCGACGTTGTAGTTGCGGGTCCGCAAGGATGGATCCTGGCGGCCATTGACGAGCGGCACGCCGAAATAGCGCGCCGGCTGCTGCCAGCCCTTGGCATAGCTCAGCTTGATGCCGAGCTCGGGCGTCGGGTCCCATTGCAGCGCGCCCGACACCGACACATTGCGCGAATCGCCGAAATCGACCGAACCATCGGTGCGATTGCCGCTGACATCGAAGCGGTATGACCAGCGTTCATCGATGGCGCCGCCGCTGCCGAAGGCTAGCCGCTGGGTGTTCTCCGTGCCGATCGTGGCCTGGATCTCGTTTTCCACCGGTCCGCGCGTTGGCTTTTTCGGCACGACGTTTACCACGCCGCCGATCGCTCCCTCGCCATAGATTACCGAGGCGGGTCCGCGCAGCACCTCGATGCGTTCCACCGACCAGGTATCGAAGGGATAGGTCACGCCGATCCCGCCGTATTGACGCACGCCATCGTAGAGCCGCATCACCGAGGCGGCGTCGGTAAAGCCGCGGGCGGACAGCGAGGCGCCGCCATTGCCTGGATGGCCCAGGCCCGACAGGCCCGGGGCGCGCGTGATGGCGTCGACCAGCGACACATCGCCACGGATCTCGAGCTGATCGCGGGCAATGACGTCCACGCTGGCCGGTGTCTGCATCGGCGTCAGGCCGAGGTTCGATCCCGTCGAAGCCGGCTCGTCCAGTGCGGTCTGGCCGGCGGCATGGACAGTGACCGTCGCAAGTTCGTGATCCTCGGGAGACGGGTCGGCGGCTTGGGCGGAAAGGCAAACGGCGGCAGCGGCTAGCGCCACCTCGCGTGGAAGGAGTCGGGCCATGGGCAAGTAGGCGTGTCGGCGGAGAAAGGGCCGCGACGCCGCGAGATGCGGTTGTTTTTTGTTGCCCGATTCTATTGGCCACGCCTTAAACGGTACATGCGACACCATGCCGCAGGACCCGCGCGGGATTTCGTCGCACAGTACGCATCGGCGCTGCAACCCGCTTCGCATGCCAAAAGACATAACGCCATGGCGCCATGACGCATTTACCGCTTCCGCCGATGCCCGCACCGACACCCCGATCGCCCGCCGCAGCTTCTGCGCCAACATCCGCGGCCCACCGCACGCTTTGGCGCTGGCATTTCTATGCCGGCCTGTTCGTCATGCCATTCCTGATCGTCCTGGCGATCACCGGCACCATTTACTGCTTCCAGCCGCAAATCGAGCCATGGCTATACCCTGGTCTCTTGCGCGTGACGCCGCAAGGCGAGCCGCTATCCGCGCAGGCGATGCTGGAGCGGGCGAGGGCGGCGGCGCCGGCCGGGGCGGTTGCCACGACTTATTCGATCCGCGCCGATCCGCGCGCCAGCTCGGAATTCATCTTCCGTCTGCCATCGGGCAAGAGCGAGAGCCTGTATCTGAATCCGTACTCGGGACAGATCCTCGGCACGCTCAGCGTGGAGGATCGCCTGATGAAGCAGGTCCGCCTGCTGCATCGCGCCTTGCTCGCGGGAAAGCCCGGCGAATTGCTGATGGAACTCGCGAGTTGCTGGACGCTGGTGATGATCGCCACCGGCCTCGCCATGTGGTGGCCACGCTTGCGCGAATCGGGCGTTGGCGCGTTCCGGATGCGGCCGGCAAGCGGCAGGCGAGGGCGGTCGAAGGAAATCCATCTGATGCTGGGCGCATCGCTCGCCATTGGCGCGCTGGTGTTCATCCTGTCGGGCCTGCCGTGGACCGCCTTCTGGGGCAAACAGTTCAAGGCCATCACGACGGCCGCGAATCTGGGGCGGCCGGCCGATGGCGAAGCGGGGCACATGCACGCACCGGTCCGCCACGCCCGTCATGACGATCACGGGGGACACAGCGCGACGATGGAATCGCTGCCGTTGAGCGAGGTGCCATGGGCAACGGGATTGACCGCTGTGCCCGTCGGTTCCCCTGCATCCAACGGTCATGTGCCAATCGATCTGGATGCGGTTCTGGCCATCGTCCGCTCGCAGGGAGCAGGCGCGGGATGCCAGGTGGCACTGCCGGCAACGCCCGAAGCCGTCTATTCGGTGTCCTGCTTCCCCAGCGATCCTAAGGCCGAACGAACGCTGCATATCGATCAGCACAGTGGGAACATCGTCCGGGATATCCGCTACGAAGACTACGGCCCTGTCGCCAAGGCCGTTTCGTACGGCACGTCGCTCCATATGGGCCGATATTTCGGCCTTGCCAATCAGATCGTATGTGCCGCGATCTCGCTCGGCTTGATGGCGCTGGCGATCACGGGCTTCGTCATGTGGATCAAGCGCAAACCGGCCAATGGCCTGGGCGCGCCATCGCGCCCGGCAAGTCCGCCGCCGATGCGCGCGTGGATTGCCGGATTGGCGGTATTGGGCGCGATATTTCCGTTGATGGGAATCACGATGCTGCTTGTCTGGCTGATCGATCGGCTCGTGGCCAGATCGGCCGGCGTGCCATCGGGACCGGTACGGCAATGATCGGAACAGGATGTTCCGTCCGGGAGCGGCAGATCAGCCCGTCCCGGCACCGGTCGTCGGCTGCAGCACGATAATCGCCATGCCGGCCAACGCCACCGCGGCGCCGAGGACGTCCCAGCGCGTCAGCGGCAGCCCGTCCACGATGCGAAGCCACAGCAGCGCGACCGCAATATAGACGCCGCCGTACGCCGCATACGTTCGCCCCGCGGCAGTGGGATGCAAGGTCAGCAACCAGGCGAAAGCCGCCAATGCCAGGACTGCGGGAATCAGCAGAAGCGGGGTCTTTCCCTGCTTTAATACCAGGTACGGCAAATAGCAGCCGACGATCTCGGCCAGCGCCGTCAGCACGAACAGCGCGGTATAGGCAAGGAAGGTCACGGTCCAGGCGGGCAGGGTAGCGGTGGACCGCATTGTCCCATGGCAATGCCGAGCCTCGGTCGGGCGAACGTTGCAGGCGGCACGCTTCGGATTTGAAGGGAAATCAATATGAAGAATGACGAAATGCAGCAAGACCAATCCGCCTCCGCGCTGATCGATGCACGAATCGAGGAACTGGGCGACTGGCGAGGCGAAATGCTCGCCAGAATCCGCGCCGTGATCCAGGACGCCGACCCCGACGTCATCGAGGAATGGAAATGGCGGGGCGTTCCGGTGTGGTCGCACAACGGCATCCTCTGCACCGGCGAGACCTACAAGAGCGTCGTCAAGATGACCTTCGCCAAGGGCGCGGCGTTGCCCGATCCTGCCGGGCTGTTCAATTCGAGCCTGGAGGGGAATACCAGACGGGCCATCGATTTCCAGCAGGGCGACGAGATCAAGGAAGCCGCATTGAAGGAACTGATTCGTGCGGCTGTGGCCGCGAACACGACCAAGAAAAAGAAGTAAGGGTTCCGCTTCCTTGTCCTCGCGCCGGCAAGGGGAAGGGAGCGGCTTACTCAGGCAGCCATTTGGCCCGCACGCGCCCGAAATCGCCGGTAGCCGTGCTCAGATGCAGCCACTGATCCACGAAGTGCTTGAACACGTCGTCGCCCTGCGGCAGCAGATAGGCCATCTCCGCGTATTGCAGCGGCTTCTGCGGATTGACCGCGCATAGTTCTGGATGCGCCTTGCTTTGCACGATGGCTTCAGCGGCTTCCGTGACAAAGACGTCGGCGTTCCTTTTGATGACCTCGTCGAAGATGGTCAGGTTATCCGCATGGATCTTCAGCTGCGCCCGGCCGAGATGCGTCCGCGCAAAACGTTCATTGCTCCCACCGGGATTGGCAATGACACGCACTGCCGGCTGATTGATCGCCTCGATGGTCTGGTACCTGGCGACATTCTCGCAGCGGGTCAACGGCGTCTTGCCGTTGATCATGTAGGGGGCACTGAAATAAGCCTCGCGCTGGCGCTCCAGGGTGACCGAAATACCGCCAACAGCGATATCGCATTTCCCGGCCACGAAGTCCGGCATCAGGTTCGCCCAACTCGTCTTGACGAATTGCGGCTTGGCTTGCAGAGCGGAGGCAAGCGTCTGCATCAGATCGACATCGAGACCTTCGAATGTCCCGGGGGCCTTCTCGAAGCTGAACGGCTTGTAATCGCCAGGCGTGCAGATTCGCAGCGTGCCGTTGTCCTTGATGCGGTTCAGCGTCGAATTGGCCGGCTGGGCCAATGCGAAGCAGGGCAGGCAGGCAACGGCAAGCACGGCCAGGGCTTCCCGAGTTCTCTTCATCGTGGCATCTCCTCGTCGACGGCTTATGCGGTGATCGAAGCGGGATTGTGCACGAAACGGCAGAGGGAGCCGTGATGCCGACGCATCGATTAGATCTTGCCGGCGAGCGCCTTTCTTTCCCGCCATATTTCCTGCACGAAGGGATCCGTGATGCCATAGAGACCGTGCCCTTTGCGCATGATGAGGTTGGTTGCCAACAGTTCATTGACCACCGGTTGGATCTCCTCGATTTTCACCTCGCGCCCGACCGCCATCGAGTACTCCGCCGCCGCTTCGGCCGAGAATAGGCCTCTGGCGCCTTCCTTAAACCCGGCAATACGGTCGAAGATGGCCGTTGCCACGCCGCCCAATTGCTCCAGCTTCATCAATTCGACATCGGCGGATGCCGAGCGCAGTGTATTCGCAATAACCGGCAAATATTCGTCCGGGTTCGCGCCAGCAGGCAAGTGGAAGTGCAACTGGCGCAGCGCTTTTATCATCTCCTCGGGCTGATTACCCAAGGTTCGGAACGCGCTCACCGCAACTTCATGGGACGGCAGAGCGGTGAATCCATCCGTACCAAGTCTTTCGAGAAGATAAGCGACATAGTCTTCATCCAATACCGGATATGCCACCGACGTCGCGCCAGCGAAAGCTTGATTGCGCCGTGCCGTCAGTTCGCTGACCAATGCCCGCCCTTCACCGACACCGCAGACGCATCGGCCGCCGAGCCCAGTGCCGCGACCAGCCACGCCAGGCCCGCGTCCATCATCGCCACCTTTGGCACGACCAGACTCATCTGAAAGTGCCCCAACGGGGTTGGCGGCTCCACGCTGACGGCGTCAAACCGGGCCGCATGCATGGCCGCAAAGCGGCGCGGCATGGCTGCCAGGAAATCCGTCTGCGCCAGGACGGCAAGCGCAAACATGAAGTTCGGTACGGTCAGCGAGACGCGGCGCGCCAGCCCTCGCTGTGCCAGCACGTTGTCGACAAATCCATACGGGTCGCCTCCGTGCGACACGACGAGATGTTGCATCGCGCAGTAGTTCTCGAGTGTGGGGGAGGCCAGGAACGGATGCCCCGCGCGCATGGCGATGACGAAATCGTCTTCGTAAAGTGTCTGTCGGACGAAGCGAGCCGGGAAGTCGCCATGCGGAATGACGGCGACGTCCATGACGCGCGCTTCGAGCTCGGTCAGCGCGTCGCGCCAGGCGAGCTCGGGCGATGCCTCGCCCTGGCGCGGCATCAATTGTCGGATGCTGATGTCGATGCCCGGCGCAGACTGCTGCAGCTTCGCCAGCAGCGGCGGCAGGAAGACCGCGGACACAGCGTCCGGCGCTCCGATTGTGAAACGGCGAGTCGAGCGCTCGGGATCGAAAGGCTCGGCGCTCTCGATGACGTATCGAACACGCGTCAACACGTCGGCGATGGGCGCCGCAAGCTCAATCGCACGTGCAGTGGGCACCACGCCGCGTGGTGTCTTGAGGAAGAGCGGATCGCCAAGCAGCCGGCGAAGCCGACCCAGCCTGTGGCTGACGGCAGACGGGGACAGGCTCAGCCGTTCAGCCGCGCGGCCGACATGGCGTTCCTCCACCAGGGTTTCGAACAGCACCAGCAGGTTGAGGTCGGCCCGAGAGAGATCGATCTGCTTCAGCATATTGCTGAAATCATATCGCTGGCTTCAGTACTCCGATAGAACAAGAATCCGGCAATCCGGCATGACGCCGGGTCGATCAACGGGAGTTTTCATGCCACCCATCTCCACCAGAACCATGCCGCCTGACGGCATCGGAATCATCGTTGAGAGGCCAAGGTCCATCTCGACTTCTGCAGCGACCATCGATGCGCTGATCCGCCGCACCGAAGAACAGGCGAGGGCGTTCAATTCAGGGCGGATGGAGAGGTGGTTCGATCTGGTTCAATTGGCCAATGAATTCACCCTGATGCAGCCGTTCGGCGGCCCGGTCAGACACGGCTTCGATGGCAGTCCCGAGCGCCTCGCGCAAATGTCCAGGCTCTTCCGCAACGGCGACGCGAATCTGGAGGTCGCGCAAACCTACGTTTCCAACGACCTGATCGTGCTGGTGTTTATCGAGAGGCAACATGCGGAGGTCCACGGCTTACCCGTTCAGGATTGGTCATTGCGGGTAACGCAGGTCTATCGCCGGAAAGGCCGCGAATGGCAATTGGCGCACCGCCACGCCGATCCGCTCGTGCGGGAACAGAGTCTGCAACTGACGGCAGCGTTGGCCGGTGGATACTGACGGGGACGACGAAAAGAGGATGGGATCAGCCGGATCGGGAATGGGCGCGAAAAATATTGCGCCGGTTAGTATCATGGGGAAGCATAGGGACAGCTACGGCCCTTCTGCGTCCGGCACCGGTTGGACCTCGCGTTGGCGAGGCTGCACAGGTTTCCTGCGAGTGGGGAATCCATCGACCATTGCAATTCAAACAATGGTCGACGACTGGTCTGGTGTGTTTTGGACGGCAACGCTCGGAGCCCTCGCTACTGAGCTAGCCAAGGTAAGCGAGCACGATGATGATCCGTACTGTTTGTCTCGTTGGTGCACCTTCGAGCGCCGGTGCCTACGCGCCTGGGCAGGAGAAGGCGCCGGCCGCCTTCCGCCGCCATGGCCTGGTCTCCGCGCTTTGGCAATCCGGCATGCGCGTTACTGATCGCGGAGACACACCAGGTCTCCGCTGGCAGCCGGATTCGCAACGTCCCAAGGCCATGAATCTCGATGCTGTGCGACGGACGGCTGCGGGAGTCGCCAACAGGGTGGGGGATGCATTGGCCGATGGCGAAGCCGTGCTTGTGCTTGGTGGGGACTGCACGGTCGAACTTGGAACCGTGGCCGGGGCGCTGCGCGATGAACAGTCGGTCGGACTCATCTACATCGATTTCGACGTCGATCTGAATGCCCCGGAGACGAGCGACGGCGCGCTCGATTGGACCGGCGTCGCCCATCTGCTCGACCTCCCGGGCGCGGAGGGTGAATTGAGCGGCCTCGGTCCGCGTCGGCCCATGCTTGCTCCAGCCGATATTCTGTACTTCGCCGCGGACAATATCACTCCCGCCGAGTTGAAGGTGATGCGCGCCCTCGATCTGAAGGGAATCGGGCTCGCGGAGGTCAAAGCCGATCCGATCGGCGCAGCTCGACGCGCGGTGGCTTGGGGCGCGCGTTACAACCGGCTTCTCATCCATCTCGATGTCGATGTGCTGAGCTTCACCGACTTTCCTATCGCGGAAAATGTTCGGCGCTGCGATGGCTTGAGCTTCGAGGCGCTTTCAGCGGCGCTTGCGCCCTTGGTCGCAGCCCCGAACTGGCGCGCGCTGACGGTGACTGAAGTCAACCCTGATCACGCGCCCGATGAGCGCGAAGCATTCTGTCGTTTGAACGCCATGCTGTCACAGGCATTGTCTGCATAGACTGCTTGCGCGTGGAGGGAACGCCATGCCTTCCAACCAGGGGGCGACCATTCCATCTATTTATCCAGAAGGTGACATTTCTTATATGGTCGCCTCCCATTTGCAAGGGATATCGTTGGTGGCGAGTAGGGTGGTTGCGGACTTATATCCGGACTCGACGCGGGCGTGC
>JAPSLC010000057.1 GCA_031181345.1 Cupriavidus sp. | reverse complement strand
GCGGGCGCACGCAAACCCTGCTCTATCTGCGCGGCGACAACCTGACCAACGAGGAGGCGCGCAATTCCGCCTCGATCCTGCGCGACATCGCGCCAATGGCAGGCCGCAGCGTGCGGGTGGGCCTGCGGACGACGTTCTAGCGGCGGGCGGCGGCTTTCCCGTTCAGAGCCTGTCGAGCAGGCGCAACATGATGTTTTCCGCCGCGTCCTCCATCATGACGGCAAGCTGCGGCATCGCCAGGAATTGGGCATCCATATGGTCGGCATCGGGCAAGCGCTGCAGCGCTTGCCGCCATTGCGCCTCCGCTGCCGTCAAGTCGTCCTCCTCAGGCGGCGCCCAGTAGGGGGACGCGGAGACGCCACCGACAAACCAGTCCGTGGTCGCGCACAGCAGGGGGGCGAGATATTCCGGCGGCATCCGCAGGATTGCCTGCCAGACGGCGCGCCGTGGCTGCCAGCCATACGCGCCTTGCCGCTCCTGCAGGGTCAGCGGCGCGACGGCGGCCACGCTGTTCCTGAACGTATCGGCCTCGACCCACCGGCACAGCACGTCGACGCGATACGCGGGCGGCAAGGATTCGGCGATGGACAGGATCCATTCGGTACTCGCGTTCATGCTGTCGAGCTCGTTGAACTGCGGCGACGGTCCTTGCCCGAGCTCCAGCAACACCGTCTGGCGCGCTTCCATCGGCAAGCCCCTGACCGCCGAGGTCAGCATCTCGGCAAGAGTCCGGAACAGGCGCGCCTGTTCGCTGCCCGGCTGTGCGCGGAAGGACTGCCAGCCCACCACGATCGCCAGGCGTGCAAACTCCACGGCCAGCATGGGTCGGGAGGCGAGGTCGATCTGGCCGGCCCACGTCGGCAAATCGGCGGCCAGCGTGAGCCAATCGGAGTGAAGCAGCGCGGGCCGTTCCCGAATGCCGCGCAGCACCTGCGCGAGCACGGCGCAGCCCTCGTCCGTCAATGGGCCGGCCGCCTTCAAGGTATCCAGGAACTCCTGCATCGTGGTGGAAGGCCTGGCCGGCGGATCCGCCTGAAGCAGCCGCGCGAGCAATTCCGCACGCTCCAGTGGCGCGAGCGCAGCCAGACGCGGCACGACGATACCGGCATGCAGCTGGGGATTGACCGATGCCAGTAGATCGCTCAGGAGCTGTCCGCGCCAGGCGGGCGGCAACCGGTCGATGCAGCCCAGCAGCCGATCGAGGGCCGCCGAACGTTGCTGCGGCGGCAGCTCCAGCCGCCTGTTCGCCACGATGGAGCACAGCGCGGCGGCCAGGCTGGCGGCGGCGCCGTCATTTCGCATCAGTGCGGTTTCGATCGCGGCCAGTCCCATGTCCCACGCGGCCAGGCCCCATGGCTTCTGTTGCACGCCGGCCGCGGTTTCGAGGAGCGCCGCCAGACAGCGGCGGCGGGCATGCGTCACGCCTTCGGCGGCACACCGCTCCAGCAGCGCTTGCCACAGCGCTTCCCACTGTCGGGGCGCCAGCCAGGCCCCGCATGGGGCCAGCATCTCGGCGCGCTGCTCGATATCGAGACGCAAGTCCAGACCCAACTGCCGCAGTGCAGCGATGCCCTGGCTGCGAAACGGTTCAGCAGCCCAGCCAGCCCTCAGGCATTGCGCCAGGCCGATGCCGACGCTGGTCGCCTGCGCCGCGGGCAGCGTCCGGGCCCACTCGATGGCCTGCTGCCACGCCAGCTGCGGCGCCTCCAGCGCGCTGAGCAGCCGTGGACCTTCGATGGTTCGGGATGCAAGCAGCGCCACCAGCGTCCACGCGGATATCGACGGCTGGCCGACCCCGCGGGCCGCGGCGAAGCCGTTGCGCCAGAACTCGAGGGGCGTGCCGGGACTGCGAAGGTGGTAGTCCACCGCAAGCTGTGCGGCCTCGCGGTGTTGAGCGGCAGGCAACAAGGGCACCAGCGCCAGATGACCTGCCAGATCGAACGGCACCCGCGGCGGCGGTTCGACGTCCGGTTTGCCGCCCCGCGCCGGCTCGCGTACGCGCAGCAGCGCGAAGGTCAGCGCCGCTCGGCCAGCCGGGGGCAGGGCGTTCAAGCGCTGATCCAGCATCGCCAGCCAATCCTTGACGTTGCCGTCCCCCCAGCCTTGGTTCCGAACCAGCTGAGGCACCCGCACCACGCTCGGCACGCAGCACAGCTGCATCAGCACGGTCGCCCTCGCCGCCGCGGGCAGCGCGTCACACGCCTGCAGGACTCGCCGCCATGCGCGGCGACGGTGCAGACGCGCCAGACAGCCAGTGCGCCGCGCCAGCGCCGTCAATACCGACGTGCGGTCATTGACGTCAGGCATCGCATCGATGCGGCCGAGCACCGCCGACAAGCCGCACAAGGTCGACACCTGCTGCGCGCGCTCCAGCGTCGTCGCAGCAAGTTGGCCAAGCGCGTCGCGCACGGCATGACTGGCCCGCGACAGCGCGACCCGGTCGCGCAGAGGCAAATAGCCGGCGATCTGCTTCATCGGGTTGGCCAGCAGCGACCAGCGCGGGTCCTGCACGGCGCCGGAGCGAGCCGGGACCAGCGAAATGCCGGCAGCCAGGGTAGAGGGAAGCAGCGTGCCGCCTGGCGCGGGCGCCGCGCCGGGCAGAAGGTTGCCGCCGGGCCGGTTGGCCTCGACGGGCGTCGGCCAGGTGGCACGGCCGAAATTCTCGATAGGCATCGTATTCCTCGACAAATGGGTTCAAGGCGCTGGGCATCGCGCCGGACGGGCATTGTTGTCGGTCCCGTCGTCCCGGTCTGTCGACTACTGCCGCGACGTTTCATCGCGGTGCAACAGGCACCCGCACGGAGCGCATCGGCGTTGCGAAGGGCCCCGGGGTGCGCAGCCGCGGTGCAATACCGCGCCACGGGTCTATCCGTCTTGACACTCCAAGAACGCAGTCCGGACAATGCGCCACACCACATACCCGACGGGAGTGCCTGATGCCATTCGTTCGTCGTACCCTGCGCGCCGCGGTGCTGGCCACAAGCCTGGCCTTCGGCGCCGCCGCCCTGTCCCCGCTCCTCGCGCTACCCGCGCACGCCGCCAGCCTGACCATCGGCATGTCCGGCGATATCACCTCGCTCGACCCGCACTATCACAACGTCACGCCCAACGCGAACGTCGCCGAGCACATGTTCGAGACGCTGATTGCCAAGGACGAGAAGATGCGCTTCAAGCCGGCACTGGCGCTGAGCTGGCGCGCGGTCGACGAGACCACCTGGGAGGTCAAGCTGCGGCCCGGCGTCAGGTTCCACGACGGCAGCGAATTCACCGCGCAGGACGTGGTGTTCTCGCTGGCGCGGCCGGCTATCGTCAAGAACAGCCCGTCGCCGTACACGATCTACACCAAGGGCTTCAAGGACGTGGTGGCCGTCGACAAGCTGACCGTGCGTATCACCACCAACGGCGCCTACCCGCTGGTGCCCAACGATCTGTCGACGATCTACATGGTCTCGAAGAAGGTCGCCGAAAACGCCTCCAGCGACGACTTCAACAGCGGCAAGGCGATGGTCGGCACCGGGCCGTACAAGTTCGTCAGCTTTCGCAAGGGCGACCGCGTCGAGCTGACCCGCAACGACGCCTATTGGGGCAACAAGCCGCAGTGGGACACCGTGTCGCTGCGCATCCTGACCAACGACGCGCCGCGCGTGGCCGCGCTGCTGGCCGGCGACGTGCAGGTGATCGAGAACGTGCCGACCTCGGATATCCGCAAACTGTCGAGCGATCCCGGCGTGTCGGTATTCAAGGTGCCGACCTTCCGCATGATGTACCTGCACATGGACAGCGACCGCGAGGCCTCGCCCTTCGTCGCCGACAAGGCCGGCAAGCCGCTGCCGCGCAATCCGCTGAAGGACGCGCGCGTGCGCCAGGCGATCTCGAAGGCGATCTCGCGCCAGGCGATCGTCGACCGCGTGATGGAGGGCGCGGCCGAGCCGACCGGCCAGCTGGTCAACAGCTCGCTGTTCGGCCACGTGCCGAATCTCAAGCCCGATACCGTCGATGCCGCGGCGGCCAGGCGGCTGCTCGCGGAGGCCGGCTATCCCGACGGCTTCCAGCTGACGCTGCATACGCCGAACAACCGCTATGTCAACGACGAACAGGTCGCGCAGGCGATCGCCTCGATGCTGACGCGCATCGGCATCCAGACGCGCGTCGAGGCGATGCCGTCGGCGACCTTCTTCACGCGCGCCAACAAGCTCGAGTTCTCGTTGATGCTGGCAGGCTGGGGCGCCGACACCGGCGAGGCCGGCTCGTCGCTGAAGTCGCTGCTGGCGACCTACGATCCCGCCAAGGGCTGGGGCGCCTCGAACCGGGGCCGCTACAGCAACCCGGCGCTCGATGCCAAGCTCAGCGCCGCGCTGACGACGATCGACGACCGCGCACGCGAGAAGCTGCTGCAGGAGGCCACCGAGATCGGCATCAAGGACTACGGCGTGATCCCGCTGTACTACCAGATCAATGTGTGGGCGGCGAAGAAGGGCCTGACCGTGATCCCGCGCCAGGACGAACGCACCTACGCGTTCAGCATCACCCGCTGATCCGTCATTCGGGGACGGCCGAGGCGATGGGCGTCACCGACTCCGGCACCAGCGAATAGATCGCTGCGCGGCAGGGCACGCCGCGCAGCACCAGCCGGTTGCGCGCGAGGCATTCGAGCAGCGCGCCGGTTTTCTCGGCGACGCGCCGGCTGGCCAGATTCTGCTCGGCCGCGACGATCTCGATGCGGGTCAGATGCAGCCGGTGAAAGCCGAAGCAGGCCATCATCCAGGCGGCGCGGGTCGCAAGGCCCTGGCCCTGCCGGCTCTTGCGGATCCAGTAGCCGAGATTGGCCATGCGGTTCTCGGTGGAGATCTGATTCAGCGCCACGCCGCCGAACAGCACGCGGCCGTCCTGCGAATAGATGCCGATGTCGTAGGAGAGCCCTGCCGCGAGATTGTCCGCGCAGGTATCGATCCACAGCTGCGCGTCGCGCACGCTGTAGCGCAGGTGGGCCCATGGCATCCATGGCGCGAGGCTCGCCATCGACTCCTGCACCGCGGCGGCAAACTGCTCCGCATCGGCCTGTCGAAACGGGCGCAGCGAAAACCCGTCGCCGCGCAGGATCGGCACGGTCCCCATCCCGCTCAATCCGAATTGCACACCATCTCGTCGTCGACGGTCGCCGCACCCGCCTTCACCAGGCCGGCCAGGACCTGCGCCAGCACCTCGGGCAGCGGCGCGCCTTCCAGATAGCGCAGCCGCACGCGCTCGAGCAGCGGTGCCTGTGCCATCCATTGCATCAGCGCGTCGCGCGTCATGCGCCGCTGCTCCAGCAGCTTGAACTTGACCAGCACCTTCAGCGCGTGCGCGGCGTTGCGGCGCGGATCGGCGCGCAGATAGTCGAGCCGGCCGCTGGCGCGCTCCAGCGCCGGGCCGACATCGGTGAACGGACTGCCATGACCGGGAATTACCAGCCGCACATCGAGCTCGGCAATCCGCCGCAGCACGGCGTCCTGCTCCGCGAAACCGCTGTCGCCGTCGAGCTCGGGAAAGATCACGCCGAAGCCATGCTGCCACAGCGCATCGCCGGAGATCAGGATGCGCTCGGCCGGCGAGAACAGCATCACGGCATGCGGATCATGGCCGGGGGCCGTGATCACCTGCCAGTCCAGGCCTCCCATCCGCAACGACTGGCCGTCCTCGAGCAGCGCGTCGAAGGTGAAGCGATCGCACTGCTGGCCGGTGGCGCGATAGGTCAGCGCGTCGACGTCCCATCGCGCCACGGCGCGAGCCTCGGCCGCCGGGATCCAGGTGCGCGGCTGCCAACGCCGCTGCAGCAGCGCATTGCCGCCGCAGTGGTCCGAATGCAGATGGGTATTGAAGAGCCGCTGCAAGGGCCTGCCGTCCAGCGCCGCCTCGACCAGCGCCAGGGTCTGCGGCGCGTGGCCGACATAGCCGCTGTCGACCAGCACGGTATCGTCCCCGTCGATCAGCAGCACGTTGTTGGCCGAGAGCCAGCCGCGTTCGAATACGCGAATGCCGGGGGGCAACATGTCGGCCGATGCGCTGGTGTCGCTTGTCGTGGTCATCATCATGGCCGTCCCGCTCGCATTGCACCGGTCGCACCCGTCGCGCCGGCTCCATCGTCGGCCGTGCCGAACGCCGCGGCGCGCTGAGCCAGCGTCTGCCAGACGGCGCGCTTGTCGTCCTCGCTGCGATTGGCCCAGCCCGCAATCTCGTCGATGGTCCGGAAGCAGCCTTCGCAATAGCCATGCTGGCCCATGCGGCAGACGTCGCGGCACGGCGAAGCCACCGCTTTGGCATATTGGGCGGCAAGCGCGCGGCGGCGCAGGTCGGCGATCAATTTGGGGTCGGCTGACATGGGACGAATGGCCTGGGCGGATCGACGCAGTGTAGCGCCATTGGCCGGACGGCACAGCCCTGGGTCCCGGACGGCCAACACACCATGAGCGCGCGCTTCGCGGAATCAGCGTCCGTCCGGTACCGGACGATGTTGGTTGCCCATGTCGCCGGCCAATGCCACGTATTGCCGGCGGGACTCCCGCCACGCCTGGCGACTGCCCGCGTCCGCAGGCGCACGGGCGAACCAGTGCGAGACCTTGTCGAGCAGGCCGGCTCGGGCGCGCTCATGGGCTGGCAGCGCCGCGATCGCCTGCCACAGCGCCTGGCGGCAGCTGTCGAAGCCGCGCCAATCGACCGGCCGTGCACCTTTGAGCCCGGATTCCATCTCGATCAGCAGCGGCAGCAAATCGCCTCGTTGCTGGGGCGACAACGCGGGCAGCAGTGCCATTGCATGCCCGACCGTGGTCAGATGGAAGTGCCGCTCGAACGACGGGTCGAAGGGCCGACGCACGACGCACATGCTGGTGAGCATGCTGACCAGGTTGGTAAAGGGCAGCTTTTGGGCCCACCTCCATGCGGCATCGACGAATGGCGGGATCGCCTCGGCGGCCCAGTCCGGTCTGGCGGGCTTCGCCGCGCCGTCGTGCAGTTGCAGCATGGCGTCGCCGATGCCGATCAGCACCGCCACCGTCGCAGCATTCAGACCGGCCGCCGTGCCTTCCAATTGCGCCAATGCCCTGGTCAGGCCAACGACCCGCGGTTGCCAGACGTCGTCCAGGCGGACGCCGTAGCGATGGCACTGCACCGCCACGGTACTGATCAGCGACGCTTGCAGCGCCTCGCTCGGCAAAGGCTGTTCCAGCGCGCTCAGTCCCACATCGATCCACAGTTCGGGCACCACGCGATTGCGCGAAAGGGCGACGATCCATTCCGCCTGCTGGTTGTTCGGCAGGCAGATCAGCGCGCTGTCCAGCGCGGCGCTGTATTGGCCGTAGTCGGCGAGCGTGCGGGCCCGGTACCACAGCGCCAGGGGCCTCAGCAGCCGATGATGGACCGCCAGCTCCAGGACGCGCTCGAACAGCTCCATCGTATGCGGCCCGCTGTACAGGTACGCCGGCAGGTTTGCCAGCAATGCCCCCTGCTGCTGCGGCGGCAACTGCCTCAGCCGGGACAGCAGTATCGGTTCCCACTCGTCGGTGCCGGCCATGTACCCCAGGCATCTCGCGATCTGCCTGACGCCCGCCTCCGTGGCGTCGTCTTCCGACTTCGTCCGGAGCAAGGCATCCCACATCGTGTTCCAGGCAGCAAGACGCGCGTGCTCCGCCAACAGCGCGAACAGGCGAGCCTCGATCTCCCGGCGATCATGGCTTGACAGCTTGGTCGCGCGCTCCAGCCATTTGTATGCCGCGAGGCGGGCTTGATTCTTGACGTTCTGGTCCGGCAGCGCGGACAACGCTGACAACAGCGCCTCGACGAGTGTGGCGGCCGCTTGAGTCGGCCACGCCGTCGCCCTCGCCATCAAGTGCTCCCATACCGCGACGTCGGCGGGGGACGCCGCTTCGCCGCCTCGCACATCGGGCGGGCAGTCGTGCGTCAGCATGGCGGGCGCCGATATCCGGAACAGTGCCGCGAGCGCATGCGCACTGGCGCCCGGATCCAGCTCGGCCAGTTCCAAGGCCTGCAGGGCCATCGGCACTGCCTTCGATGGCGGCAAACGGGAGGGCTCGACAAGAAGGCCAGCCAGGTCGTCGATCACGCGGCGCCGCTCCACCGCCGGTACCACGCGCGCGGCCAGCACCCAGCACGAGTCGGGCACCAGCAGAGAGCGCACGCGCTCGGATATCGGCAGCAACGGGTTTTTGCGCAGCGCAAGCGCCGCCTCGATCCGATCGGCCAGCGGCAGACGCTCCAGTGCGCGACAAAGTCGGTGCGCCAGGTTCTCGCCCTTCTGCCGTTCGTCCCTGTCGAAACAAGACAGTTGGGCCAGCTGCGAGGCAAGCGCGCGCAGCGGTGCCGCACCACCATCGCCGTTGGGAAACGCGCCCCGAATCGCATCGAGCACGATGCGCAGGCCCGTGCAACGCTGGCTGGCGGGCAGTACCGAAATGCGGCCGGCCGCCAGCGCCAATGCCTCCTGGCGCGTCGACCGATCCAGCGCCACGGCGAACGAGGCGCCCGCCGTTTTCTGCATCGCATGTGCGCCTGCGCGGCGCAGTCCTGCGAGCGTCGTCCATGATGTCGCCTGCAGCAAGGGCACGCAGTGCGCCATCGGTTTGGCAAGTCGGGAGCAAACCTGCCGCAAGGCGTGGCAGTCCTGCAGACTCAGCCTTGCGCCGATCGCGTGCAGCAAGGGCAGAGGCAAGGATTCCAACGCAGCAAGCGTGCTGGCGTCGCGCCGATCGCGCGTCGCGGCCCACTCGCGCTGGCATCGCACTTCCTGTTGCATCGCACGCGCCGACAACGCGAACATGCAGGACTCCATCTCCCGACAGTCGCGCGCAGCCAGCTTCCACTGCGTCCCGCCCTCCAGCCGGAACAGCGACCGCACGACGTCGAGCAGCCTGTCGAACAAGCTGCGCGGCCGGCCCGGTGCATCGAGCCGGATCGCGACAAAGGTGTTGTCGTCGAGGCGATCGATGCGGACCGGCTCACCGCCGCGGAAGCGGAACACGCCGACGGTTTGC
Source organism: Cupriavidus sp. (assembly GCA_031181345.1). Taxonomy (GTDB): domain Bacteria; phylum Pseudomonadota; class Gammaproteobacteria; order Burkholderiales; family Burkholderiaceae; genus Cupriavidus. The sequence continues at coordinate 15,791 of JAPSLC010000057.1, read as the reverse complement.
GCGCCGCTCGAGCGCGAACGCCCAAGGCCGGACAGCGCGGCGATGCTGTCCGCGTGAGTTGGCTCGTAGAGGTACTTGGGAGGATGTGGCATCGGAGAAACTCGTCAGAGCGCAAAGACACACGGCATCAACCCGGCGCCGGCGCCGCGAAGCGGCTCACGTCCGCACCGTCAATCGGTGCATCGACGCCGACGGGCGCGGCCTCGCGCGACAGTGCCGCCTCCGCGGCGCGCAGCCAGTGTTCGATGATGTGAGCGAGGCTGGATCGGACAGGTAGTCGTAGAAGGTAGCCGCTGGGCGCGCACCGGCTTCCCGTCGAGCCAAACGATCCGTACGCTGTAAGCGCGCTTGAAAACTGGCTGCAGGCTTTCGACGTCTTCGAGGCGCGGCGGCGGCGGGCCGTGGTAGATGTACTTGTGCGATGCGGGCATGGCGTTCCGGCCAGGCCGGTGAGCATGACGTGGGAGGCGGGCCTGACCCGGTATTGTTCCCACGCGGCGCCGCGCCGCTTGTCAAAACTGCGGCAAACGTGAGCCTTTCCGGCAACGGAACGCCATGGCGGGTTGCCTCGCCCGCATCATCCGTTGGAGGACAACCTGCTCGGACCGATGCCCAAGCCCCTCACGTCATGCGCCGATCGCGCCTGCCCCGCTCGCGCGTTCCCGCTTGGCGGCAACCTTGTCGTTGAAGCGCGCCGCGTCGATCAGATGGCGCTCATGCACGCCTTCGGAAATCTTGTCCTCGCCATCCCAGGCCGACAGCTCGAAACGCAGCTTGCGCCCCTCGATCGCCGTCAGCACGCCCTTGATCGTGACGGTCATGCCCGCCGGCGTCGGGGCCAGATGCGTGAAGCTGACCAGCGTGCCGAGCGATTGCTCGCGCGGCCAGTCCAGGTACTCGCGCAGCATCTGCAGGCAGGCGCATTCCATGATGCCGACCATATAACCGGTGGCCAGCACGTCGGGCATCTCCGGACAACCGGGCACGTCGTCGTAGAGATTGGGCACCGTGGCCTTGGGCGGCACCGTATAGCGCCACGTGAACGCCAGGCCGGGCTTCAGATCGGGGCTCATGCCGCACCCTCCTGGGCCACGTCCGCCACTTCCGCCCCGGTGATGGCCTGCAGTTCCTGCGGGGTCAGGTTGAACACCGCGTGCGGATGGCCGGCGGCGGCCCACAGGCTGCCATAGCGGAACAGGTCGCGATCGAGCAGCATCACCGGCGCGACCGCATGGCCGATCGGGCAGACGCCGCCGATCGCATAGCCGGTCTTCTCGCGAACGAAACGGGCATCGGCCTTGCCGAGCGCGCCGACGCGCGCGGCGACCTTGGCCTCGTCGACGCGGTTGCTGCCGCTGGCGATCACCACCACCGGCGCATCGTCGTCGAGCCGCCGAAAGACGATCGACTTGGCGATCTCGGCGACGGAGCAGCCCAGGCCGGCAGCCGCCTCGGCCGAGGTCTTGCCGGTCGAGGGCAGCATCACGATGGGTTTGTCATGGCCCAGCGCGGCAAGCAGACGCGCCACGCGCTGGGCGGATTCGGGCAAGGCGGCCCCGACGGCGGCGCCTTCGGACAACGAGGGTTGGGCGAGGTTCTGCATCGGGCTTCGAATCTCCGCGCGTTCTTGTTTTTCGTTCGGAAAGGTCGGACGGACTTCAGACGCAGGCCGCGGCGTTGCCTTCGGCCTTGTCGGCGGCCCATTTGGTCAGCAGCGCGCGGCCGACCCGCGAGTTGTTGGTGCGGCCGATCGCCTGCGAGATGAAATCGCCGGTACGTACCACCTGCTCCAGATCGATGCCGGTGCGCACGCCCATGCCGTGCAGCATGTACAGCACGTCCTCGGTCGCCACATTGCCGGTCGCACCCTTGGCATAGGGACAACCGCCCAGGCCCGCCACGGAGGCATGGAAGATCTGGATGCCGACGTCGAGGCTGGCGAGGATGTTGGACAGCGCCTGGCCATAGGTATCGTGGAAATGGCCGGACAGGCGATCGAGCGGAAATTCTGCGGCGGCGGCACGCATCACCTCTTGCACGCGGCCCGGCGTGCCGACGCCGATGGTGTCGGCAATGTCGATCTCGTCGCAGCCCAGATCCCGCATGCGGCGCACCACGTCGACCACCGCCGCGACCGGCACCTCGCCCTGATAGGGACAGCCCAGCGAGCACGAAATGCTGCCTCGCAGGCGAATGCCCTTCTCCTTGGCCGCGGCCGCGACCGGCTCGAAACGCGCGATCGATTCGGCGATCGAGCAGTTGATGTTCTTCTGCGAGAAGGCCTCGCTGGCCGCGCCGAAGATCACCACTTCGTCGGCGCCCGCCGCCACCGCGCCCTCGAAGCCCTTCATGTTCGGGGTCAGCACCGAATACAGCGTGCCGGGCCGGCGCTGGATGCGCGCCATCACCTCCGCGCCGTCGGCCATTTGCGGCACCCACTTGGGCGACACGAAGGACGCCGCCTCGATATTGACGAAGCCGGCCTCGGTCAGGCGGTCGATCAGCGCGACCTTGGTGTCGGCCGGCACCATCGCCTTCTCGTTCTGCAGGCCATCGCGCGGCCCGACCTCGACGATCTTCACGTAGTTGGGTTGGTTCATCGCTGCTCCTCGTCTGGTGGTGGCCGCCGCTCGCGGCGGCGGTCCGGTTCTTGCGTGGCGCGCCGGTCAGTAACCGCGCTGCAGGTCGACCACGCCGGCGATCGGCTGGCCGTCCCGCAGGGCGCGGATCTTGTCGGCGATCTGCGCGATGCTGTCCTCGCGCAGCGTCAGCGCCGAGATATGCGGCGTGATGGTGATGCGCGGCTCGCCCCAGAACGGGTGTTCGGGCGGCAGCGGCTCGGTGCGGAAGACGTCCAGCGTCGCGCCGGCGATCTGGCCCTGCTGCACCGCGGCCAGCAGGTCTTCCTCGACCAGGTGCGGGCCGCGTGCCACGTTGATCAGATAGGCGCCCTTGGCCAGCCGGTTCAGCAGCGACGCGTCGATGATGTTCTCGGTTTCCGGCGTCAGCGGCAGCACGTTGACCAGCACGCGAAGTCCGTCGAGGAAGGTGGCCTGCCCGGCCTCCCCGGCATGGCACTGCACGCCCTCGACGGTCTTCGGCGATCGGCTCCAGCCGCGCACCGGGAAGCCGAACGATGCCAGCGTGCGGGCGATGTGCGCACCGAGCGTGCCGACGCCCATCACGCCGATGGTGAAATCGGCGCGGCGATTCGGCTTGAGGAATTTCCAGGTGCCCGCCTGCTGCTGCGCGGCATAGTCGTCCAGCCGGCGGAAATAGCGCAGGACCGCGTGGGTCACGTACTCGGCCATCTGCGCGCCCATGCCGGCATCGTCGAGCCGCACGATCGGCACGCCGGCCGGCAGCGCCTCGGGGTCGGTGTCGCGCAACCGCAGGATGCCGTCGACGCCCGCGCCCAGATTGAACACGGCCTTCAGGTCCTGGCGGCCCTTGAGCATCTCGAGCGGCGGGCGCCAGACCACCGCATAGTCCACCGGCTGTCCCTGGCTCTCTTCCCAGGTAACGCACTGCGCTTCGGGCAGGGCCTGCGCAAACCCCTCGATCCACGGCGCATAGCGGCCATCGGGCACGTACAACTGCAGCTTCATCGCTTCTCCACGTCTTTGGTCTTGTCCCGGCGTATTGTCTCAGACTCCGTCATTGTGCAAGCGCAGGCAGCGCAGCCGGGGGCAGGATGGCCGGATCGCCGATCAGCCCGGTCCCAACCAGTACTCGATCCGCTGGCGCGCCGCCATGAATTGTTCGGATGGCAGGCGCCGCACGCGAGCGACAAAGGCGGACTTCGCCTTTTGCCATGCACGCGCCTCGACGCGGTCCGCCGGCCGGCTGGCGAACCACACGGCGAGCGGTTCCGCGGCCACCGCAAACTCCCTGTCCGGCAACGCCACCGTCCTGGCGTGGATCTGCATTCTGGGACTGCCGAAGTGAGCGTCCAGGTTGTACTGCCCATCGAGCATGTATTCGGCCTTCGCCAGGCCCACCAGCAGGCGGGCGCGGTCCGGCATGTCGTCCGATATTGCCTGCGCGGCGCGAAGCAGCGTCCTGCCGGCCCAGAATTGCGGCCTGCGGCGTATTTCGTTCGGCGGCAGCGGCGCCTTCAGCGCGATCAGCGTATCGAGCATGGCGCGGCGAGGGGCAGGCGGCAGGTCGTCCACGAGCGCCCATGTCGCGTCGAACAAGGCGTCGATGCGACCGGCGCGCGCGGTGTCCGGCTGCTCGCGGGCCACCAGCGCGATGCTGTTGACCAGTTGCGCGAGCCGCGCCAGAGCGGCGGCGCTGGGGTCATGGCGGCACGTGGCCTGTACCAGCGGCAGCAACGTCTCCGCCAGCGCCAGCGCCAATTCCATCTCCTTGCTTTGGCTCCCGACCTCCGTATCGGCCCAGGAGGCCACCGCCATCGCCACTCGCTGACCGGTTTCGCGCGTCGCTTGGTCGCCATCCTTGCCGATACGCTCGACAAGCCGGACCAGGTCCGGTTGGAGCGCGAGCAGGTCGGACAGACGCCAATACGGCGCCGCATCCCGATGACCGCGGTACTCGAGCCATTGCGCCAGCGCCTGGCAATGGCGCGGCCAGTCAAGATGCTGCCGGATGTCCGCGGCGATCTCGGCCTTGGGCCGCCACCGGCATCGCAGCAGCGGGAAAACCGGCCCCCCGCGCTGCATCAGGTTCAGCGCCGCCTCGTGAAGCCGGGGCTTCAATGCCTTGACATCCAGCTCGCGGTAGAAAGACTGCCTCATATCGACGAACTGCATCAGCGCGAGCAGCATATCGGCGCGTTGACCCGGCGATGCCGTGCGGTCGTCCATGCAGAAGTCCACCACGCGGCGCCAGCCCTCCTGCGCCGGCACCCATGCCAGTTGACGCGCCGCCTGGGCGCCCAGGTGGCCAAGCTGCTCGCGTTCGATACGGTCCCACACCGCCGACCAGCGTCTGCCCAACCCGTCCGTCGGCTTCAGGTACGCCAGCCGGGCAAGGAGCCTGACCTGCTGTTCGCAGGTCAGGCTCACGCTGGCTTGCCAGGTATCGAGCAACGCCATCGCCTTCGCGCGTTCGGGGCTGTCGGGCTTGATGCGATCGAGGCTGCGCGCGAGGACACACGCCAGTTCGACCGCTTCCGACGGGGGGAGGGCCGGCAATTGCTGACGCAGGGCGTGCCAGCGGTCGAGCATGACCGCTGGCGACTGGCGATCGCCGTCGCCACCGAGCTTTCCGATCACCTTCAGGCAGGCGGCCAGCGCGGCCAGTTGCCGAGCCGCCAGGGCCGGCCGTGCAAGGACGTCGCCCTTGGCGTCGGCGAGCAGTGCGTCCCAGCGGGCGACCGCCTCCTCGTCCGTGCCGGACTGGCGCAGGAAGGCCTCGGTAAGGTCGGCAAGCCGCTCGCGCTGTTCCTGCGGCGTTTGCGAGCGGATCAGTGCCGCGTAGGCCGCCTTGTCGGGCGCCAGCACGGCGGCCGCCGCTTTGCGCCGCTCCGTGGGCAACGACATCAGCAGCGCGGCGCGAACGCGCAGCCCGGTGGGCCCCCCCAGGCCCGCGGCCTGTCGGCACAGATAGTCGAGGGCTGCGCCGTGCTGATCCGGCAGCATCCGGATGCGCTCGCCAAGCGCCACCACGAGCGCCTCCTTCTGTCTTGGCGGCAGCCTGTCGGCTCGCGTGGGATCCCCCTGCGGTCCGGTGTCCAGGCCGTAGTCCGCCGCGACCCTCTGCAGGTCTGCCAGCGTGCGCACGGCGCGGGTCCTGACCAGGGCCCCGTGCAGAACGAGCTCGCCCTGTATCGCATGCTGGAGACCCTTGCAGGCCAGTCCGAACGCTGCACGGTCGCGGATATCCAGGCTGCCGAGCACGCGATTCCAGGCCGGCTCGGCAGCGACCAGCGCCGACAGGTTCACCGCGGGCGGCGGCGGGGCAGGCTTGGCGAACGATTGCAGGTGCTGCTGCCTGTGCTCGGCCCAGCACTGTCCGATGACGTCGGCGCTGTCGCGCTGGTTCAGATACCACGACGCGCCGCCCTCGGCCTTGAACAGGGTCTTCAACCAGTACAGCAGCGCATCCCAGGGGTGGGTCGACGCCGGCTCCGTGACGAGGCGCTCGGCGCGCATGCCGCGATCGTCCATCCTGATGGAAACGGCATAGCCGTCGAAGCGGAACACGCCGAAATCGCTGACTGCAGAGGGGGCGGCAGCGCAACCCGGCGCCGTGCGGCGCGGCGGCGGTGCGGAAACATCGAGAATGTATCGTGGCATCGGAAGCTCAACACGTTCGATCGAGGATTTCCTCGTGCCGCAAAGCAACGCGATCGGTTGCGCAGGTGCCGGCGGCGCCCGGGGGCGCGGCAGGCGCCGATGGCGTGGTTCGATGCCAGGCGGGGACCCGGGACCCGGCTTCGCGGAGACAAGGCATCATGGAATTGTCAACGCGACGTCCCGGCCCGGCTTGCGGGAAGGCATGCGATTCTTGCATTTCACAACGCAGGTTTCGCACGCCCGGCCCCCTGCAAGGTTCAGCCCGCCTTCGCCTCGAACCCGAGCAATTGCTCGCCCTCGCCCACCTGATCGCCGACTCCGTAAAGCACTTCGCCGACCACGCCGTCGGCCGGCGCGCTGATGGTGTGCTCCATCTTCATCGCCTCCATCACCAGCAGCGGCGTGCCGCGCGTGACGGCGGCGCCCGTCTCCACCATCACGGCGATGACCTTGCCAGGCATCGGCGCGGTGAGCTTGCCACCCTCGCCTTCGGCATCGCCGGCGTGCCCCAGCGGGTCCTGCCATTCCAGTGCGACGTGGCGTCCGCCGGCGAACACATGAAAGACATCGCCCTCGCGATGCACCTGGCCGTGCGCGCGGCGCGTGCCGAGGTCGACGTGGACGTCGTCGGCGGCGCAATGCGAGCGGAACGGCGCGGCCTGGTCGGCATAGAACAGCGTGCTGCCGTGCGCGTCGGCCTGCAGCGCGGCTTCCAGCGTGTCGATGCCATGCGTGAAGCGCAGCACGCGCTGCGCGCCCGCATTCAGCCGCCATGGGCCGGCATGGGTCCACGGCGAATTCGGATCGGCCGCATCGATGCGGCGCTCGCGCGCCTCGGCATCGAGCAGCGCCGCGACGGCCAGCGCGATCAGCTCCATGCCGACGGGCGCCGGCGGTGCGAACAGCGTGGCCTCGTGGCGCGCGATCAGTCCGGTGTCGAGGTCCGCCTTGGCGAACGGCTCGGAGGCCACCAGCCGCTGCAGGAACGCAATATTGGTCGACAGTCCGACCACGTGATACGCGGCCAGCGCCTGCCGCATGCGCGCCAGCGCCTCGGCGCGGTCCTTGCCCCAGACGATCAGCTTGGCGATCATCGGGTCGTAATAGGGGCTGATCGCATCGCCCTCGCGCACGCCCGAATCGATCCGCACGCCGGCGGGGCCGTGCACGTCTTCGCCGCGCATGAACTGCACCGCGGGCGGCGTGCGCAGGTAGCGCAGCGTGCCGGTCGAGGGCAGGAACTGCTTGTCCGGGTTCTCCGCGTAGACGCGCGCCTCGAGCGCATGGCCGTCGATGCGCAGCTGGTCCTGGGACAGCGGCAGCGGCTCGCCGGCGGCCACGCGCAGTTGCCATTCGACCAGGTCCTGGCCGGTGATCATCTCGGTCACCGGGTGCTCGACCTGCAGCCGCGTGTTCATCTCCATGAAGTAGAACGAGCCGTCCTGGTTGGCGATGAACTCGACGGTGCCGGCACCGACATAGCCCACCGCCTTCGCCGCCGCCACCGCGGCCTCGCCCATCGCGCGGCGGCGCTCTTCGGTCATGCCCGGCGCCGGCGCTTCCTCCAGCACCTTCTGATGGCGCCGCTGCACCGAGCAGTCGCGCTCGAACAGATAGACGCAATTGCCCTGCGTGTCGGCGAACACCTGGATCTCGATATGGCGCGGCCGCGTCAGGTACTTCTCGACCAGCACCTTGTCGTCGCCGAAGCTGGCGCTGGCCTCGCGCTTGACCGAGGCCAGCGCCGCCTCGAAGCCGGCCGCGTCCTCGACCACGCGCATGCCCTTGCCGCCGCCGCCCGCGCTCGCCTTGAGCAGCACCGGATAGCCGATGCGGTCGGCCTCGCGCCGCAGCAGCGCCGGGTCCTGGTCCTCGCCGTGATAACCGGGCACCAGCGGCACCGCGGCCCGTTCCATCAACTGCTTGGCCGCGCTCTTGCTGCCCATCGCGCGAATCGCCGAAGCCGGCGGCCCGATGAAGACCAGCCCGGCCGCCGCGCAAGCCTCGGCGAAACCCTCGTTCTCCGACAGGAAGCCGTAGCCGGGGTGGATCGCCTGCGCGCCGGTCGCACGCGCCATCTCGATGATGTGGTCGCCGCGCAGATAGCTGTCGCGCGCCGCGGCCCCGCCGATATGCACGGCCTCGTCGCAATAGGCGACATGGCGCGCCTGCGCGTCCGCGTCGGAATAGACCGCGACGGTGCGGATGCCCAGGTGCCGGCAGGTGGCGGCGACGCGGCAGGCGATTTCGCCGCGGTTGGCGATCAGGATCTTGGTGAACATGGCTCCTCCTTGTTGATGGGGAACGGCGACCGCTTCTGGCGTGACCCACGTTGGCTGCGCTCCCGTCGCCCCTGTGAACGCGGGGGCCCAGCGACTTTCAAAAGCCACTGGGTCCCCGCCTGCGCGGGGACGACGGGAAATGCGAGCCGGGCAGGCAGGTTCATCCCGCGTGTCCTTCCGCGCGGATGCCGAGCCGTCCCAGCAGCGCGCGATCGCGCTGGGCCTGCGGGTTGCCGGTGGTCAGCAGCTTGTCGCCGTAGAAAATCGAATTGGCGCCGGCCAGGAAGCACAGCGCCTGCAAGGCTTCGTCCATGGCCTCGCGGCCGGCGGACAGGCGCACCATCGCGCGCGGCATCGTGATGCGCGCGACCGCGATGGTGCGGACGAACTCGAACGGGTCCAGCGGCGCGGTGCCGGCCAGCGGCGTGCCCTCGACCTGGACCAGATTGTTGATCGGTACCGATTCCGGATACGGGTCCATGTTGGCCAGTTGCGCGATCAGGCCGGCGCGGGCCTCGCGCGTCTCGCCCATGCCGACGATGCCGCCGCAGCAGACGTTGATGCCGGCCTCGCGCACGTGGCCGATGGTGTCCAGCCGATCCTGGTAGGTGCGCGTGCTGATGATCTCGCCATAGAACTCCGGCGAGGTATCCAGATTGTGGTTGTAGTAATCGAGCCCGGCCTCCTTCAGCCGCTGCGCCTGCTCGGCGCGCAGCATGCCCAGCGTGACGCAGGTCTCCAGGCCCATGGCCTTGACCTCGCGCACCATGTCGATCACTGGCTCCAGATGACGGTCCTTCGGGCTGCGCCATGCGGCGCCCATGCAAAAGCGGGTGGCGCCGTTGGCCTTGGCGGTGCGCGCGGCGTCGAGCACCTCGTCGAGCGCCATCAGCTTGCCGGCCTTGACGCCGGCATCGTGGTGCGCGCTCTGCGGGCAATAGCCGCAATCCTCCTCGCAGCCGCCGGTCTTGATCGACAGCAGCGTCGACAGCTGCACGGTATTGGCGTCGAAGTGCTCGCGATGGACCTGCTGCGCGCGGAACAGCAGATCGTTGAACGGCAGCGCGAACAGCGCGGCGACGGCGTCGACGGTCCAGCGGGCGTCGGTGTCGGCGTTGTTGTTGCTGGCCTGCGCGGCTTGCTGGCGTGCGCTCTGGCGCAGCGAATCGGCGGAGATGGTGGCGATGGTAGTCATGTCGGTACGAATTCTGTTGTCAGGCGGCGCGATCGAAGCGCGCGTCGCCGGGATGTCGGTTCAGGTCGAGCAGCGGGGCCAGATCGAGGCAGCGCGCGGCTTGATCGGCAGGCAGTTGCCAGGGCAGCGTGCCCAGCCACGGCGTGCCGAGCGCGTCGAAGGCCTCGCGCAGCGTGGCGATGTTCTCGTCGGCCAGCAGCATGTCGGGGTCGATCCGGTTGGCGATCCAGCCGGCCAGGCGCAGCCCGCGCGCGCGTACCGCCTCGGCGGTCAGCAGCGCGTGGCTCAGGCAGCCCAGCCGGATGCCGACCACCAGGATCACCGGCAGGTCGAGCCGGACCGCGAGGTCGGCGGTATCCCAGCCGTCAGGGCCGGTCGCCAACGGCACGCGAAAGCCGCCGACGCCCTCGACCACGACCGCGTCGGCCTGCGCGCGCAGCGCGGCAAACGCCGACAGGATCGGCTCCGCTTCGATGCGCACGCCGTCGGCCTCGGCCGCCAGATGCGGCGAGCATGGCGTGCGCAGCAGCCAGGGGCAGGTCTGCGCCAGCGGCACGTCGACGCTGCTGGCCGCGCGCAGTTGCGCGACATCGTCGTTATGCCATTGACCGTCGCGCCAGTCGCAGCCGCTGGCGACCGGCTTCATGCCGACCGTCGTGCGGCCCTGCGCGGCCAGCGCGTGCAGCAGCGCCGCACTGGCGTGGGTCTTGCCGACTCCCGTATCGGTGCCGGTGACGAAGCAGGCGAATGCGGGAAGTCGGCTCATGCGGCCTCCCTGCAAGAACGATCGGCCTGCGCCGCCAAGGCACCGAGCGCCGCCAGCAAGGCCGTGACGTCGGCCTCCCCATGCGCGGCAGACAACGTAATGCGCAGCCGCGCGGTGCCCTCGGGCACGGTCGGTGGACGGATCGCGCCGACGCGGATGCCGGCCTGCTCCAGGCCTGCCGACAGCATCAAGGCGGCGGCGTTGTCGCCGACGATCAGGGGCTGGATCGCGGTCGCGCTGGCGGCCAGCTGCCAGCCCGCTTGGGCGGCCATCGGCGCCAGACCGGTCCGCAGTTCGGCGATGCGCCGCCGCAGCGCCGCGCGCCTCCGCGCGCCTTCGTCGCCCTCGATCAGCGCGAGACTGGTCCGCAGCGCATGGGCCGCCGCCGGCGGCGCCGCCGTGGTGAAGATGTATGTGCGCGCGGTATTGACCAGATGCTCGACGATCAGCCGGTGCGCTGCGACGAAGGCCCCGGCCACGCCCGCCGCCTTGCCGAGCGTGCCGATATAGATCAGCCGCTGCGACGACAGGCCCAGGTGCTCGAGCACGCCGTGGCCGCGTTCGCCCAGCACGCCGAAGCCGTGGGCGTCGTCGACCACCAGCCAGGCATCGTGCCGCTCGGCCAGCGCCAGCAGTTCCGCGAGCGGCGCGATATCGCCGTCCATGCTGAAGACGCCGTCGGTGACGATCAGCTTCAGCGGGGACGCGCTGGCGGCGAGCAGCGCATCGAGCGCAGCGACATCGCCGTGCGGGTAGCGTTGCACGCTCGCACGGGCCAGCCGCGCGCCGTCGATCAGCGAGGCATGGTTCAGCGCTTCGCAGAACAGCGTGGCATCGGCGCCGCCGAGCGCAGTCAGCACCGCCAGATTGGCCATATAGCCGGTGCAGAAGTAAAGCGCAGACGCGTCCGGAATCGCGTCGGCATACCAGCGCGCCAGTTCGGTCTCGAGCCGGTGGTGCGCGAGGCCGTGGCCCGTCACCAGATGCGAGGCACCGCTGCCCGCGCCCCAGCGCCGCGCGCCCTCGGCAAAAGCCTCGACGATGGCCGGATGATTGGCGAGGCCCAGGTAATCGTTGCTGCTGAAGCCCAGCAGGGAGCGGGTTTCCGCCTCGCTGCCGTTGGGCAAGAGGGTGCCGATGGTCTGCCAGGGGGCGCAAGGCGTATGGGCGATGCGGCGAGTGCGGGTCAGCGCCTGGCGTTCGCGCTCGGCGGCGGCCTGGGTCAGTCGATCAAGCAGCATGGCACGCCTCCTTGCCGGGCGCGGCCGGCGCAACCACGCTGTCGAGCGCGGCCAGCAAACGCTCGCCGAGCCAGTTCGCCAGCGGCGCGTCGAAGACGTAGGGCGGCATCACGTACAGCGTGCCGCCGATCGGCCGGATCAGCACGCCCTGCTCCAGCGCGGCCTGATGGAACTCGGCGGCGAACGTCTCGGTGGCAAACGGCTCGCGCAGGTCGGCGGCCCAGATCAGCCCGCGCTGGCGCACGCGGCACAGCCGCGCATCGGCGGCCAGGCCGGCCAGCCCTTCGGCCAGCCACTGCGCGCGCTGCCGGTTCGCCGCCAGCACATCGTGCTGCGCGAACAGGTCCAGCGTGGCCAGCGCGGCGCGGCAGGCCAGCGGATTGCCGGTGTACGAGTGCGAATGCAGGAAGCTGCGCGACAGTTCGTCGGCAACGAAGGCCTGCTGGATGTTGCCCCGCGTCAGCACCAGCGACAGCGGCAGATAGCCGCCGCTGATGCCCTTGGACAGGCACAGGAAGTCGGGCCACTGATGCGCGCCGGGCGGGCCATCGTCACGCGACTGTTCCCACGCGAAGAAGGTGCCGGTGCGCCCGCAGCCGACCGCGATCTCGTCGGCGATCAGGTGGACGCGGTAGCGGTCGCACAGCGCGCGCACGCCGTCCAGGTACGCCGGATCGTGCATCGCCATGCCGGCCGCGCATTGCACCAGCGGCTCGACGATCAGCGCCGCGATGCTGGCGGCGCGCTGCTGCAGCAGCGCTTCGAGTTCGTCGAGGGCGCGCTGCGCGACCTCGCGCGGCGATTCGCCCGGCGCGGCCTGGCGCGCGTCCGGGGACATCGCCACGTGGGCGCGCATCAGCAGCGGATCGTAGGCATCGCGGAACACCGCGACATCGGTGACCGCCAGCGCGCCGACCGTTTCGCCGTGGTAGCCGCGGCGCAGGCAGACGAATTCGCGCTTGCCGGGCAACCCGCTGTTGCGCCAGTAGTGGAAGCTCATCTTCAGCGCGATCTCGACCGCCGAGGCGCCGTCCGATGCGTAGAACGCATGGCCGAGCGCGCCGCCGGTCAGTGTCGACAAGCGCTCGGCCAGCTCGACTGCGGGGCCGTGCGTGCAGCCGGCCAGCATCACGTGTTCGAGCGTGTCGAGCTGATCCTTCAGCGCGGCGTTGATCGCGGGATTCGCATGGCCGAACAGATTGACCCACCAGGAGCTGGTGGCGTCGAACAGGCGGCGGCCTTCGTCGTCGTAAAGCCAGGGCCCTTCGCCGCGGACCACGGCCAGCGGCGGCCGATCGCCGCCGGGACGCAGGCGCGTGCAGGGATGCCATACCGCGCGCAGGCTGCGCGCGGCGAGCCCGGTGCCGTCCTGCCGCGCCGGAGCGGCGGGCGGATCGGAACGGGCGGTGTGCAAGGACTGGGTATGCAAGGGAGTCCTCCATGGTTGACCAGCCGCCCGCGTGCCAGCCCGGGCAGGGCGGGGCAGCGCGATGTACGCGGCTGGATTGGGAGAACGCATGGTAGGAAGGTCCTTGCGGGCTTGGCAAACCGCCGTGGATTTGCGGGTTATCGACGTATTAGCGTCAGATTACGGGTAGTTGGACGACGAAACGGCGATCGCGCGGCCGTGCGCACGCATCTGCGCACATCGTCGCCGGCACCATCGGGGCACATCGTCCTTCGTCTCCAACCTCAGGCCGGCCGCCACGACGGGCTGCGCTTCTCGAGGAAGGACCGCACGCCCTCGCGGCCCTCGTCCGAGGCGCGGATCGCCGCGATCCGCTCGGCGGTATCGGCCAGCAGGTCGTCGTTGACGGCACGGCCGGCGATGTCCTGCACCAGCCGCTTGCTTTCGCGCACCGCATTCGGGCTGTTGGCGACCAGTGCGGCGGTCAGTTCCGCGACCTTGGCGTCGAGCCCGTCGGCCGGCACCACCGCATGCACGAAGCCCAGCCGCAGCGCCTCGGCCGCATCGAAGCGTTCGGCGGTGATGAAGTAGCGGCGCGCCGCCTGCTCGCCCATCGCGCGGATCACGTACGGGCTGATCGTCGCCGGCAGCAGCCCCAGGCGCGCCTCGGACAGGCAGAAGTGCGCGTGATCGGCCGCCACCGCGATATCGCAGGCCGCCACCAGGCCGACCCCGCCGGCATAGGTATCGCCGTGGATACGCGCGATCACCGGCTTGGGACAGGCCCAGATCGTATGCAGCATCTGCGCCAGTTGCAGCGCGTCGGCGCGGTTCTCGTCGTGCGAGTAGCCGGCCATCTTCTTCATCCAGTTCAGGTCGGCGCCGGCGCAGAACGCGGGCCCCTGTCCGGCCAGCACGATCGCGCGGACTTCCGGTGTATCGCCCAGCGCGCGGAACGCGCCGCTGAGTTCGGCGATCACGGTCTCGTTGAAGGCGTTGCGCACGTCGGGGCGGTTCAGCGTCACCGTGGCGACATGGCGCTCGACGGTCACGGTCAGGGTGGTGAATTCCATCGTGGTCTCCTTGCAGTTCTGGCTGTGATTGGCGTTTGCGGCCTTGTGGCTAGCGCCGCGCGTCGTTCGCCGCGGCGGGCCGGTTCAATGGCCTCGGTTCGAAGCCGGCATCGCGCAGCGCTTTTTCCGCCAGCGGCCGCCAGCGCGTCAGGCCGCGCGCGAACAGCTGGTGGCCGTCCTGCCCGAAGGCCGGCAGGGCGTGGTACTGGCCGACGCCGCCGGCGCCGCGGAAGGCCTCGAACCATTGCGCCGGGTACGGTCCCATGTAGCGGTCGTTGGTCGTGTAGATCCAGTGCGTCGGCACGCGCGCGCTGCGGCCGTACTCGGCGAACAGCGCGGCCTGCTGCTCCGGGGCGCACGGCTCGCCCGGATGCAGCCGCGGATCGCCGCCGCCGCCGCCGGCGAAGTTCAGCACCAGCCGGACGCCCGGCGGGTTCTTCGCCGCCAGCGCCACCACCGCCGCGCCGCCGAACGACTGGCCCACCAGCACGACGCGCGACACATCGATCTCCGGGCGCGAGCGCGCCATCTCGATCACCTGCAGCATCTGCTGCGCGGCCACCTCGAAGCCGGGCCGATAGTTCTTGCGCGTGCAGCTGCCGGTGTTCTCGATATCGTCGCCGCCGCTGGCGCCATAGCCGATCCGCGTCGGCACCAGCACCTGGAATCCGAGCGAGGCGAAATACGCGGCCTGCTCGGCCAGCCGTACGCGCCCGAGCCGGGCGCGCGCATAGGGGTCCGGCGCGCGGCCATGGTTGAGCACCAGCAGCGGATAGCGCTGGTGGCCGGGCTCGCGGAACGCGGTGACGACGATGCGCTGCGAGACCAGCCGGCCGTGCGCGTCGGTGACCGCCACCGGCACCGACCAGGTCTCCTCGAGCGGCGCGGCACCGGCCGGCATCGGCGTCCACGCCATGCATGCCAACAGGCAGATGGCGAGCCGGGCAAACGGCACGAACTCGGCGGCATCGCGGACACCGCGCGCGCGGCAACGACGCACCATCCCTTACATCCGGAACACGCCGAACTTCATCTCGTCGATCGGGGCATTGAGGCTCGCCGACAGGCCCAGGCCCAGCACCGTGCGGGTCTGCGCGGGGTCGATCACGCCGTCGTCCCACAGCCGCGCGCTGGCGTAATACGGATGACCCTGGTGTTCGTACTGCTCGCGGATCGGCCGCTTGAAGGCCTCCTCCTCTTCAGAGCTCCAGCTGCCGCCCCGGCCCTCGATGCCGTCGCGCCGCACCGTGGCCAGCACGCTGGCCGCCTGCTCGCCGCCCATCACCGAGATCCGCGCGTTCGGCCACATCCACAGGAAGCGCGGCGAATACGCGCGGCCGCACATGCCGTAGTTGCCGGCGCCGAACGAGCCGCCGATGATCACGGTGAACTTCGGCACCTGGGCGGTCGCCACCGCGGTCACCATCTTGGCGCCGTTGCGCGCGATGCCCTCGTTCTCGTACTTGCGGCCCACCATGAAGCCGGTGATGTTCTGCAGGAACACCAGCGGGATCTTGCGCTGGCAGCACAGCTCGATGAAGTGCGCGCCCTTGAGCGCCGACT
>JAPSLC010000114.1 GCA_031181345.1 Cupriavidus sp. | reverse complement strand
CAAGGAAGTCATGAACACCATCCGCAGCTATGCCGCGGAAGATGCCACCGTGATCTTCGGTACCGTCTACGACGACTCGATGGGCGATGCGCTGCGCGTGACCGTGGTCGCCACCGGCCTGGGCCGCGCGAGCAAGAAGCAGCAGCCGATGACGCTGCTCAAGACCGGTACCGACAACATGCCGGTGCAGATGATGGCCGGCCTGCAGCACGGCTCGGCGCTGCACAGCGCGCCGGACTACAGCGGCCTCGATACGCCGGCGGTGTTCCGCAGCTCGCGCGAAACGGCGTCGGCGCACGTGGCCGCGCTGCAGGAGAAGGGTGTCGACACGTACGACATCCCGGCCTTCCTGCGCAAGCAGGCGGACTGAGAGCCGGCACGGCGCGAGTCGACCGATATAGCCGACCGCATTGCCGGCAGTTTGCCGGCCGCGCATCCGCGACAGCGGGGCACGATGGGCGCTCCCCATCCGCCCGTGCCGCGCTACGGATGACGGCCGCCTGCCGCTTGCGGAACCGGCGAGGTTGACGGCGCCCGCTGTCCTCCGTCCCCCGCGCGGGCCGGCCCGGGCGCGCCGCGGCCCCCCCCCCGGGAGGGGCCGCCGGCGGTCCCCCGGCGGGGTTGGGCCCGCCGGCCGCGGGGCGCGCGCACGCTCGCCGCGCCTGTTTTTGTCAGTTCTGCTTGCCTGCTTGTCGGTATCCACCGACAGGCGCCCGCGCCGCCGTCCCACTTGGGATGCCGGTGGCAGGCAACTATGATGCAGACTGGGTTTGGCCAAGGCGTTCGCCGTCGTTGCTGTCGTTCGCTGATGTTCGACCTGCACGCCAACGCCACGGCACCCTGAGGAAATCGCCATGATCGAAATCGGTGCACGCGTGCCCGACGCGACGCTGTACGAGTACTTCGAAACCGAGGCGGGCGGCTGCGCGCTGGGTCCCAACGCCTTCTCGGTCGCCGAGCTGGCACAAGGCCGCCGCATCGTGGTGTTCGGCCTGCCCGGCGCGTTCACGCCGACCTGTTCCGCGCGCCACGTGCCCGGCTACGTCGAGCAGGCCGACGCGCTGCGCGCCGCCGGCGTCGACGAGATCTGGTGCGTGTCGGTCAACGACGCCTTCGTGATGGGCGCTTGGGCCCGCGAGCAAGGCACCGCCGGCAAGGTGCGGATGCTCGGCGACGGCAGCGCCGACTGGACGCGTGCGCTCGGCCTGGAACAGGACCTGGGCAAGCGCGGCATGGGCGTGCGTTCGCTGCGCTATGCGATGGTGATGGACGATGGCGTGGTCACGCACCTGGCCGTCGAGGCCCCTGGCCAATTCGAGGTCAGCAGCGCCGAGGCGGTGCTCGCCATGTTGCGCGGGTAAGACGGCGTTATCTGACCTTGGCGGGCCTGATCGTGGAGATCGCGTGGAAATAGCGGCAACAGAAGTGATTTTCATGCCGCTTATCCGACGTTTCGGAGCGGTTTCTTTCCCATCTCGCGCATCTTTTCCGGGCCTTTATCCGTCGAATGCCACACCGTTAACACCACGAAACAAAACTGGTGCAGCGCAATAATCTCGCCGGTGGTAAGATACGGTTTATCGAATCCCAAGCCCGATAGATTTTAATAATTAGCAGAGGCCGTCATGCTCAAACAGCGCACTATCAAGTCCCTGGTCAAGACCGTTGGCATTGGCTTGCACTCGGGCCGTAAAGTGACGCTGACATTGCGGCCCGCCCCGACCGATACCGGCATCGTCTTCACCCGCGTCGACCTGCCCGAGCCGGTCGAGATCCCGGTAAAGGCATCCGCCATCGGCGATACGCGCCTGGCCTCCGTGCTGCAGAAGAACGGCGCGCGCGTTTCCACCATCGAACACCTGATGTCCGCCTGCGCGGGCCTGGGCATCGACAACCTGTTCGTCGACGTCGACGCCGAGGAAATCCCGATCATGGACGGCAGCGCCGCGTCCTTCGTGTTCCTGCTGCAGTCGGCGGGCATCGAGGAGCAGCCGGCCGCCAAGCGCTTCATCCGCGTCAAGAAGGCGGTCGAAGTGCGCGATGGCGACAAGCTGGCCCGGCTCGAACCTTACTTTGGCTTCAAGCTGGCGTTCACCATCGATTTCCGCCATCCGGCTGTCGACAAGACCGGCCAGACCTTCGAGATCGATTTCGGCGACACCAGCTATGTCCGCGAGATCGCGCGGGCGCGTACCTTCGGCTTTGCGCACGAGGTCGAGGCGCTGCGCGAGATGGGGCTGGCCCGCGGCGGCAGCCTGGACAACGCGATCGTGCTCGACGAGCACCGCATGCTGAACAACGAGGAACTGCGCTATGGCGACGAGTTCGTGCGCCACAAGATCCTCGATGCGATCGGCGACCTCTATGTGGTCGGCCATCCCTTGATCGGCGCCTACGTCGCGCAGAAATCCGGCCACGGCCTGAACAACCAGCTGCTGCGTGCGCTGCTGGCCGACGAGCAGGCCTACGAGATCGTCAGCTTCGAGCGCCAGGAAGAGGCTCCGGCCGCCTTCCTGCCGCAGCTGCAGCCGGCCTTCGCCTGACGCAAGGGCGCGCCTGCCGGCGCGTTCCCTCTCACCCAACCCCTCTCCCGCGAGCAGGAGAGGGGAGTCGAAGCAGGGAAGCTCGAATGCTGCGGGTTTGCTCCCTTCGTCCGCTTGCGGGCGAGGGGCCGGGGGAGAGGGCAAAACGGCGCTCGCCGCGCCATTGCCGATCGAATCCCCTACCGGTGCCGCGCCAGCATCGTCTGCACCGCGTCGCGCAGCGGCGAGTCCGGCAGCGTCTGCGCCAATTCCCCCAGACTGTTCAATCCGGCCGGCGGCACGCCGGTCTTCTTCGGCCGCTCGGCCGGCTCCACGTCCCAGTCGCCGCGCGCGACGTCGGGCTGTACCCGCACCTTGACCGCATCGATCCGCGCCCCGCGCTGCTGCAGCCGCGCCAGCAGGCTCGGCACGATCTGCCGCACGCGCGCCGCGGCGGCGCCGTGGGCCGCCAGCAGCAGCAGCGTGTTCGGCTGCCCCGGGCTGCGGGTGTCCTGCCGCACACCGCCGATCGCGATGCCGGCGCGCATGCCGGGCGGCAGCAGGGCCATCACCTCGGCTTCCAGCGCGGCCAGCTCGCGCGCCGCCTGCATCAGCGAGGACATCGGTCCGGCCTTGGCCAGCCAGTCGTTCAGCGGCTTGGCGGAGGGCGTTTGCAGGGCGTGGTGGGTGAACAGGCGCATGCCGCATTCTAGCCCCAAGCCGGTCCCGAGCCAGTTCCGAACCAACCCGGTCGCACCACCCGCGGTGCCGTGCGCGAGACACCGTGCCGGCGCGGTCAGGACCCGCGCGCGGCGAGTCGGCAACCGCGCGGGAACCCCGCCGGAACCGCGCGGGATCGCCCGCGGAACCGCCCGCCGCGCGTGATAAACTCGGCGTTTTGCGCTAATCCTCTCTTCGCCACGCGCGCTTCGCGTCCGGCCCCCGGCTCGGACGACGGGATCGCAATCGTGCGCAGGTGACACCAATCGATGATCACGGGCCTTCTCAAGAAAGTCTTCGGCAGCCGTAACGAGCGGCTGATCAAACAATATCGACGGACAGTCGAGCGGATCAACGCGCTGGAGCCG
>JAPSLC010000113.1 GCA_031181345.1 Cupriavidus sp. | reverse complement strand
TCTCAAGCGCCGGGCTCTTGCTCTTGATGACTTCAGAGACGCGCGGCTTGCGAACCAGTTGGTTGATAGTTGGCATTGTTCAATCCAGCTTGGTTTTACAAAAAAACACCGCTTCGGCGACGAACCGGCGGCGCGCCCGCAAGCGCGACGACGATCGACGAAACGGTAGGACGGGTTTTGGGCGGGAGCAGGTGAGCAGAACGCTCTGGGACGGGACTGTGCGAACAACCAGACTTGCCAAAGAGCGCGAGCTCGCCTGGGATCCCGCTTGGCCGGCCAAGTCAGCGATGAGCTGTCTGCCGGGGCGGTCGCCGGACACTGGGTGCCACCAAACGACGCGCGAGCGAAATCCGAAGCCAAAAACTCGAATCCGGCATGCTAGCAGCGCACCGATCAACGGTCAAGCGGTTTACCTGCCGTAGGCAACCTGCGCGCCCGCGGTTGGCGCACTAGAGCGACTCGCCTGCAACGCGCCGGCGGTGACTATGCCTTCTGCAGCACTTCCAGCAACTCGTCGCCGTAGCGTTCCAGCTTGGCCGCGCCGATGCCGGGCACCTCGGCCAGCTCCGCCATGCTGTCGGGCGCGCTGCGCGCCAGCTCCGCCAGCGTCGCATCGTGGAAGATTACGTAGGCCGGCACGCCGTGCTCGCGGGCGGTGTCCGTGCGCCAGCGCCGCAGCGCCTCCCAGTTGGCCAGCGCCTGTTCGTCCATCTGGGCGGTGTGGTCGACGCGGTTGCCGCGCCCGGCACTGCTGCGTTCGCCGCGAGCCGGCTTGCTGACCTGGCGGCGCAGCGTGATGCTGGTCTCGCCCTTGAGCACCGCGCGCGCCGATTCGCCCAGCAGCAGGGCGCCGTGGCCGCCATGGTCGATCACCAGCAGGCCGTGCGCGATCAGCTGGCGGAAGATCGCATGCCATTCGGACACCGAGCGGTCGGCCCCGATGCCGAAGGTCGACACCTTGTCGTGGCCCCACTGGCGGATCTTCTCGGTGGCGTTGCCGCGCAGCACGTCGATCAGATGGGTGGCGCCGAAATGCACGCGGCTGACTTGCGCGGTGCGGTAGACGCACGACAGCGCCATCTGCGCCTCGCGCGTGCCGTCCCAGGTCGCCGGCGGCTCCAGGCAGGTATCGCAATTGCCGCACGGCTGGCTCGCCTCGCCGAAATACGCGAGGATGCGCACGCGCCGGCAACCGGCGGTCTCGCACAGGCCCAGCAAGGCGTCGAGCTTGGCCGACGACACGCGCTTGTGCGCTTCGTCGGCCTCCGACTCGTCGATCATCCGCTTCTGTTGCACCACGTCGCCCAGGCCATAGGCCATCCAGGCATTGGCCGGCAGGCCGTCGCGGCCGGCCCGGCCGGTCTCCTGGTAATACCCTTCCATGCTCTTGGGCAGGTCGAGGTGGGCGACGAAGCGCACGTCCGGCTTGTCGATGCCCATGCCGAACGCGATGGTGGCCACCATCACCAGCCCTTCCTCGTCGCGGAAGCGCGCCTGATGCTGCTGCCGCACGGCGGCCTCCATGCCGGCGTGGTAAGGCAGCGCATTGATGCCGTGGCCGCGCAGCCAGTCGGCGGTCTCCTCGACCTTGCGGCGCGACAGGCAGTAGACGATACCGCTGTCGTGGCTGCCGTCCGCGGCCATGTGCTCGGCCTTGATGAAGGCCAGCAGCTGCTGGCGCGCGTTGTCCTTCTCGACGATGCGATAGCGGATATTGGGACGATCGAAGCTCGACAGGAAGACGCGCGCGTCGTCCAGCGCCAGGCGCTCGACGATCTCCTGCCGCGTCACGTCGTCCGCCGTCGCGGTCAGCGCGATGCGCGGCACCTGCGGGAAGCGCTCGTGCAGCACTGACAGCTGGATGTACTCCGGCCGGAAATCGTGGCCCCACTGCGACACGCAGTGCGCTTCGTCGATCGCGAACAGGCCCACACGGGTGCGATCGAGCAGATCCTGGAAGCGCGGCGTCATCAGCCGTTCCGGCGCGACGTACAGGATCTCGAGGCGCCCGGCCAGCAGGTCGCGCTCGACCGCCGACGCCTCCGCGCCGGTCAGCGTGGAGTTCAGCACCGCGGCGCGCACACCGGCTTCGGTCAGCGCCGCGACCTGGTCCTGCATCAGCGCGATCAGCGGCGACACCACGATGCCGACGCCATGGCCGGCGCGCTGGCGCAGCAGCGCCGGAATCTGGTAGCACAGCGACTTGCCGCCGCCGGTCGGCATCAGCACCAGGCAGTCGCCGCCCTCGGCCACATGTTCGATGATTTCCGCCTGGCGGCCGCGGAAGGCGTGATAGCCGAAAACATCCTTCAGAATCGCCAGGGCAAGGGACATAGCAACAGCGGAAACGGGCAACGTGTCGGAAAGGCGTAACCATACCACCGCACCGGCTTCCGATCGCTTCGAATCGTGACGACGCCCGCCATCGGCGGTCGGACCTCGCGCCGGCTGCGCGCATGCGCCGCGCGCCGGCCGCACACCTGAGCTGCCACGCGGATGCGGCTCGCGGAATCAGGTCTTCGCCGTATCACACCCGTACATCGCAGATTTGCGAATTTCGTCTCGTGCTTGCGTGCAAACGACGACGGATTCGAGAACCCTAAATCGGCTCCGGAAACCGTAAGACAGCGCCCCGTTGTGGCGACGAAGATCTGCCTCGTCCAATCGTTGTGCAAGCAACGATCACGACTATCAGAACCATCGCAGTCTTTTGGAGTTTCCTGGAGCTTTACCATGCTTGTCTCGCCCATTTCCCATACCCAACACCCGGTCCAGCCGCTCGCCACGGCGGCGCAGCAATCAAACCTCGTCGGCGCCGCCGAGGCGGCTTCGGTCAGCGCCGGCGGCGACCTGGACCTGTTCGCCGCCGCGAAGTTCTACCGCGAAAAGGCCAATGAACTGGCGAAGCTGTCGCAACAGAGCGGCAACTACGAAACCGCGACGCTGAGCGATTCGGAGATCAAGTCGCTGCGTAGCGCCGGCGTCCCGATCGATGTCTTCCTCAAGCAATATGGCCAGAAGCTGGGCTCGCGCGAGTTCGGCGTGCTGTCCGACCTGATCATGAAGACGCTGGAGAAGCAGGGTGGCTTCGCCTCCGGCGACACTGCGCCCGCGCAAGCGGCGGTGGCAGCCACAGTCACCGCCCGAGCCTACGTGTAAGGGCGACCTCCCGGGCGCGAAGGAGGTTTCCTCCTGCCGCTGCCCACCAACCCGCCTCGGCGGTGCACGTATCCAGTCCCGTATCCAGCTCCGTATCCGTATCCCATCGGCCCGACGTCGCCCCTGGGAGACAGCACGCGCGCGAATTTGACTCGGCCATACGTGTGACAGCCTCATCCCGTCGCGAAGCGGCGGTGAAAAAAAAAGCCCGGTGCGATCTCTCGCACCGGGCTTTTTCACTACAGCTGAATTACGGCGTTACCGCATCGGCCTCAGACCGCCGGCCGCATCGGCCTCAGACCGCCGGCGTATCCCCGCCGTTCTCGGTGGTGGCATGCACCTCCGACGGCTCCATGAAGAGCGACTGCTCTTCTTCGGAGATCGCCTGGGCGCGTTCGCGCTCGGCCGCCTCGCGCGCCTTGCGGGCGCGGTGGTAGGCCAGGCCCGTACCGGCCGGGATCAGGCGACCCACGATCACGTTTTCCTTCAGACCACGCAGGTCGTCGGTCTTGCCCATGATCG
>JAPSLC010000056.1 GCA_031181345.1 Cupriavidus sp. | reverse complement strand
AGCCTTCCAGCAGGACTACCTTGAAAGACGATTACTTCGCCCTGTTCGGGCTGCCGGCCCGCTTCACCGTCGACGAGGCCGCGCTCGACGCCGCCTACCGCACGGTGCAATCGCAGGCCCATCCGGATCGCTTTGCCCATGCCGGCGACGCCGAACGGCGCGTCGCGATGCAATGGGCCGCGCATGCGAACGAGGCCTACCGGACCTTGCGCCAGCCGCTCAAGCGCGCGATCTATCTGCTGTCGCTGCGCGGCATCGATATCCAGGCCGAGAACAATACGGCCATGGCGCCGGCCTTCCTGATGCAGCAGATGGAATGGCGCGAAGCGCTGCAGGACGCGGTACAGCAGCGTGACGGCGCGGCGCTGGACGCGCTGCTGCGCTCGCTGCGCCAGGAGAAGCGCGAACGCCAGAGCGCGCTCGGCGGCTTGCTCGATGCCGGCGACGATGAGGCCGCGGCGGCCGCGGCGCGCCAGCTGATGTTCGTCGAGAAGATCGAGCACGACGCGAGCGAGGCGATCGACCGCCTCGAAAGCTAGCGCGGCAGGCAACATCGCCGGGGCCATGACACAATGGCGCCCCGGCAAAGCGGGTGTTCCGGCGGCGCGTTTTGCGACCCATGCGCGACTGGCGCGGACTGGCGCGCGACTGGTGCGCGACGATCGCCCCGCCCACCCGACAACAGAACATTGACCATGGCACTGCTTCAGATTTCCGAACCCGGCATGTCGCCGGCGCCCCATCAGCGACGGCTCGCGGTCGGTATCGACCTCGGCACCACCAATTCGCTGGTGGCGGCCGTTCGCAACAGCATTCCCGAGGTGCTGGCCGACGAAAGCGGCCGCACGCTGCTGCCGTCGGTGGTGCGCTATCTGCCGAACAAGACCGCGCAGATCGGCTTCCGCGCCCAGGAAGAAGCGGTGCGCGATCCCAAGAACACCATCGTTTCGGTCAAGCGCTTCATGGGCCGTGGGTTGCATGACGTCGCCCATATCGAGCACAGCCCCTACGACTTCGTCGACGCGCCCGGCATGCTGCAGATCAAGACCGTTGCCGGCGTCAAGAGCCCGGTCGAGGTGTCGGCCGAGATCCTCGCCACGCTGCGCCAGCGCGCCGAGGATGCGCTGGGCGACGATCTGGTCGGTGCGGTGATCACGGTGCCCGCCTATTTCGACGACGCGCAGCGCCAGGCCACCAAGGATGCGGCGCGTCTGGCCGGACTAGAGGTGCTGCGCCTGCTGAACGAGCCGACCGCGGCGGCGATCGCCTACGGGCTCGACAACGCTGCCGAGGGCATCTACGCGGTCTACGACCTGGGCGGCGGCACCTTCGACATCTCGGTGCTGAAGCTGACCAAGGGCGTCTTCGAGGTGATGGCCACCGGCGGCGATTCCGCGCTGGGCGGCGATGACTTCGACCAGCGCCTGGTCTGCTGGATCGTCGAGCAGGCCGGCCTGCAGCCGCTGTCGGCCGAGGACACCCGGCTGCTGATGGTGCGCGCGCGCGCCGCCAAGGAAGCGCTGTCGGAGGCCGACAGCACCGTGATCGACGCGGTGCTGGGCACCGGCGAGATCGTCCATCTGCCGCTGAGCGCCGCGCAGTTCCGCGAGATGACCGCGCATCTGGTGCAGAAGACGCTGGCGCCGGTACGCAAGGCGCTGCGCGATGCCGGCGTGGCGCCCGACGAGGTCAAGGGCGTGGTGCTGGTCGGCGGCGCCACGCGGATGCCGTCGATCCGCAAGGCGGTCGCCGATTTCTTCGGCCAGCCGCCGCTGACCAATCTCGATCCGGACAAGGTGGTCGCGCTGGGCGCGGCGATGCAGGCCAATCTGCTGGCCGGCAACAACGCGCCGGGCGACGACTGGCTACTGCTCGACGTGATTCCGCTGTCGCTGGGCGTCGAAACGATGGGCGGCCTGGTCGAGAAGATCATTCCCCGCAACAGCACGATTCCGGTCGCGCGCGCGCAGGAGTTCACCACCTTCAAGGACGGCCAGACCGCGATGGCGATCCACGTGCTGCAGGGCGAGCGCGAACTGGCCAGCGACTGCCGTTCGCTGGCGCGCTTCGAGCTGCGCGGCATTCCGCCGATGGTGGCCGGTGCGGCCCGTATCCGCGTGACCTACCAGGTCGACGCGGACGGGCTGCTGTCGGTATCCGCGCGCGAGCTGCATTCCGGCGTCGAGGCCTCGATCACCGTGAAGCCGTCGTATGGACTGGCTGACGACGATATTGCGCGGATGCTGCAGGACAGCTTCCGCGAGGCCGAGCAGGACATGAAGAGTCGCGCGCTCGCCGAGGAGCGCGTCGAGGCCGAGCGTCTGCTCGAGGCCACGCGCAGCGCGCTGCAGGCCGACGGCGATCTGCTGTCGGACGACGAGCGCGTCGAGATCGAAACCTTGATGACCCGCGTGCGCGAAACCGCCGCCGCCGATGACCATCTGGCGATCAAGGCGGCCATCGAAACGCTGTCGCGCGGCACCGACGAGTTTGCCGCCCGCCGCATGGATCGTTCGATCAAGAATGCGCTGGCCGGCCGCAAGGTGCAGGAGCTCGGCTGAAGGCGAGCGGTCCCACGCGTTCGTTCACGTGCCGCCCGCCACCACCAACATCAGGACCCCCTATGCCACAGATTGTCGTACTGCCCCACGCCGAATACTGCCCCGAGGGCGCCGTGATCGAAGCCAAGAAGGGCACCAGCATCTGCGACGTGCTGCTCGAGCATGACATCGAGATCGAGCACGCCTGCGAGAAGTCGTGTGCCTGCACCACCTGCCACGTGGTGGTGCGCGAGGGCTTCCATTCGCTGAACGAAGCCGAAGAGAAAGAGGAAGACCTGCTCGACAAGGCCTGGGGCCTCGAGCCGAATTCCCGGCTGTCCTGCCAGGCCATCGTCGCCGACGAAGACCTGACCATCGAGATTCCCAAATACACCATCAACCACGCCAAGGAAGGCCACTGAGGCCGCCCGCGAACGAACAAGAAGCTGGAGAACCCTGATGAAATGGACCGACACCTACGACATCGCGGCGGCGCTGTACGACAAGTACCCCGATGTCGATCCGCTGGGCGTGCGCTTCACCGACCTGCGCCGCTGGGTGATGGAGCTCGATGGTTTCGACGACCTGCCCGAGCGTTCGGGCGAGAAGATTCTCGAGGCCATCCAGGCCGCGTGGATCGAGGAAGCGAAATAAGGT
This sequence comes from Cupriavidus sp., assembly GCA_031181345.1. Lineage (GTDB taxonomy): Bacteria > Pseudomonadota > Gammaproteobacteria > Burkholderiales > Burkholderiaceae > Cupriavidus. Next base: position 22,290 of record JAPSLC010000056.1, on the reverse strand, counting down.
CTGATCCGGCCAACGCCGTGTCGTCCCCGCGAAGGCGGGGACCCAGCGGTTTTCGACGACGCTGGATTCCCGCTTTCGCGGGAACGACGCGATGGCTGGGGACGTAAAAAAAAGCGCGCTTCACTGAAGCGCGCTTTTTGTTTGGCCGCTTGGGGCCGGCCGTCAGTCTTCACGCCGCAGGTGCGGGAACAGAATCACGTCGCGGATGTTCGGGCTGTCGGTCAGCAGCATCACCAGGCGGTCGATGCCGATGCCGCAGCCGCCCGTCGGCGGCATGCCGTATTCCAGCGCGCGGATATAGTCCGCGTCGAAATACATCGCCTCCTCGTCGCCGGCATCCTTCTGCTCGACCTGCTTGCGGAAGCGCTCGGCCTGGTCCTCGGCGTCGTTGAGCTCCGAGAAGCCGTTGGCGATCTCGCGGCCGGTGATGAACAGCTCGAAGCGCTCGGTGATGCCAGGCACCGTATCGGAGGCGCGCGCCAGCGGCGAGACCTCGACCGGATAGTCGACGATGAAGGTCGGCTCCCACAGCTGGCTCTCCGCCGTTTCCTCGAACAGCACCAGTTGCAGCGTGCCCAGGCCCGCGTTGAGGAACTGCGGCGCGCTGGTGTTGACGCCGAACTTCTTCAGCTCCGTGCGCAGGAAGTCGGCATCGGCCAGTTGCGCATCGGTGTATTGCGGCGCGTACTTCTGGATCGCCTGGGTGATGGTCAGCCGGTGGAAGGGCTTGCCCAGATCGAGCTCGCGGCCCTGATAGGTCAGCGTCGCGCTGCCGCGCGCGTCGATCGCCGCCTTGCGGATCAGGTCCTCGGTGAAGTCCATCAGCCACCGGTAATCGGTATAGGCCGCGTAGAACTCCATCATCGTGAACTCGGGGTTGTGGCGCGGGCTGACCCCCTCGTTGCGGAAGTTGCGGTTGATCTCGAACACGCGCTCGAAGCCGCCGACGATCAGCCGCTTCAGATAGAGCTCGGGTGCGATGCGCAGGAACATCTGCATGTCCAGCGCGTTGTGGTGCGTGATGAAGGGCTTGGCCGCGGCGCCGCCGGGAATCGGATGCAGCATCGGCGTTTCCACTTCCATGAAGCCGGCCTCGGCCATATGGCGGCGCAGCGACGAGATCGCTTCGGTGCGCGCGCGGAAGGTCGCCCGCGTCTCCGGCGAGACGATCAGGTCGACATAGCGCTGGCGGTACTTCATCTCCTGGTCCGACAGGCCGTGGAACTTGTCCGGCAGCGGGCGCAGCGACTTCGACAGCAGGCGCAGCTCCTGCACCTGCACCGACAGTTCGCCCTTGTTGGTGCGGAACAGCAGGCCGCGCGCGCTGACGATGTCGCCCAGGTCCCAGTGCTTGAAGTTGGCGTAGACCTCTTCGCCGACCTTGTCGCGCGTGATGTAGAACTGGATCTGGCCGCTGCCGTCCTGCACCGTGGCGAAGCTGGCCTTGCCCATCACGCGCTTGAGCATCATGCGGCCGGCCACCGCGACCTCGACCGGATTGGCCTCGAGCGCGGCCTGGTCGGCCTCGCCGTACTGCGCGTGCAGGCTGGCCGCCTGGTGGGTCGGACGGAAGTCGTTGGGGAAGGCGACGCCTTGCTGACGCAGCGCCTGCAGCTTCTCGCGCCGCTCGGCAATGATCTTGTTTTCGTCGACGGCGGGGGCCTGCTCGGCAGGCGCGCGGGTGGGTTCGGTCATGATGTCGTCAAAGGGCGGGGCACGGGGGCCGCGCGGGAAAGTCAGGTATTGCGGATATCGTCGAGTTCGGTGCTGCCGAAGTCAGGGCGCTGCAGATAGGCGGCGATGCGGGCCGCGGCCTCGTCGGGGCTGGCCAGCTGCGCGTTGGCCTTCAGCGAGCGGAAGCGCTCGACCTGGGCGAAGTCGGCCTCTCGGATCGCGGCCTGCATGCCGGTATCGACCACTCCCGGGGCTAGCGCCACCGCGCGCACGCCGCGCTCGGCCGGTACCGACGCGTACTCGGCATTGACCGAGCGCACGAACATGTCGAGCGCGGCCTTGCCGGCGCAGTAGGCGCTCCAGCCTTCGACCGGCCGGCGGGCTGCGCCGGACGAGATCGCCAGCACCTTGCGCGGGCAGCCGAAGCGCTCGCTGCGCGTCAGGAAGGCCGCGGTCAGCGTCATCGGCGACACCAGGTTGGTCATCAGGTGCGGCACCAGCGTGGCCTCCTGCAGCTCGGCGATCGGCGCGATCGGCTCGATCACGCCCGCGTTCAGCACCAGCGTCGCGCTGGCGGGGGCATCGACGCTGTCGAGCACGCTCCCCAGCCAGCTTGCCGCCTGCGCCGGTTTCGACAGGTCCTGCAGGTGCCAGGCGATCGGCACGCCGCTGGCCTGCGCGGCCTGCTCCAGTTCCGCATTGCGGCTGCGCGCCACGCACACCAGCTGGTTGCCCGGCGCCATCAGCGCGCGCACCAGCGCGGCGCCCAGGCCGCGCGAGGCGCCGGTGACGATGATCAGATGGGAAGCGTCAGTCGATGCGTCAGTCGATGCGGCAGTGGTCATGGATATCGCCCTGGCGGAGAGAGGTCGGACCCCGCGGCACGGCCGCGCCGCGGGATGGGTGGCGCGATCGGCGCCGGTCCTGCTGGTTCTGCAACGCTCGGTACTGCGCTTACAGGCCCTGTTTCAGGCTCGCTTCGATGAAGTTGTCCAGGTCGCCGTCCAGCACCTTTTGCGTGTTGGACATTTCGACGTTGGTGCGCAGGTCCTTGATGCGGCTCTGGTCCAGCACGTACGAGCGGATCTGGTGGCCCCAGCCCACATCGGTCTTGGTCGATTCGAGCTTGTCGGCCTCGGCCTGGCGCTTGCGCATCTCGTGCTCGTACAGGCGCGACTTGAGCATCGACATCGCCTCGGCGCGGTTGCGGTGCTGCGAGCGGTCGTTCTGGCACTGCACGACGATGCCGGTCGGGATATGCGTGATCCGCACCGCCGAATCGGTCTTGTTGATGTGCTGGCCACCCGCGCCCGAGGCGCGATAGGTATCGACGCGCAGGTCCGCCGGATTGATCTCGACCTCGAACGAGTCGTCGACCTCCGGATAGACGAACACCGACGAGAACGAGGTATGCCGGCCGCCCGACGAATCGAACGGCGACTTGCGCACCAGCCGGTGCACGCCGGTTTCGGTGCGCAGATAGCCGAACGCGTATTCGCCCTCGACCTTGATCGTGGCGCTCTTGATGCCGGCGACATCGCCCTCGGATTCTTCCAGCACTTCGGCCTTGAAGCCCTTGCGCTCGCAGTACTTCAGGTACTGGCGCAGCAGCATCGAGGCCCAGTCGCACGCCTCGGTACCGCCGGCGCCGGCCTGGATATCGATGAAGGCATTGGCCTGATCGAGCTGGCCGGAGAACATGCGGCGGAACTCCATGTCGGCGACCGCCGCCTCGAAGCCCTTGACGTCCTCTTCGATCGACACCAGCGTGTCGTCGTCGCCTTCTTCACGCGCGAGCTCGAACAGCTCCTGAGCGCTTTCCAGATCCTCGGTCAGCTTGCCCAGTACCTGGACCACGCCTTCGAGCATCTTCTTTTCCTTGCCGAGATCCTGGGCCCGCTTCGGGTTGTTCCAGACCTCGGGGTCCTCCAGTTCGCCGTTGACTTCGGCCAGACGTCCTACCTTGACGTCGTAGTCAAAGATACCCCCGTAGATCTTCCGTCCGGGAACGGAGATCGGAGATGGCGCCGGAGATGGCGTTGAGGCGTTCTGCTTCCATGGTGTTCTTGCGCTTTGAAAACCGTGAATTATAGCGGAAAGGGGCGGCATTCCCGGGGCAATGACGGATAATGCGCCGCGCGGACGGGCCGCACCTGGCGACCGCCGCCGCCGTGCCGCCCACGGTCATTCGCGACGCCGTGCCGAACTGTGGCCGTGGCCGATGGTCTACAGTTGCGGGTGCGTCAACCGTTACATCGTTGGCGCGGCCTCCCGCAGCTACCGTTTTCCATCCGCCGTTCCAGTCCGCCGCGCCGGCCCGCCAGGGCGATGAGGCGGCGGACGCCAGACTCTCCCGATGCAGCCATGACGATGCCAGCCACCCCGACCCTCCCAACCGCGACCGCCCCTGCCATCGGCCGCCGGCGCGCCGTTGCCGCGCTGGCCGCCACGATGCTGGCGACGCTGGCCGGCTGCGGCACGGTGGGCGAGGGCGGCCCCGCGCCGGACGGCTTCTACCGGGTGCGCACCGGCGACACGCTGTATTCGATCGCGCGCCGCCATCGCCGCTCGGTGCGCGACCTGGTGCGCTGGAACGCCTTGCCGAGCGCGGACCGCATCGAGGTCGGCCAGCTGATTCGCGTGCGGCCGCCGGCCGGTGCCGCGGCGGCGGCCGCCAGCAATGCCGGCGGCCCCACCGCGGTCGAGGACACCCCGCGCGCCGCGGCGCCGTCGAGCCGTCCGCCGTCCAGCCGCATCGCGCTGCAATGGCCGGCCGACGGCACGGTCACGCACGGCTATTCGCCGCCGTCGAGCAAGGGCTTGCGCATCGCGGTGCCGGCCAACGGCACCGTGCGCGCGGCCGCGGCCGGCTGGGCGATCCATGTCGGCGCGCTGCGCGGCTATGGCACGCTGGTGATCGTCAAGCACAACGATGACTGGCTGACGGTCTACGGCAATCTCGATCAGCCGATGGTCAAGGAAGGCGCCCACGTCGATGCCGGCCAGGTGGTGGGACGCATGGGCGCCGCGGCCAGCGAGCTGCATTTCGAGGTGCGCGGCAACGGCAAGCCGGTCGATCCGGCGACGATGCTGCCGGCACGGGGGTAGGCGCCATCGCTGTCGTCCCCGCGCAGGCGGGGACCCAGTGTCTTCGAAGTTGGCGCTCGAATAAGCCCCTGGGCCCCCCCCTTCGCGGGGGCGACAGCGAGAGGGGCAGTTTCCTCGCTACTGCGCGTGCTCGATCACCATCTGCACGCGCGTGACGCCGTTGAAGGTGTTGTTGTCGAGCCGGTAGGCCACCATCGCGCTGGCGCCCAGCGTGTCGGCGTGGTTGAACCAGATCGCCTCGAACTGGCGCTTGCCGCGCCCCAGCTGCAGCTTCAGATGCTTGCCCTTGAGCACGGTCTGGCGCAGCACGTCGAACTCCCCGCAGAAGGTCGGCGGCGGAAAGCCCTGGCCCCATACCTGCTGCTCCAGCAGCGACACGAAGGCCGGATCGAAGCAGTGGTCCTCGATCTCGCCGTCGGTCTCGATCACGCGGGCCAGGTGATCGTCGGTCAGCCATTCGCGGCCGATGCCCTCGAACGCGTCCATGAAGCGCTCGAAATCGCCCGCGCGCAGCGTCAGCCCGGCCGCCATCGCATGGCCACCGAATTTGACCAGCAGGCCGGGATGGCGCTTGGACACCAGATCCAGCGCATCGCGCAGGTGAAAGCCCGGAATCGAGCGGCCCGAGCCCTTGATGGTGGCCTCGTCGCCCGGCGCAAACGTGATGGTCGGCCGATGGAATTTCTCCTTGAGCCGCGACGCCACGATGCCGATCACGCCCTGGTGCCAGGTGTCGTTGAACACGCTGACGGTAAAGCGCGACGACGGGTCGAGTCCGTCGAGCGGACGCTCGAGGATCTGCAGCGCTTCCTGCTGCATGCCGGCCTCGATGTCGCGCCGCTCGCGGTTCATCGCGTCGAGCTGCTGCGCGATCTCCCAGGCGCGCTCCGCGTCGTCGCTGAGCAGGCATTCGATGCCGAGCGACATGTCGGCGAGCCGCCCGGCGGCATTCAGGCGCGGTCCCAGGCCGAAGCCCAGATCGAAGGTGGTGGCGCGGCTGGCCTCGCGTCCGGCCGCGCGGAACAGCGCCGCCACGCCGGCATGCATGCGGCCCGCGCGCATGCGCTTGAGCCCTTGCGCGACCAGGATGCGGTTGTTGGTGTCGAGCTTGACCACGTCGGCCACGGTGCCGAGCGCGACCAGGTCGAGCAGCGTGTCGAGCCGCGGCTGATTGGCCGGCGTGAAGACGCCGCGCTGGCGCAGCTCTGCCCGCAGCGCGAGCAGCACGTAGAACATCACGCCGACGCCCGCCAGGTTCTTGCTGGGGAAGCCGCAGCCCGGCTGGTTCGGATTGACGATCACCGCCGCGTCGGGCAACTGGTCGCCGGGCAGATGGTGGTCGGTGACGACCACGTCGATGCCGCGCGCATTGGCCGCGGCCACGCCATCGACGCTCGCGATACCGTTGTCGACGGTGACGATCACGTCCGGATTGCGCTGCGCCGCCAGCGCGACGATCTCCGGCGTCAGGCCGTAGCCGTACTCGAAGCGGTTCGGCACGATGTAGTCGACTTGCGCGCCCAGCATGCGCAGGCCGCGCACGCCCACGGCGCAGGCGGTGGCGCCGTCGCAGTCGTAGTCGGCCACGATCAGCAGCCGGCGGCGGGCGGCGATCGCATCGGCAAGATAGACCGCGGCGCGGTCGATGCCCTTCATCGCCTGCGGCGCCATCAGCTCCGGCAGATCGGTGGCCAGCTCGCGCGCATGGGTGACGCCGCGCGCCGACAGGATGCGCGCCAGCGTCGGGTGCAGGCCCAGCGCGGCGAGGGCGCTGGCGTGGTCGGGCTGGTGGGGGCGGATCGCGATGCGGGTCATGGGGTCGGGGCGATAGCGAAGCAGGGGCCGGGGCGGCGGCCAAACGGGCGAAGGGCGCGAGGCGATGTCGGCATGGGCGCGCTCATGCGGCAAGGGCCAGATCGGACAGCAGCGTGCGCCAGTCGCCGCGCATGCCCAGCCCGCGCCAGAACTTGCGCAGATCGCCGCGGCGCACGGTGAATTCGGCGTGATGGTCGTCGCCGCCGAGCACCAGCGTCAGCGCCTGCAGCCGGCCCGCTTCGAGCGCGGCCAGCGCCGGCGCGAACCAGTCGGCCTCGAGCGCGTGCAGCCGCTCGATCCAGCTGCCCCAGTCCTCGGCGATATAGGCCGAGGCGCAGGCATCGAGCAGCGCCATCGCGCTGCCGTCCGCCTGCAGGCCCTGCAGCGATGCCAGCGAGGGCGGCAAGGGCCGGCATTCGGCGCCGCCCGCCAGCGCCAGCCCGCGCAGCAACGGATCGTCCGCCAGTACCGTATCGGCCAGCCGCGGCACCGGCTGCAGCGCGCCGCCGCCATGCAGCCAGACCGAGTTGACCGGCAGCATGCCGTTGGCCTCGCGCGCCTGGTTGACCGGATGGTCGAACCAGGTCATCTGGATCTCGTTCTGCAGCCGGCGCCAGTCGCGCTCGCGCGGGCCGGACTGCATCCACACATCGATATTGCGGCCGGCGGCGCGCAGCGGCGGCGTGGCGTCCAGCGGGCCGAACACCGCTTCGGGCAGATACCAGCGGCCGGGGTGGGGCGCGTCCAGCGCGATGCCCGAATCGTCCAGCAGCGGGGCGATGGCCTCGCGCAGCGCGGCCGATTCGGCGGCGTCCAGCGTCAGCAGCGCCGGGTCCATCAGCACCAGGTGATCGCGCGCGGCGTGGATATGCACGGGCTGCAGGCAGGCCCAGGACTGCGGGTCGCTGCCCGCGCCGGCCCCGCCATGGTCGGCCAGCCGCATGTACGGGGCGGTGGGCACGCGCGCGGTGTCCAGGCCCGCGCGCGCCGCCAGCCAGCGCTCATGCGGCAGCGAGCGCAGCGCGATCGGATCGTAGCCGGCGCCGTGGCGCTCGCGCGCGATGGCGCCGGCGCGCGTCAGCAACTTTCCCAGCGCCGGCAACTCCAACTGGCGCAGCAGGGCGCCGGCAATGCCGCCACCGGCGCCGTTCGGTTCGTCCAGGCCCTCGGTATCCGCGCCGGGCGGGACCGAAAAGGGCACAATCAGGGTCAGGTGCGTCGTCATGGTTGGCGAGATTGTAAACTCGCGGGTGGCCGGCGCGTCCCGATTCACCGAATTCGCGCCGGATTTGCGCGGAATGCGCACGCGCCGGGGGCGCGATGGCGGCCCGGCCGGCCCCATCGATCCGGCCCGACAGGCGCCCAGCGCGCGTTGGCAACGAAACACAGGAACCGTCTTGAACTTTCCCTACGAGTGGCAGATCGGCTGGCGCTATACCCGCGCCAGCAAACGCGCCAGCCGCAACACCTTCATCTCCTTCATCTCGATGATCTCGATGCTCGGCATCGCGCTTGGCGTGGCCGCGCTGATCGTCGTGCTGTCGGTGATGAACGGCTTCCAGAAAGAAGTGCGCGACCGCATGCTGTCGGTGCTGGCGCATATCGAGGTGATCGGCCCTTCCACGCTGCCCGACTGGCGCCGCACCGCCGCCGAGGCGATGCGCAACAAGGAGGTCGTCGGCGCCGCGCCCTATGTCGCCGCGCAGGCGATGCTGACGCGCGACGACACCGTGCGCGGCGTGCTGCTGCGCGGCGTCGATCCCGCCGAGGAGCCCAAGGTGTCGGACATCGGCAAGCAGTTCAAGGCCGGCAGCCTGGCCGACCTGCAGCCCGGCGGCTTCGGCATCGTGCTCGGCGGCGAGCTGGCAGCGGCGATGGGCGTGCGCGTGGGCGACAAGGTCACGCTGGTGGCGCCGCAGGGCACCATCACGCCGGCGGGCGTGCTGCCGCGGCTAAAGCAGTTCACCGTGGTCGGCGTGTACTCGTCGGGCCATTACGAGTTCGACAGCGCGCTGGCGCTGATCGACATCCAGGACGCGCAGACGCTGTTCCGGCTCGACGGTCCCAACGGCCTGCGGCTGAAGCTGTCCGACATGCAGCGCGCCCCGCAGGTCGCCGACGCGCTGGCCGGCACGCTGTCCGGCGAGCTCTATCTGCGCGACTGGTCCAAGCAGAACCGCAACTGGTTTGCCGCGGTGCAGACCGAGAAACGGATGATGTTCATCATCCTGACGCTGATCATCGCGGTGGCGGCCTTCAACCTGGTGTCGACGCTGGTGATGACCGTGACCGACAAGCAGGCCGATATCGCGATCCTGCGCACCATGGGCGCGCAGCCCGGCTCGATCATGCGCATCTTCATCGTGCAGGGCGTGGCCATCGGCTTTATCGGCACGGTGCTCGGCGTGCTCGGCGGCACGCTGATCGCCACCAATATCGACGTGATCGTGCCCTTCATCGAGCGGATCCTGCAGGTCCAGTTCCTGCCCCGCGACATCTATTTCATCAGCGAATTGCCTTCGGACCCGCGCGTGAACGACATTGCCACCATCGGCACCATTTCCTTCGTGCTGGCCATCCTGGCCACGCTCTATCCCAGCTGGCGCGCCGCCCGCGTGAACCCCGCGGAGGCGCTGCGCTATGAGTGAGGCCATCCTGAACCGCACCGCTTCTTCCCACGCCACCCCCGACGCCACCGCCGCCACGCCGGCCGGGGCCACCGCCGCCACCGCCGCGCAGCCGATCCTCGCCGCGCAGGGGCTGTGCAAGCGTTTCCGCCAGGGCGGGCTCGATGTCGAGGTGCTGCGCGGCGTCGACCTGCGCATCGACTCCGGCGAGAAGGTCGCCATCGTCGGCGCATCGGGCTCGGGCAAAAGCACGCTGCTGCATGTGCTGGGCGGGCTCGACAATCCCGATTCGGGCAGCGTCGCGCTGCTCGGCAAGCCCTTCACCGATCTGCGCGAGACCGAGCGCAATCTGGTGCGCAACCGCTCGCTCGGCTTCGTCTACCAGTTCCACCATCTGCTGCCCGAGTTCACCGCGCTCGACAACGTCGCGATGCCGATGCGCATCCGCGGACTGCGCCAGGCCGAGGCGCGCGAGGCCGCGCAGGCGATGCTGGCGCGCGTCGGCCTCGGCGAGCGCGCGAAGCATCGGCCCGGCGAGCTGTCGGGCGGCGAGCGGCAGCGCGTGGCGATCGCGCGCGCGCTGGTGGGGCAGCCCGCCTGCGTGCTGGCCGACGAGCCGACCGGCAACCTCGACGACCACACCGCCGGCGGCGTCTACGACCTGATGCTGGAGCTGTCGCGCACGCTGGGCACCAGCTTCGTGATCGTCACGCACGATCTCGACCTTGCCAATCGCTGCGACCGCGTGCTGCGGCTGCGCGATGGCCATCTGCATCGCGAACGCTGACGTGCGGCGCACCGGAGCTCGTCCCTGATGTGGATCGACACCCATTGCCATCTCGACGCGGCCGAGTTCGATGACGACCGCGACGCGGTGGTGGCGGGCGCGGCCGCGGCCGGTGTCCGCGGCATCGTGCTGCCGGCGGTGGCGGTGTCGAACTTCGCCGCGGTGCGGGCGCTGGCGCATCGCCATCCGGCCTGCGTCTACGCGCTCGGCATTCATCCGCTGTGTACGCCCGGGGCGGGGCAGTCCGACCTCGACGCGCTGCGGCGCGAGGTCGAGGCCGCGCTGCCCGATCCGCGCTTCGTCGGCATCGGCGAGATCGGCCTGGACTTCTTCGTGCCGGGCCTCGATGCGCAGCACCAGACCTGGCTCTACGCCGAGCAGCTGAAGATCGCGCGCGAGTTCGAGCTGCCGGTGCTGCTGCACGTGCGCAAGTCGCAGGACCAGGTCGCCGCGCAACTGCGGCGCATCGGCGTGCGGCGCGGCATCGCGCATGCCTTCAACGGCAGCGCGCAGCAGGCGCAGCGCTTCGTCGAGCAGGGCTTCAAGCTCGGCTTCGGCGGCAACGTAACGTTCAGCCGCGCGCGTCAGATCCGGCGGCTCGCGGTCGAACTGCCGCTGGAGGCGCTGGTGCTCGAGACCGATGCGCCCGACATCGCGCCGGCCTGGCTGACGGACGACCAGTTCGGCGAACAGCGCAACGCGCGCAACACGCCGGCCGAGGTGGCGGGCGTGGCGCGGGTGCTGGCCGAGTTGCGCGGTATCGATGCCCAGGCATTGGCCCAGGCGACCTGGCGCAATGCGGTCGAGGCGCTGCCGCGGCTGGCTGCCTTTGCCGCGGCGATGGCACCGTCCTCCACCGTAACGGACTGACAAGTTTCGAGCCGCTGCGCGGCGGTATAAACGCAGGCATCGTGTTCCTCGATCGAGGGCGTGCATGTCGGCGGTGCGTACAGTTTCCACGGTTTCCACGGTTCTTGCGGTCCTTGCCTTGCGGGCGCGGCGATGCGGCTGAACCTGTGCGGCTTCGTGCTGGGTGGCTGGCTGGTGCAGCAGTTGCCGGCCCTGCCATCCGCGTCGATCAGCATGACCGCGGGGCTGGCCGCGTTCGGCGTGCTGATCGCGCTGTCGCCGCTTGCCGAGCGAAGCTGGCCCTCCGGGTTCCGGCAACCGTGTTCTCCCTCGTTCGTCTTCCATGCCCGCTTGCTGGCGACCGTGCTGGCCGCGCTGGTGCTTGGCGCGGCATGGGCGGCGTGGCGCGCCGAACGTCGGCTGGCCGAACGGCTCGCTGCGGAACTGGAAGGCGTGACGCTGTCGCTGACCGGCGTGGTGTCGAGCTTGCCGACCGGCAGCAGCGACGGCCTGCGTTTCCACTTCACGGTTGACGGCAAGCGGCCGGCGGGTTTGCCGGGGCTGCTTGCGCTTGGCTGGCAACAGGCGCCGCCCGATCTGCTGCCCGGCACGCGGCTGACGCTGACCGTGCGGCTGAAGCGGCCGCACGGGCTCGCCAATCCGCATGGCTTCGACTACGAGTACTGGCTGCTGCAGCGGGGCATCGGCGCCACCGGGTACGTGCTGGCGGCCCGCCCCGCATCGCCGGTGGACCTGCGGCCTGCCTGGCGCATTGCACGCTGGCGCGCGCAGCTGCGGGCGCGAATGCTGGCGGCGATGCCGGCCGATGCGCCGTTCGCCGGCGTGCTGGTGGCGCTGGCGATCGGCGACCAGAGCGGCATCGACGCCGAACAATGGCGCTGGTTCACGCGCACCGGCATCGGCCATCTGGTCAGCATTTCAGGGCTGCATATCACGATGATCTCCGGGCTCGCCGGCGCGCTGGCGCGGGCGCTGTGGCGGCGCTCGTTCGGCCTGGCCCGGTGGATGCGGCGGCCGCTGCCGTTGCGCTGTCCGGCGCAGCGGGCGGCGGCGCTGGTGGCGGTGGCGATGGCCCTGGCCTATGGGCTGCTGTCCGGCATGGAAGTCCCGGCACAGCGCACCGTGGCGATGGTCGCCGTGACCGCGCTGGCGCTGTGGTGGCAGCGCCGGCCGCCGGCCTCGCTGGTGCTGGCCTGGGCCGCAGCGGTCGCGCTCGCGCTCGATCCCTGGGCGGTGCGGGCGGCGGGCTTCTGGCTGTCGTTCGGCGCGGTCGCGGCGATCTTTCTGGCGGCGTCGCAGCGGACCGTCGCCGCAGCGGACCCGCGCCCGCCACCGCCTTCGGTCTGGCGGGCGCGCTGGCATGGCCTGCGCCGGCATCTGGCCGAGGCGGTGCGCACGCAATGGGCCGTCACGGTCGGACTGCTGCCGCCCACGCTGCTGTTGTTCCAGCAGGTGTCGGTGGTGTCGCCGCTGGCCAATGCGCTGGCGATTCCAGTTGTCAGCCTGCTGGTGACGCCGCTGGCCTTGAGCGCGGCGCTGCTGGCGGCGTGGCCCGCAAACTGGCCGATCGGCGGCGCCATCGCGATGGCGGCCGCGGTGTTGCTGACGCTGGCGCATCAAGCGATGGCATCGCTGGCGGCCGTGCTGGTCCGGCTCGCGGCGCCCAATTGGGCCGTCTGGCAGGCGGCGCGGCCCGACACGGTGGAGCTCGCCTTCGCGATGCTGGGCACGGCGGTGCTGCTCGCCCCGCGCGCCTTCGGCTGGGGCTGGCGCGTGCATGGCCTGGTGCTGCTGATTCCGATGCTGTCGAGCGGCCGTGCGCCGCTGCCCGCCGCGGCGTTCCGCGCCACCGCGCTCGATGTCGGGCAGGGCGCCGCGGTGCTGATCGAGACCCGCGGCCATCGGCTGCTGTATGACACCGGGCCGGCCTATGGTCCGGCCGACGCGCCGCGGCCCAGCGCCGGTGAACGCGTGGTGGTGCCGTTCCTGCGCGCGGTCGGTATTCATTCGCTCGATGCGCTGGTGATCAGCCACGAGGATGCCGATCATGCCGGCGGCGCGCGCGACGTGATGGCGGCGCTGCCGGTCCGTCGCCTGTGGGCGGCGTTGCCGCGTGGCCATCCGCTATGGCACTTGCCGGCCGGGGTGGCGCCGGATGTCAACGCGGTGTGCGCGGCAGGAATCGGCTGGCAATGGGACGGCGTTCGCTTCGAACTGCTGCATCCGTTGCCGGGGCAGGGCGACGACCCTGCGATCGGCAGCAACGCGCGCAGCTGCGTGCTGCGGGTCTCGAGCCCGCACGCCGCGATGCTGCTGACCGGCGATATCGACCGCGCGGCCGAACTGGCGATGGTGGCCCGCCTGCCGCCCGAGGCGCTGCGTGCCGACCTGATGCTGGTGCCGCACCATGGCAGCCGCACCTCGTCCAGCGACGAATGGCTGGACGCCGTACGGCCCACTGCGGCGGTGTTCCAGCTCGGCTATCGCAACCGCTACCGGCATCCGCATGCGACGGTGTGGGCGCGCTATGGCCGCCGCGGGATCACCCGTTATCGCAGCGATCGCACCGGCGCGGTCGAGCTCGTCGCGGACCAGGGCGGCATCGCGATCGCGCCGTTCCGGCAGCAGTCGCGGCGCTACTGGCGGTCGGCGCCCGAAGCGCCGGAATGAGGGGCTGGCGCCTGATGGCGCCGGCTCGTGCTCCCAGCGCTTGGACTCGCTAGCGCTTTGCCGCGCGGCGGGCAGCAGGCGTTGCCGCGCGTTTGGTCGAGGGTTTGGTCGTGCCTTTGGTCGCGCGTTTGGAGGCCGCGCGCTCGGTCGCGGGTTCGGCCGCGGGCTTTGCCGCCGGACGCGCGTTGCTGCGCGCCTTGCCGCGGGGCAGCGGTTCGAGCGCGTGACTGGGCTCGGCGCTGGCGATGCGCCGCTCGCGCAGATGCGCCTTCGCGCGTTGCAGCCGGCCCGCCATCGTATCGGCGCGCGCCAGCGCGACGCCCGCGGCCAGCACATCGCCGAGCACCAGATGGCTGATGCGCGAGGTCATGGGCGTATAGACCTCGCTGTCCTCCTCGACATCGGAGAACACGCAGACGTCGGCGAGCGCGGCCAGCGGCGAGCCGCTGTGCGTCAGCGCCAGCACGCTGGCGCCCGCGCTGCGCGCCAGCGTGGCGGCGGTCAGCATGTCCCAGGTGCGGCCGCTGTTGGACACCAGCACCGCGACATCGCCCGGCGCCAGCAGCGCCGCCGACATGCTGAACACATGCGGATCGGAATACGCGACGGTCGGCATGCCGAGGCGGAAGAACTTGTGCTGGATATCGAGGGCGACGATGCCGGAATTGCCGCAGCCGTAGAACTCGATCCGGCGCGCGCCGGCCAGCAGCGCGATGCCGTGCTCGATCTGATCGGCCGACAGCGCGTTGCGCACCGACATCAGCGTCGCGATGGTCCGGTCGAACACCTTGCCGGCGATATCGGCCGGGCGGTCCTGCGGATTGACGTCCTGGTGCACGAAGGGCGTGCCGGCACCGACGGTTTGCGCGAACTGCAGCTTGAACTCGCGAAAGCCGTCGTAGCCCAGCGCCGCGCAGAAGCGTGCGATGGTCGGTTGCGACACGCCGGCGCGGCGCGCCAGCTCGGGCATCGCCAGCCGGATCACGCTGGCGCCGTGGCGTGCGACGTAGTCTGCCAGGCGGCGTTCGGAGGGACGAAGGGAGTCGTAGACTGCGAGGATGCGGTCGCGCATGAGGGTGGCAGGAGTCGGATTGGATCGGAGTATGTAGAGATTCTACTTGGCCGGCCGAATGATCAAGCCGAACGCGGTGCGCCGCAGTCGGGAGTAACCCTGATGTCATGCCACGGAAACCGCCATTTTCCAAGGGGTATTTCCGTCGTTCCGAGGAATCGGTAAGCGGCGGGGCTTCTGGAATCGCGTCGTCTTCCGGTAGAATGTAGAAATTCTACACAAGGAAGCTTGAGCCGGTCAGCCCCGTGTCGCGGCCTGTCCCCTCATCGGCCTACCGATCTGCCAGCCCGCCTCCCCATACCGAATGCCACAGACTCTCGATCCCGTGGTGCGCGACGTCACCGAGCGCATCGTCGAACGCAGCCGCGCCAGCCGTGCCGCCTACCTGGAACGCTGCGCCCGCGCGCAGCGCGAGCTGGGACCGGCGCAGGGGCTGTCCTGTGCCAATCTGGCCCATGGCTACGCCGCGCTGCCTGCTGCCGACAAGCTGAAGCTGCGCGTCGAACATGCGCTCAATCTCGGCATCGTCACCGCGTACAACGACATGCTGTCGGCTCACCAGCCCTATGAGCGCTATCCCGCGCTGATTCGCGCGGCCGCGCGCGAGGTCGGGGCGGTGGCCCAGGTCGCCGGCGGCGTGCCGGCGATGTGCGACGGCATCACGCAGGGCAATCCCGGCATGGAGCTGTCGCTGTTCTCGCGCGATGCGATCGCGATGGGCGCCGCGATCGCGCTGTCGCACAACACCTTCGACGCGGTGGTGATGCTCGGCGTGTGCGACAAGATCGTGCCGGGACTGGTAATGGGTGCGTTGCAGTTCGGCCATCTGCCGGTGGTGATGGTGCCGGCCGGGCCGATGGCCAGCGGCCTGCCCAACAAGGAGAAGGCGCGCGTGCGCCAGCTCTATGCGACCGGCCAGGTCGGCCGCGACGCGCTGCTCGAGGCCGAGTGCCAGGCCTATCACGGCGCGGGCACCTGCACCTTCTACGGCACCGCCAACAGCAATCAGTTGCTGATGGAGATCATGGGGCTGCATCTGCCGGGCGCGGCCTTCGTGCCGCCGGAAGGCGGCCTGCGCGATGCGCTGACGGCCGCGGCGGCGCAGCGCGCGCTGGCGCTGTCGGCGCGCGGCGAAGACTATCTGCCGATCTGCCGCATCGTCGACGAACGCGCGGTGGTCAACGGCATCGTCGGGCTGCTGGCGACCGGGGGCTCGACCAACCACACCATTCACCTGGTGGCGATGGCGCGCGCCGCCGGCATCGTGATCGACTGGGACGACTTCGACCGGCTGTCGCGCGTGACGCCGCTGCTGGCGCGGGTCTATCCCAACGGCGCGGCCGACGTCAACCACTTCCATGCCGCCGGCGGCGTCGGCTTTGTCATTCGCCAGCTGCTCGATGCGGGGCTGCTGCACGAGGACGTCGATACCGTGGCCGGTCCGGGGCTGGCGCGTTATGCGCAGGAGCCGGTGCTGCACGACGGGGCGTTGCACTGGCGCGAAGCCCCGGCGCAAAGCGGCGACGCGCAGGTGCTCGCGCCCATCGCGCAGCCGTTCGATCCCGAGGGCGGGCTGCGGCTGATGTCCGGAAACCTGGGGCGCGGCGTGATCAAGGTGTCGGCCGTAGCCCCCGAGCACCGGATCGTCGAGGCGCCGGCGCGCGTGTTCGAGTCGCAGCAGGCGCTGCAGGACGCCTTCACGCGCGGGGAGCTCGACCGCGACGTCATCGTCGTGGTGCGCTTCCAGGGCCCGAACGCCAACGGCATGCCCGAACTGCACCGGCTGACGCCGCCGCTGGGCGCGCTGCAGGACGCCGGCCATCGGGTCGCGCTGGTGACCGACGGCCGCATGTCCGGCGCGTCCGGCAAGGTGCCGGCGGTGATCCACGTCGGGCCCGAGGCGAGCGCCGGCGGTCCGCTGGCGCGCGTGCGTGACGGCGACCTGCTGCGCGTCGATGCGGTCGCCGGCACGCTGCACTGGCTGGGCGATCCGGCCGAGTTCGCGGCCCGTGCCCCCGCTGCGGCGCCGCACGACGTGTTCGCCGACTTCAGCCTGGGCCGCGGCCTGTTCGGGCTGTTCCGTCGCCACGCACGCAGCGCGGAGCAGGGCGGCAGCGCGCTGGACCTCAGCGAGGCCGACGCGATGGCGGCGCAGGCGCCGCGCGCACTATAGTCGTGCTGTAGGGCGTACTTTCGGCAGCGGCTGCCGAACGAGCCGAACCATATCGGACCATACCGAATCCATTCCGAATCCATTCCGAAGCCAGCCGGACCTCCGCGTCCGGCATCGACCGCACGCGCGCGAACTCGCCGGCGCGCGGTCAGACCAACAAGGACGGCCCCGACCGTCCGATCCTGATCGATGGAGCAGACATGATCTATATCCTGATGGGCGTCTCCGGCAGTGGCAAGACCACGATCGGCTCGCTGCTGGCGCAGGCGCTGCATTGCGGCTTCCATGACGCCGACGAATTTCACAGCGCCGCCAACAAGGCCAAGATGGCCGCCGGCATTCCGCTGACCGACGAGGACCGCTGGCCCTGGCTCGACGCAATGCGCGCCGCCATCGATCAGGCCCGCGCCGAGGGCCGCCCGCACGTGTTCACCTGCTCCGCCCTGCGCCAGATCTACCGCGACCGGCTGACGCCGCCGGACGGCGGGGTCAGCTTCGTCTACCTGAAGGGCGATATCGACGTGCTGCGCACCCGCCTGGCCGGCCGCAGCGGGCATTTCTTCGATCCCAAGCTGCTGCAGAGCCAGCTCGATACGCTCGAGGAGCCCAGCGACGCGCTGGTGCTCGATATCCGCAAGCCGCCCGAGGAGCTGGTGCGCCAGATCCTCGCCGAGCGTCCGCCCGTCTGCGGCACCAGGCCCGTGCACTGAATTGGTGTCCCGCGCGGTGCGCCCGGCGCCGTTTCGCCGCGTTTCCACCCGCTCATCACTGGCAGACATCTTGCTTGAATGTCTGCCAAGGCACCTCGCCTCCTTCTCGGGGGCAGCGGCCGGACGTATGCTGTAACAGTCAACGATGCGCGGCGGCCGGTCAGGCGCCCGGTACTGGGGGAGGGCATCATGGCGGCGCGGTTTTTCGATGAAATGCTGGACTGGCGCGGCGATGCGCCTCCGACCATCGCCGCCGGACAGGCCCTGTCGCCGGATGCGATCCGGCCGCACTACCGCCAATTCGCCGACTGGCTGGCGCGCCAGTCCGATGCGACCATGGCCAACAAGCGCGCCGAGGCCGATCTGGTGTTCCGGCGCGTGGGCATCACCTTCGCGGTCTATGGCGACAAGGACGAGGCCAACAGCGGCACCGAGCGCACCATTCCCTTCGACGTGATTCCCCGCATCTTCCCGGCGGCCGACTGGGCGCTGCTGGAGAAGGGCCTGCGCCAGCGCGTGGCCGCGCTGAACCGTTTCATCCACGACATCTATCACGGGCAGGACATCATCCGCGCCGGCGTGATTCCGCCCGAGCAGGTCTACGACAACGCGCAGTACCGGCCCGAGATGCTGGGCATCGATGTGCCGCGCGACATCTATGCGCATGTCGCCGGCATCGATGTGGTGCGCGCCGGCGAGGGCGAGTTCTATGTGCTCGAGGACAACCTGCGGGTGCCGTCCGGGGTCTCGTACATGCTCGAGAACCGCAAGATGATGATGCGCTTGTTCCCCGAGCTGTTCGCGCGCAACCGCGTCGCGCCGGTGGCCCACTATCCCGACCTGCTGCTCGACATGCTGCGCAGCGTGTCGCCGCAGGGCATGGCCGATCCGACCGTGGTGGTGCTGACGCCGGGCATGTACAACTCCGCCTACTTCGAGCATGCGTTCCTGGCCCAGCAGATGGGCATCGAGCTGGTCGAGGGCAGCGACCTGTTCGTGCAGGACGACCATCTGTACATGCGCACCACGCAGGGGCCGCAGCGCGTCGACGTGATCTACCGCCGCGTCGACGACGATTTTCTCGATCCGCTGGTGTTCCGGCCGGATTCGACCCTGGGCGCGGCCGGCCTGCTGGCGGTCTATCGCGCCGGCAATGTCACGATCTGCAATGCGATCGGCACCGGCGTTGCCGACGACAAGTCGATCTATCCGTATGTGCCGGAGATGATCCGCTTCTATCTGGGCGAGGAACCGCTGCTGGCCAACGTGCCGACCCATATGTGCCGGCGCCCGGACGACTTGCAGTACGTGCTCGACCATATGGACGAACTGGTGGTCAAGGAAACGCACGGCGCCGGCGGCTACGGCATGCTGGTCGGGCCGGCGGCAACGCGCGCGGAGATCGACGCATTCCGCGAGGTGGTCAAGGCGCGGCCGCATCAGTACATCGCGCAGCCGACGCTGGCGCTGTCGACCTGTCCGACCTATGTCGAGGCCGGCATCGCGCCGCGCCATATCGATCTGCGGCCGTTCGTGCTGTCGGGCAAGGAGGTGCGCATGGTGCCGGGCGGGCTGACCCGCGTCGCGCTGCGCGAGGGATCGCTGGTGGTCAATTCCTCGCAGGGCGGCGGCACCAAGGACACCTGGGTGCTGGAGCGCTGAGCCGCCGCGCCTTCGAACCTTCGAACCACGCCACGGCAACCCTTGCCAGCCCCGCGATCTTCCGACCGGACCACGGAGAGCCATCATGCTGAGCCGCACCGCCGACCACCTGTTCTGGATGGCGCGCTACACCGAGCGTGCCGAGAATACCGCGCGCATGCTCGACGTCAACTACCAGACCTCGCTGCTGCCGCAATCGATCGAGGTGGCCGAGCAGGGCTGGTGGGCGATGCTCGATATCTCCGAGCTGACGCACGCGTTCGATCACAAGTACGGACTGCTGTCGCGCGAGGACGTGATCGACTTCATGGTGCGCGACATGACCAATGCCTCGTCGATCATGAGCTGCCTGCGCGCCGCGCGCGAGAACGCGCGGGCGGTGCGCGGTTCGCTGACCACCGAGGTGTGGGAAACGCTGAACACCACCTGGCTGGACGTCCAGCGGATGATCTCGGACGGCATGCTGCGCGACGATCCGTCGCAGTTCTTCGAATGGGTCAAGTTCCGCTCGCATCTGGCGCGCGGCGTGCAGTTCGGCACCATGCTCAAGGACGACGCCTTCCACTTCATGCGGCTGGGCACCTTCCTGGAGCGCGCCGACAACACCGCGCGGATCCTCGACGTCAAGTTCCAGGCCACCGGCAGCGAGAACGGCGGCAGCGAGCGGACCGAGCAGGACTTCTATCACTGGGCCGCGGTGCTGCGCTCGGTGTCGGGCTTCGAGGTCTACCGCAAGATCTACCGCACCGTGATCACGCCCGTGCGCGTCGCCGAGCTGCTGATCCTGCGGCCCGACATGCCGCGTTCGCTGGTGTCGAGCATGGACGAGGTGGTGGCGATCCTGGCGCTGGTGCGCAACCAGCAGTCGGCCGAGACCGAGCGGCAGGCTGGTAAACTGCATGCCGACCTCAAATACGCGCGCATCGACGACATCTACGCGGTCGGGCTGCACGCTTTCCTGACCAGCTTCCTGGAACGCATCGGCGATCTGGGCAGCGGCATCAGCCGGGATTTCCTGGTGCCGCCGCTGGCAGCCTGAACCGGCGTTGCCGGATTTGTCCATGGATTCGCCCACGGACGCGCCAGGCGCACGGGCCGCGGCGGATCTGGCGGCGCAGCGCAACATGACCGTGAAATACCAGATCCACCATCGCACCGTTTACCGCTATGCCGAGCCGGTGATCCGCAGCGTCCACGAGCTGCGGCTCGAGCCGCGCACCGGCCCGCTGCAGCGCGTGCACCAATGGCAGCTGTCGGTGCCGGGCAACCTGTCCGAGGCGCTCGACGGCTTCGGCAATATCGTCCACCAGTTCACGCTGGCGAGGCCGGCCGACACCATCACGATCGCCGCCAGCGGCGAGGTCGAGATCACGCCCGCTGCCGATGCCGACGGCTGCTTCAGCGACGCGCCGCCCCCGGGCGAGGCGCGCGTGTCGCCGCTGTACTTTCGCAGCGGCACGCCGCTGACCAGCGCGCCGGCCGAGCTGAACGCGTTCGCCGCGCCGTATCTGGCCGCCGGCCATGATCCGGCCGCGCTGCTGGCGCTGGCCCAGGGCATCGGCGAGCGCGTGCGCTACCAGCCCAACGCCACCGATGTCGGCACCAGTGCCGCCGAGGCCTTCGAGCTCGGCGCGGGCGTCTGCCAGGACCAGGCCCAGGTGATGGTGGCCGCCTGTCGCGCCTTCGGCATTCCGGCGCGTTATGTCAGCGGCTATTTCTACGACCCGGCGGCGACGGAGCTGGCCAGCCACGCCTGGGCCGACCTGTGCGTCGACACCGGGCGCGAGCGCTGGTGCAGCATCGACGTGACGCACGGCTGCTTTACCGATACCCGCCATATCCGCCTGGCGGTGGGGCGCGACTATCGCTCCGCGGCGCCGATCCGCGGCGTGCGCGAGGGCGGCGGCACCGAATCGCTGTCGGTGCGGATCCTGATCGAGCCGGCCTGAGTCCCGCATCGCGCGGCTGGGCGACGATTGCCGACCGTGGTAGGGGGGCGCCCGCGAGGAGGGCGCTAGAATGCCGGGATGCTCTCCCCGCGCGTTCCGCCGCGCGCCATGTGACCACAATAAGACAAAGCCATGACGTACTGTGTAGCCATGCGGCTCGATGCCGGCCTGGTATTCCTGTCAGACTCGCGCACCAATGCCGGCGTCGACGCGATCTCGACCGCCCGCAAGATGACGGTGTTCGAGGAGTCCGGCGACCGCGTCATGGTGCTGATGACCGCCGGCAACCTGGCCATCAGCCAGTCGATCCGCCAGATCCTGATGGAAAGCCGCGACAACAAGCGCTCGCTGTGGACGGCGCGCGATATGTTCGAGGCCGCCTCCATCGTCGGCGACGCGGTGCGCCAGGTGCATCGGCGCGACGCCGATGCGCTGCGCGATGCCGGCATCGAGTTCAACGTCAGCCTGATCTTCGGCGGCCAGATCGGCCGCGAGCGGGTGCGGCTGTTCAATGTCTATGCGGCCGGCAATTTCGTCGAGGCGACGCCGGAGACCTGCTACTTCCAGATCGGCGAGGCCAAGTACGGCAAGCCCATCATCGACCGCGTGGTGCACCCGTCGTTGCCGCTGGCCGAAGGGGCCAAGTGCGCGCTGATCTCGATGGACTCGACGCTCAAGTCCAATATCTCGGTGGGGCTGCCGCTGGACCTGCTGGTCTACGAGGCCGATTCGCTGCACGTCGCGCGCTTTGCCACCATCGACGACCGCAATCCGTATTTCTGCATGATCCGCGAGACCTGGGGCCAGCGCCTGCGCCAGGTGTTCGGCGAGATCGACAACCCGGAATGGGATGCCGGCGCGCCGGCCCAGCATCCGCTGACGCGGCAGGGCGAGGGCGACCGCTGGGGGCAGCCGGTGCGGGCGCGGCGCGAGCGTCCGCGCGAACCGCAGTGAGCGGGGCGGCGAGGGCCTGCGCGATGCCGGGTCCGCCGCCGAAACGGCACGGGAGCGGACAGTCCGGCACGCCGATTCCGCCGGTCCCCCCGGCCTCGCTCATGTATAATCCCGATTTCCCCGGCAAGCTCGGTTTATGACCAAATTCGTCTTCGTCACCGGTGGCGTCGTCTCTTCCCTCGGCAAGGGCATCGCTGCCGCCTCGCTCGCGGCTATTCT
>JAPSLC010000112.1 GCA_031181345.1 Cupriavidus sp. | reverse complement strand
TGTGGAACGTCACCACCAGGTTGTATTGCTGGCCGCCGCGCAGCGGGTAGTGGACCAGATGGCAGTGGGGACCGGCCCACACCACCGGCGCATTGATGCGCAGGTCCTGCGGCATGTCCTCCAGTTCGACCACCGCGCGATAGACCACATGGCCGGTCACGCGCGGCTCGTCACCCAGCAGTACCTGACGTACAGCCGATTTGACGCCGTCGCAGCCGATCACCGCATCCGCGCGGTGCCGCTCGCCGCGCTGGTCGATCACGGTGACGCCCTTGTGGTCCTGATCGAGGCCTTCGACGCGCGTCGCGGTACGGAAGCGGATCAGCGGATGGTCCCGCACCGCTTCGAGGATCGACAGATGGATGTCGGCGCGATGGATCACGGCGTAGGGGTTGCCGAAGCGCTGGCGATAACGCTCGCCGACGTCGACCACCGCGACCTCGCTGGCATCGACGGCATCCATCAGCATCAGATGGTCGGTGAATACCGAGCGGTTGCGCGCGGCCTCGCCGACGCCCAGCGCGGCCAGCGCGGCGAAGGCATTGGCCGCGAGCTGGATGCCGGCGCCGATCTCGCCGATCTGCTCGGCCTGTTCCAGCAATTCGATGCGGATTCCCTGGCGCGCGAGGGCCAGGGCCGCGGCCAGGCCGCCGATGCCGCCGCCGACCACGATGACCTTGCGGTCCTGTTGTGTTGTGTTCATCGATGTCTCCTGTCCCGCTATCCGGGCTGCGGGCGCTCAGCCCTGATAGTCCGGCTGCCGGCGCGGATCGGCGGCGCGAAAGGCCGGATGTTCGGCCGCATGGCGGTAGACCGCCATGGTCAGCGGAAAGCGCTCGGTGTCGCAGCCCATGCGCTGCGCGTTGGCGATCTGCGGCACCAGGCAGCAGTCCGCCAGCGTGGGCTGGTCGCCGAAGCACCACGGGCCGGCCGGGCGCTTCGCCAGCAGCCGTTCGACCATGGCCAAGCCCTCGTCGACCCAGTGCCGGTACCAGGCATCCTTCTGCTCCGGCGAGACGCCCAGCGTGTCCTGCAGATAGCGCAGCACGCGCAGGTTGTTGACCGGATGGATGTCGCAGGCGATCGCGTACGACAGCTCCAGCACGCGCGCCCGCGCTTCGGGGTCGGCGGGAATCAGCCGCGGTTGCGGATGCTGGGCATCGAGGTAGTCGATGATCGCCAGCGATTGCCCCAGGTGCAGGTCGCCGTCGACCAGCGCCGGCACGCTGGCCGAGGGATTGATCTGCTCGACATAGCCCGCGTCGCGATGCGCGCCATTCCGGATATTGACCGGCACGTAGTCGTAGGGCAGTCCCTTCAGCGCGAGCGCGATGCGCACGCGGTAGGACGTCGAGCTGTTGAAGAAGCTGTGCAGCTGCATGATCGGCTTCCGCTCAGACGATGCGCACCGACAGTTCGCCAAGCCCCTGCACGCCGGCCACCATCCGCTGTCCGGGCTTCACCGCGCCGACGCCCTCCGGCGTGCCGGTAAAGATCAGGTCGCCCGGTTCCAGGCGGAAGTACTGCGACAGGTAGGCCACCGTTTCCGCGACCGACCAGATCAGGTGCGAGACATTGCTGCGCTGGCGCGTTTGGCCATCGACGGTCAGCCACAGCTCGGCCTGCTCGGGATGGCCGACGTCGCTGGCGCGATGCAGCGGACCGATCGGTGCCGAGGCATCGAAAGCCTTGCCGATTTCCCAGGGGCGGCCCATCTCGCGCATCTTCATCTGCAGGTCGCGCCGTGTCATGTCGAGGCCCACCGCATAGCCCCAGACGTGATCGAGCGCCTGCTCGACCGGAATGTCGCTGCCGGCGCGCCCGATCGCGGCCACCAGTTCCGCTTCGTAGTGATAGTTCTGCGTCTGCGCGGGGTAGGGCAGCGACAGCGTGTCGCCGTAGGCCACCGGAATCACCGCTTCGGCCGGCTTGCAGAAGAAGAACGGCGGCTCGCGGTCCGGATCGAAGCCCATTTCGCGGGCATGCGCGGCGTAGTTGCGGCCGACGCAGTAGACGCGGCGAACGGGGAAGCGGTCGTCGCTGCTGCCGGCGACCGGAATGGCGACCGTCGGTGCCGGATCGAAAACATAAGGCATGGGAAGTCCTTGCAGGATCGTATCGTTCGGGAATGGGGTGCGGGCATCAAAGGCGCGCGGCCGTGGGTTCGGCACGGGCCAGTGTCCCAATGCGGGCGGTCAGAGCCGTTCTTCGCGCAGCAGATTCAACGCGCTGAGCACAGGCCGATCCGAATAGCTGAACAGCACCGCGTCCTCGACGCAGGCGAGCTGCACCGGCTGCCACGACGGCGCGACGAAGATGTCGCGCGGCTCGAACTGGAACTGCATCTCGCCGATGCGCGCGGTGCCGCGGCCTTCGACGACGCTGTAGACCGTCGCATCGGTGCTGCGATAGGTGCGGCCCTGGAAGCCGGCCGGCAGCAGCTGCATGAAGGTGGCCATGGTCGGCATCGGCCAACCGCCGGTCGCGGGATTGACGTAGCGCAGCTTGACGCCGTCCCACGGATCCAGCTCGCCATGGCGATAGAGCTGGTCCAGTGCCTCGCGCGTCCTCGCATACGGATAGCTGAAGATCGGCGAACTGCCGCCCGTGGGCTGGTGGCGCACCGGCACCATGTTGTTGCCATAACGCGCGAAGCTGTTGCCCTCGGGGCGCGTCACCGGCTGCACGGCTTCGGGATAGCTCTCGGCGAAGCCGGCGTCGAGCTGCTGCAGCAGCGGGATGTCGAGTCCATCGAGCCAGACGACAGGCTCGCCGCCGTCCACCTCGAGCGGATTGCCATGGTCATGCCAGGTCCACGACGGCGTGATGATGAAATCGCCGGGGTGCATGGTCGTGCGTTCGCCATCGACCGCGGTCCACGCGCCCTGGCCCTCGACGATGAAGCGCAGCGCGGACTGCGTATGGCGATGGCTGGGCGCGATTTCGCCGGGCAGGATCAACTGCAGGCCCGCGTACAGCGTCGACGTAATGCTCGATTTGCCGGGCAGCCCGGGGTTTTCCAGCACCAGCACGCGGCGTACCGCTTCCTCGGCGCTGATCACCGAGCCGGCCTGCATCACCAGCGGGCGGATCTGCTCGTATTTCCAGATCGCGGGCTGCGCCTTCGGCTGCGGTTGCGGCGGCACCAGCGCGTGCAGCGATTCCCACAGCGGCGCCATATGGCTGCGCCCGATCTGCTCGTAATAGGCCGCGCGGGCGATATCCCGCTTGCTGTTCGACATCGAGGTCTCCAATCTAGATAGCACCGGCGGAGTGGCTTCCCTCTCCCGCCTGCGGTAGCGCGTTGGGGGAGAGATGCTTGTCCGCGTCATTCGTTTGTTGGGACTGTAGCCGCGCAGGTATATTTCGAAAAATGAATTGTTGATCTGATCCATATGAATATGGATATGACCGGGAGGGTTTTCCCTGATGGATTGGACGCACCGGCTGCGGCTTCGCAACCTGCAAATGCTGTTGAGCCTGGCCGAGACCGGCAACATGAGCCAGACCGCGGCGGCGCTCAATACCACGCAGCCCGGCCTGTCGAAATGGCTGCGCGAGCTGGAAGAGGACATCGGCCTGCCGCTGTTCGAGCGGCACGCGCGCGGCCTGCGGCCGACGCCCTATGGCGAATCGCTGATCGAACACGCGCGCCGCATCGAGGCGCAGCTCGATAGCGCGCGCGACGATCTGCAGGCGCTGCGCGATGGCGGCAGCGGCCTGGTGGTGATCGGCACCTCGGGCGCATCGGCCGCCGATACCGTGCCGCTCGCCGTGGTGCGGCTGCTGAAGGCGA
>JAPSLC010000111.1 GCA_031181345.1 Cupriavidus sp. | reverse complement strand
CGGACAAGTTCATACGCCGCGAGATTCGCGGGCATTACAAGGGGCAGAAACAGATCTGGTTCCTGCTGCGCATGGCGGCGCGCGATTGCGATATCTGCCTGCGCGCCACCGACCACCCGGAATTCGATGCCTGGCGCTGGAGCCAGTACTGGGTGCCGCTCGACGCGGTGATCGAATTCAAGCGCGAGGTCTACCAGATGGCGCTGACGGAACTGTCGCGCTTTCTGCATCGCGGCCAGCGGGCGCCGCTCAGTCCCTACGGCAACCACCATGCCGGGACCCATGGCAACCCCGGCCGCGCCGGTGGCCAGCGTGCGGGCCGGCAAGGCCCGGGCAATGCGCCGGCCGCCAGCCAGCCGTCCCCTACCCTGACGCAGCCGGAACCGCCGGTCTGCGCGCAAACGCGGAGCACTGATGACTAAACCCGCCGGCTTCGGCCGACGCCGCGCCGGCAGCGCGACCCCCAAGGGTCTGGCTGCCGGGCTTGCCACGCTGTTCGCGCTCGCCCTGGTGAGCGCGTGTTCGACCAGCACCGAGACGCCCAAGCGAGCCGCCCAGCTCGAAGCAGAGGAACAAGAAGAACCTGTGTTTCTGCTCGACCGGCTCGCCTCCAAGGGCTTCCAGGAGGCCGCGACCAAGCTGCCGCCGCCTCCTTCCGATGCCGACCTGCTGCCGTTTGATGTCAGCACCACCGGGCGCCTGTCGTTCGCGGTGGACGCCAAGTCGATCATCGTCGGCGAAGACGGCGCGGTGCGCTACACCGCGGTGATCACCAGCCCGACCGGCGTGCGCAACATCAGTTACGAAGGGGTGCGCTGCGACGTGTTCCAGCGCAAGCTGTTCGCCACCATGCCGCCGGGCAGCAAGACGTGGGTACCGAACCAAAGCGCAGGCGCCGAGCAATGGCGGACGATGAGCACCAGCGTGCGCAACAGCTATGCGGCGACGCTGGCGACCGAATATCTGTGCGACGGACGTGCGGTGGCGGGCAGGACCGAGGACATCGTGCGCGCGATCCGCGACGGCGTCGCCCGGCAGGGCGCGTACAAGTAAGGCGTATCGCCACGCAGGAATGAAGGCCGGGAGGCAGCAGCTTGCTCCTTCCTTGCCCTCCTTGCCCCTCCCTCAGACCAGCACCAGATTGTCCCGGTGGATCAGTTCGGGCTCGTTCAGATGGCCGAGCACCGATTCGATCTCCGATGACGGCTTGCGCGCGATCAGCCGCGCCTCGGCGCTCGAATAGTTGGTCAGGCCGCGTGCCACCTCGCGACCCTGCGCATCGACGCAGGCGATGACCTCGCCGCGCGCAAACTCGCCCTGCACTTCCACCACGCCGATCGGCAGCAGCGACTTGCCGCCCGCCGTCAGCTTGTCGACCGCACCGGCATCGATGACGACGCGCCCGCGCAGTTGCAGATGGTCGGCCATCCATTGCTTGCGCGCGGTCAGCCGTCCGGTCGGCGCCAGCAGTTGCGTGCCGATCGCCTCGCCGCCGGCCAGGCGCGCCAGCACGTCGGCCTCGCGACCGGACGCGATCACGGTATGGGCACCGGACTTGGCCGCGCGCTTGGCCGCCAGGATCTTGGTCAGCATGCCGCCGCGGCCGATCGCGGTGCCGGCACCGCCGGCCATCGCTTCGAGCTGCGGCGTGCCGGCCAGCGCCTCGTGCACGAATTCGGCGGCGGGGTCCTTGCGCGGATCGGCGGTGTAGAGGCCGCGCTGGTCGGTCAGGATCACGAGCGCATCGCCCTCGATCAGATTGGTCACCAGCGCGCCCAGCGTATCGTTGTCGCCGAACTTGATTTCATCGGTGACGACCGTGTCGTTCTCGTTGATGATCGGCACCACGCCGAGCGTCAGCAGCGTCAGCAGCGTCGAGCGCGCGTTCAGATAACGCTCGCGGTCGGCCAGGTCGGCATGGGTCAGCAGCACCTGCGCGGTGCGGATGCCATAGCGGCCGAACTGGCTTTCGTAGACCTGCGCAAGCCCCATCTGGCCGACCGCGGCAGCGGCCTGCAGCTCATGGATCTCGCGCGGGCGGCGCGCCCACCCCAAGCGCTGCATACCCTCGGCGATCGCCCCCGAACTGACCAGCACCACTTCCTTGCCGGCGGTGCGCAGCTTGGCGATCTGCGCCGCCCAGCGGGCGATGGCGTCGTGGTCCAGCCCCTTGCCGTCGTTGGTGACGAGGCTCGATCCGACCTTGACGACGATGCGCCGGGCCTGCGCGATGACCGATTGGGTGGGCAACTCTGTCTCCTGAAGTGGGATCGTGCCGGGCGATGATCCGGCGCGGATTTTCGGGGCGGATTTTCGGCGCGGGTATTGGGCGCGGACTCTCAGCGCGGATATTCAGCGCAAGTTCAGCCTTGCTGTCCGTCGCGATCGACGTTGTGCAGGCGCTCGTCCAGACGCACGTCGGGCTCGGCCAGCGCCGCGGCCTCCTCGGCCTTCAGCGCGGCCAGATGGTCCTTGATCGCATAGATCAATTCGCGGCAGCCCTCGCCGGTCAGCGCCGAGATGCGGAACACCGGCCCCTTCCACTTGTAGCGCTTGATGAAGTCCTTGACGCGCGCCTCGCGTTCGTCCTCGGGGACCATGTCCAGCTTGTTCAGCACCAGCCAGCGCGGCTTCTCGTAGAGCTCGGCGTCGTACTTCTTCAGCTCGTTGACGATCGCGCGCGCCTCGGCGACCGGATCGACCGACTCGTCGAACGGGGCCAGATCGACGATATGCAGCAGCAGCCCGGTGCGCTGCAGATGGCGCAGGAACTGATGGCCCAGGCCCGCGCCCTCGGCGGCGCCCTCGATCAGCCCCGGGATATCGGCGATCACGAACGATTGCTCATGGTCGACGCGCACCACGCCCAGGTTCGGGTGCAGCGTGGTGAACGGATAGTCCGCCACCTTGGGCCGCGCATTGGAGACGTGCGAGATGAAGGTCGACTTGCCGGCGTTCGGCATGCCCAGCAGCCCCACGTCGGCCAGCACCTTCAGCTCGAGCTTGAGCATGCGGCGCTCGCCCGGCTTGCCGTCGACCTGCTGGCGCGGGGCGCGGTTGGTACTGGACTTGAAATGCAGATTGCCCCAGCCGCCCATGCCGCCCTCGGCCAGGCACACCTTCTGGCCGTGCTCGGTCAGGTCGGCGATGACCTCGCCGCTGTCCATGTCCATGATCAGCGTGCCGACCGGCATGCGCAGCGTCACGTCCTCGCCGGCCGCGCCGTAGCAGTCCGAGCCGCGGCCGTTCTCGCCATTGCGGGCGACGTGCTTCTTGGCGTAGCGGAAATCGATCAGCGTGTTGATGTTGCGATCGGCCACTGCGTAGACGCTGCCGCCACGGCCGCCATCGCCGCCGTCCGGTCCGCCGAACGGCACAAACTTCTCGCGCCGGAACGACGCGCTGCCATTGCCCCCATTGCCGGCAATGACTTCGATTCGGGCTTCGTCGATGAACTTCATGATGGCTATCCGTGATGGAACGTGCCGCGTCGGAAGACCTTGTCAGGCGCTGCCGGCGGCGGGCGACGTTCGACATTGTCGCCAGAAAAGAAAAAGCCCCGCAAGGGTTGCGGGGCCTTCGTGCTGCAAGGCAGTGATCAGGCTGCCGGAACGACGCTGACCTGCTGCTTCTTGGCAGCGCCCTTGACGGCGAACTTCACGTGGCCGTCAACCAGGGCGAAGAGGGTGTGGTCCTTGCCCACGCCGACGTTCTCGCCGGCATGCACACGGGTACCGCGCTGGCGGATGATGATGCCGCCGGCGTTGATGGCCTGGCCACCAAACACCTTCACGCCCAGACGCTTCGATTCGG
>JAPSLC010000008.1 GCA_031181345.1 Cupriavidus sp. | reverse complement strand
CCAGCGGCGGCCAGTCGCTGCGGAAGTGACTGCCAAAAGTTCGCGAAGCAAAATCGCGGATAATGGAGGCTTTCGTTCTACACGAGCCCCTGGAAGGAAGCGCGATGGAATTTAGCACAAAAGCCCTTGATTTGAGCAAAGCGGGCCAGAATGGTTTCCTGGCGACCAAGACCGACTGCCTGGTGGTCGGCGTGTTCGAGGGCCAGAGCCTGGACGGCGTTGCCAAGGCGCTGGACGCCGCGACCAAGGGCCTGGTGGCTAGATTGATCAAGCTCGGCGACTTCGAAGGCAAGCGCAATTCGCAGCTGGTGCTGCACGAGGTCGCCGGCATCGGCGCCGCGCGCGTGCTGCTGGTGGGCCTGGGCAAGGAGGCGGAGTTCGGCGACAAGGCCTTCGCCGATTCGGTGCGCACCGCGTTGCGTGCGTTGAGCGGCACGCGTGCCGCCAATGTCCTGTGGTGCCTTGCGCAGCCGGCACCGCGCGCGGCGGGGCAGGGCGCCGCAGAGGGCGCGACCCGCGACATCGCCTGGCGCGTGATTACCACCGTCACGCTGATCCGCGAGGCGGGCTACCGCCTGCTGGAGCGCCATCCCGAGCTCAAGCGCAACGGCGCGAAGAACAACGACAAGGCCCTGGGCCTGCGCAAGGTCGTGCTGGCGGTCGATGCGGCCGAGGCCAAGGCCGCGAACCAGGCCGTGGTGCGCGGCGTGGCGATCGCCAACGGCATGGAGCTGACCAAGGACCTGGGCAACCTGCCTTCCAATATCTGCACGCCGACCTATCTGGCCGACACCGCCCGTTCGATCGCGCGCCGCTTCAAGCTGAAGGTCGAGGTGCTGGGCCGCAAGCAGATCGAGGCGTTGAAGATGGGCGCCTTCCTCGCAGTGACCAAGGGCGCCGCCGAGCCGCCGCAGTTCATCGTGCTGCGCTACGACGGCGGCGGCGCGCGCCAGGCGCCGGTGGTGCTGGTCGGCAAGGGCATTACCTTCGATACCGGCGGCATCTCGCTCAAGCCGGGCGAGGGCATGGACGAGATGAAGTACGACATGTGCGGCGCGGCCTCGGTGCTCGGCACGCTGCAGGCGGTGGCCGAGATGGGCCTGAAGCTCAATGTGATCGCCGTGGTGCCCACCTGCGAGAACATGCCGAGCGGCACGGCTACCAAGCCGGGCGATGTGGTGACCAGCATGTCGGGCCAGACCATCGAGATCCTGAACACCGATGCCGAGGGTCGCCTGATCCTGTGCGACGCGCTGACCTATGTCGAGCGCTTCAAGCCGGCCGCGGTGATCGACGTCGCGACGCTGACTGGCGCGTGCATCATCGCGCTGGGCCACGTCAACAGCGGCCTGTACGCGCGCAGCGACGCGCTGGCCGACCAGCTGGTGCAGGCCGGCCGCAAGGCGATGGACGGCGCCTGGCGCATGCCGCTGGACGACGAGTACCAGGACCAGCTCAAGTCCAACTTCGCCGACATGGCCAACATCGGCGGCCGGCCGGCCGGCAGCGTCACCGCGGCCTGCTTCCTGGCGCGCTTTGCCGACAAGTACGACTGGGCCCACCTGGACATTGCCGGCACCGCGTGGAAGAGCGGCGCGGCCAAGGGCGCCACCGGCCGCCCGGTGCCGCTGCTGACGCAATTCCTGATGGACCGCGCCAGCTGATCCTCGACCCATGACGCGCATCGACTTCCACAGCAACGTGCCGGACAAGCTCGGCTATGTCTGCCGGCTGATCCGCAAGGCCTACGGGGCCGGGCAGAAGATCGTCGTGCATGCCGAGCCGGCGGTGCTGGCGCGGCTCGATGCGCAGCTGTGGACCTTCTCGGCGCTCGATTTCCTGCCGCACTGCGGGCTCGACCACCCGCACGCGGCGGAAACGCCGATCGTGCTGGCCGCCGCGCTCGACGCGGCGCCGCACCACGAACTGCTGATCAACCTGGATACGAAGATTCCCGTGCAGTTCGCCAGCTTCGAACGCATGATCGAAGTGGTCGGCGGCGACGCCGACGATCGCGCGGCGGGGCGCGAGCGCTATCGGCAATATCGCGAGCGGGGCTATCCGCTGACGCACCACGATATCGGGCAACGCAACCAGGGCGGCGACGCTGGCGGGTAGTGTTGCAGCCGGGGCCGCGATCCGCGGCCTCGTCCTCGCTTGAAAGACCGCTTTAACGGGTCCTTCCGCGCACCCTTCAACGGGTCCCTTGATACGGCGCTTTCGAATGCACCCTATAGAGGTCCCCGCCAGTTAACTCCACGACATTTCAGGCAAGCACCGTAGCCAATAGGCTGGCAACTTACGGCATCGGCATTCGCCGTGTCCCGTTGTCTCTCCATCAGGTGTCCTTGCCAAAATGCTCGACTACTCCGCTCGCCAGTCGCGGCCGCGTGCGCCGCGCCCATCAGCCCGAAACGCAGTCGACCGCCATGCCGTCGGTCCTGCCGTGCGCTACCCGCTGTACGGTCCTGTCGGCTATCCCACCGGCCATTCCCGCATCCCGCCTGCCCACGATGGCCTCGATCACGATGTGCCGTGGCGCTTCCCAGGGCCCAACTGCCTCGAGGTACGCGAGCCCGCCGACGGGGCGGATGGCTACGCGCAGCGTACGCTTGCCCGTCATCACGATGCCTCGTACAAGCTGGTGTTCGCCTTTCGTGAGGTCGTTCGCGACCTGATCCGCGACTTCATTGCCGATCCCTGGTTGCAGACGGCAGATTTCGACTCCATGGAGATGGTGCCGACGCACCATGTGTCGGACGGCCTGCGCGTGGGGATGAACGATGTGGTCTGGCGGGTTCGTGTGCCCGGACAGCAGCAGCCGGTCTACCTGCTGATCGAGTTCCAGAGCAGCAACGATCCGCATATGGCCGCCCGCATGCTGGCCTACGTCGGCATGTTCTATCGCGATGTCAGCCGGCGATGCCGCGGCACGGGCTGGCGTCGATATCCGCTGGTGTTTCCGATCGTGTTCTACAACGGTACCGCGCGATGGCGGGCACCGACGGACATAGCGGCGATGATCCCCTCTGTCCCAGGCCGAGTCGCCTCTTGCCAGCCAAGCCTGCAGTACTGCCTGATCGACCGTAGCACCTATACCGAATCGGAACTGGCGACGCAGCGCAATCTCGTCGCTGCGCTGATGCGGCTCGAACAGGCAACAACGGTTGACGCCGTGTTTGCGCCGTTGCGGCTCGCCAGGGAACTGGCGCAAGGCAATGCCGCGCTCGACACGGCGCTGACCGCATGGGTCGCGGCGAGAGCCGCCAACTTCAGCGCCGCCGCGCTGAATCTCAACGAAGTTCACAACCTGATGGAGCTGGATATGGAACTGTCGCAAGACTATGGAAAGTGGGCACGCCGCTTGGAGCGAGACATCAAACGGAAGGTCAAGGCCGAGGTGAGAGCGGAGGCGAAGGCGGAGGTGTTGATCACACTGCTCGACCATCGCTTCGGCCCGTTGTCCGAAGACATCGTCTCCAAGGTGCTTTCCTCCTCGGTGGAACAGATCGAAGATTGGACGCGTCGCGTGCTATACGCTGGACGGCTTGATGAAGTGTTCCTCTGCTAGCCTGCAGCCGGCGCCGCATCGACGCGATGGGACGGCTTGCCGCCTTCAAAGAAATGGTGCGAGCCGCCGGCGGCACGGAGCGCGAGGGACCTAGCGAATCAGCGTCGATTTGCCGAACAGGCTTTCGAGGAAATCGACCATCAACCTCGCGGTCTGATTGCGGACGTCGCAAGCCGGATTCAGTTCGAGCACGTCAAGCGAACCGAGCCGGCCGGTGTCCGCAATCATCTCCATGCAAAGCTGCGTTTCGCGATAGGTCGGGCCGCCCATCACCGTCGTGCCGACGCCCGGCGCGATGCTGCAGTCGAGGAAATCCACGTCGAAGCTGACGTGCAGATGGGTGTTGTCGTCGATGCCGGCGAGCGCGTTCTGCATCGTATGGCGCATGCCGTTCTCGTCGATATAGCGCATGTCGAAGACCGCGAGGTTCAGCTCCCGCAGCCGCCGCTTCTCCTCGGCATCGACGCTGCGGATGCCGACCTGCCGGATCTGCTGCGGGTCCACCGCGGGCACCGTGCCGCTCAGCGAGATCAACGGCGCCGGGCCGTCCCCGCACAGGCAGGCGACCGGCATGCCGTGGATGTTGCCGGTGGGACTGGTGGAGCCGGTATTGGCGTCGGCGTGCGCGTCCAGCCAAAGCACCAGCAACTTCTTGCCGGTCTCGCGGCAATGGCGCGCCGCCGCGCTGATCGACCCGATCGCCAGACAATGGTCGCCGCCGAGCAGCAGCGGAAAGCGTCCGCCCTGCAGGCAGTCGTAGCAGGCATCGAATACGCCGCGGTTCCATGCGGCTACTTCCTGAAGATGCCGCATGCCGTCGATCGGCGGGTGCAGGGGGTTGGCCGGCCCCGCTAAGTTGCCGCCATCGACGACGTCGAGCCCATTGCGCAGCAGCGCGCCGGCGATATCGGCGACACGCATCGCCTCCGGTCCCATCGATGCGCCGCGCGTGCTGACGCCGACATCGGTGGGCGCGCCAATCAACATCACTGTCCTCATGGTCCCTCCTTGCGGTATCGAAGGCCGCCGGTGTCCGCGGCCGCCGATGATCGGGCCATGATACCGCCGCAGGACCGGATCAGCCCGGCATGGCCTGCGGGTCGTATTGCGCCGCGAACTCGGCGGAGGGCGGAATCGGCTTGATGATGTCGATCAGCACGCCGTTGGGGTCGGCGGTGATGAAGTGCCGTTGGCCGAAGGCCTCGTCCCGCAGCGCCAGCCGGATCGGCAGGCCAGCCTGCTGCAACTGCGCGTACAAGGTGTCGACGTCCTCGACCTCGAAGTTCAGGATGGTGCCGGCCACCGGCGCGCGGCTGCCCGCCGGGATGGTCTCGTGCCGGTAGTCGAGCACGGCCAGGTTGACGCCGGCGTCGTCCGCCGACTGCAGATGCCAATACCAGTCGCTCGAGAACAGCGCCTTGAAGCCGAAATGCTGCTGGTAGAAGGCCGCCGTGGCTGCCACATCGGCGGTCTGGATGACGGGGTAGAAGCTGGTGATCTTCATGATGGTCTCCGTTCGGTGCGACCGCTTCGGGAAACGGCCGGATTACATTAACATGCAGTCTGTATCTTTTTATCGTTATAACATACAGGCTGTATGTATGCAAAGAAAAATGCCGCGGACCAACCGTGAACGCACCGAGGCCACGCGCGGCGCCTTGCTGGCCGCCGCGCGCGCGCTGTTCGTCGACAAGGGGTATGCCGACACCTCGACCCCGGAAATCGTCGCGGCGGCCGGCATCACGCGCGGTGCGCTCTATCACCACTTCGAGGACAAGCGCGCGCTGTTTCGCGCGGTGCTGGAGGAGGAGGCGAGGGCGGTGGCCGACGAGATCGAGCGCGCCGCACCCGCCACGCGCTCGCCGCGCAAGGCGCTGATCGCCGGCAGCGAAGCCTATCTCGATGCGATGACGGTGGCCGGACGCACGCGGCTGCTGCTGCTCGACGGTCCGGCGGTGCTCGGTGCCAGCGAGAGCCTGGCCCTGGACCAGGGCCACGCGGGCCGCACGCTGCGCGAGGGGCTGGCCGCCGCGCTGGGCCAGCGCATCCCGCCGCCACTGACGGTCGATGCGCTGGCCACGCTGCTGTCGGCGGCGTTCGACCGGGCCGCGCTCGCCATCGATGCCGGCGACGACCCGGCCGCGATCCGCGCCGCGATGGTCAGGCTGATCGAGCGGACCGTGGCGGCGAGCTGAACTGCGACGCAACGCGCCAAACAAAAGAGCCTGCGATCGCTCGCAGGCTCTTTTTGCTGACAGACCGGTCGTTCTCGCGAAGGCGGGGACCCAGCGGCCTCGCAGACGCTGGATTCCCGCGTTCGCGGGAAGGACGGCAGCGCTCAGTCCGTCACCGCGCCCTTGCTGGCCGTCGACGCCAGCTTCGAGAACTTGGCCAGCACACCGCGCGTATAGCGGGGCGTCGGCTGCTTCCAGGCGGCACGGCGGCGCGCCAGTTCCTCGTCG
This sequence comes from Cupriavidus sp., assembly GCA_031181345.1. Taxonomy (GTDB): domain Bacteria; phylum Pseudomonadota; class Gammaproteobacteria; order Burkholderiales; family Burkholderiaceae; genus Cupriavidus. The sequence goes on along the minus strand of JAPSLC010000008.1, from coordinate 129,285 downwards.
CTGACGTTCAGCTGCAGCAGCAGCTTGTGCGCGTCGATCGTGATCGAATCGCCTTCCTGCACCAGGGCGATGGTGCCGCCGACAAAGGCTTCCGGCGCGACGTGGCCGACCACCATGCCCCAGGTACCGCCCGAGAAGCGGCCGTCGGTGATGAAGCCGACCGATTCGCCCAGGCCCTTGCCGATGATCGCAGAGGTCGGCGCCAGCATTTCCGGCATGCCGGGGCCGCCCTTCGGTCCGAGATAGCGCAGTACCAGCACGTCGCCGGCCTGAATCTTGTCGGCCAGGATCGCGTCCATCGCGCTCTGCTCGTCATCGAACACGCGCGCCGGGCCGGTGATGACCGGGTTCTTCAGCCCGGTGATCTTGGCCACCGCGCCTTCCTCGGCCAGGTTGCCCTTCAGGATGGCCAGATGGCCTTCCTTGTACAGCGCCTTGTCGATCGGCAGGATCACGTCCTGATCGGCGCGCGGCTGGTCGGCCACGTGCTCCAGTTCCTCGGCCAGTGTGCGGCCGGTGATGGTCAGGCAGTCGCCGTGCAGCAGGCCGGCGTTCAGCAGGATCTTCATCACCTGCGGAATGCCGCCGGCGCGGTGCAGATCGGTGGCGACGTACTGGCCCGACGGCTTCAGGTTGCAGATCACAGGCACCTTGCGGCGGATGCGCTCGAAATCGTCGATGGTCCATTCGACCTCGGCCGCATGCGCGATCGCCAGGTAGTGCAGCACGGCGTTGGTCGAGCCGCCGGTCGCCATGATCAGGCTGACGGCGTTTTCGATCGACTTGCGCGTGATGATGTCGCGCGGCTTGATGTCCTTCTTGATCGCCTCGACCAGCACGCGCGCCGATTCAGCCGCGCTGTCGACCTTCTCCTGGTCGGGGTTGGCCATCGTCGACGAGTACAGCAGCGACATGCCCAGCGCCTCGAACGACGAGCTCATCGTGTTGGCCGTATACATGCCGCCGCACGAGCCGGTCGACGGGCAGGCGTTCTTCTCGACGCCCTCGAAGTCCTCCTGGCTCATCCGGCCCGCGGTGAACTCGCCCACGGCCTCGAACGAGGACACGATGGTCAGGTCCTTGCCCTTCCAGTTGCCCGGCTTGATGGTGCCGCCGTAGACGTAGATGCCCGGCACATTGGTGCGCGCCAGCGCGATCATGCCGCCCGGCATGTTCTTGTCGCAGCCGCCGATGACGACCACGCCGTCCATCCACTGGCCCTGCGCGGCGGTCTCGATGCAATCGGCGATCACCTCGCGCGAGATCAGCGAGTACTTCATGCCCTCGGTGCCCATCGACATGCCGTCGGAGATGGTCGGCGTGCCGAAGATCTGCGGGTTGGCGCCGGAGGCCTTGACGGCATCGACGGCGGCGTCCGCCAGACGCTGCAGGCCGGCGTTGCAGGGGGTGATCGTCGAGTGGCCGTTGGCGATGCCGACCATCGGCTTGTCGAAGTCTTCCTTCTGGTAGCCCAGCGCGTAGTACATCGAGCGGTTGGGCGAGCGCGCCACGCCTTGCGTGATGTTCTGCGAGCGTTTGTTGTATGCCATGCGTATCTCTCCGGGGACTGGCGTGGCGCCCGGGCGGGCGCCGCTGTAGTTGTGGCCGACAGCATGCCGTTTGCGTTTTGCAGTGTCAAATATATTATTCGTGCTGTATTGAGTCGTTTTTCCTATCACAGGGGTGGGCGGTTGCCGGCGGTGAGCGGCAGTCGCGCCCGCCTCGCCGCACCGGGAGTCCGCGTGGATCTGCGCCAGTTGCGCTATTTCGTCACCGTCGCCGAGGAACTGCATTTCGGCCGCGCCGCCGCGCGCCTGGCCATGACCCAGCCGCCGTTGTCGCAACAGATCCAGGCGCTCGAGGACGAGATCGGCGTGCCCCTGTTCGTGCGGACGCGCCGCTCGGTCGCACTGACGCCGGCCGGACAGCAGTGGCTGCCCGAGGTGCGGCGGGTGCTGGCCGACGCAGCGGGATTGCCCGCGCTGGCGCAGCGGCTGGCCCGCGGCGAAGTGGGCACGCTGTCGCTGGCCTTCGTCAGCACCGCGGACTACGGCATCCTGCCCGATCTGCTGCGGCGCTTTCGCGCGCGGCATCCCGAGGTCGAGCTGCAACTGCGCGAGGCCACCAGCGATATCCAGCTCGATGCGCTGGCCGAAGGCCAGATCGACGCCGGGCTGGTGATCCGCCCGCAGATGCCCGCCTTGCCCCATGGCCTGTCATATCTGCCGCTGGTGCGCGAGCCGCTGGTGCTCGCCGTGCCGCAGGACTGGCGCGCGCCGGGACAGCGCGGCCGCGCGGCCCAGTCCGATGCCGTCGCGCTGGCCGATTTCGCGCATGAACCGCTGATCCTGTTTCCCCGCCGAAGCGCGCCGGCATTTCATGACATCATTACCGGTTACTATGCGCGCGACGGCTTCGCCCCGGTGATCGCGCAGGAAGCGATCCAGATGCAGACCATCGTCAGCCTGGTGTCGGCCGGCATCGGCGTCGCGCTGGTGCCTGCCTCGCTATGCAACCTGCGGCGCACCGGCGTGTCGTACCTGACGTTGCGCGGCGCGGTGCCGGAGATCGAGACCGGCCTGGCCTGGCGCGACAACGGCGCGGCCGGCCCCAGTCCGGTGCTGCGCTCGTTCATCGAGATCGCGTCGGCGCTGGCGCCGGCGGTGCGCCCGGGCAGCGGCCCATCGAAGCGCCGCGCCGCCAGGCCCGACGCGAATCTCAGGCCGAAGCCGAAGCATTGATGCCGATTCCCTCCATCCCACCAACCCCATCCGACAACGCCAAGCGATAGACCCGCATGCTGATCCATCCGAACTTCGATCCCATCGCCATCCATCTGGGCCCGCTGGCGATCCGCTGGTACGGGCTGATGTACCTGGCCGGCTTCATCATGTTTATGTGGTTCGGCCGCATCCGGCTGCGCCAGCCGCAGGTGGCGGCGCAAGGCTGGACCGCGCGCGATATCGATGACCTGCTGTTCTACGGCGTGCTCGGCGTGATCCTCGGCGGCCGCCTCGGCTACGTGCTGTTCTACAAGCCCTCCTTCTACCTGTCGCATCCGCTCGATATCTTCAAGGTGTGGGAGGGCGGCATGGCCTTCCACGGCGGCTTCCTTGGCGTGGTGATCGCGATGTGGGTGTTCTCGAAGGTGCGCGGCCGGCATTGGATGGAGGTGACCGACTTCATCGCGCCGATGATTCCCTGCGGCCTGGCCGCCGGCCGGCTCGGCAACTTCATCAATGGCGAGCTGTGGGGCCGTCCCACCGATCTGCCGTGGGGCATGGTCTTTCCGCAGGCGGGTGACAACATCGCGCGCCATCCGTCGCAGCTGTACCAGTTCGCCGGCGAAGGCGTCGCGCTGTTCGTGATCCTGTGGCTGTTCGCCCGCCATCCGCGGCCGATGGGCGCGGTCTCCGGCGCCTTCCTGCTCGGCTACGGCGTGTTCCGCTTCCTCGCCGAGTTCGCGCGCGAACCGGACAACTTCCTCGGCCTGCTGGCGCTGAACTTCTCGATGGGTCAGTGGCTGAGCCTGCCGATGATCGTGGCCGGCGCGGCGATGATGTGGTGGGCGTATCGGCGGCAGCCGCAGCTGTCGGCGTGATCTCCGCCGCCCGCCATCAGCCCGGTTTCCACTTCCAGCGCGCCCGGCCATTAGAGGCTGCCCTGGCACGCCCCTCCCGATCGCTGCCGTCGCCCGACAGCAGCGACGGGGCAAACCGCTCCAGATGGGATCGCATCATCTGTTCGACGAGCCACTGCTGGCGCCCCTGCGCGTTCAGCCGTCGAATCAGCCGCCACGCCGGCTTCAGCAGGTAGACGCACGCCGGCGGCGGCAGCAGCGCGAGCACTCTGTCGAAATTGCCGACGGTGATCAGGTCGTTGTTCCGCACGGCTGCCTCCAGGCCCGTTTCGTTGTCGGCCGAACGCGCGCACATCAGTGAAGCCAGAATCAGCGGCGGCAGGGACGACAAGGCGGCGGCATACGCCGGTGGCGTATCGAAACGCCCGTGCTTGAACGCGTGATAGAGCGCCGAGGTCCCGTCTGGCATGGCCGCCGCGAGCATGGCGTAGTGATGGTCGTGCGGCAGCAGCGCTTGCAGCAGTTCGAAAAATGGCCGGAACATTTCGGCGCGGCCGGACTTGACGGCGTAACCGAAGGCCGTCGTGCCGCAGTCGGCCTGCGATCGCAGCAGGTGAATCCGCTGCTCCAGTGGAAGATCGGCGATCAGCTCCCCAAACAGTCTGGCCGACGATGGCAGCCCGTGCGACATGATGTCGTAGAAGAGCTGGGTGGAGCGGTTCGTGCGGAGCCGCTGGAGGCGTTCCTGTTCGGGCAGCGCGCGCAGGGCCGGTGCCAGCTGACGAACCGCGTCATCGCAGCCATAACGCAGCAGGTACCACAACGCATCGGCGGTGGGTCGCGGCAACGTTCCCGACAGTTGGCGCGGCTGCGCGGGCAGGGTCACGTCCATGTCGCGTAGCTGCCGCAGCGTCGCGATATCGAGCTCGACCATCAGCATGGCGTCCACCGTATTCAAGGTCTGGCTTTGCGGGAGGAAGGCCTCGTAGTCGCGCGCGAGAGGGGTGAAGCATCGTGCCTGCAGGTTGCCTACCGCCTCCATGTCGTCGAAGCGCGCTTCGAGATGCGTGGCCGTGTTGTTCGGATCGTAGAAGGCGACGACATAGCGGGTTCGATTCGGCTGACGCAAGATGCTTAGCCCGACGGCCATCGCGTGGTCGGGCGTCAGGACCAGCAGGGTCGTGGCCATTTCGTTCCGGAACTCGAGTTCGGCCAGGCGGGCGGCAAATTCCTTGCCCCAGTCCTCGCTCATTACCACGCGCAGCTTGCCGAGCTGCACGGCGTTCGGCACCACCCTGTAGTCATAGTCCAGCGGGACGTTGTCCCGCAGTGCCTGTGCGGTGGCCAGCCGGGAGTAATCGGGACCATGGGGCAGGTTGTCGATGAACAGGCCGAGCCAGAAGACGGCCAGATGGCGGCAGGCGATCGGCCCGGACGGACGCCCCTGCGCGAAGGAAACCTGGCCATTGAGCCGTACCGACGGGTTGGTGCCGCTTGGCCAGTGGAACTGATCGTCGAACAGCTCACGGCACCTGTCGGTCAGCAGCGCCGCCAGCGCCTGCCGTTGCGGCGCGGCGGCTGTCGCGCTGCGGACGACGGGCCGCCCCCTTTCCCACCGGATCTGGAAGCGATCGCTTCCACACTGCAGCCAACCTCCATGGGCTTGCCATAGCCGACGCATGTCGCGGTTGCGCAGCGCCTCGGGCGCGGCGCATCGGACCACTACGGGTTGCGGTTTCGCGGAGGGAGAGGCGATGAACATGATGTTCTCCGGAAGAGGGCGGTCGAACAGCATGCGGCCACGGCGTGTGATGGCTCAAGCGTCAGCTGTCACTTATCGCGAGTTGCTTGTCGATTTATGAAAGCCTTTGCATATAACTTGCGCGATCCTGCGGCGCATCGACGATCCCTTTCCCGCCGCCGTCGCGATCTGGCCGAAACGTCCTTCGGCGTTCGCCCGCGCCTTCGTTCTGGCTGCCGTCGTCGCTGTCGTTCTCTTTCGTCTTAGCCGCCTGCCTTTGGATTCGCCGTGCCGCCACTGTCCGCTCCTGCCTTTGCCACCGTCCTGTTTCCGTCCCTGACTCCCGGCATCCGGGACAACCCCGGGAATCGCGCCGGCCCGTCATCCCGCGAGGCGCCCATCGACACGCTCGCGCAGGCAGAAAGCGCGATCGGCGACGCGGTAACGGCCGGCTGCGCGCAGCACCTGCATCAATTGGGGAAAACGATCGACGCGCTGGCAGTCGCGGCGGGTCAGAAGCAGCAACTGAAGCAGAGGCTCGAAGCCTGCCGCAAGGACTTCGAGGCGCTCCAGGATCTGGCACGGGACATTGTGCAGCTCGAGCACCGTGCCACCATGCCGTGGCAATGCGGCGCACAGGCGCAGGAGCGGCACATCGCCGTTTTGATGGCGCGCAACTTGAAGCTGGCGACGCAATGCCAGGCGTTGATGCAAAAGCTCCAGTCGCTGCAAGACGAGATCGCGCCCCACGTCCAAAAGCGCAGCGTCGGCAAGGCCATCGCGCTTGCCGTGGGCGCACTGCTCGGCATCGCAGGTGCCGTCACGCTGGCGGTGATCCTGTGGCCGGTGGCCCTGACCGGCGCTGCGCTGGGCGGGTCCTTCCTGCTGACGGCCGCGTGTGCGGCGGGAACCGGGGCATCGGCCGCCGTGGGCGTGATCGCGACCATCTTCGGCGCGGGGGAAGCGTTCGCCAAGCCCGAGGCCTATCGTCACTTTCCTGACCGTCAGCCCCAGCTCGCTCTGGTGGTACGCGAGCTTGGCACCCGGATGAGCCGTTGGCTCGAAGCCAATGCAGACTTCACGCAGCCGCTGGAGTGGGACGTGCTGAAGGAGCTTTGTGGCGGCGACATTGGGGCGGTCCACTTTTGCACGGAAGTGCAAGACAGCATGCTGTGCGATGCGGCCAAGCGCCTGGTCGACCATTCCAGCGAGCGCGCGCCGGAGCAGAATGGCCTGGCGCGCACCGTATCGTCGCGCCTGCTCTTCCCCGACCAGGGCGCGGCCGACTCGCCTGGCGACGTGGCGGGCAGCCACGACAGCGGTTGGGACGAAGCGCTGGATAGCGGCCAGATGATCGAACTGCTATGGCGCGGCTTGGGCTTCGAGCGGAAAAACCCGTCGGCCGCGGCAGAGCCTGCGGCGGACGCGGCGGCGGTCGAAGAAGGGGGCGATACGGCCAGCGACGGCACGTTGAGCCGAAGCGTGTCCAACTCGAGCATCGGGTCTTACAACTCGGTGGACATGGGGGAGGGCCCGGATGGGCTGGGCGATGCATCGGCCTATGGTCTGGGCAGCCATGACAGCGCCTCGCCGACCGTTCCGGTCCCCGACGACGCGCCCGCGGCAGCGACCTCGGCAATGCAGCCGGTGCTCGCACCGCCGAACGGCGTGCAGCTCCAATGGGAGGCCAGCCTGGCCTGGGCGCAGAGCCGGATCCGCACGGCTGCGCGATACGTGCAGCACCTTTCGACGGCGCTCGCGCAGCCCTATCCGCAGCGGATCGAGGAGGCCGAGCACAAGAAGGCGGTCATGGTCGAAAGTCTGTGCGCCTTCCTGCTGCTGGAGAAGGCTCGCAGCGAGATGCTCGTGCTCGACGAAATGGGGAGCCTGCATGCCGGCCGCTTTGCCACGATCGAGGCGATGAGCCAGCTGGCAGTCACGATGTATATGGAACGCGGCTGGTTCCTTGGCAATAACGTGACCGGACTGCGCGTGCTGTTCGACGACCACAACAGCATCGGCTTCGATCGCTTGCCGGATGCCTCGGAGCGGGCCGAGGCAGCCCACGCCTGGAATGCGGCCACTGCCGAGGCAGCGGCGCTCGTCGGCCAACTGGACCACCTCTGCGCTTCTCTCTTCCAGCGTACCTTTCGGGGCCTGATGGTCGAGAGGGCGATCCGGTTCTTCGCCCAGCCCATCGCCGCGCGCATGACCATGATGGAGCGGGAGCTGAGGCAGGATCCGCCGAAGGCGCCGTAACCGGGCGCTACGCGCGCGCGGCCTTCAACGACCCGCCTTCCGCAATCTTCGCGGCGACGATCTCGCGCAATGCCTCGGCCACCGCTTCGGCGGCGGCGGTCCGTGGCAGCGCCCGCGGCCAACAAAGCGACAGCGTGCGGTCGAGCTCGGGGAGAATCAGCCGTGTCGGCAGGGCGTCGTCGTCCGGCTCGCGGGTCAGTGACGACGCGGGCAGGATGGTGCAGGCGAGCCCTTCCCGCGCGGTCTGCAGCAGGATCGGCAGCGAGTCCAGGTCCGCCACGACCTGCAGTCGAATGCCGGCGCCGCTGGCGTGCTGTTCCAGCACTTCGCGCAGCCCTTGCGCCCCGCTTGGTAGCACCAGGGGGATATCGGCCAGCGACTTCAAGGCAATGGTCCCTTCCTTGCCCGATCTGGCGCGATGCCGCCTCGATTCCGCGGTGATCGGCGGCGTGCCGACCAGATACAGCGCCTCGCTGGCCAACGGCTCGAGCTCCACCGCCCGCGATGGCGTATCGCGAAACAGGATGGCGAAGTCGAGCCGGTTGTTGTTCAGCAGCTCGGCGATATAGCCGCTCATGCTCTCGAACAGCTGCAGCCGGACGCCTGGATAGCGCTGGCGGACCGTGCGCACCAGCGGCATGCCGAATGCCGCGGCGGCGGTGGTCGGCAGGCCGATCGCCACGGTGCCGGCGATGTCCGCGCCGGCGACCTTGACGTCGGCGCGCGCCACGTCGATCTGCTTGAGGATCGCGCGGGCATGCCGGTACAGCGTGCGGCCCGCCTCGGTGGGTTTGACGCCCTTGGCGCCGCGATGCACCAGCGCCACGCCAAGTTCCGCTTCGAGTGCCGCGAGCTGCTGGCTCAAGGCGGGCTGCGCCACGTGGGCGACCTCGGCGGCGCGGGTCAGGCTGCCGTGCTCGACGATCGCGACGAAATAGCGCATGCCCCGGATATCCATGTCCCGCCCCAGTCAAAGCCGAAGGTATTGATTGTACTTATGGCTGGCTCGCGATTCCGTATTTCCGCGCGGCGGCGATCGCGGCTAGATTGATGCCATCGCGCCAGCCCGGCCCTCCCATTCCCTTCGCGAAGCCACCGCCATGACCCGACCGCTTGAAGGCATCACCGTCATCTCCCTCGAACAGGCCATCGCCGCGCCGTTCTGCACGCGCCAGCTGGCCGACCTCGGCGCCCGCGTGATCAAGATCGAGCGTCCGGGCGCCGGCGATTTCGCGCGGGCCTACGACGATCGCGTGCGCGGACTGTCCTCGCACTTCGTCTGGACCAATCGGGGCAAGGAGAGCCTGACGCTGGACGTCAAGCACGAAGGCGCGGCGCCGGTGCTCGACGCGCTGCTCTCGCGCGCCGACGTGCTGGTGCAGAACCTCGCCCCGGGTGCGGCGGCGCGGCTGGGGCTCGATCATGCCGCGTTGTCGGAGCGCTATCCGCGGCTGATCGTCTGCGATATCTCGGGCTACGGCGCCGACGGCCCCTATCGCGACAAGAAGGCCTACGACCTGCTGGTACAAAGCGAGTCGGGCTTCGTCTCGGTGACCGGCACGCCGGAGGAGGGCGTCAAGGCGGGCGCATCGATCGCCGATATCGCCGCCGGCATGTACGCCTACTCCAATATCCTGGCCGCGCTGATCGAGCGCGGACAGACTGGCCGCGGCAAGCGCATCGATATCTCGATGCTCGAGTCGATGGTCGAGTGGATGAGTTTCCCGCTGTACTACGCCTTCGATGGCGCATCGCCGCCGCCGCGCGCCGGCGCCTCGCATGCCACCATCTATCCCTATGGGCCGTTTCCGACCGGCGATGGCAAGACCGTGATGCTGGGCCTGCAGAACGAACGCGAGTGGGCGGTGTTCTGCGAGTCGGTGCTGCAGCAACCGGAGCTGATCGCGCATCCCGACTACGCCAGCAACAGCCTGCGCAGCGCCAATCGTGCCGCGCTGCGCGAGCGCATCGTCGCGGCGTTCTCGCGGTGGAGCGCCGAGGAGGTCGGGGCGCGCCTGGACGCCGCGAAGATCGCCAACGCGCAGGTCAATACGATGGCCGACGTCTGGGCGCATCCGCAGCTGGCCGCGCGGCAGCGCTGGCGCCAGGTCGAGACGCCGGCGGGCGCCATCCCGGCGCTGCTGCCGCCCGGCATGACCGAGGCACGCATGGACCCGGTGCCGGCGCTGGGCGAGCATACCGACGCGATCCTCGCCGAACTGGGCATCGCGGGCGAACGGATTGCCGCGATGCGTGCGGCCGGCGCGGTATGACGGTGGAGAACGCAATGACGACGCTGGGCAAGCGGTTGCCGCGCAGCTATCTGTTCGTGCCGGCGAACCGTCCGGACCGGGTCGGCAAGGCGCTCGCCGCCAGGGCCGACGCGGTGATCGTCGATTTCGAGGATGCGGTGGCGCCGGCCGACAAGGCCGCGGCGCGCGAGGGCTTGCGCGCGCCCTGGCCCGCGCTGGCCCAGCAGGCCGCCAGTGCCGGTGTGCTGCTGCTGGTGCGCGTGAACGCCGCCGGCACGCCCTACCACGACGACGATATCGCCTGGTGCCGGGCGCTCGGCGTCGACACGCTGGTGCTGCCCAAGGCCGACGCCGAGGCGATGCAGCGGCTACGGCAGGCGCTGCCGGGCGTGCAATGCCACGCGCTGCTGGAGACCGCGGCGGGCTTCGCCCAGCTTCCGCGGCTGGCGGCGCAGCCCGGCGTGGTCCGGCTGCTGTTCGGCAGCATCGACCTGATGGGCGACCTGGGCGTCGGCGACGAGGGCGAGCCGCTGCATGCCTTCCGCAGCCTGCTGGTGCTGCATTCGCGCGCGGCGGGACTGCCCGCGCCGGTGGACGGCGTCTGCACGGCGCTCGGCGATACCGCGGTGTTGGTGGCCGAGACCGCGCGAGCGCGCGCCTTCGGCTTCGGCGCCAAGCTGCTGATCCATCCGGCCCAGGTCCGCCCGGTCCATGCCGGTCTCGCGCCGACGGAAGGCGAACTGGCGTGGGCGCGCCGCGTGGTCGAAGCGGCCGCCTCGGCCGACGGCGCCGCCGTGGCGGTTGACGGCAAGATGGTCGACCGCCCGGTGCTGGAGCGGGCGCGGCGTATTCTGGCCGGGGGTTGAAGCGACGCGGCCGTCGCTCTATGCGCCGCCAAAGCGCCGTCCGCAGCGCTTGACGCTGTGCAACATCGAAACGCCTTGCCATTCCCTCGCCGTTATTCATAATTATGAATTATTGCGAGGGCCCCTCCCACGGGCTGCGGGCCTCGCGATGTCCATGCATCGCACCGGGGAGGCATCCATGCGCATCGTTCAGCAGGCGCTGTATCTCGAAGTCGCCGATCGCTTGCGCGCCATGATCGACGAGCACACGCTCGTGCCGGGCGCCTGGATCGACGAAGCGGCCCTTGCCACCACGCTCGGCATATCGCGCACCCCGCTGCGCGAGGCGCTGAAGGTGCTGGCCGCCGAAGGGCTGGTGCGGCTGGAGCCGCGCCGCGGCTGCTTCGTCAATGAGTTGTCCGAGCAGGACCTGGACGAAATCTTCCCCCTGATGGCGCTGCTCGAAGGCCGCTGCGCCTACGAGGCGGCCCGCAATGCCACCGCCGCCGACCTCGACGCGCTCGAGGACCTGCACCGCGATCTGGCGCGCTACGCCGGCGCCGGCCAGATCGACGCCTACTACGAGACCAACTACCAGATCCACGAGGCGATCCAGCGGCTTGCCGGCAATCGCTGGCTGTCCGGGCTGATCGGCGACCTGCGCAAGGTGCTGCGGCTGTCGCGGCACAAGAGCCTGCAGTTGCCGGGCCGCATCGACGAATCCTGTGCCGAGCATCTGTCGGTCTTCGCCGCGCTGAAGGCGCGCGACCCCGAAGGTGCCGAGGCGATGATGAAGACCCACCTGCTGCGCCAGCGCGCCGCGTTGAAGGCGCTGGACGCGGATGCACGAGCCGCCGCGCCCGAACCCGAGGCGCCCGCGCGACGGCGCCACAGCCGCCTGCGCCTGGCGGCCAAGGCCGCCGCCGAACGCTGACCCGACTTCACCGCCGTACCGTTTCGAGTTCGCTCCCATCTTTTGCCCACAGGTAGTTCGATGACTTCTTTCGAGACCGGAGACAAGACCGTCAGCGCGCCGCTCGGCGCCAGCGAAACCCTGGGCGACGCACGCCCCGACGCGGCCGGCAGCACGCTGCTGGCGCGCTTCGGCCGCTGGTGGAACCGCAAGGGGACACCGGCCGATGCCAACGCGGCCGACGATGGCAAGGCCCGCACGGCCGCGCCCGCGACGCTGAGCACGCGCGTGCAGCGCCGCCAGCGCGAGGAACTGCGGCTGTGCTTCGATGCCCGCCTGACAGATGGCGCCGCCAACGCCGCCGCGCAGGCCTGGCGCAACGAATACGAGGCCGCCGACGAGCCGACCCGCCAGGCCATGCTGACGCTGCTGGCCGAGGTCGCCAACAGCGGTGCGCAGGGCGATGGCGAGGGCGCCGCCGCGGGCGAGGGCGGCAAGGCGGGGCGCAACGGCACGGGCCTGAGCCATGCGCTGTCGAGCGCCCGCATCCGCTTCTTCAAGCGGCTGGCGGGGCTGCACGGTCCGAGCGCGACGTCGGCCTGCGGCCTGCATTTCATCATCCACCTGCGCGCGGACATGCTGCGCTGGTACAAGAAGATCGCCGGCCTGCGCGTGCTCGACGAAGACCTCGAAGGCTTGCTGTCCAACTGGTTCGACGTCGGCCTGCTCGAGCTGCAGCCGATCACCTGGGATTCGCCGGCGTCGCTGCTGGAGAAGCTGATCCGCTACGAGGCGGTGCACGAGATCGCCTCCTGGGCCGACCTGCGCAACCGGCTCGATTCGGATCGCCGCTGCTACGCCTTCTTCCATCCGCGGATTCCGCGCGAGCCGCTGATCTTCGTCGAGGTGGCGTTCGTGCCCGAGATGGCGGCCAACGTGCAGAGCCTGCTCGACGAGGCCGCGCCGCAGGAAGACCTGCGCCGCGTCAAATGGGCGATCTTCTATTCGATCTCGAATACGCAGCCGGGCCTGCGCGGCGTCAGCTTCGGCAATTTCCTGCTCAAGCGCGTCATCGAGGAATTGCAGCGCGAATTCCCCAAGGTCAAGCAGTACGCCACGCTGTCGCCGATACCCGGTTTCGCCGACTGGCTGCGCAAGCAGGACGGCGATACCGTCGCCAAGGTGCTGGGCAGCAAGTCCATGCAGCGCTGGGGTGCGCGCACGCCGGCCGACGGCGAGACCAGGCCGCCCGCGGTGCCGACCACCGGTGCGGAATGGCTGGCGGCGCTGAACGCGGCTTCCGACGACGCGCTGGTGCGCGACAGCGGCCTGGCGCTGGCGGCGCACTTCCTCGTGCACGCGCGCAACGGCGCGCTGCCCGCGGACCCGGTGGCGCGTTTCCATCTCGGCAACGGCGCCTGCGTCGAGCGCCTGAACTGGGGCGCGGACCTGTCGAACAAGGGACGCGCGCAGTCCTGCGGCATGATGGTCAATTACCTGTACGTACCGGAGGCGCTCGACGACAATCTGGCCAAGCTGGGCGAGGGCAGTCCGCGCATCAGCCGCTCCGTCGCCAAGCTGCTGTCGCGCTCCTGAGGGAGCGCGGCCGGCGCCGGCCGGCATCGCCGCATCGCACCAGCACATCGCATCACCGCATCACCGCATCATCCAGTTTTCGCAGTGCATTTTCGACGGGAAGTTCCAAAGCGGTTCACACCAGCAGTTCACATCGCATTTTCATAAGACAAAGCGAGGAGACACACCATGGAACGTAGTCAGTTCAAACGGACGGCACGGATGCTGGCGGTCGCCGGCGGCATCGCAATGATGGCGCTCGGCCCGGCCTCGGCGCAGGAGCCCTGGCCGTCCAGGCCGATCACGGTCGTCGTGCCGTTCCCGGCCGGCGGCGGGACCGACGCCTTTGCCCGCCCGCTGGCGGCGCAATTGTCCAAGCAGCTGGGCAAGCAGTTCGTCATCGACAACCGCGGCGGCGCGGGCGGCACGGTCGGTGCCAGCCTCGCTTCGAAGGCCGCGCCCGATGGCTACACCATCTTCATCGGCGGCGCGCACCATGTGATCGCCCCTTCGTTCTACAAGAAGCTCGATTACGACATCGAGAAGGACTTCGTGCCGATCACCGTGATCGCGCAGCCGCCGCAGGTGGTGGTGGTCAATCCGACCAAGGTCCAGGCGAAGACGCTGCAGGAGCTGATCGCCTACGCGCGCCAGAATCCCGGCAAGCTGAACTACGGCTCGGCCGGCAATGGGTCGTCGCACCATCTGGCCGGGGAGCTGTTCAAGATCCAGACCAAGACGTTCATCACGCATATCCCGTACAAGGGCGCCGGCCCGGCGCTGTCCGACCTGATCGCCGGCCAGGTCGACATGGTGTTCGACGGCCTGGGTTCGTCGGCGCAGCATATCCGCGGCGGCCGCATCCGGGCGCTGGCCGTGGCCGCGCCGAAGCGCTCGCCGGCCTTCCCCGACGTGCCGACCGCGGCCGAGGCGGGCGTGCCGAACTACGAGGTGTCGACCTGGTACGCGCTGTGGGTACCGAAGAACACGCCCAAGGAGATCAGCGACAAGCTCTACGCCGAGGTCAACAAGGCGCTCAATACGCCGGAGCTCAAGCAGATCTGGCTGAACAACGGCTCGGAGACGCCGTCGTACACGCCGGACCAGTTTGCCCAGTTCCAGCGCGCCGAAATCAAGCGCTGGGCGCAGGTGGTGCAGCAGTCCGGCGCGAAGATGGATTGACGGCGATGATGTTGAACCGGCAGAGGAAGGCGTCGTGAGCGGCGCGGTCACCTTCGAGCGCGATGGCGACATCGCGCTGGTCACGCTGTCGAACCCCGGCAAGCTCAACGCGATCTCCGAGGCGATGTGGCGCGCGCTGACGGATGGCTTCGCGCGGCTGTCGGCCGACCGCACGCTGCGCTGCGTGGTGCTGCGCGGCGCGGACGGCAATTTCGCCGCCGGCGCCGATATCGCGGAGTTTCCGCGGCTGCGCGGCGATCCTGCCTCTGTGCGCGCCTACCACGTCGACCTGCTGGCGCCGGCGCTCGCCGCGATCGCGGGCTGCCTGCATCCGACCGTTGCCTGCATCGAGGGCGTCTGCGTCGGCGGCGGCCTGGAGATTGCCTGCCATTGCGATCTGCGCATCGCGGCAACGGACAGCCGCTTTGGCGTGCCGATCAACAAACTCGGTTTCCCGATGGCGCCCGGCGAGCTGCAGGGGCTGCTGGCGCTGGCCGGCCGCGCGGCGACGCTGGAGATCCTGCTCGAAGGCCGCGTGTTCGATGCCGCAGAGGCGCAGGCAAAGGGCTTGCTGACGCGCGTGGTACCGCGCGCCGACGTCGCCGCGGAAGCGATGGCCACCGCGCGCCGCATCGCCGCCGGCGCGCCGCTGGCCGCGCGCATCAACAAGGCCACCATCGCGCGGCTGTCGCCGCAGCCCGCGCCGCTGTCGGCCAGCGAGCTCGCAGCCCACTTCTCGTACGCGGCCAGCCGCGACCATGCCGAAGGCGTCGCCGCCTTCCTGGCGCGCCGGCCGCCCCGTTTCGACGGACAGGAGGGCGCCTAGCGGCGCCGCTGGCCGTTCCCCGTTTTCTTCCTATCCCTCCAAGCTTCTATCCGCTGATCGCATGAACGCCAACCTGTTCGCCCTGTTCGAATCCCGCTTCCCCGCCAAGCGCGAGGCCTGCTGCATCGAGACGCACGACGGCCTGTACTACAGCTGGGACGACCTCGATCGCGCCACCGCCAAGCTGGCCAATCTGCTGGCGTCGCTCGACCTGCCCGAAGGCTCGCGCGTCGCGGTGCAGGTCGAGAAGTCGCCCGAGGCGCTGTTCCTGTACCTGGCCACGCTGCGCGCGGGCTATGTCTATCTGCCGCTGAACACGGCGTATCAGGAAGCGGAGATCGACTATTTCATCGGCAATGCCGAGCCCGCCGTGGTGGTCTGCAGCAGCGCCAATTTCGGTTGGGTATCCAAGCTCGCGTTCCGCCATGGCACCGGACATGTGTTCACGCTCGACGACGACCGCGGCGGCACGCTGCTCGCGCGCGCCGCGGCGCAGCCGGACCGCTTCGACACGGTCCAGCGCGAGCCCGGCGATCTGGCGGCGATCCTCTATACGTCGGGCACCACGGGCCGCAGCAAGGGGGCGATGCTGACCCACCACAACCTGTCGTCCAACGCGGAAACGCTGCACAAGGCCTGGGGCTGGCGCAGCGACGACGTGCTGCTGCACATGCTGCCGATCTTCCATGTGCACGGGCTGTTCGTCGCCTCGCATGGCGCGCTGCTGGCCGGCGCCAAGATGATCTGGGCGCCGAAGTTCGACATGGACCAGGTGCTGCGCTTCCTGCCGCGCTCGACCGTGATGATGGGCGTGCCGACCTACTATGTGCGGATGCTGCAGGACCAGCGCTTCGACGAGGACACCTGCCGCCGCATGCGCCTGTTCGTTTCGGGCTCGGCGCCGCTGCTGCTGGAGACCTTCGAGGCGTTCCGCGAGCGCACCGGCCATACCATCCTGGAGCGCTACGGCATGAGCGAGACCGTGATGCTGGTCTCCAATCCCTACGATGCCGGCGAGGGCGAACGGATCGGCGGCACCGTCGGTCGTCCGCTGCCGGGCGTGTCGGTGCGCGTGGTCGATGGCGACGGCAAGCCTTGCCCGGCCGGCGAGATCGGCGCGGTCGAGGTCAAGGGCGCCAACGTGTTCAAGGGCTACTGGCGCATGCCGGAGAAGACCCGCGAGGAGTTCACCGCGGACGGCTGGTTCAAGACCGGCGACATGGGACGCTTCGGCGGGGCCATCGTCGGCATGTCGGGCGAGCGCAAGGTACCGGACGACTATCTGACCATCGTCGGCCGCAGCAAGGACCTGATCATTTCCGGGGGCTACAACGTCTATCCGAAGGAGATCGAGAGCTTCCTCGACGAGATGCCGGGCGTGCAGGAGAGCGCGGTGATCGGCGTGCCCCATCCGGATTTCGGCGAGGCGGTGGTGGCGGTGGTGGTCGGCAAGCCGGGCGCCGAACTGAACGAGCAGGCGATGATTGGCACGCTCAAGCACCGGATCGCCAACTTCAAGGTGCCCAAGCGGATTCACCTGGTCAGCGAACTGCCCCGCAATACGATGGGCAAGGTGCAGAAGAACCTGCTGCGGGAACGGTTCAGCGGGTAGAGCGGCCTTGCGCTCGGTTGGCGCCCCTCTCCCCCTGAGGGGGAGAGGGAGTACGCCACCAGGTTGGTTGGGCCTGTCGCGCCTTACTTCAGCATCTGCACCGAGCCGTTCACGGTCACCGTGACCTGGGCCTTGCCGCCCTCCATCGGCACCGGCGCGGCCTCCGCGGCCATCGCGGCCTTGGCGTACATGCGCGGCATCGGCGTCACGGTGCCGGCCTCGCCGACCTGCACGCTGCGGATCGTATAGCTGCCATAGCCGAACAGCCGGGTCGTGGTCTGCGCCTTGTCGCGGAACGCGGCGACCGCCTGCTCCGTCAGCTTGCTCTCGGCCGCGAGGCGCGCCTCGCGCGACAGCGAGAAGCTGATGTTCTGCACCTGCATCTGGCTGGCCAGCTCGCCGGCGAGCTTCGAGGCCGCGCTGAAATCGCGCGACTGCAGGATGACCTCGGCGCGTCCGCGCCAGGTGCTGATGCGGCCGTTGCGGTCGGTGCTCGGATAGATCGTGAAGCCGCCCGATTCCGCCTGGATGCCGGACACGCGCTTGGCGTGCGCGATCACCTGCTGCGCCTTGGCCGACAGCGCGGAAGAGATCGCCGCCGGCTCGGCGCCTTCCTGCTCCGCGGCCAGCGTCACGCGTACCACGTCGGTGGGCACTTCCGCCGCGGCCTCGGCCGACAGCGACAGCACGCCCGCGGGCGGTTGCCATCCTTCTGGCGGCATCGGTCCGCCTTGGGCAGAGGCCGCCAGTGCAGTGGTACCGAGCAGGGTAGCGGCGAGCAATTGCTTCATCGAGTTCTCCATGACAATGTGATGGTGATCAGACGGTCACTGGCAGCGCCGGGTTCCCTTGCGTCGCCGGGCGCTTGTATCGGCGTATTACCGGCCATCGCAGGGCTCCGCGGGGCCGCGAGCCTTGACGGCTCGTTCAGAACGTCTGCCAGGCTTTCCACAGCATGTAGGTGGCCAGGCAGAACAGCATGCCGGCGAAGATGCGCTTGAGCTTGCGCACCTCCATCCGGTGCGCGGTGCGCGCGCCCAGCGGCGCGGTCAGTACGCTGGCGATCGCGATCACGGCCAGCGCGGGCAGATAGACATAGCCGAGCGAACCGGTCGGCAGGCCGGTCATCTGGTAACCGCTCCAGACATAACCGATCACGCTGGCCGCGGCGATCGGAAAGCCAAGCGCGGCGGACGTGGCGACCGCGTGGTGGATCGGCACGTTGCACCAGGTCATGAACGGTACCGAGACGAAGCCGCCGCCGGCGCCGACCAGGCTGGACAAAAAGCCGATCGCCGAACCCGCGCCGAACATGCCGGGGACGCCGGGCAGCTGCCGGGTCGGCGACGGCTTGCGGTTGCGCAGCATCTGCGTGGCCGAGAAGCCGACGAACAGCGCGAACAGCAGCGACAGCCAGCCGGTCTTCAGGGCGGCGAACACCTTGCCGCCGCCGATGATGCCGCCCAGCAGGATGCCCGGCGCCAGCGCCAGCACGATCTTCCAGCGCACCGCGCCCTGCTTGTGGTGGGCGCGTACCGACGACAGCGAGGTGAACAGGATGGTGGACATCGAGGTCGCGATCGCCATATGGACGATCGCTTCCTGGGGAAAGGCCAGCCAGCTGAAGGTCAGCGTCAGGAACGGCACCATCATCATGCCGCCGCCTACGCCAAGCAGTCCGGCGCAGAAGCCGGTGAAGGCGCCGAGCAGCAGCAGCGCGGGAATCAGGGAGAGAGTCATGCGTGGATCGCTTCGTGATGTTTGTCGTTATGGTTATCTCGCGGGCGGTCCGTGTACCGCCCGCGCGCATCGCACGCGGGTCAGCGGCGTCCCATCAGCCGCGTGGTGATGAATTGCCATTCCTGCGGCGTCACCGGCGTGATCGACAGCCGGTTGCCTCGGCGCAGCACGACCATGTCGGCCAGTTCTTCATGCTCGCGCAGTGCCGCCAGCGAGATCAGCTCGCATTTGCCGACGAACTTGACGTCGACCAGTTCCCAGCGGGGATGCTCCGGCCTGGAGGCGGGGTCGTGATACTTGCTGTCGGGATCGAACTGGGTGGGATCGGGGTAGGGCGTCGAACAGACCTCGGCCAAGCCCGCGATGCCGGGCTGCGGGCACGACGAGTGGTAGAACAGCACGCCGTCGCCGATGCGCATCGCGTCGCGCATGAAATTGCGCGCCTGGTAGTTGCGCACGCCGGTCCAGGGCAGACGCCCCTGCTCGGCCAGCGTATCGATGCTCGCCTCGTCGGGCTCGGATTTCATCAGCCAGTACTGGCGCGCGCGGGACGCGCCCGCGGCCGGTTTGTCGGCGGCCTTCTTTGCCGATTTCGTTGCCGATTTTGCGGCGGCCTTGGTGGCCGCCTTCTTGTCGGAGGGACTCATGCTCGCACGTCGTGGATGGTCGGAACGGCATCGCGAGGACGCGGCAAGGGCGTTGCAGCGGCGGCGCGACGCGGCAAGCATACCGTGAAAGCGCCATCGTCGCCCGCACTGGCATCGTAGGCAAAAACGCGGGCAAAAAAAGAGGCGATGGTCCAAAGACCATCGCCTCTTGCATGGGGTCCCCGCCTCGGCCGTTGGGTCGGCATCCTGAACCCAAGTGAGGTTCAGTGTGGCTGCGGAAGCCGCATTTCGGGTACATCACCTATTCAGGGAGCCCAGGCTCGAGGCCTACGCTATGAACACGGTGACGCGCTCGCCCACACGGCATCATCCCGCACCATGCAATGCATATCGGTTCAAGGAGTTATGACCTTCGCGAACCAGGCAGGGAAACTGTCAAACGTCTGACTATCCAATTGGGCCCGGACATCGAAGTCCGGGGGAGGTCAGACGTTTGCCGTTTCTAACTAGGATGGGAGGAGAACGGCGGCCAGGCGCGATAACCCGACCATGTTTCTGCACCTTGGTACCCCCGTGCAGTGGCTCCACTATACACCGGGCTTTTGCGCATACCAAGCGCGTCCTGGCTTGTCGTTACATTTTGCGTGGCAGCCGCGGCACGGTCTTCACATGCCTATACCGCCATGGTGAAGGCCCTTGCACAAGGGCCCATATGTGGGCCCCTGCGTGCAATTCAAGGGGTCAGGATTGCGCGGGCGAAACGGTATTGCCGACGGGGTTGCCGAGGCTGCCGCCGCCCATGCTGGTGCCGACATGCGCGTACTGGCGCAGCGCCTCGTCGGCGCGCTCGTTGAGCTCGCGGATGCGGGCGCGCACCGCGTCCACGGGAATCGCGCCGTCCTCCTGCTGCTTGCGCTTGAGCGCGAGCAGATCCGAGGCAATGCTGATCGCCGCCATCACCGCGACCCGTTCGACGCCCTTGGTCGAGGCACCGGACTT
The DNA here is from genome assembly GCA_031181345.1 of Cupriavidus sp. Taxonomy (GTDB): domain Bacteria; phylum Pseudomonadota; class Gammaproteobacteria; order Burkholderiales; family Burkholderiaceae; genus Cupriavidus. The sequence goes on along the minus strand of JAPSLC010000008.1, from coordinate 109,153 downwards.
GATGCGCGTCATCTGGTCGTCGACCAGGGCCACCGCTTCGAGCAGCGCGGCCTCGTTCTCGGGGGCGATCGCGAAGCGGTAGGGCTGCCCCGCGATATGGACTTCGACTTGCTTGTTGCCGCTCATGCGTGTTCTCCGGAAGGCTGGGCGCCGCGCGCTTCGCCCTGGACGCGCTCGGCCGGCAACTCGCCTTCCTCGAGCAGATCCAGCTGGCGCGCATCGGTGGCCGTGGGCAGCTTGTCCAGGATCGACTGGATGCGCAGTTGCGCTTCCTCGATCTTGATGTTCAGCAGTTCGCGATCGGCAGCCATCGCTTCGCGATCGCTGCGCAGCTGCGCGGCCTCCGCCTGCAGGCGTTCGATCTCCTCGCGCAGCCGCTGGTTCTCTGCCGCCAGCGTATCCGCGTGGTGCAGCACGCGGCCGATCTTGGCGGCCAGTTGTTCGAGTTCGGTCAGCATGGGCCTGTCGTGTCTCAGGGTGTCAGGTAACGGGATTCTAGCCGATGCATGGTCCGCGTCATCACGGCGGGAAGCGATTGTGACCGTGCATTCCCGTCGAAGTTGCATCGATCGTCGGCCAATGGCCTCAATGAGCGCAACCCAGGGGCACGCTGGAGCGCAATGGGCCGAGCGCGCCGCCAATTTGACTGGGACCGCCAAACTGCCTACACTCACGCGCGTTTTCAGGTGCTCGCGATCCGGTCCCCACCGGATTGCAGTTAAACGGGAAACAGGGAGTCCGCCACGCCGCCGTGCGATGCCGGGCCAACCTGTGCTGCCCCCGCAACGGTAAGCGATTGCGATCGCCGCCGCGCCCGAGCCGATCCGCACGATCGTCTCCAGGCCGCCGGCTTCGCCTCACCGCCCCACAATGCCACTGGACCCACGGTTCCGGGAAGGCGGGCGGTGCCGATCGCCAGCCCGGATACCGGCCTGGATGCGGGCATGCCGGTCGCCATCGCGCTCGTGCTGCCTCACCGCCAGACGGTCCGCGGGGGAACGGGCCAGGCTATCACTTCCGCTCGAGCACCATGCTTTCATCGTCTTCGAGGTCGCGTCGCCTGGCACTGCCGGCCCCGCGCCCGACCGCGCGCGTCCGCGCCCATGCCATTGCACGCGATATTGTCGCCGCTGCCGCTTCTCCCGCGCAGGCCGCGCTGTTGTCCGCCGCCACGCTGTGCGCGTGGCCCGCGCTGGCGCAGCAGGTCCCGTTGCCGGGCACCACGCTGGCGCCGGTCGTCGTCAGCGCCACGCGCACCGCGCAGCCGCTGGACGAGGCGCTGCCCCATACCACCGTGATCACGCAGCAGGACATCGCGAACAGCCAGGCGCCCGACCTGCGTTCGCTGCTGCGCACGCAGGCCGGCGTGGAACTGGCCGCCACCGGCGGCATGGGCGCCAACACCACGCTGTTCATGCGGGGCGCCAATTCGAACCAGACGCTGATCCTGATCGACGGCGTGCGCATTGCCTCGGCCAGCAGCGGCACCGCGCAACTGGCCAATATCCTGCCCGACGAGATCGACCGGATCGAGGTGGTGCGCGGCAACGTGTCGGCGCTGTACGGCTCGGACGCGATCGGCGGCGTGGTGCAGATCTTCACCAGGAGCGGCGCCGGCAAGCCCCCCGCCGCCAACGCCCAGGTCGAATACGGCAGCGACAATACGCGCCGCGCGACGGTCGGCTACGGCGGCCAAGTCGGCGATACCTCGTTCAACCTGACCGGCTCGATCTTCAAGACGGACGGCTTCTCGGCGGTCAATACGCGCCTGCAGCCGCGCGCCAATCCGAACGACAACCCCTACGAGAACAAGAGCGTCTCGGGCCAGATCAAGCACCGCTTCTCGCCCGGCTGGGAAGCGGGCGTCGCGGCCTACTACAGCAAGAGCAAGCTGTCGTATGACAGCACCTTCGGGCGGCCCACCGACGACTGGCGCAGCGATAGCGAGCTCTATACGCTGTCGGCCTTCGTCAACGGCAAGCTGGCACCGGACTGGACCACGCGCTTCAAGGTCGCGCAGAGCGAGGACGACAGCGACAACACGCTGAACGGCGTGTTCGACAGCCGCTTCAAGACCCGCACGCGCCAGTTCACCTGGCAGAACGAATACGCGCTGGCCAAGGGCCATCAGCTGATGTTCGGCACCGAATATCTGCAGCAGCAGTTCGACTCGAACTCGTACGGCGCGCCCAGCCGCAACGTGGTGTCGGTGTTCGGCGGCTACGACGGCCGCATCGGCAAACATCAGCTGCAGCTGAACCTGCGCAACGACCACTATTCGGACTTCGGCGACAAGGGCAGCTATTTCGCCGGCTACGGCTACTACGTGACCGAGCAGTTCAAGCTGCTCGCCAACGCCAGCAATGCCTTCCGCGCGCCGACCTTCAACGAGCTGTACTACCCGAACTATGGCCAGCCGAACCTGCAGCCGGAGCGGGCGCGCTCGGTCGAGATCGGCGCGCAGTACGACAGCAAGGGCGCGGGCCTGCTGCGCGTGACGGCCTTCCGCACGCAATACGACAACCTGATCACCTCGGCGCTGCAGCCCAGCGGCCTGTTCCTCGCGCAGAACGTCAGCAGCGCCAAGGTCGAGGGCGTCGAGGCCTCGTGGCGCGCGCGTCTGCTCGGCACCGACGTGACCGCCAGCGTCACCATGCAGAACCCGGTCGACGAGCAGACCGGCACCCAGCTGTTGCGCCGCGCGCGCCGGCATGCCGCGCTCGACCTGGGCCGCGATATCGGCAACTGGCGCATCGGCGGACAGTGGATCGTGTCGTCGTCGCGCCGGGACAGCGGCTCGCGCACGCTGGGTGGATACGGTATCGTCAACCTCAACGCGCGCTACAACATCGACAAGCAATGGTTCATCGCCGCCCGCGTCGAGAATCTGTTCGACAAGGACTATCAGCTGGCCTACCCCTACAACACGCAGGGCCGGGCGGGCTTCATCACGCTCGGCTGGCGCCAGCGATAGGCGGCATCGATGCGGACAGCGGCCCCGGCAACGGCGAGTACGGCCACAGGCAGACCGATGCGCGGCGCTGCTGAGATGCCGCGCGCGCTGGCCGTGTGCGCGCTGCTGGCCGGCGCTGCCGTGGCGGTGTTTCTGCTGTCGCTGGCGGTTGGCAGCGTCGGCCTGTCGCTCGCCGAGGTCTGGCACGCGCTGTTCGGGCTGACCGATGGATCGGGCAAGCACGGCACGGCCGACCCGACCGCGTCCGCCATCGTGCGCGAGCTGCGCCTGCCGCGCGCGGCAGCGGCGTTCGCCTGCGGCGGCCTGCTGGCGCTGTCCGGCGCGATGATGCAGGTGCTGCTGCGCAATCCGCTGGCCGAGCCCTATGTGCTCGGCGTATCGGGTGGCGCGGCCACCGGCGCATTGCTGGCGATGCTGACGCTGGCGCCGTTGTGGACCGTGCAGGCCGGCGCCGCCGGCGGCGCGCTGGTGTCGATGGTGCTGGTCGCCACGCTGGCGCGGCGCGACCTGCTGCATCCGCAGGTCCAGGGCGGCCATCATGAAGCGGGCTCGCGGCTGCTGCTGACCGGCGTGATCCTGGCCGCGGGCTGGGGCGCGGTCATCACGCTGATCCTGAGCATCGCGCCCGAGGCGCGGCTGCGCGGCATGCTGTTCTGGCTGACCGGCGATCTCGGCGGCACCGCGAGCTACGGGCTCGCGCTCGGCACGCTGGTGCTGGCGCTGCTGCTGACGCTGCCGATGGCGCGCGCGCTGAACGTGATGCTGCTCGGCGAGACCGTTGCGCAATCGCTCGGTGTGCGCGTCGGCCGGGTACGGCTGTTGGCGTACCTGATTGCATCGGTCGCCATCGCGGCGGCGATCACGACCGCCGGCTCGATCGGCTTCGTCGGGCTGGTGGTGCCGCATCTGGTGCGCCTGGCCTGGGGCAACGACCAGCGCCTGCTGCTGCCGGCCGCGGCGCTGCTGGGCGGCACGCTGCTGATGGCGGCGGACCTGATCGCGCGCACCGTGATCGCGCCGGCGCAATTGCCGGTCGGCGTCATCACCGCGCTGCTGGGCGTGCCCACCTTCCTGTTCCTGCTGCTGCGGCGGCCGCGATGAAGGATCCGCAATGACGACCGCCGTCGACTGGACCGTTCCCACCGTGCCTTGCCCGCAACTCTCGGTGCATGCGCTGGGCTTGCGCGCAGGCGGCAGGACCTTGTTCGACGCGCTCGACTTCACCATGCGGCCGGGCGAGCTGTGGTGCGTGCTCGGCCCCAATGGCGTCGGTAAATCGACGCTGATGGCCGTACTCGCCGGCCTGCGCCATGCCGAGCGCGGCGAGGTACGTCTGGACAGCGAGCCGCTCGCGACGCTGGTGCGCCAGCGGCCCGAGGGTCTGGCCCGGCAGCGCGCGTATCTGCCGCAGGCCATCCACGACACCTTTTCGATGACGGTGCACGACGCGGTCGCCGTCGGCCGCCATCCGCACCTGTCGGGATGGGGCTGGAGCGGCCGCGACGACGATGCCGTGGTCGGGGCCTTGCTCGAAGCGCTCGATCTGCAGGGCCTGGCCGGCCGCGATGTGCTGACGCTGTCCGGCGGCGAGCGCCAGCGCGTGTCGCTGGCCGCGGTGCTGGCGCAGCAGGCGCCGCTGCTGCTGCTCGACGAACCGCTGGCGCATCTGGACCTGCGCCATCAGATCCTGGTGCTGGACACGCTCGCGCGCCTGACGCGCGCCGGCCGCCATGCCTCGATGCTGATCCTGCACGACCTGAACCTGGCGCGCCGCTATGCCACGCACGCGCTGCTGATGGCCGAGGACGGCATGTGCCTGCACGGTCCGGCCGACCAGATACTGACGCCCGCCAACTGCTCGCGCGCGCTGCGCACACCGATCATCGCCGTCGCGCAGGGCGCGCATACGGCGTTGATCGCCACCAATGGACCGACATGACGCACCAGCCGAGCCGCTTACCGCAATGACAAACCACGACGACGACATCGACCGCAGCAACGAGACCGACGGCCGCGACGAACGCCACAAGGCGCGGATGGTCCGCAAGAAGGCGGTGGTCGACGCAAAGATCGCCGCCGCGCAGGACGAGCGCGGCGTGATCGTGATCACCACCGGCAACGGCAAGGGCAAGTCGAGCTCGGGCTTCGGCATGGTGGTCCGCGCGCTCGGCCACGGCATGCAGGCCGGCGTGGTGCAGTTCATCAAGGGCGCATTCCCCAGCGGCGAGGAAATGTTCCTGCGCCGCTTTCCCGAGCAGTGCCGCTTCCACGTCATGGGCGAGGGCTATACCTGGGAGACCCAGGACCGCGCCCGCGATGTGGCCAGGGCCGAGGCCGCGTGGGCAGTCGCGCGCGAACTGCTGCGCGATCCGTCGATCGGGCTGGTGCTGCTCGACGAACTGAATATCGCGCTGAAGCTGCACTATCTGGACGTCGACGCCGTGATCGCCGACTTGCGCGCGCGTCCGCCGATGCAGCATGTGGTGATCACCGGCCGCGGCGCGCCGGCCGCGCTGATCGAGGCGGCCGATACCGTCACCGAGATGACGCCGGTCAAGCATGCGTTCCAGCAGGGCATCAAGGCCCAGCGCGGCATCGAGATGTAAGCCATGACCACTGTATCGAACACCATATCGAGCACCGTATTGACCAGCGTTTCGCGCTTCGCACTGCCGACGGTCGCACCGTTGGACGAGACCCTGCGTCCAACACTGCAGGCCGCGATCGACGACAAGACCAAGCCGCTCGGCGCGCTCGGCCGGCTGGAGTCGCTGGCCTTGCAGATCGGGCTGATCCAGCGCACTGTGCGTCCTGAACTGCGGCGCCCGGCGATGATCGTGTTTGCCGCCGACCACGGCGTCGCCGACGCCGGCGTCAGCGCCTATCCGGCCGACGTCACCGTGCAGATGGTCCGCAATTTCGCCGCCGGCGGCGCGGCCATCAATGTGTTCGCGCGCCAGCACGGCATGGCGCTCGAAGTCGTCGATGCCGGCGTGCGCGTGCCGCCGGGCGCGGCGCCCGGTCTGGTGGACTGCCGCATCGATGCGGGCACGCGCAACTTCGTCGACGAATCCGCGATGCGGCGCGAGCAGGCCGAGGCCGCGCTGGCGGCCGGCATCGCGCGCGTGATGCACCATGCCGCGCAGGGCACCAATGTGATCGGCTTCGGCGAGATGGGCATCGGCAACACCTCGGCCGCCGCCTGCCTGGTCAGCCGGCTGGCGGACCTGCCGATCGCGGCCTGCGTCGGGCGCGGCACCGGCCTGGACGATGCCGGCCTGGCCCGCAAGCTGGCGCTTCTGGAGCGCGCGCTGGCGCGGCATGCCGATGCGGTGGAACCGCTCGATGCGCTGGCTGCGCTGGGCGGCTTCGAGATCGCGATGATGGCCGGCGCCTTCCTCGCCGCCGCGTCGCAGCGGATGGTCATCCTCGTCGACGGCTTCATCGCCTCGGCGGCGCTGCTGGTCGCCTGCCGCCTCGCCCCCGGGGTGCTGCCGTACTGCGTGTTCTCGCACTGCTCGCACGAGCAGGGCCACCGCGCGCTGCTCGAGCACTTCGGCGCGCGGCCGCTGCTGGCGCTGGACCTGCGGCTGGGCGAGGGCAGCGGCGCCGCGCTGGCGTATCCGCTGGTGGTATCGGCGGTGGCCTTCCTGCGCGAGATGGCGACGTTCGGCGCGGCGGGGGTCAGTACCGCCAGTGCCACCGACGGAACGATCGACAGCGCGATCGACAGCGCGACCGACAGCGCGACCGACAGCGCCCCGCCGCGATAGACTCGCGCCAACCTTTCCGCCATCCGCGCCATGACCATGATGCCGACCGAGCCCACGCCCGAGCCGCTGCAGGATCGGCAAGACGAGCGGCGAACCGAACCACCTACCGAAGCGCCAACCCAGCGGCCTGCCCATCCCGTGCTGGACCGCGCGCGCGACGAACTGCGCTACCTGCTGACCGCGGTCGGCTATTTCACGCGCGTACCGGTGCCCGCCTGGGTCGGCTTCGCCCCGCACTATCTGCACGCCGCCGCGCGCTATTTCCCGCTGGTCGGCCTGATGGTCGGCGCCGTCGCCGCGCTGGCGACGCTGGCCGCATGGCTGCTGTGGCCGCCCGCGGTCGCGGTGCTGATCGGCATCGGCGCCACGCTGCTGCTGACCGGGGCCTTCCACGAGGACGGGCTGGCCGATTGCGTGGACGCCTTCGGGGGCGGATACCGGCACGAGGACGTGCTGCGCATCATGCACGATTCGCGCATCGGTGCCTTCGGCGCGCTCGCGCTGGTGCTGGCCCTGCTGCTGAAATGGCAACTGCTGCTGGCGCTGAGCCAGCGCGGCGGGCTGCGCGAACTGCTGCTGGTGCTGGTGGCCGCGCATGCCGCCAGCCGCGCGATGGCGGTCAGCTATCTGGCGACGCTCGACTATGTGCGTACCGAGGGCAAGGCCAAGCCGGTCGCGCAGCGGCTGTCGCCGCGCGGCCTGGCGTTGGTGCTGGCCTGCGGCGCGCTGCCGTTGCTGGCGGTGGCGCCGGGCTTCGGTGTCGCCGCCATCGCCGCGCTGGCGCTGCTGCGGCTGGCGCTCGGCCGCTATTTCGTGCGCCGCATCGGCGGCTATACCGGCGACTGTCTCGGCATGGCGCAGCAGCTCGGCGAATTGCTGATCTATCTGCTGGCGGCGGCATGGATCTGGTCCTGATCCGGCACGCGCATCCCGCGGTCGACGATGGGGTCTGCTATGGCCGGCTCGATCTGCCGCTGACGGAGCCGATGTCGCCGCCGGCCGATGCGATCCTCATCGCCGCATCGGCGGCGGCATTGGCGAACGGCGTGCCGCCTCCGAAGCGAATCGTCTGCAGTCCCGCGCAGCGTGCCCACGTCACTGCGCAGCGCATCGCGCAGGCGTGCATGGGGCCAGCCGGAACGACCGCGCTGACCATCGACAAGGATGCGCGGCTGCTGGAGCTCGATTTCGGCGCCTGGGAAGGGCAGCGCTGGGATGCGGTGCCGCGGGAAGAGCTCGACCGGTGGGCGGCGGACATGATGGATGCCCGCCCGCATGGCGGCGAATCGGCGCGCAGCGCCTACGCCCGCGTGTCCGAATGGGCGGACTCGCTGCAAGTGTCCGCGTCCGAGCCCTGCCTGTGGGTAGTCGGCCATGCCGGCCCGACGCGGATGCTGGCCGCGCATTGGCTGGGCCTGCCGCTGTCCGTCACGCTGGATTGGCAGTTGGGCTGGGGCGCGAGCTGCGGCTTTCGGCTCGATCCCGGCGGGGCGCGGCCCGGGCGCCTGTTGTGGTGGAACCGCACGGCCGCCTGATGGCCTGCGCATAGGGCATCGCACAGCGCCATGCAGGGGCCGCGCAGGCGTCGTGCTAGTGCGCGGGCCGCCGGCTGCGCGCGACTTCCAGCTGGCGGCACAGGATCTCCGCCGCATCGATGGCCCGCGGTCCCGCCCGATTGATCAGGTCGCCGTCGATCGTGAACAGATTGCCGCGCGCCACCGCCGTCAGCTGCTGCCAGCGCTGCCATTGCGCGAAATCGGCCAGCGGCCGGTCCGCCGGCGTCGCGCCCATGCTGGCCGTGATCATTGCCTCGGGATTGCGCGCGATCACCGCTTCCACCGAAATGGTCGGCACCAGCGGCGTCTCGTCGGCGAACACATTGCGGCCGCCACACAAGGCCAGCATGTCGCTGACCATATGCTGGCCGTTGAGCGTCATCAGCGGCTGCTGCCAGACCTGATAGAACACCGACACCGGCGGACGCGAGGCATGGGCCTTGCCCAGCGCGGCAATGCGCGCGCGCAGCCGTTCGGCCGCGGCATGCGCGGTCGGCCCGGTGCCGAGCAGCACGCCGAGCTTCTCGATATTGTCCGGCACCGCCGCCAGCCGCCGCGGCTCGCTGAGGAACAGCGGCAGGCCCAGCGCGCGCAGCCGCTCGGTCTGCTTCTGCGCGTTGCCATGCCGCCAGACCACGATCAGGTCGGGCTTGAGCGCGGCGATGCGTTCGAGATCGAGCGCCTTGTTGTCGCCCACGCGGGCAATCGCGCGCGCCTCGGGCGGATAGTCGCTGTAGTTGACGGTGCCGACGATGCGCTCGCCCCCGCCGGCCGCGAACAGCATCTCGGTGACATGCGGGGCCAGCGACACGATGCGGCGCGCCGGCTGCGCCAGCGTGATGGTCTGGCCGGCATCGTCGACGACGGAGACCGCGGCCCGTGCGCTGGTAGGCAACACGGTAGGGAACACGGTGACAAACGCGGCGGCAAGCCACGCAATGGCGGCAAGACGCGTGGCGGCGTGCGGCCAACGGCGGCGGGACAGGTACGGCGAAACGGGCATGTCAGAGCGGAAGAGTGGTGGCGAGGGCATCGGCAAGCCGCTGCCAGCATGTCTCGCGATCGGGCGGCAGGCCGAGGCGCAGGCTCGGCGGGCAGGTGGAATCACCGATGAAATCACCGGTCGCATCCTGTGAAGCCATCGACGACGCCGGCGCATCGAACAGTCGGGTCCAGACCCCGGCATGCGCCAGCGCTTGATGCAGCCCCGCGGCGTCGGCATGCGGCACCCAGGCGAACAGCGGCAAGCTGACCGGCGCCAGTCCATGCGCGCGCAGCAGCGCGTCCAGCCGCGCGCTCGCCAGGCGTAGGCGCGCCCGCGTGGCGGCCTGCCAATCGGTGTCGCACAGCGCCAGCCGCGCCACCGCGCGTGCGGGGCCGGACACGGTCCAATGGCCAAGGCGCTCGGCCAGCGTCTGCAGCAGATCGGGCCGCGCCAGCACGAAGCCGCAGCGCACGCCGGCCAGACCGTAGAACTTGCCCAGCGAGCGCAGCACGATCAGGCCGGCACGGTCGCTGTCCGCCGCCAAGGACACACCGTCGTCATCGGCAGCCGACGCATCGGCGAAGGCCTCGTCGACCAGCAGCGTGCCGCCGCGCGCGGCCAGCGCGGCATGCCAGCGCAGCAGGCGCTCGCGCGGCACGAGGCGTCCCGTCGGATTGTTCGGATTGACGACCACCAGGTGGTCGAGGCCATCGGCCAGCGTCGCACGCGAGAAAGCGGCCTCGTCCAGCGGCACCACGCGATGGCCGGCGGCGGCGAAGGCCGGCGCGTACTCGCTGTAGCCGAGCGCGGCGATGCCGACGCGGCCCGGCGGCAGCAGCGCCGGCAGGGTGCGGATCGCGGCCTGCGAGCCGGCGACCGGCAGGGCCTGCGGCGCACCGTAAGCGCGCGCGGCGACCTGCGCCAGGCCGTCGTCGTCCTGCGGCAGACGCTGCCAGCAGTCGGCCGGCAGCGGCGGCACCGGATAGCCGTCGGGATTGATGCCGGTGGACAGGTCGAGCCAGTCGGCCGGGTCGCGGCCGTAGCGGCGCGCGGCGGCCAGCAGGTTGCCGCCGTGGCGGATCGGAGGGGGCAGGGGATGGGGGTGGTTCATCGCGACAGCGCCAGCAGCTGGGCGACGATGCCGCAGGCGGCGGCCAGTGCCAGCCACAGCCACAGCGTTCGCCGCACCAGCCGCAGGCTGGCCAGTACGTCGGCGGCCCCGGGCGGCGCGCCTTCGCCCAGCGGCGGACGCGTTTCCCACTGGCCGTGGTAGCGGGCCGGGCCGCCGAGCGCGACACCGAGCGCACCGGCGCCCGCCGCCATTACCGGACCGGCATTCGGGCTGGACCAGGCCGGCGCCTGCACGCGCCAGCAGCGCAGGGCGCGCGCGGTCGAGCCGAGCAGCGCATAGGACAGCGCGGTCAGCCGGGCCGGGATCAGGTTGAGCAGATCGTCGAGACGGGCCGCGGCCCAGCCGAAATGCAGCAGGCGCTCGGTCCGGTAGCCCCACATCGCGTCGAGCGTGTTGGCGAGCCGATAGGCGATCGCGGCAGGCGCGCCGCCGATCAGGAACCAGAACAGCGCGCCGAATATCGCGTCGTTGCCGTTCTCCAGCGCCGATTCGCAGGCCGCCCGGGCCAGCGCCGGCGCATCGGCATCGGCGGTGTCGCGCGAGACGATGCGCGCGGTGAGCTGGCGCGCCTGCGCGAGCTCACCGTCGGCCAGTGCCCTGGCGATCGGCTCGATGTGCTGGCCCAGGCTGCGCGCGCCCAGCGCGGCATACAGGCCCAGCGCGTGCAGCAGCCAAACCAGCCACGCGCCGGCCAGGTCGGTTGCGAATGCGGCGGCGGTGGCGATCAGCAGCGCGCCGAGCGCGGCTGGTCCGAGCACCAGTACGCTCCAGGCCGCCAGCCCGATGCCGCGTTGGCGCCAGCGAGGTCCCGGCCGGTTCAGCCGGCGCTCGGCGGCGCTGGCCAGCCGGCCGAAGCCGACCAGCGGATGCCAGCGGCGCGGCTCGCCTAGCCAGCGATCGAGCCCCACCCCGGCAAGGGCCGCCAGCGCAATGGCGGCGCCCGGCGCCAGCGGCGCCGCGGGCCACAGCGAACTCACCATGCCGGGTCCGGTCCCTTGATCGCGACCGGCAGACCGGCGACCAGCAGGCGCACGCGGTCGGCCGCGGCGGCCAGCTTCTGGTTCAGGCGGCCGAGCTCGTCGACGTAGAACCGCGTGATCGCGCCCATCGGCACCACGCCGAAGCCGATCTCGTTGGAGACCAGGATCACATGGCCGGGCAGGGTCGGCAGCGCGGCCAGCAGCGCGTCCATCTCCTCGGTGAAGGCCGGCGGCGGCGTGATCACGCCGTGCTCGGGATAGGGACGCTTGTCGAGGAAGATCAGGTTGTTGAGCCAGACGGTCATGCAATCGACCAGGATGCAGCCGTCGCGGCGGGCATGCGCGTACAGCGCGTCGGCCAGGTGCAGCGGCTCCTCGACCAGGTTCCAGTCGGCGGGGCGCCGCGCGCGATGCAGCGCGATGCGCAGCTGCATCTCCTCGTCGGTATCTTCGGGATCCTCGCGCGCGGTGGCGATATAGGTCACCGGCCCGCCGGTGGCCAAGGCATGGTCGGTCGCCAGCTGCTCGGCAAAGTGGCTCTTGCCGGAGCGGGCGCCGCCCAGCACCAGCGTCAACTCGCGCGGCCCGGGCTTGGGCAGGCCGACGGCCGCCTGGGTCGCGACCGCGATGGCCGCTTCGCCGGAGGGCAGCGCGACGTCGGACGGCGTGTCGGCGGGGCCGGTGCCGGCGGCGTGAGGAGGGGCCTTGGGTTCCATCCGGGTATTGTAGCGGGCGCATCGGCGCTCGCCAGCGCGGATCGGCGCGGACCGGCATGGGCCGATGCGATAATCGCCGCGATGCAAGCCTATCCGGATTCCCCCGCTCCCGCCGCTCCCGCCGCTCCCGCCGATACCGCCGATACCACTGGCCTCGCGCCTGCCGCCGTGCCCTGGGCCGCGCTGCGCGGCACGCTGATGATCCAGGGCACGACCTCCGACGCCGGCAAGAGCACCGTGGTGGCCGGCCTGTGCCGGCTGCTGGCGCGCGCGCGGGTGCGGGTCGCGCCGTTCAAGCCGCAGAACATGGCGCTGAACAGCGCCGTCACCGCGGACGGCGGCGAGATCGGCCGCGCACAGGCGCTGCAGGCGCTGGCGGCCGGACTGGCGCCGCACACCGACATGAACCCGGTGCTGCTCAAGCCCAGCAGCGATACCGGCGCGCAGATCGTGATCCATGGGCGCGCACGGCTGGATCTCGACGCCCGTGCCTATCACGAGTACAAGCCGGTCGCGATGCAGGCCGTGCTGGCCTCGCACCGGCGGCTGCGCGAGCGCTACGACGTGGTGCTGGTCGAAGGTGCCGGCAGCCCGGCCGAGGTCAATCTGCGCGAGCGCGACATCGCCAACATGGGCTTTGCCGAGGCGGTCGATTGCCCGGTGGTGCTGGTCGCGGATATCGATCGCGGCGGCGTGTTCGCGCATCTGGTCGGCACGCTGGACTGCCTGTCGCCGAGCGAGCGCGAGCGCATCCAGGGCTTCATCATCAATCGCTTCCGCGGCGATATCGGGCTGCTCGAGCCAGGGCTGGACTGGCTGCGTGCGCGCACCGGCAAGCCCGTGCTGGGCGTGCTGCCCTATCTGCACGGCCTGCATCTGGATGCCGAAGACGCGGTGGCGGCCACGCAGTCGGCCAAGGACGACGGGGCGCCGCGCCTGCGGGTGATCGTGCCGGTGCTGCCGCGCATCTCGAACCATACCGATTTCGACGCGCTGCGCGCCCATCCGCGCGTGGACCTGCGCTGGATCGGACCCGGCATGCCGATCCCGCCGGCGGACCTGGTCGTGCTGCCGGGCAGCAAGAGCGTGCGCGCCGATCTGGCGTTCCTGCGCGAACAGGGCTGGGACCGCGCGCTGCTGCGGCATCTGCGCTATGGCGGCAAGGTCGTCGGCATCTGCGGCGGCATGCAGATGCTGGGGCGCCGCATCGAGGATCCGGACGGACGGGAGGGCGCGCCGGGCGGCAGCGACGGCCTGGGCCTGCTCGATTTCAGCACCGTGCTGGCGGCCGACAAGCAGCTGCGCCACACGCGCGGCAGGCTGGCCTTGCCGGGGGCGGATGCCAGCGTCGCCGGCTACGAGATCCATCTGGGCGTTACCGCGGGCCCGGCGCTGGCCCGGCCCGCGCTGCGGCTCGACGACGGCCGCGCCGACGGCGCGCTGTCCGACGATGGCCAGGTGCTGGCGACCTATCTGCACGGCCTGTTCGACGATCCGGCGGGCTGCGCGGCGCTGCTGCGCTGGGCCGGCCTGGATGGCGCCGACGGGGTCGACCTGGCGGGGCTGCGCGAAGCGTCGCTCGAACGCCTGGCCGACACGATGGCCGCGCATCTGGACCTGGCGACCTTGTTGGCGCCGCTGTGGCCAAGCCCAGGCTGAAGCCGCGCCGGCACAGTGCGGGACCAGCGCCGGCCAGGCCCCGGCCCAGCACCCGCGCCACCGTCCCGCAAGACCGGCCTGCTACACTTGTCGGCTTTGTCAGCCTCGTAGCGCGCGCCGGTATCGGCCGGCCGTGCCAGCGTTCCACACCATGGTTACCGGCCGCCTGCGCGTCCTGCTCGTCAAACTCCATCTGTACATCGGCCTGTGGCTCGGCGTGCTGTTCGTGCTGCTGGGCCTGACGGGCACCGTGCTGTCGTGGCGCCACGAGATCGACGCCGCGCTCAATCCCGAACTGCTGGTGGCCTCCGCGCCGGTCGCGCTGCCGCTGCGCGCCGACGCCGTGCAGGAGGTCGTCGCCAGGCTGAAGGCCGATCCGCAGTACGGCAAGCCGAGGATGCTGATGCTGCCGGTGTCGGAGCGCGATGTCTTCATCGCCTGGTATCACGTCAAGGAGCCGGGCAAGGCTGCCGCAGTGCCGGGGCGCTCGCGGCAGGTGATGATCGATCCGGCCACGCTGGCAATCAAGGGCGAGCGCGTGTGGGGCGAGCCCGGGCTGTCGCGCCCGCTGCTGATGCCCACGCTCTTCCATCTGCATCACTATCTGCTCGCCGGCGATACCGGCAAGACCGTGGCCGGGGTGGGCGGCATGCTGCTGCTGTTCACGGTGCTGGCCGGCATCGCGCTGTGGTGGCCCAAGCTGAAGCCGCGGGCGATCCTGCAGGCGTTCCGCATCACGCACGGCGGCTCGTGGTCGCGGCTGAATTATTCGCTGCATCGCGCTGGCGGCATCCTGGCCGCGCCGGTGCTGGCGACGATCGCGTTTTCCGGCTGGTATCTGAATCTGCCGAAGTGGGTCACGCCGCTGGTGGGCAGCGTGATGACGGTGACCGCGCCGGCGCGGCCGACCTCCACGCCGCCCTACGAGGGCGCCATGCCGATGGGCACGCAGCAGGCCGTGCAGGCGGCCCAGGCGCTGTACCCGGATGCGATCGTGTCGCGGGTGTCCTTCCCGCGCCAGCCGACCGATGCCTACGAGATCCGGCTGCGCCAGCCGGGAGAGGTTCGCCAGGGCAGCGGCGCGACCCGGCTGTGGCTCGATGCCTATACCGGTGCGCGCCTGGGCGTGCGCGATCCGCTCGCGGCGCCGGCCGGCGATACCGTGCTGAACTGGATGTACCCGCTGCATACCGGCGAAGCGTTCGGCATGCCCGGGCGCATCTTCATTTCCGCGTTCGGGCTGGCGCCGCTGCTGTTCGCGTTGACCGGCGTGCTGATCTGGTGGAAGCGGCAGCGCGGCCATCGGCGCCATCTGAAGAAGACCGAGCAGCGGCAGGCGGCGCGCCGCTGATGACGCGCACTGCCCGCGCGGTCTCGCGCGGGCGCAGCCGGCCGCCGTGCCGACGCAGCATCCCCCGCCTTTCGCCGTTCCTCTCCCTCCAGGCTTCGATTTCCACAAGGCCCGCCAAAAAGGCGAAGCGCCGTCGCGCCGCGCCGCAATACTGGCCGGCGCGGCGGCCGCCCCTGGCGGCCACCGGTTCGTTCCATCGCTGGAAACCAACGTTCGAAACGGGAGGGAGCATGTTTGCTGCACCATGTTCGCGCGCCTCGTCCATTGCCGGGCCGGCCGGGCTCGCCATGCCGTTGGCCGCCACCGCGGCGCTGCTGCACGCGCTCGCGCGCGGCGACGACGAGGGCGCACTGCGTCTGCTGTCATCATGGCCCGCGCACGACCCGACGCCGCGGCAGTTTCGTACCGAGGCGGGCGAGACGCTGCTGCATTTCGCCGCCTACGGGCGCAGCAGCCCGGAAGTCATGGGCATGCTGCTCGAGCGCGGAGTCGATCTGCGCGCCGTCACCCGCACGGGCGCGAGTCCGCTGCACTATGCGCTGCGGGGCGTGCTGCGCGCATCGACAGCGGCGCTGCAATGGCTGCTGCGCGAGGGCGGGCCGGCGCTGCGCGAAAACGCCGATGCCGACGGGCGTACGGCACTGATGGCCGCGGTGTTGGGCGACCACGCCGATGCGGTCGTGCTGCTGCTTGACCAGGGCGCCACGGTCGGAACCCGCGACAATCTCGGCAACACCGCCCTGCACATGGCCGCCGCGATCGGATCTCTCTCCGTGCTTGATGCCCTGCTGGCGGCGGACGCGGAGGTCAATGGGCGCAACAAGGCCGGGGTCACGCCACTGATGCTGGCGGCGGGCGAAGGCCTGCGCCATAACGTGCTGCGCTTGCTGCTGGCCGAGGCGGATATCGACGCGATGGACGGCCGCGGCGGCACGCCGCTGATGTATGCGGTCGCCAATGGCCGCGCCGACATCGCCGATGTGCTGCTGATAGGCGATGCAGCCTGGTATCCCAATAACGATGACGGGTGGAATGCGATGACGCTCGCCGCGCGCAGCGGCAACGCGGAGGTGCTCCAGATACTGATCGAGCATGGCGTCGATCCCGACGTGCGCGACGGCGGCGGCCGGCTGGCATGCGAGATCGCGCTGCAGCGCGGTCTGGTCGAACTGACGCGGACGCTGCGCGCCCGGGACGGGCGCTGACGCCGGGCAGGAACGTGCGGAAGGGCCGGGCGGCTTGATGCCGCCGCCGGCCCCCGCCTAGATTTCCAGATTGTCGATCAGACGCGTGGCGCCGAGCTTGGCGGCGGCCAGCACCACCAGCGGTTCGCCGGCCGCGTATTCGTCGCGGCTCGGTGCCTGCAGATTGCTGCGCTTGCGGATCGACACGTAGTCGGGCTTCCAGCCGCGGGCCTTCAGCGCGTCCAGGGCCTGCGCCTCGACCGCGGTCAGCTCGGGGCCGCTGCCGGCGTTGGCCAGCACCTGGTCGCGCACCTGATGCAGCGTGCGGTACAGCATCGGGGCCTCGGCCCGCTCGTCCGGCGACAGATAGCGGTTGCGCGACGACAGCGCCAGGCCGTCCTCGGCCCGCACGGTCTCGGCCGGCACGATATCGATCGGCAGCGCGAACTGGTTTGCCATGCGCCGCACGATCATCAGCTGCTGGTAGTCCTTCTTGCCGAACACCGCGACGCGCGGCTGCGCGCACGAGAACAGCTTCATCACCACCGTGCAGACGCCGTTGAAGAAGCCCGGGCGGAATTCGCCCTCGAGGATGTCGCCCAGGTCGTGCGGCGGATCGACGCGGTATTCCTGCGGTTCCGGGTACATGTCGCGCTCGGTCGGCGCGAACAGCACGTAGACGCCTTCCTTCTGCAGCTTCTCGATGTCGTCCTGCAGCGTGCGCGGATACTTGTCGAAATCCTCATTGGGACCGAACTGCAGCCGATTGACGAAGATCGAGGCCACCACCGGATCGCCGTGCTGGCGCGCCAGCCGCATCAGCGACAGATGGCCTTCGTGCAGATTGCCCATGGTGGGGACGAAGGCGATCCGGTTCTGGCCGCGCAACTGGTCGCGCAGCTCGTGAATGGAGGAAATGACTTTCATGGATGCGGTGTACGGCTCGTCAGGAAAAGCGCGCGGCGATGCCGGGGCTATGCGGGGGTATAGGCCAGGCGCACATAGATCGGCGCATAGGGCTCGGCCTGGGTGATTTCGACCAGGGACTCGCGCGACAGCTCGAGCATCGCGATGAAATTGACCACCACCACCGGCACGCCCTTGCCCGAGCGGATCGCATCCTCGAACAGCTCGGTGAACTCCATGAAGCGGGCATGCTGCAGCCGGCGCAGGATCTGGCTCATGTGCTCGCGCACGGACAGTTCCTCGCGCGAGATCTTGTGGTGCTGGTTCAGTTTGGCGCGCCTGAGCACGTCGGCCCAGGCCGCCTGCAGATCGGTGGTGTCGACGTCGGGGAAACGCGGCGCCAGGCTCTGCTCGATGTAGACCTGCGAGCGCAGGAAGTCGCGCCCTAGCTGCGGCACCTGATCGAGCTTCTGCGCGGCGAGCTTCATCTGCTCGTATTCCAGCAGCCGGCGCACCAGCTCGGCGCGCGGATCGTCGGCGTCCTCGTCGCTGTCGGCCTTCTTGACCGGCAGCAGCATGCGCGACTTGATCTCGATCAGCATCGCGGCCATCAGCAGGTATTCGGCCGCCAGCTCCAGGTTGCTCTTGCGGATCTGCTCGACATACGCCAGGTACTGGTGCGTGACCTGCGACATCGGGATGTCGAGCACATTGAAGTTCTGCTTGCGAATCAGGTACAGCAGCAGGTCCAGCGGCCCTTCGAAGGCTTCGAGGAAGATCTCGAGCGCGTCGGGCGGGATATACAGGTCCTGCGGCAGCTGGAACAGCGGCTCGCCGTACAGCCGCGCGAACGCCATGCCGTCGACCGTCTCCGGCGAGGTGCCCTCG
Organism: Cupriavidus sp.; assembly: GCA_031181345.1. Taxonomy (GTDB): domain Bacteria; phylum Pseudomonadota; class Gammaproteobacteria; order Burkholderiales; family Burkholderiaceae; genus Cupriavidus. The sequence continues at coordinate 91,049 of JAPSLC010000008.1, read as the reverse complement.
GGCGCCACGCTGGGCAGCTCGAGCGCGAGCGCGAGCTTGTCCTGTTCGCTATGGTTCATGTGGGGGGCGGATTTGCACGCATCGCGGTCGTCGTCGGGAACCCCATCGCCGGGATGCGTGGCGGCTTCAGTCCAGCGAGTAGACGTAGGGCTTCTGCGGGACCCGCGACGCCTCGGCGCGCTGGCGCTCCTCCAGGTCGATCGGGGTCTTGTCCCACAGCAGCGCGCGGCCTTGACGCTGTTCCGCCTCCAGCGACGGGCGCTCCTGCTTGAGTGCCTTCAGGAACTGGGTGATCTCGGATTCGTACATGGCCATGGCAGGAAAGCTATACAGAATGCTATAGAGGAATGGAAAACTGCCGCGATTCTACCGTATTGCCATCCCGGGGCGGTCTTTGCCGGCCCGCGGCGCTCGGGGTTTGCGGATCGGCCCGCGGGGTGTGGTCAAATAGCGACTTTGTCGGATCGCATCGACGGATGATATTGGACCTCGGGATCATGCGCATCGGATTCCGCCGCCCCCGGGGCAGCGGCGCGGCGGCGTCCGCGCCGGCATCGCGGCGGCTTGCACCCGCGCTGGCGCCCCTGCTGGCCCCGCTGCTGGCGCTGCTGTTCGCCATGCTGCCGGCGCCGGTCCAGGCGGCCTACCGGGTCCAGGTGGAGGCGCCCGAGCCGCTCAAGGACATCCTCGAGGAGCATCTGGACCTGGTCCGCTATCGCGAGCGCGCCGACCTGGGCGAGGACCAGATCGCCTATATGGTGGAGACGGTCGGCGACCAGGTCCGGGCCTTCGCGGCCACCGAGGGCTGGTTCGACCCGCAGACCACCACCCGCGTCGAGGGCAGCGGCGACAGCCGCGTGATCCATGTCACGGTCGACCCGGGCGCCCGGACTTTGATCCGCCAGGTCGATGTCGATGTGCGCGGGCCCGCCGCCGCGCGGTCGCCCGAACAGGTTGCGGCGCTGCGGGAGAAGTGGGGCCTGCCGGTCGGCGACCCGTTCCGTCAGTCCGACTGGGACAAGGCCAAGGAAGACGCGCTGGTCGAGCTGCAGAGCAACGCCTACTACGGCGCGAAACTGGCCGCCTCGCAGGCGCGCATCGAGCCCGAGGAGCGCGCCGCCGACCTGAGCGCGACCTACGACAGCGGCCCGGCCTACCGCATGGGCGAGCTGGTGGTCAGCGGTACGCGGCGCTACCCCGAACGGATCGTGCGCAACGTCAATCCGCTGTACGTCGGCGAACCCTATCGGGTCGAGCGGCTATTGGAATTGCAGCGCGCGATCCAGAACCAGCCGTACTTCTCCAATGTGCTGGTCGAACTCGGCGATCCGGTCGCCGACGCCGACGGCAATGGCGACACGGTGACCGCGCCGGTCAATGTGCGGGTGCGCGAGTATCCGGTGCACCGGGTGGTTTCCGGCGTCGGCTACAACACCGATACCGGCGCGCAGGTCGAGGGGCGCTACGCGTACTACAACCTGTTCAACCGCGCCTGGATCTTCGATTCGCAGGCCCGCATCGAGCAGAAGCGCCAGTACGCGTTCGCCGAGGTGGCAATGCCGCCCGACAGCAAGACCTACCGCAACAGCGTCTACGGCAGCTACGAGCGCACCACCGACATCGAGAACACCGACACCCGCAGCTGGCGCACCGGCGTGCGCCGGGCCCGCACGCGCGAGCGCTACGACACCGCGCTGTCGCTGGACTTCTACTACGACGATCTGCGGCCCTACGATCAGCCGCGCCAGCTGAGCAAGGCGCTGGTGCCGCAATACGCCTGGACCCGGCGCGATGTCGACAACCCGGTCTTCCCGCGCCGCGGCAATATCATCAACACGCAGGTCGGCGCGGCGGTGGAGGGCTTTCTGACCGACCAGACCTTCGTACGCCTCTACGGCCGCATTCGCCAGTACATCCCCGTGCGCACCCGCGACCTGATCGTGGCCCGGCTCGAGCTGGGCGCGGACCTGACCAGCGGCAGCGCCGACAAGATCCCGGCCACGCTGCGCTTCCGCGCCGGCGGCACCGATTCGATCCGCGGCTACGGCTTCCAGTCGATCGGCACCAGGCGGGGCACCAGCGTGCTGCCGGCCAAGTACCTGGCCACCACCAGCCTGGAGTACCAGTACTGGTTCAAGCCCGACTGGGGCGCGGCGATCTTCTGGGACGCCGGCACCGCCACCAACAACCTCGACGGCGTGCGCATCTACCACGGCGTGGGCATCGGCGCGCGCTGGCGCAGCCCGGTGGGCCCGGTCCAGCTCGATGTGGGCTACGGCATCCAGGAGCGGCAATTCCGCCCGCATATCTCGCTGGGAGTGGCATTCTGATGGCGATGTGTCCTTCGTGCCGGCCGGCACCGGCGCATGACGCGATCGTCGGCATTGCCTCGATTGCCGCCACCGCCACGTTGGCTTCGATCGCTTCAACCGGCGCCGTCCCTGCCGATCTCCCGAGTCCCGGCGCATGAGCACGCCCGATCTGCCTTCCGTTCCCGCCCGCGGCAGCGAGTCGCCGCGCGCGCCGCAGCCGCGCCGCCGGCGCTGGCTGCGCGTGCTCGGCGTCGTGCTGCTGGCCCTGGTGGCGCTGATCGTGCTGCTGGCGATCGCGCTGGGCGCGGCGCTGCGCACGGAGCGCGGCTCGCGCGAGCTGTGGTCGCTGGCGACCCGGCTGTCCGCCGGCGTACTGGTCGGCCAGTACCAGGGCGGCACCTTCGCGCGTGGCCTGCAGCTGCGCGACGTGGTGTTCGCGCAGGGCGAGACCCGCGTCAGCGTGGACCGCCTCGACGGCAGCTGGTCGCTGGCCTGGCATCTGGGGCCCGGCCGGACGCGGCTGCATGTGGCCGCGCTGCGGCTGGGCAACGTCGACGTGCGGCTGCCCCCGTCCCAGGACAAGCCGGACCAGCCGCCGCCCACCTTGCCCGATTCGCTGTCCCTGCCGCTCGCGGTCGACGTCGATGCGCTGACGCTGGCACGGCTGTCGATCCTGCGCGGGCCCGAGGCCACCGCGTCGCCGCTGGTGTTTTCCGATCTGTCGGCCGCCTTGCATACGGACGGCCACCGGCACCGGCTGACCGTCGACCGGCTGGTCACGCCCTACGGCAAGCTGTCGGCCAACGCGCAGCTCGCCGGCGAGGCGCCGTTCGCGCTGAACGGCGAGGCCCTGCTCGAAGGCGAATGGGAACAGGAGGCCTACAACGTCAGCGCGCGCGCCAACGGTACGCTGGAGGCGCTGCGCGCCGATGTCGAGGCGAGCGGCGACCGTCTGCGCGGCCGCGGCGAGATCGAGTTGACGCCGTTCGGGCAGGTGCCGTTCACGCGCTTGCGGGTCGACGGCGAGCGCATCAATCCGCGGCTGTTCAATCCCTCTGCGCCGCAGGCGAACCTGTCGGTGCATGCGGAACTGCGGCCGGTGGATGGCACCGCGGGCGCACCGGCACCGGCTGCACCGGCCAGTGTTCCGGCGGCTTCGGCGCCATCGGCTGCACCGGCCAGCGTTCCGGCCGCCTCTGCCCCGCAGCCATCGACACCGTCGGCCCCGGGCGCCGCCCCGCTGACCGTGGCCGGCGAGGTATCCATCCGCAATCACGAGGCCGGACCGCTCGACGCCGAGCGGCTGCCGGTGCAATCGGTGCGCGCCACGGTCGAGCTGAGCCAGGCGGCCCAGCATGTCCGCGACCTGCATGTGGCGCTGGCGGGCAATGGCGAGATCGCCGGCAGCGGATCGCTGCGCGAGGGCCGCGGCGGCTTCGACCTGGACGTGCGCCGGCTCGACCCCCATGCAATGCACGGCAAGCTGCGCAGCGCGCGGCTGTCCGGCCCGGTGATCGTGCGGCTGGAGCCTGGTCGCCAGAGCGTGGCGCTCGACCTCGGCGGCGGCGAGCTCAAGCTGTTCGCCGACGCGCGCATCGACGCCGACGCGGTCACGCTGGCGGCGCTGCGCCTGGGTGTCGCGCAGGGCAGCGTGCATGCCGAAGGCAGGCTCGGGCTGAAGGACCAGCAGCCGTTCAGCTTCAAGGGCCGCGTCAGCGATCTGGACCCCGCGCGGCTGGCGAGCGTCGCCAAGGGCCGCATCAACGCGACCTTCGACGCCTCCGGCACGCTGGCCGGCGAGCCGCGCATGGCCGCCGATTTTTCGATCGGCGACAGCGAATACGCGGGGCTGCCGATGACCGGCGGCGGCAAGGTCCGGCTGGCCGGGCAGCGGCTGCTGCCCAGCGAGGCGACGCTGTCGATGGCAGGCAATCGCGCCGACTTGCGCGGCAGCTTCGGCGCGCGCGGCGATCGCATGACGGTGGCCGTCGACGCGCCGCAGCTCGACCGGCTCAAGTTCGGGGTCGGCGGTACGCTCAAGCTCGACGCCCAGGTCAGCGGCACCTGGCAACGGCCGGAGGTCACCGCGACCTACGATGCCCGCGCGCTGTCGATGGGCCCGCACCGGGTGGAAAGCGCCAGTGGCAACGCCGACCTGCGCGGCGGCATCGACGGTCCGCTGCGGCTGCGGCTGGACGCGCGCGGCTATCGCGGCCCGCAACTGACGATGAGCACGCTGCAGGCGAGCCTGGACGGCACGCAGGCCAGGCACAGCTTCACCGTCGAAGGCGAGGGCCGCATGCGGCGCCGGCCGCTGCAACTGCAGGCCGCGGGGCAGGGCAGCTGGAAGAACGGCACCTGGACCGGCACGCTGAGCACGCTGGAGGAGCGCGGCACCGTCGAGCTGAAGCTGCTGACGCCGGTGGCCGTCAGCGCCGGCGCGCAGAAGCTGACGCTGGGACAGACGCGGCTGCAGCTCGCACGCGGCACCATCGCGCTGGACCGCCTGGACTGGGACCGCGGCCGCATCCGCACGCAGGGCGCACTGAGCGGGCTGCAGGTCGGCCATCTGCTCGCGCTGGCCGAGGCCTTCACCGGCGATGCGCCGCCGCTGCGCTCGGACCTGGTGCTCGACGGCCAATGGAACCTGAATCTGGCCGAGACCGCGTCGGGCTTTGCCGAACTGCGGCGCCGCAGCGGCGACCTGTCGGTCAACGCCGGGCGCGGCTTCACCACGCTGGGGCTGGGCGACACCGTGCTGCGCGCCGAGGCCGCCGGCAATCGCCTGCAGCTGCGCGGCAACGTGGTGTCGTCGCGCCTGGGCACGGCCAAGGTCGACGCGTTCGCCGGCCTGATGCCGGAGCAGGGGGTGCTGACGGTCACGCCGGCCTCGGCGCTGGGCGGCCAGGTCGCCGTCGACGTGCCGCGCCTGAAGGCGCTGGAGGCCCTGACCGGTCCGCAATACGCCTTCGACGGCCGGCTGGCGGCCGCGATGCAGCTGGCCGGCACGATCGGCGCGCCGGTGCTGACCGGCACCGTCAACGGCGACGGTCTGGCCATCACGCTGTACGACCAGGGCATCCGCCTGACCGACGGTATCGTGCGCATCGTGCTCCACCGCAACGTGATCGAACTGCGCCAGGTCCTGTTCCGCGGCGGCGACGGTACGCTGACCGCCAGCGGCAACGTGCGGCTCGGCGAGACCGACCCCACGCTGCGCGCCCGCATCGTCGCCGACCGGCTGGAGCTGTTCGCCAGCCCCGAGCGCACGCTGGTGGTGTCGGGCAATGCCGATATGGCCAACGAGAACCGGCAGTTCGTGATCCGCGGCAAGTTCCGCGTCGACCGCGGCCTGTTCGACCTGCCCAAGGCCGGCGCACCGGTGCTCGGCGACGACGTGGTGATCGTGCGCAAGTCCGATCGCCGCGCCGAGCGCGAGGTGCGTACCGCGGCCACGCCGGCGGTGCCCGAGTCGCAGCCGACCAGCCGCTTCGCCCCGGTGATCGACCTGTCGGTGGACCTGGGCGACCGCTTCCGTTTCCGCGGCGCGGGCGCCGACCTGCTGCTGGCCGGGCGCCTCGGCGTCAACAGCGAGCCCTTGACGCCGATGCGCGTGACGGGCACCGTGCGGGTCGTCGACGGCACCTACGAGGCCTTCGGCCGCCGGCTGCAGATCACGCGTGGCATCGTCAACTTCAACGGCCCGGTCGGCAACCCCAACCTGAACATCCGCGCGATGCGGCTGAACCAGGAGGTCGAGGCCGGCGTCGAGGTCACCGGCACGGTACGGCTGCCGCGCGTGCGGCTGGTGTCCGAGCCCAACGTGCCGGACGAGGACAAACTGTCATGGCTGATGTTCGGTTACGGCGCCGAGAGCGGGACGGCGGGGCAGCAACAGCAGTTGAGCGGCGCGGCGCTGGGCGGGGCTGCGCTCGGCATGCTCGGCTCGAAGGCGGGCAAGGGCGTGGTGCAGCGCTTCGGCATCGACGAGTTTTCGATCGGGCCGAGCACGGCGGGCCTGAGCGATCAGCAGGTCGTCACCGTCGGCAAGGCGGTCAGCGAGAAGATCTCGGTCGGCTACGAGCAGAGCCTGACGTCGGCCGCCAACGTCGCCAAGCTGACCTGGGCGTTCTCCCGGCGCTGGTCGCTGATCGCCAGGGGCGGCACCATCAATGGGCTGTCGCTGCTGTTCAACCGCCGCTTCGACAGCTGGAGCCAGCTATTTTCAGGATCGTCACCACGGCGCGAGGGCGCCAGGAGAGAGCAGGATGGAAGCAAGGGAAGCACCGGCGGCGACGCCGACAATCCGCCCACGGCACCGGAAGGGCCTGTCGAGGCCATCAAGCGATGACAGCGGCAGCGGCGTGGGTGCGGGCCGCCGGTCCGCGCGCGGGGTGGCCGCGATGGGACTGATCGCTTCGGTGCTGGCGCTGTTCGGCTGCGACCAGCGCAAGGTCGACGAGGCGCTGAACAAGGCGGGCGACGCCGCGCGCTCGGCCTGGCAGACGATCCAGCCCGACAGCCAGCTGTTCAAGGGGATCGAGCCCGGGGTGTCCAGCGAGGACGACGTGCGCCGCCAGGCCGGCAAGCCGGAAATCGTCTGGGAAGAGGAAAACGGCGCGCGCCGGCTCGAATATCCGCGCGGACCCGAGGGCGCCACCACCTGGATGGTGACGATCGGCGCCGACGGCAAGGTCGGCGCGATCGAGCAGGTGCTGACCGCGGAGAACTTCCAGCGCGTGCGCGCCGGCATGAGCCAGGACAGCGTCCGCCGCATGCTGGGCAAGCCGACCAGGATCGAGGCCTTCCGCCTGAAGCAGGAGACCGTGTGGGGCTACCGCTGGTGGGAGACCTCGCAGGACAAGGCCTTCTTCAACGTGCACTTCGGCACGGACGGGCTCGTCACGCATACCTCGCGCAGCGACGATCCGTCGAAGGTGCAGGGCGGCTGACGCCGCCCCGCGACCGCGAGGCGATCAGCGAATGCGCATGCCGGGCACCGCGCCCGCATGCGGTTCGAGGATGTAGAGGCCCGGCGCCGCCTTCTCGTCGGCCGCCGAGGCCGCCAGCACCATGCCTTCGGACAGGCCGAACTTCATCTTGCGCGGCGCCAGGTTGGCGACCACCACGGTCAGCTTGCCGACCAGCTGCTCCGGCTGGTAGGCCGACTGGATGCCCGAGAACACGTTGCGGGTCTTGCCCTCGCCCAGGTCCAGCGTCAGCTGCAGCAGCTTGTTCGAGCCCTCGACCTTCCGGCATTCGACGATGCGCGCCACGCGCAGGTCGACCTTGGCGAAGTCGTCGATCGTGATGGTGTCGGCGATCGGCTCGATGCCAGCGGCGGCGGCATTGCCGGCCTCGGCGCCGCCTGCGGGCGTGGCCTGCAGCGAGTCGCGGTTGGCCGCCAGCAGCGCCTCGATCTGCCTGGTGTCGACCCGCGTCATCAGGTGCGAGTACGGCTTGATCGGGCTGGCGCCGCTCAACTGGCGGTCGATCGCGCGCCAGTCCAGCGGCTCGACATTGAGGAAGGCCTCGACGCCGGCCGCGACGTTGGGCACCACCGGCTTCAGGTAGACCGTCAGCAGGCGGAACGCTTCCAGCGACACCGAGCAGGCCGCATGCAGGGCCGCGCGCCTGGCCTCGTCCTTGGCCAGCTCCCACGGCTTCTCGGCGTCGACGAAGGCATTGACGGCGTCGGTCAACTCCATCACCAGGCGCAGCGCCTTGCTGTATTCGCGGCCCTCGTACAGCTGCGCGATCTGCGGCGCGGCCTGGCGCAGCTGCTCGAGCAGCGGATGGGACAGCGCGGCGTCGTCGACGCGGCCGTCGAAGCGCTTGACCAGGAAGCCCGCCGCCCGGCTCGCGATATTGACGTACTTGCCGATCAGGTCGCTGTTGACCCGCGAGACGAAGTCGTCCAGGTTCAGGTCCAGGTCTTCCATGCTGGCGTTCAGCTTGGCGGCGAAGTAGTAGCGCAGCCATTCCGGGTTCATGCCCGTGTCGATATAGCTCTGCGCGGTGATGAAGGTGCCGCGCGACTTGCTCATCTTGGCGCCGTCGACGGTCAGGAAGCCGTGCGCGAACACATTGGTCGGCGTGCGGTAGCCTGAAAAGCGCAGCATCGCGGGCCAGAACAGCGTGTGGAAGTACAGGATGTCCTTGCCGATGAAGTGGTATTGCTCGGCGGTCGAATGCGGGCCGACCCAGGCGTCGAAGTCGATGCCCTTGCGTTCGCACAGGTTCTTGAAGCTGGCGTAGTAGCCGATCGGCGCGTCCAGCCAGACGTAGAAGAACTTGCCCGGCGCGCCGGGGATCTCGAAGCCGAAGTAGGGCGCGTCGCGCGAGATGTCCCAGTCCGACAGCGTGGAGGCCTCGCCGTCGCCGCCCAGCCATTCCTGCATCTTGTTGCTGGCTTCCGGCTGGGCCAGGTCGGCCACCCACTCGCGCAGGAAGCTCTCGCAGCGCGGATCGGACAGCTTGAAGAAATAGTGGGTCGAGGACTTGCGCACCGGCGTCGCGCCTGACACCACCGAGTACGGGTTCTTCAGGTCGGTCGGCACATAGGTGGTGCCGCAGATCTCGCAGGAGTCGCCGTACTGGTCCTTGGCGCCGCACTTGGGGCACTCGCCCTTGATGAAGCGGTCCGGCAGGAACATGTTCTTGACCGGATCGTAGAACTGCTCGACCTCGCGCTCGGCGATCAGGTCCTCGGCCTTCAGCGCCAGGTAGATCTTTTCGCACAGCAGCCGGTTCTCTTCGGAGTCGGTGCTGTAGTAGTTGTCGAACGACACCAGGAAGCTGTCGAAGTCGCGCTTGTGCTCGTTCCAGACCCGGTCGATCAGCTGCTTGGGCGTGATGCCTTCCTTTTCCGCGCGCAGCATCACCGGCGTGCCATGGGTATCGTCGGCGCCCACGTAATAGACCTCGTTGCCCATCATGCGCTGGAAGCGGACCCAGATATCGGTCTGGATGTATTCCACCAGGTGGCCGATATGGATCTGGCCGTTGGCGTAAGGCAGGGCAGATGTGACGAGGATGCGACGTGCTGTCATGGGGAATGCCGGTCGGGAAGCGGTTGGATATCGGTGCTGCGCGGCGCGGGCGGCCCGGGCGCGCGGAAAACCGACATTCTAGCAAGCGGGGGAGGCGGGCACCGGCCGCGCCGCCGGTGCGGATCGCGCGGCCAAAAAAAAGCGCCGGTCTGAGCCGGCGCAGCTTTCCACAACGGAAAAGGAGGAGAAATCAGGTACCGCCCGGGAGGTCAGCCACCCATCGCGAGCCAGCAACGGTGGCAAGCGGTACCTGTTTCTATGACTCCATCATCCTTGAATTGGTTTCAAAAAAATTTCGACCCGGCGATTCTGGGCCCGGCCGGCCTCGGTGGCGTTGTCCGCAATGGGCTGGGACTGGCCCCGGCCCTCGGCATTCAGCCGGCTGCGCGCGACCCCGCGCTCGCCCAGATAGCCGGCCACGCTCTGGGCGCGGCGCTGGGACAGCTGCATGTTGTAGGTCGGGTTGCCGGTGCTGTCGGTATGGCCGACGACCGTGGCATTGACGTCCTGATGCTGGCTCAGCGTCTGTGCGACCTGGTCGAGCACCGAGCGGAACGACGGCTTGATGGTGGCGCTGTCGGTATCGAAGGTCACCTGGCTGGGGATATTGACCTTCAGCGAGCCGTCCGGCTGCTCGGAGATCTGGGTGCCGGTGCCGGCCGTATCACGGCTGAGCTTGCCCCGGATCGCGTTCCAGTTGTAGCCCAGTGCACCGCCCGCGGCTGCACCGACGGCGGCGCCGATCACGGTGCCCTTGGTGTTGCCCCCGATCAGGTTGCCCAGGCCGGCGCCCACGGCCGCGCCCGCGCCGGTACCCACGGCGGTGTGCGTACCCTGCTCGGTCGCACAGCCGGCGGCCAGTGCGGCGACGATCGAAAGGCTGACGAGCTTGAGTTTCATGCTTTCTCCTTCTGTCGAATGTTGTGCTTCCACTGCGGCTGCCTGCGCCTCGGGTTGAGGCATTGTGACGCACTGGCCTAATTGCGCCAGCAGCTTCCAAAAAATGCAAGCGCCAAGTGGCGTTTCAGGCCGCTCCGGGGTGCTGCCAAAGTCCTTGGCGCGGATCCGGGGCGAGCCGACGTGTCGGGGCACTACAATAGGGAGATGCCGCCCCGTGCACAAGCGCGACGCTGTGAAAGTTGTAAGCACGTGTAATCCCTTGCGCACCGCAGGGATAATCTGGGCGTTCCAGGCCCGCGCGAAGCCGCGGGGCCACTCTTTGATACAGTACGCGCCTTCCCCCACATATCAAGTAGCGGAGATTGTCTTGAGCCTTACCGTTGACCAGGTTACCGAAGCCCTGCGTACCGTGATCGATCCCAACACGGGCAAGGATCTGGTGAGCACGCGCTCCGCCCGCAATATCCGTGTCGATGGCGGCGATGTCTCGCTCGACGTCGAACTCGGCTATCCGGCCAAGAGCCAGCTCGATCCGATCCGCAAGCTGGTGATCGCGGCGCTGCGCGCCCTGCCCGGCGTCACCAATGTCAGCGTCACGGTGACGATGCATATTGTCGCCCACGCGGTGCAGCGCGGCGTCAAGCTGCTGCCCGGCGTCAAGAACGTGATCGCGGTCGCCTCCGGCAAGGGCGGCGTCGGCAAGTCGACCACCGCCGTCAACCTCGCGCTGGCGTTGGCCGCCGAGGGCGCGCGCGTGGGCATGCTGGACGCCGACATCTACGGCCCCAGCCTGCCGATGATGCTCGGCATCGACGGCCGCCCCGAGTCCGCCGACGGCCAGACCATGGAGCCGCTGGAAGGCCATGGCCTGCAGGCCAACTCGATCGGCTTCCTGATCGAGCAGGACAACCCGATGGTCTGGCGCGGTCCGATGGTGACCTCGGCGCTGGAGCAGCTGCTACGCCAGACCAACTGGCACGAGCTGGACTACCTGATCGTCGACATGCCGCCGGGCACCGGCGACATCCAGCTGACGCTGTCGCAGAAGGTGCCGGTGACTGGCGCGGTGATCGTCACCACGCCGCAGGACATCGCGCTGCTGGACGCGCGCAAGGGCCTGAAGATGTTCGAGAAGGTGGGCATCCCGATCCTCGGCATCGTCGAGAACATGGCGGTCTATTGCTGCCCGAGCTGCGGCCACGTCGAGCATATCTTCGGCGAAGGCGGCGGCGAGCGGATGTGCGAGCAATACGGCGTCGATCTGCTGGGCAGCCTGCCGCTGAACCTGTCGATCCGCGAGCAGGCCGATTCCGGCCGGCCCACGGTGGTGGCCGAGCCCGACAGCCCGATCGCCGAGCTCTATCGCGGCATCGCGCGCAAGGTGGCGATCAAGGTCGCCGACAAGGCGCGCGACATGACCAGCAAGTTCCCCAGCATCGTCGTGCAGAACACCTGACCATGGAACCGATGCAGTCCGAGGTTTCGGAACCGGCCGGCAGCCGTCCCGCCGTCACGATGGCGGTGGTAATGCGCAGGGTCGCGCTGGCCAGCCGCTGGCAGCCCTGGAAATGGGAGCTGGAAGCGGTGCTGCCGGACCTCGGCGCGTTCGGCGCCGAGCCGCACTGCCTGCACGAGGACGACCAGGGCGCGCGCTGGCTCTATCCGGGCTACCCCGTCGAACTGTTCCGGGACGAAGCCGAGGGCTACTATCTGAACCTGAGCTCCACCGCGCCGTGCTGGTTCGTGCTGTGGCGCATGGACGAGACCGAGCCGGAGGACGAGCGCCGGCCCCTGCCCGTGACCGTATCGCTGTCGTACAACGAGGCCGGACGCTGGCTCGACGCCGGCGAGACGGTCGAGAACGTGCCGCTCGCGCCCGAACAGCTGGCCTGGCTGCAGGCCTATGTCGCCGAGCACTACCGGCCCGAGCCGAAGAAGCGCCGGCGGCCGGAGTCGTTCAAGTCGCCGCAGGACCGGGCGCGCTATTGAATGCGCTATTGAACGCGCTGCCGAACGTGCTGCTGAACGTGCTACTGAAATCCGCGGCAGGGATGTCGTTACCCGACGCTTTGCCGCCTGACTTTCCATCATGAGCGATTCGACCGAAACGTCCTTCCTGTCCCGCTGGTCACGCCGCAAGGCCGCCGTGCGCGAGGGCAAGGCCGTGGCGGCCGAGCCCGCGGCCCCGGCCTCGCCGCCCGCCGCGCCGGTCCCCGTCGCTGCAAAGGCGGACCCGACCGCCGGCGCCGCCGTTCCCGAAGCCGAAGCCCCGCCCGCGCCGACGCTGGCCGATGTGGCGATGCTCAAGCCTGGAGACAGCGTCGCCCGCTTTGTCGCCCAGGGGGTCGACGAAACCGTCAAGCGCGCCGCGCTGAAGACGCTGTTCGCCGACCCGCATTTCAATGTGATGGACGGGCTCGATATCTACATCGACGACTACAGCAAGCCGGACCCGATTCCGCCCGACGTGCTGCGGCGCCTGCGCCAGTCCGAGACGCTGGGCCTGTTCGATCCGATCGAGGAAGCGCCAGAGGCCGGCACCGCTGCCGCCAGCCAGGACGCTGCCCCTGTCGACGCTCAAGCCCAGGCCGAATCGTCCGTTGATGTTCCCGAGGACGGTACCGGCGAGCGCGATGTCCTGGCTCAGGCCGCCCCGGACGACGGCGCCGATGCGGGGGCCGCCGTGCCTCATACCGAACCAGCTACGGACAAACCTGCGTAGCCCCGGGCCCGCCTCGGGCCTACAATGTCACTCCCTCACAAAACCGCCGGCGCGGACCCGCTCGACAGAAGCGGGCTGGCAAGCCGGCCAGCTGTACCGACCATGCCGACGCTGATCTGCAATTGCAACGACACCATGCCGCTTGACGGGGCGGCACTGTCGGATGCCTCCACCCAGCCGGGCGCCGCCCCGCTGAAAGTCCACCGCCTGCTGTGCCGCCGCGAGGTCGGCGCCTTCACCGCCGCGCTTGACGGCACCGAAGACGTGATCGTCGCCTGCACGCAGGAACGCCCGCTGTTCACCGAACTGGCCGCCAAGACGCAGGCCGATGGCGTCGTTACCGCGCCGGTGCGCTTCGTCAATATCCGCGAGACCGGTGGCTGGTCGCGCGGCGCGCATAAGGATCCGCGTACCGCCAACGCCAAGATCGCGGCGCTGCTCGCCGCCGCGGCGCTGCCCGACCCGGACCCGGTGCCGGTGGTCGACTACCGCTCGGCCGGCAGCGTGCTGGTGTTCGGTCCGGCCGCGCGTGCGCTGCCGTGGGCCGACCGCCTTGGCGAGTCGGGCCTGCAGGTGACGGTTCTGCTAAGCGGTGCCAATGGCGCCGGTGCCATCGACGGCGCGACGCCGCCGGCGATGCGCGACTATCCGGTCCACAGCGGCCGGCTCGACAAGCTGAGCGGCTGGCTCGGCGCCTTCGACGCCAGCTGGGAAACCGGCGCGGGCCGCGCCAATCCGATCGATCTGGACCTGTGCACGCGCTGCAATGCCTGTATCGAGGCCTGCCCGGAAGGCGCGATCGACTTCAGCTACCAGATCGACCTGAGCCGCTGCACCGCGCACCGCGACTGCGTGCAAGCCTGCGGCGCGGCTGCGGCGATCGATTTCGATCGGCCCGCCGGCACCGCCAGCGAGCGCTTCGACCTGGTCTTCGACCTGAACGACAGCCCCTTCTTCGGCCGGCATGCGCCGCCGCAGGGCTATCTGCATGCGGGCGCGGACCCGCTGCAGCAGCAGCGGATGGCGCTCGCCGCAACGCAACTGGTCGGAGAATTCGAGAAGCCGAAGTTCTTCCAGTACAAGGAATCGCTGTGCGCGCATGGCCGCAACCGGACCACCGGTTGCTCCGCGTGCATCGACGTCTGCTCGGCCGAGGCGATCGGCTCGCGCTGGCAGGACGGCAAGGGCCGCATCGAGGTCGCGCCGAACCTGTGCGTGGGCTGCGGCGCCTGTACCACCGTCTGCCCGACCGGCGCCATCAGCTATGCGTATCCGAAGCCCGATCATCAGGGCCGGCGCCTGCGCACGCTGCTGTCGACCTACCGGCAGGCGGGCGGACGCGATGCCGTGCTGCTGCTGCATGGGCAGGAGCATGGCGATCCCCGCATGCTGGCGCTGGGCCGCGAGGCGCGCGCGGGTCGGGCCAATGGCCTGCCGCCGAACGTGATTCCGGCCGGCCTGTTCCATCCGGCCTCGGTCGGGCTGGAACTGTGGCTGGCGGCCATCGCCTGGGGCGCGGACCGCGTCGCAGTGATGCTGACCGGCGACGAGGCGCCGCAATATCGCACGGCACTGGCCGAACAGATGGGCGTGGCGCAGGCGATCCTCGCCGGCCTGGGCTATCGCGGTGAATTCTTTACGCTGATCGACGCCCCCGATGCGGGTTCGCTCGATCGCGCGCTGGACGCGCTCAAGCCCAACCGTCCCGCGCTGCCGCCGGCCGCCTTCCATGCCGCCGCGGCCAAGCGCGAAACGCTGGGCTTCGCGCTCGATCACCTCGCTGCCCATGCGCCGATGCCCGCCGAGACCGTGCCGCTGCCGGCCGGCGCGCCGCTGGGCGCGGTGCAGGTCGACGCCGGCCGCTGTACGCTGTGCATGGCCTGCGTCGGCTCCTGTCCGTCGCAGGCGCTGCGCGACAACAGCGAGCGCCCGGTGCTGTCCTTCCTCGAGCGCAATTGCGTGCAGTGCGGCTTGTGCGAGCGGACCTGCCCGGAAGATGCCATCACGCTGGTGCCGCGCCTGCTGACCGGCGACGGCGTGCGCCAGCCCGTCACGCTGCACGAGACCAGGCCCTTCCACTGCATCCGCTGCGCCAAGCCCTTCGGCACCGCGCAGATGGTCGAGGCCATGCTGGGACGCCTGGCCGGCCATCCCGCCTTCGCCGGCGCCGCCGCCGATCGCCTGAAGATGTGCAGCGACTGCCGGGTCGTCGACATGATCGAGAAGGACACCGGGGCCGCGACCGGCGCGACCTTGCAGTAGCGATTCCGGGCGTGGCTTGCCCTCTCCCCCCGGCCCCTCTCCCGCAAGCGGGAGGGGGAGCGAGCCGCCGCCTGGCGTGTCCCGTCGTTGCGCAATGAGCGAGGGGCAAAGACACGCAGGATCGACGCGACACGCATACCGATGCCCTCTCCCGCTCGCGGGAGAGGGGTAGGGGAGAGCGCAGTCCCCCGCCGACAAGTCTCGCCAACGTATCAACAGCGCCTGCCGCGCATACCACCGAACCCATGAGCGAAACCCGACCGATCCGCCTCACCGCACCCGCCGCCCCCGCGGACCAGGCCGAAGACACCGCCCGCGCCGACCTCTACGGCCTGCTGGCCACGCTGTTCTATCGCGCCCCCGACGCGGCGCTGCTGCACCATATCGCCGCCAATCGCGCCCATGCCGACGATGCCGCGAGCCCGCTGGGCCAGGCGTGGAACGCGTTGGGGGAAGCGGCGGCGGGCACCACCGAGGCCGAGGCCGCCGACGAATACCAGCAGCTGTTCGTCGGCATCGGCAAGCCCGATGTGTTCCTGTACGGCTCGTACTACCAGACCGGTTTCCTGCACGAACGCCCGCTGGTCGCGGTGCGCGACGATCTGGCGCGCTACGGGCTCGAGCGTCATGAAGGCGTCAGCGAACCCGAGGACCATATCGCCACGCTATGCGAGGTGATGCGCTTCCTGATCGCGGGCGACGACGTCGCGGTGTCGAACCTGGGCGAGCAGCAGCGCTTCTTTGCGCGCCATCTGCAGCCGTGGGTCGAGTCGCTGTGCGATACGGTAGTCGCGCATCCGGGCGCGCGCTTCTATGCGCGGGCGGCGCAATTGCTGAAGTCGTTCGCGGCCGTCGAGGCGGTCGCGATGGAGATGCATTGAGGGCGTGGCAGCGCTAAAGCCGACGGCTCAGGAAGCCGATAAACGCGCAGTTGGCGTGCAGATCGAGATGTCGCGACGCGGGTCGCACGGCGTGCAATGAGATGTCTCAAGACATTTGATGCACAGCGTCATGATTACGGAAAATCAGGATAAACCCGCGGTCAG
Organism: Cupriavidus sp.; assembly: GCA_031181345.1. Taxonomy (GTDB): domain Bacteria; phylum Pseudomonadota; class Gammaproteobacteria; order Burkholderiales; family Burkholderiaceae; genus Cupriavidus. Next base: position 74,755 of record JAPSLC010000008.1, on the reverse strand, counting down.
CATGGTCATTCCGTGCATATCGATCTACAATACGCAAAAGAATGCATAACTAGATTGGTAATCGGTAAATATTACCGAGGAGCCCCCCATGAAAGAGAAGGAAACCCGGGTCGCACGTCGCCATTTCCTCGCCGGTGCTGGCATCGTGACTGCCGCCGCGGGCGCCGCGGCCCTGACCGCGCGCACGCCTGCCGCCCCCGCTGGTGCGATCCCCGCGCCGGAACCCACTCCTGCCGACAGCAACGGTTACCGTGTCTCTGAACACGTACGGAAGTATTACCGGACGACGCTGGTATAAGCCGCGCGATTGCCGGTTCGCCGCGATGCCTGTCATCCCGGTGCGGCCGTATTTCGCGAGTTCGCCTTTACCCGCTTCGTACCTTTCCCGAGGTGACACATGATTCTGACCCGCAAGCACGCGGCCCAGGGCGGCGCCCCTGCGCAGCGCGTTGATCGACTCGCGTCCGCTCAGCCGGCCGCCGCTTCGTCCGCACGCCTGTCGTCGCGACTGGCCACGAGCCTCGCCGGCGCGATGCCGACGATGGACCGCCGCAGCTTCCTCAAGCGTTCGGGCATCGGCGTGGGCGCGGGCCTGGCTGCCTCGCAGCTGACGCTGATCCGCAAGGCCGACGCCGCCGACGGCAAGGCCGCCGGCAACGGCAAGGGCGATATCGTCGTGCGCCGTACGGTCTGCGGCCACTGCTCGGTCGGCTGTGCGGTCGACGCGGTGGTGCAGAACGGCGTCTGGGTCCGCCAGGAGCCGGTGTTCGATTCGCCGATCAACATGGGCGCGCACTGCGCCAAGGGTGCGGCGCTGCGCGAGCACGGCCACGGCGAGTACCGCCTCAAATATCCGATGAAGCTCGTCAACGGCAAGTACCAGCGCATCAGCTGGGACCAGGCCCTGGACGAGATCACCGCGAAGATGAAGCAGATCCGCCAGGAGACCGGCCCGGATTCGATGTTCTTCATCGGCTCGTCCAAGCACAGCAACGAGCAGTCCTATCTGCTGCGCAAGTGGGTGTCGTTCTTCGGCACCAACAACACCGACCACCAGGCGCGCATCTGCCACTCGACCACCGTCGCGGGCGTGGCCAATACCTGGGGCTACGGTGCGATGACGAACTCGTACAACGATATGCAGAACAGCAAGGCTGCGCTGTATATCGGCTCGAACGCGGCCGAGGCGCATCCGGTGTCGATGCTGCATCTGCTGCATGCCAAGGAGAACGGCTGCAAGGTGATCGTGGTCGATCCGCGCTACACCCGCACCGCGGCCAAGGCCGAGCAGTATGTCCGAATCCGTTCGGGCTCCGACATTCCGTTCCTGTTCGGCGTGCTGTACCACATCTTCAACAACGGCTGGGAAGACAAGGAGTACATCCAGGCGCGCGTCTATGGCATGGACAAGGTGCGCGAGGAAGTCCTGGCCAAGTGGACGCCGGACAAGGTGGAGGAAGCCTGCGGCGTGCCCGAGGCCGAGGTCTACAAGGTCGCCGAGACCATGGCCAAGAACCGGCCGAGCACGCTGGTCTGGTGCATGGGCCAGACCCAGCACACGATCGGCAACGCGATGGTGCGCGCCTCCTGCATCGTGCAGCTGGCGCTGGGCAACATCGGCGTGTCGGGCGGCGGCGCGAATATCTTCCGCGGCCACGACAACGTGCAGGGCGCGACCGACGTCGGCCCGAACCCGGATTCGCTGCCGGGCTACTACGGCCTGGCCACCGGCGCGTGGAAGCATTACGCCGCGGTGTGGGGCGTCGATTACGAGTGGATCAAGTCGCAGTTCCCCTCGCAGGCGATGATGGAGAAGTCCGGCACCACGGTGTCGCGCTGGATCGATATCGTCACCGAGAAGAGCGATCTGATCGACCAGGACAACAATGTCCGCGGCGTGTTCTTCTGGGGCCATGCGCCGAACTCGCAGACGCGCGGCCTCGAAATGAAGAAGGCGCTCGACAAGCTGGACCTGCTGGTCGTGATCGACCCGTATCCGTCGGCCACCGCGGCGATGGCCAACATGCCGCCGGCCGAGGGCGACAAGGTCAATCCGAACCGCGCCGTCTATCTGCTGCCGGCCGCCACGCAGTTCGAGACCTCGGGCTCGTGCACGGCGTCGAACCGCTCGCTGCAATGGCGCGAGAAGGTCATCGAGCCGCTGTTCGAATCGATGCCCGACCACACGATCATGCAGGCCTTCGCCGACAAGCTCGGCTTCGGCAAGGAGCTGTCGCGCAATTACAAGATGATCGAGGTCAAGCGCGCCGGCCGTACCTGGATGGAACCGGAGCCCGAGTCGATCCTGCGCGAGATCAACAAGTCGAACTGGACCATCGGCTACACCGGCCAGTCGCCGGAACGGCTGAAGGCGCATATGAAGAATATGCAGATGTTCGACGTCAAGACGCTGCGCTGCAAGGGCGGCAAGGACGCGGCCACCGGCTACGACCTGACCGGCGACTACTTCGGCCTGCCGTGGCCGTGCTACGGCACGCCGGAGCTCAAGCACCCGGGCTCGCCGAACCTGTACGACACGACCCGCCACGTGATGGACGGCGGCGGCAACTTCCGCGCCAACTTCGGCGTGGAGCGCGACGGCGTCAACCTGCTGGCCGAGGACGGCTCGCATTCGGTCGGCGCGGAGATCACCACCGGCTATCCCGAGTTCGACCACGTGCTGCTCAAGAAGCTGGGCTGGTGGGACGACCTGACCGACGCCGAGAAGCAGGCTGCCGAAGGCAAGAACTGGAAGACCGACCTGTCGGGCGGCATCCAGCGCGTCGTGCTCAAGGTCCACGGCTGCCATCCCTTCGGCAACGCCAAGGCGCGCGCGGTGGTGTGGAACTTCCCCGATCCGATTCCGCAGCACCGCGAGCCGCTGTACTCGACCCGTCCGGACATGGTCGCCAAGTATCCGACCCACGACGACAAGATGGCGTTCTGGCGCCTGCCGACGCTGTACAAGACCGTGCAGCAGCGCAACGTCGAGAACAAGATCCACGAGAAGTTCCCGATCATCCTGACCTCGGGCCGCCTGGTCGAATACGAGGGCGGTGGCGAGGAAACGCGTTCGAACCCGTGGCTGGCAGAGCTGCAGCAGGAGAACTTCGTCGAGATCAATCCGCGCGCGGCCTCCGCCCGCGGCATCCGCAACGGCGACTACTGCTGGGTCAAGACGCCGACAGGCGCCACGCTGAAGGTGCGCGCGCTGGTCACCGAGCGGGTCGGCCCGGATACCGCCTTCATCCCGTTCCACTTCTCGGGCTGGTGGCAGGGCAAGGACATGCTGGACTACTACCCGGACGGTGCGCATCCGATCGTGCGGGGCGAGGCGGTCAACACGGCGACCACCTACGGCTATGACGCGGTGACGATGATGCAGGAAACCAAGACGACGGTCTGCCAGATCGAGCGCTTCGCGTAAGGGGAACACAATGGCACGCATGAAATTCATCTGTGACGCCGAGCGCTGCATCGAGTGCAACAGCTGCGTCACCGCTTGCAAGAACGAGCACGAGGTGCCGTGGGGCGTCAACCGACGTCGCGTGGTGACGGTCAACGACGGCGTGCAGGGCGCGGAGAAATCGATCTCGGTGGCCTGCATGCATTGCTCGGACGCGCCCTGCATGGCGGTCTGTCCGGTCGACTGCTTCTACCGCACCGACGACGGCGTGGTGCTGCACGACAAGGACGTCTGCATCGGCTGCGGCTACTGCTCGTATGCATGCCCGTTCGGCGCACCGCAGTTCCCGTCGACCGGCACCTTCGGCGTGCGCGGCAAGATGGACAAGTGCACGTTCTGCGCGGGCGGTCCGGAAGCCAACGGCAGCGAGGCGGAGTTCGAGAAGTACGGCCGCAACCGCCTGGCCGAAGGCAAGCTGCCGCTGTGCGCCGAGATGTGCTCGACCAAGGCGCTGCTCGGCGGCGACGGCGACGTGATTGCCGACATCCTGCGCAACCGCGTGATCAAGCGCGGCACCGGCGGCGATGTGTTCGGCTGGGGCACCGCCTATGGCACCAACGGCCAGGCCGCCCAGCGCGCCCCGGCCGCACCGGCTGGCACCCCGGCTCCGGCCCAGCAGACGCCGGCCGGTCCGTCCACTCCCGCGGGGCAGGCATCATGAAGATGAACAAGCTGATGTGGATCGCGGCGAGTGCCGCCGCGCTGGTCGGGCTGGCGGGCTGCGGCGAGGAGCCGCAAACCGCCAAGCCTAGCCCGAAGAAGACCGACACTGCGGCCTGGAAGGGCGCGCCCGGCGATCCATTCGTAGCCACCGGCTGGACGCAGGGCGACCAGACCAGCTGGCAGAAGCAGATCCGCCAGCGCAATCAGCTGCAGAACGAGTACACGCGCGTCCAATGAGCGGGGCGTGCATGGGCGGCCGCCGTTGCCGCCGACTTCCAGTCGATCCGAAGGAGGCCCTATGAGCGCCAAGCTGATTACCGCGCTGGCCGGCAAGGCCCGTGCCGCCGCGGCAACGGCCGCATGCGCGCTGGCCTTGGCCGTCCCGCTGCTGCACGCCGGCGCGGCGCACGCGCAGACCACGCCGGCGCAGACGCCCGCACAGGCCGCCGCGCAGGGCCAGAGCCCCGCCGCGACGCCGGCGCCGGCGGACGCCGACGCGAACAACCCGGCGCTGCGTCCGCAGCAGCCGTTCTCGGGCATCGCCTCGCAGAACATCTTCGACGTGCCGGAGCGCGACATCGCCGCCGAGGCGCGCGAGCAGCAGAGCCGCACGCGCACGCAGCCGGGCAACAACGCGCCGGTCTGGCGCGAGATCAATTCGGACCAGCGCCACTACAGCAGCCTGCCCGACAAGGAAGCCGGCGTGCTGATCCTGCGTACCGGCCAGGAATGGCGGCTGTTGCGCAATGGCGTGATCACCGTCTGGGGCGGCTGGCTGCTGGTACTGGTGCCGGCCGTGATCCTGGCCTTCTTCGTCTGGCGCGGCACCATTCCGCTGAAGTCGCAACCGACCGGCCGCATGATCGAGCGCTTCACGCCGCTGGAGCGCATCGTCCACTGGACCATGGCAATCGCCTTCGTGGTGCTGGCGGTATCGGGCATCGTGATGCTGTTCGGCAAGCATTTCCTGCTGCCGATCATGGGCCATACGCTGTTCGGCTGGCTGACCTATGTGCTGAAGAACGTCCATAACATCGTCGGCCCGGTGTTCACGCTGTCGCTGATCGTCGGCTTCGTGATCTTCGTGCGCGACAACCTGCCGTCGCGCGACGATATCCGCTGGCTGACCAGCCTGGGCGGCATCGCCAGCGGCAAGCATGTGCCGAGCGGCCGCTTCAATGCGGGCGAGAAGGGCTGGTTCTGGGTCGGCGTGTTCTTCCTGGGCCTGCTGATCTCGGCCTCGGGCTTCGTGCTCGACAAGATCGTGCCGGGACTGGACTACTACCGCACCACGATGCAGCTGGCTCATATCGTCCACTCGATCGCCGCGATCGTGATGATGGCGATGGCCTTCGGCCATATCTACATGGGCTCGATCGGCATGGAAGGCGCCTACCGCGCGATGCGCGACGGCTATGTCGACGAGGCCTGGGCGAAGGAGCACCACGAGCACTGGTACGACGACATCAAGTCCGGCAAGATCCCGGCCCAGCGGTCCACGCCTTCGCGCCGCCAGCCGGAACGCCGGCCCGCGCCCGGCGAGGCGTAAGCCCTGCCGTCGCGGTCGTACAGACCGGGCCGGGATGAGCGCTACAATGCATGCTCGACATCACCGTGACAGGAGGTTCGGCATGAAGCGTATTCTTTTCGGTCTGGTGGCAAGCGGCGCGCTGGCAGCGTGTTCGCAGACGGGACCCATCGGGGAGATGATGGGCGGCGGTGCGACGGCCGAGCGAGCCGTGGCGCCGCTGACCGCCAAGAGCGGCACCAATACCCAGGGCACCGTGACCTTCACCCAGCATGGCGATCATGTGATGGTGCTGGCCGACGTGACCGGCCTGCCGCCGAATTCGGTGCATGGCTTTCACGTCCACGAGAAGGGCGACTGCTCGGCCCCCGATGCGATGAGCGCCGGCGGCCATTTCAACCCGACCGGAAAGCCGCACGGCTCCGTCAATACGCCGGACCATCATGTCGGCGACATGCCGAACCTGACGGCCGACGCCAATGGCCGCGCGCGGGCAAGCTTCCAGCTGACCAGCATGACCGTCGCGCCCGGCGCGAACAGCGTGGTCGGCCGCGCGGTGGTCGTGCACAAGGACCCCGACGACTACAAGACCCAGCCCACCGGCAATTCGGGCGGCCGCATCGCCTGCGGCGTGGTGGTCAAGTCCTGACCGGCGCGGCCGGCGCCGCAGCCTCGCCCTGGCTGACCGGGCGGGCTCGCCATCGCGCCGGCTCGCCTCGATGTTTCTCGATTTCGCTTAATCCATGTCCCTGCGTCCCCAACTGAGCCAAGCCGCCGTCCCGCTGATCGAGGAGGTCGAGGTTGTCGACGAGCAGGGCCGCGTGCGCTCCGCCTTCCTGCCCGGCGAGCGGCCACTGACCGTCTATCTGGACAAGCGCGAGCTGGTCACGCTGATGACGCTGGGCGGCGCCCCCGAGGCGCTGGTGCTCGGCTATCTGCGCAACCAGCGGCTGGTCGAGTCGATCGAGGACATCGCCGCGATCCAGGTCGATTGGGAGACAGAATCCGCCGCGGTAACCACGCGCGGCGGCGTCGACCGCATCGAGGAGCGTACCGCCCGCAAGATCGTCACCACCGGCTGCGGCCAGGGCACGGTATTCGGCTCGCTGCTCGACGAGGTCGACCAGATCCGGCTGCCCGACGACGCAGTGCTGGACCAGCAGACCCTGTACAGCATCATCGACACGATCCGGCTGCAGCAGTCGGTCTACAAGCAGGCCGGCTCCGTGCATGGCTGCGCGCTGTTCCAGGGCCGCGAGCTGCTGATGTTCATCGAGGACGTGGGCCGCCACAATGCGGTCGACGCGATCGCCGGACGGATGTGGCTGGAGGGGATGGATGGCGCCGACAAGGTGTTCTACACCACCGGCCGCCTGACCTCGGAGATGGTCATCAAGGGCGCGCAGATGGGCATCCCCTTCCTGTTGTCGCGCTCGGGCGTCACGCAGATGGGCTACCAGATGGCAAAGCGCGTCAACATGACGCTGTTCGCGCGCTGCACCGGCAAGCATTTCCTGCTCTATACCGGCCGCCAGCGCTTCCGCCACAGCGAGCCGCAGGCCGCGGTGGCGTAAGCCCATCGGGCGCCGCTAACTCTCTCCCCGGCCCCTCTCCCGCAAGCGGGAGAGGGGAGCAAACCAGCGCATCGCCGGAAGCAAACCTATCTCCCGCTCGGGAAGGGAAGCGAGCCCACGGAACCGGCAAACCGATTCCCCTCGCCCGCTTGCGGGAGAGGGGATGCGGGAGAGGGCAGAGACGGCAAAGGTTGTACAATGCGGCCCATTGCGCGCCATGCCGTCCGTTGCGGCGTTCCACTTCGCGGCGCTTCTTCCCGTTCACCGCTACCTTATGAGCATCAAATCCGACAAGTGGATCCGCCGCATGGCGGAGCAGCATGGAATGATCGAGCCGTTCGAGCCGGGCCAGGTCAGGGAAATGGATGGCCGCAAGATCGTCTCCTATGGCACCTCCAGCTACGGCTACGACATCCGCTGCGCCGACGAATTCAAGATCTTCACCAACATCAACAGCACCATCGTCGACCCGAAGAACTTCGACGAGAAGTCGTTCGTCGACTTCAAGGGCGATGTCTGCATCATCCCGCCGAACTCGTTCGCGCTGGCCCGCACCGTCGAGTATTTCCGCATCCCGCGCAGCGTGCTGACGATCTGCCTGGGCAAGAGCACCTATGCGCGCTGCGGCATCATCGTCAACGTGACGCCGTTCGAGCCCGAGTGGGAGGGTTACGTGACGCTGGAATTCTCGAACACCACGCCGCTGCCCGCGAAGATCTACGCCGGGGAGGGCTGCGCCCAGGTCCTGTTCTTCGAGAGCGACGAGGTCTGCGAGACCTCGTACCGCGACCGCGGCGGCAAATATCAGGGCCAGCACGGTGTCACGCTGCCGAAAACCTGATTGCCCTACAATGCGGGCCAATGGCCCCGGGAACGCACCGCGCCCCGATTGCCGACGACCGACGGAGCGGCCCGACCGCTCCGCATGAATATCCGAGCCACATGCCGCCGCGCGCCTGAACGCGGCCATGTGGCTCAAGTCCTTTTGCCTCTCTCTCCTTTCCGCGAGGACGCCCGATGAAATTCCGCTTCCCCGTCATCATCATCGATGAAGACTTCCGCTCCGAGAACATCTCCGGCTCGGGCATCCGTGCGCTGGCCCAGGCCATCGAGGCCGAGGGCATGGAGGTGATGGGCCTGACCAGCTATGGCGACCTGACCTCGTTCGCGCAGCAGTCCAGCCGCGCCTCGACCTTCATCGTGTCGATCGATGACGACGAGTTCGCCAGCGGCACCGACGAACCGGAAGCGGCGGCGATCGAGAAGCTGCGCGCCTTCGTCACGGAGGTGCGCCGCCGCAACGCCAATCTGCCGATCTTCCTGTACGGCGAGACCCGTACCTCGCGCCATATCCCGAACGATATCCTGCGCGAGCTGCACGGCTTCATCCACATGTTCGAGGACACGCCCGAGTTCGTGGCCCGGCATATCATCCGCGAAGCCAAGGTCTATCTGGAATCGCTGGCGCCGCCGTTCTTCAAGGCGCTGATCGACTACGCGCAGGACAGCTCGTACTCGTGGCACTGCCCGGGCCACTCGGGCGGCGTCGCCTTCCTGAAGAGCCCGGTCGGCCAGGTGTTCCACCAGTTCTTCGGCGAGAACATGCTGCGCGCCGACGTCTGCAACGCGGTCGATGAACTGGGCCAGCTGCTCGACCATACCGGGCCGGTGGCGGCATCCGAGCGCAATGCGGCGCGGATCTTCAACTCCGACCACATGTTCTTCGTCACCAACGGCACCTCGACCTCGAACAAGATGGTCTGGCACGCCAACGTGGCACCCGGCGACATCGTGGTGGTCGACCGCAACTGCCACAAGTCGATCCTGCACGCGATCATGATGACCGGCGCAATCCCGGTGTTCCTGATGCCGACGCGCAACCACTACGGCATCATCGGCCCGATCCCGAAGAGCGAGTTCGACCCGGAGACCATCCGCCGCAAGATCGCCGCGCATCCGTTCGCCAGCCAGGCGAAGAACCAGAAGCCGCGCATCCTGACGATCACGCAGGGCACCTACGACGGCGTGCTGTACAACGCCGAGCAGATCAAGGAGATGCTGGCGGCCGAGATCGACACGCTGCATTTCGACGAGGCCTGGCTGCCGCACGCGGCCTTCCACGACTTCTATCGCAACATGCACGCGATCGGGCGCGATCGCCCGCGCAGCAAGGACGCGCTGGTGTTCGCCACGCAGTCGACCCACAAGCTGCTGGCGGGGCTGTCGCAGGCCTCGCAGATCCTCGTGCAGGACTCGGAGACGCGCCAGCTGGACCGGTACCGCTTCAACGAGGCGTACCTGATGCATACGTCGACCAGCCCGCAGTATTCGATCATCGCTTCGTGCGATGTGGCCGCGGCGATGATGGAAGCGCCGGGCGGTACCGCGCTGGTCGAGGAGAGCATCCAGGAGGCGCTGGACTTCCGCCGCGCGATGCGCAAGGTCGAGGGCGACTACGACGCCGGCAACAACGGCGACTGGTGGTTCAAGGTGTGGGGGCCGGAAGACCTGAACGAGGACGGCATCGGCGACCGCGAGGACTGGATGCTGAAGGCCAACGACCGCTGGCACGGCTTTGGCGACCTGGCCGACGGCTTCAACCTGCTCGACCCGATCAAGGCCACCATCATCACGCCGGGGCTGGACGTCGACGGCGAGTTCAGCGAGCGCGGCATTCCGGCGGCGATCGTCACCAAGTACCTGGCCGAGCACGGCATCATCATCGAGAAGACGGGCCTGTACTCGTTCTTCATCATGTTCACCATCGGCATCACCAAGGGCCGCTGGAACTCGCTGGTGACCGAGCTGCAGCAGTTCAAGGACGACTACGACCAGAACCAGCCGCTGTGGCGCGTGCTGCCGGAGTTCGTCGCGCGCTTCCCGCAGTACGAGCGGATGGGTCTGCGCGACCTGTGCGACGCGATCCATAGCGTCTACAAGGCCAACGACGTCGCGCGCGTGACCACCGAGATGTATCTGTCGGACATGGAGCCGGCGATGAAGCCGTCAGATGCCTGGGCGATGATGGCGCACCGCGAGATCGAGCGGGTGCCGGTCGACGATCTGGAGGGCCGCGTCACCGCGATCCTGCTGACGCCGTACCCGCCGGGCATTCCGCTGCTGATCCCGGGCGAGCGCTTCAACCGGACCATCGTCCAGTACCTGAAGTTCGCGCGCGAGTTCAACCAGCTGTTCCCGGGCTTCGAGACCGATATCCACGGCCTGGTGGCCGAGGAGATCGACGGCAAGCGGGTCTATTTCGTCGATTGCGTGAAGCACACGACGGCTTGACGGCGACGCTGCGGGAAACAAAAAACGGCCGGCATCATGGTGATGCCGGCCGTTTTTCCTGGTGCCGTCGTTCGAGCGATTTCGACTCAGACGCTTCCGACTCGAATTACTTCTTCTCGAACTCGAACACCGGTGCCGCCGGCCCGCTGTCGTTCGACTGGGCCGGCGCGCTCGGGGTCTCGAGCTGCGCGCCACCGGGCAGGGTCGGCGCTTCGGGCGCCTCCGATGGGCCGGTCGAGCCCGGTGCGCTCGGCGCAGGCTGCGGGGTCGTGCCCAAGTCGATGTCCAGGCTGCGCGTGATGCTGCGGTCCTGCGCCTTCGCCTTGTCCGTGGTGACCAGGCCCGGGAAGAGGATGATCAGCGACACCATGATCAGCTGGATCACCACGAAGGGCACCGAACCCCAGTAGATGTCCGAGGTCTTGACCGAGCGCGGCGCGACCGAGCGCAGGTAGAACAGCGAGAAGCCGAACGGCGGGTGCATGAACGAGGTCTGCATGTTGACCGCCAGCAGCACGCCGAACCAGATCAGGTCGATGCCCAGCTTGTCGGCAACCGGGCCGACCAGCGGCACCAGGATGAAGGCCAGCTCGAAGAAATCGAGGAAGAAGGCCAGCAGGAAGAACAGGATGTTGACCGCGATCAGGAAGCCGGTCTGGCCGCCCGGCAGCGCCGTCAGCAGATGCTCGACCCACAGGTGGCCATCGACGCCGTAGAAGGTCAGCGAGAACACCCGCGCGCCGATCAGGATGAAGATTACGAAGGCGGACAGCTTCAGCGTCGATTCCATCGCCTGCCGGGTCAGGCCGAGATTCAGCCGGCCCTTGATCAGCGCCAGCACCAGCGCGCCCAGCGCACCCATGCCGCCGCCTTCGGTCGGCGTCGCCACGCCGATGAAGATCGTGCCCAGTACCAGGAAGATCAGCGCCAGCGGCGGGATCAGCACGAAGGTTACCTTCTCGGCCATCTGCGACAGCAGTTTGAGCTTGAGCACGCGGTTGACCACCGCCAGCACGAAGGCGAACGAGATCGCCGCGCCGATCGACACCACCAGCCGCTCGTCCAGCGGGCCGCCAGGGTTGTAGTTCAGGTCCACCACCACGCCGACCGCCACGGCCATTGCGGCCAGCACCAGTACCGACGTCGAGCCGCTCTTGCCGCTCGGCTCGCGGAACGTACGGGCTTCCAGCGGCAGGGCCGGCGCGGCGGCGGGCTTGATCAGCGATACCAGCAGCACATAGCCCATGTACAGACCGGTCAGCACCATGCCGGGAATGAAGGCGCCCTTGTACATGTCGCCCACCGAGCGGCCCAGCTGGTCGGCCATCACGATCAGTACCAGCGACGGCGGAATGATCTGCGCCAGTGTGCCCGAGGCGGCGATCACGCCGGTTGCCAGCCGCTTGTCGTAGTTGTACTTGAGCATCAGGGGCAGCGAGATCAGCCCCATCGAGATCACCGAGGCCGCCACCACGCCGGTGGTCGCTGCGAGCAGCGCGCCGACGAAGATCACCGCGTAGGCCAGGCCGCCGCGGATCGGGCCGAACAGTTGGCCGATCGTATCGAGCAGGTCCTCGGCCATGCCGGACCGCTCCAGTATCAGCCCCATGAAGGTGAAGAACGGAATCGCCAGCAGCGTGTCGTTCTCGATGATGCCGAACAGCCGGCTGGGCAGCGCCTGCAGCAGCTCCGGCGCCAGCAGGCCCAGCTCGATGCCGATGAAGGCGAACAGCAGACCGTTGGCAGCCAGGGCGAAGGCGATCGGAAAGCCCGACAGCAGAAAGATCACCAGCGAGCCGAACATGATCGGCGCCATGTTGTCGATCAGGAATTGCGTCATCACGGTCCTCGCTTACGGGGTTGCCGGGGGACCGGAGCGGCCGCCGTCGGCCAGCACGGCGGCGTTTTCCGCGGGGCTGTGGCCGTGCTTGCGGAAGGCCTCGAACGGCAGCTCGCCCTTCAGGTAGGCGAAGCGCTTGATCAGCTCGGACAGGCCCTGCAGGACCAGCAGGAAGAAGCCGGCGACGATCAGGAACTTGGCAGGCCAGCGGATCAGGCCGCCGGCATTGCCGGACATTTCCTGGCCGGCGTAGGACAGCCAGAAGTAGGGAATCGACAGCCACAGGATGATCAGCGAGATCGGCAGCAGGAACAGCAGGATGCCGAAGATGTCGATCCAGACCTGCGTGCGCTCCGAGAAGCGTCCGGCGATCACGTCGATGCGGACATGCTCGTCCTTGCGCAGGGTGTACGGCGCGCCGAGCAGGAACACGCCGGCGAACATGTACCACTGCAATTCGAGCCAGGCGTTGGAGCTGATGCTGAAGGTGTAGCGAATGATGGCGTTGCCTGCGCAGACCAGTACGGCCAGCAGGATCAGCCATTTCGCCCACCTCCCGATGGCATCGTTCACGGCGTCGATAAGCCGTGAGATCCTCATGAGGAGAGACATGTGAACGTCCTAGGGATGGGGAAAACGGGGGTGGCGCGTCAGTTTACGGTTGAACCCCACGGCAAATCGCTAGGGTTAATCCCCAATTCGTCACATTGTCTGCGTTGTCTGCACCGCAAGAGAGCGGGGCAAGGGGGAGGGGGGAGGGGAGAGATTCCCCACTTGCGTGGGGGGCGTCCCCGCGGGAACGGGGACACGGTGGCACCGGGAGCCGATCGGCCGGGCAGCCGATCAGCCGATTCAGTCCATCGAGCCGATCAAGCCGATCGAGCCGATCATCCGGCCTTGCGGGCGGCCGCGATCGCGGCGCGGACCTGGTCCGGCGCGGTGCCGCCGATATGGTTGCGGGCGGCCACCGACCCTTCGAGGGTCAGCACGCCGTGGACGTCGTCGCCGATCAGCGCGGCCTTGTCGCCCAGGCCGGTGGCGTCGCGCAGCTCCGCCACGGTAAGGTCGGCCAGGTCGCACTGGCGATCGTCGCAGGCGCGCACCGCGTGGGCGACCGCCTCGTGGGCGTCGCGGAAGGGCAGGCCCTTCTTGACCAGGTAGTCGGCCAGGTCCGTCGCGGTCGCATAGCCCTGCAGGGCGGCGGCGCGCATCGCGTCGGGCTTGACCGTGATGCCCGGCACCATGTCCGCGAAGATCCGCAGCGTGTCGACCACGGTATCGACCGTGTCGAACAGCGGCTCCTTGTCTTCCTGGTTGTCCTTGTTGTATGCGAGCGGCTGGCCCTTCATCAGCGTCAGCAGGCCGATCAGGTGGCCGTTGACGCGGCCGGTCTTGCCGCGCGCCAGCTCGGGCACGTCCGGGTTCTTCTTCTGCGGCATGATCGAGCTGCCGGTGCAGAAGCGGTCGGCGATATCGATGAAGCCCACACGCGGGCTCATCCACAGCACCAGCTCTTCCGAGAAGCGCGACACGTGGGTCATCACCAGCGCCGACGCCGCGCAGAATTCGATGGCGAAGTCGCGGTCGGACACCGCGTCCAGCGAATTGCGGCACACGCCATCGAAGCCCAGCTGCTGCGCGACGAACTCGCGGTCGATCGGATAGCTGGTGCCGGCCAGCGCCGCCGCGCCCAGCGGCAGCCGGTTGACGCGCTTGCGGGCGTCCTGCATCCGCTCGGCATCGCGCGTGAACATCTCGACGTAGGCCAGCAGATGGTGGCCGAAGGTGACCGGCTGCGCGACCTGCAGATGGGTAAAGCCCGGCAGGATCGTGTCGGCATGCTGTTCGGCCAGATCGAGCAGCGCACGGCGCAGGTCGCCCAGCAGGCCGACGATCGTATCGATCTCGCTGCGCAGCCACAGCCGGATATCGGTGGCCACCTGGTCGTTGCGCGAGCGGCCGGTATGCAGCCGCTTGCCGGCATCGCCCACCAGCGCGGTCAGGCGCGCCTCGATATTCAGGTGGACGTCTTCCAGGTCCAGCTTCCACTCGAAGCTGCCGGCCTCGATCTCGCCGCGGATCTGCGCCATGCCGCGCTCGATCTCGGCGCGGTCGGCGTCGCTGATGATGCCCTGCCGGGCCAGCATCGCCGCATGCGCCAGCGAACCCTGGATATCGAACAGCGCGAGGCGCTTGTCGAAGAACACCGAAGCGGTGTAGCGCTTCACCAGGTCGGACATCGGTTCGGAGAAGCGGGCGGACCAGGCTTCGCCTTTCTTGGCAAGTTGGGAGGTCATGGCGGTAGGGCAGTAAGCTGGCATGCCGGTACGACGTCGGTCGGCACGCGCGGCGAAATCGGGAAAAGCCGGATTATATCGTCGGCCGAAGCAGCCGGCCGCGCGGGGCGCTGTCCGCATGGAACGGCCATGCGGCAACGCTAGAAAAGTGACGTCGGAATTTCGTTTTCGGATTTGCCGTACTGGCAGGTCGGCGCGGTTCCACTAAGATCCCGACCACCCAAGCCGTGGCGAGCGACGCCCACGCATCCGTGTTTCCTATATCACTCCAGTCCCCATGAAGGCCGAAAACAAGCGCGTCACGCCCAGCATTGCCGGGCGGGGCCGCCACAGCGTACCGGCCGTCGCCAGAACGTCGGACGAGGGCCGTGCCCCTTTGGTTGCTCCGGAGAATGCGCTGTCCCCGTCCGACTATCGCAAGATGCATGGCGATATTGTTGCCTTGCTGCAAGCCGGTCGCGCGGCCGCAGCGCGCAGCGTCAACAGGCTGTTGACGGCAACTTACTGGAAGATCGGCCGTCGCATCGTCGAGTTCGAGCAGGGCGGCCGGGACAGGGCGTCCTATGGCACCGCCTTGCTGAAGCGATTGTCACGGGATTTGTCCACTCACTTCGGCAGGGGCTTTGGCGTCGATTCGCTGGAATCGATGCGCCTCTTCTACCAGACCTATCCTGCTGCCCGGATTTCCGAATCGCTGATTCGGAAATCGAGTCCTGCGGGTAGCGGAACGGTCGCCAAGGGGACGGTTCGAGATTTCGAGCTGGACAAGCTCGCCGAGGCCTTTCCCTTGTCCTGGACGCACTATATCCATCTGATGCGCCGGACACGGTCGGCCGAAGAGCGCGAGTTCTACGAGGGTGAGGCGCTGCGCGGCGGGTGGTCGGTGCGTCAGCTGGACCGCCAGATCAGCAGCCAATTCTATACACGTGTGCTGCTCTCGAGAAACAAGGGTGCGATGCTTGCGGCCGGCGGCAAGTCACGGCCCGGCGACGTGCTGACCCCAGAAGAGGCAATCAAGGATCCATACGTGCTGGAGTTCTTGAGTCTGAAGGACGACTGTTCCGAGTCGGACCTGGAAGAGGCCTTGATCGATCGTCTCGAAGACTTCCTTCTCGAGCTCGGCGAGGACTTTGCGTTTGTGGGTCGTCAGCGGCGTCTGCGAATTGGGGAAAGCTGGTTTCGCATCGATTTGCTGTTTTTCCACCGGCGGCTTCGCTGCCTGGTCATTATCGACTTGAAGTTGACCGAGTTGACCCATGCCGATGTGGGTCAAATGCATATGTACTGCAACTACGCGCGCGAGCATTGGACGCTTTCGGACGAGAATCCGCCGGTAGGTCTGATCCTGTGCGCGCGGACGAACGCGTCGGTGGCGCGCTATGCCCTGGACGGTCTACCCAACAAGGTGCTCGCCGCCGAATACCAAATGCTGTTGCCGGACGCGAAGCTGCTTGCGTCCGAGCTTGCAAAAACCCGGCGGGAGCTCGAAGGACGACTTGCTGCCCCTCGCAAGCTTCGTGGCAGGCAAGCCAACGCGGCCTCGCCGCCGGCAGCGTCGGCATCCGCGTGTACCGATGCGGACGCCCCTTAGCCCGCCGCGAAAGCGGCTTTCGCGACGGGTCTGATGTCAACCGGTATTGCGCAGCCCCGCCGCGATCCCGTTGATCGTCAGATGGATGCCGCGCCGCACGCGCACGTCGTCGCCGTCCTTGCCGGCCCGGTAGCGCTTGAGCAGTTCCACCTGCAGGTGGTTCAGCGGGTCCAGGTAGGCGAAGCGGTTCTTGATCGAGCGGGCCAGCAGCGGGTTGTCCGCCAGCCGGTCGTGCTTGCCGGTGACCAGCCCGAGCATCTCGCCGGTCAGGTGCCACTCGGTGCTGATGCGGTTGAACACGGCCTTGCGCAGCGCCGCGTCGTCGCACAGCTGGGCGTAGCGCGAGGCGACCGCCAGATCGGTCTTGGCCAGCACCATGTCCATATTGGACAGCAGCGTCGAGAAGAACGGCCAGGTCTTGACCATGCGGCGCAGCGTCGCCACCAGCGCCTTGCGGGCCTTGTCGTCGCCGGCCTCGTCGAGCAGCGCGCGCACGGCGCTGCCGAAGCCGAACCAGCCCGGCAGCAGCAGACGGCATTGGCCCCACGAGAAGCCCCACGGGATCGCCCGCAGATCTTCGATGCGGCGGTTCTTCTTGTCCATCAGCTTGCGCGAGGCCGGGCGCGAACCGAGATTCAGGTCGGCGATCTCGGTGATCGGGGTGGTCGCGAAGAAGTAGTCCTTGAAGCCGGGGGTCTCGTAGACCAGGTCGCGGTAGGCGACGAAGGCTTGGTCCGACAGCTTCTGCATGATGCTCTCGAACGTCGCCAGGTCCTTGGGCGCGTTCTGCGTCGGCAGCAGCGACGCTTCCAGCGTGGCGGCGATCACCGTCTCCAGGTTGCGGCGGCCGATCTCGGCGTTGGCGAACTTGCTGTTGATGATCTCGCCCTGCTCGGTCAGCCGGATCTGGCCGTTCACTGTGCCCGGCGGCTGCGACAGGATCGCCTGATAGGTCGGGCCGCCGCCGCGTCCGACCGTGCCGCCGCGACCGTGGAACAGCCGCAGCTTGATCTTGCGCTGGGCGAAGAGCTGCACCAGCGCCAGTTCGGCCTTGTACAGCTCCCAGTTCGAGGTCAGAAAGCCGCCGTCCTTGTTCGAGTCCGAATAGCCGAGCATCACCTCCTGCTCGCCGCCCTGGTGCGCCAGCACCGCGGCGAAGCCCGGCAGGTCGAGCAGCGCCTGCATGATGCCGCTGGCGTTGCGCAAGTCCTCGATGGTCTCGAACAGCGGAATCACCATCAACTCCATGCGCGCCGGATCGCTCTTGCTGCCGAGCGTGCCGCGCAGCATGCCGGTCTCCTTCTGCAGCAGCATGACCTCGACCAGGTCGGACAGCGTCTCGGTGTGCGAGATGATGTAGTTGCGCGCCACGCGCTCGCCGTAGCGGGCCCGCAGCTCGCGCGCGGTCGTCAGCACGCGCAGCTCGCTCCGGGTTTGTTCGGAATAGGTATGCCAGGGCAGCGTCAGCAGCCGCGGTTGATGCAGCTCGGCCAGCAGCAGCTCGAGCTTGCGCGCTTCCGGCAGGGAGGCGTAGTCGGCCTCGACGCCCGCGGCGGCGAACAGCTCGGCGATCACGGCCTCGTGCACGTCGGACACCTGGCGCATGTCGATCGACGCCAGATGAAAGCCGAACACGCCGATCGCACGGTGCAGCGCATCGATGCGGGCGCGCGCCAGTACCTCGCCGTGATGCTCGCGCAGCGAGTCGATCACGACCTCGATGTCGGCGGCGAAGGCTTCGGCGTTGGCGTAGGGTTCGGCGTCGGCGACCGGATGGCGCGGCGCCGCGCGGCCGGTCAGGGCGTAGCAGGTTGCGGCAAGGCGCGCATAGATGCCGATCAGCGCGCGCCGGTACGGCTCGTCGGCGCGGTGTTCGGAGCGGTCGGGCGAGGCCTCGGCCAGCGCCAGCAGCGCGGGGCTGGCCTGGACCATCAGCGTGGACATCGACAGCTCGGCGCCCAGCGCGTGCACCTCGTCCAGATACCACTCGAGGATCAGCAGCGCCTGCTGGCAGGCGGCGTGCTCCAGCGTGTCGGCGGTGACATTGGGATTGCCGTCGCGATCGCCGCCGATCCACGAGCCCATCTGGAAGAAGGGCGGCAGCGGACCGGGTTCGGTCTTGGCGCGGCGCGAGGCCGGGTAGACCGCGGCGATGTCCTCCTCCAGCTCGGTCATCAGTTGCGGAATGCCGCGCAGGAAGGTGGTGCGGTAGTACGACAGCGCGTTCTCGATCTCGTCGACCACCATCAGCCGGGTATTGCGCAGCATCCGGGTCTGCCACAGCGTGGTGACCTTGGCGCGCAGCTGGGCGGTGTTGTGGGCCAGTTCGCGCGCCGTCATCGGCAGGTCGCGCTCGGCCAGCAGGCGGGCGATCTCGCGCTCGGCGTCCAGGATGCTCTTGCGCTGGACCTCGGTCGGGTGCGCGGTCAGCACGGGCACGATCAGCGCCTCGTCGAAGAACTTGCGCAGCTGCTTGCCGGTGACCCCGGCGGCGTCGATCGCCTGCAGCGCGCGTGCCATGCTGCCCGGCTGCGGCGGCGAGCCGGCCAGCGCATGGACGCGCCGGCGCCGGTTATGGTGCTGATCCTCGGCGATATTGGCCAGATGCGAGAAGTAGCTGAAGGCGCGCACCACCTGGTTGGTCTGGTCGCGCGACAGCCGCTTGAGCAGCCGGTCCAGCTCGGCCGCGGCGGCGCGGTCGTTCTCGCGGCGAAAGCGCACCGCGGTCTGGCGGATCGTCTCGACGATCTGGAAGGCCGCCTCGCCTTCCTGCTCGCGCAGCACGTCGCCAAGCAGCCGGCCCAGGAAGCGGATGTCCTCGCGCAGCGGCAGGTCCTTGTCGGTGGCCGCCTTGCGCGCCGGTGCGGCCGGCACCACTTCGAGGTGGGAGGCCGGTTTTGCGGCGGCGCGGCGGGCCGGGCGGGCGGTGGACGGCGCCGGTTGCGTCGTTTCCACGGTCTCGGGGGGAGCGGCGGGTGCCCGCGACTCGGCGGCACCGTTCTGCCTATTGGCGCCGCTCCCGCCGTTTGCGCCGTTTGCCCCGTTGGGGCCATTCCCGGCGGTTTCCGATCGGCCTCGGACAGCGCGGATCCGGCGGCCGGCCGGGCGCGCAGCTGGCTGCGTCATGCAATCTCCTCTGCGTTTGGTTCTGATGCTGCTGGTGTTTCCGATCGTTCCGATCGTCGTCCGGACCCGCGTCGCTCTGGCTCTGCGGCCTTCGGGCGCCACGCCGCCAGGGTCCCGGGCGGCGGCCGGACCGGCAGGGGGTGCGTGCTACCATTCGCGGCATGCAAGCTTCCGTCCCTTCCGCATCCTCATCCGCCGCGCCGGGCAGGCTCGTGATCGCATCACGCGAAAGCCGACTGGCCATGTGGCAGGCCGAACATGTGCGTGCTGCGTTGCAACAATACTATCCCGCGTGCGATGTGTCCATTCTGGGTATGACTACCCGGGGCGACCAGATTCTGGACCGCAGCCTGTCCAAGGTCGGCGGCAAGGGCCTGTTCGTCAAGGAGCTGGAAGTGGCGATGGCCGAGGGCCGTGCCGACCTGGCGGTGCATTCGCTCAAGGACGTACCGATGGAGCTGCCCGAGGGATTCGCGCTGACGGCGGTGATGGAGCGCGAGGATCCGCGCGACGCGCTGGTGTCGGCCCGCTTCGCCTCGCTCGACGAGATGCCGCCCGGCACCGTCGTCGGCACCTCCAGCCTGCGCCGCGAGGCCGCGCTGCGCAGCCGCTATCCGCATCTGGTGGTGCAGCCGCTGCGCGGCAATCTTGATACCCGGCTGGCCAAGCTCGATCGCGGCGACTACGGCGGGATCATCCTGGCCGCGGCCGGCCTGAAGCGGCTCGGCCTGGCGTCCCGCATCCGCGCGCTGCTGCAGCCGGCGACCTCGCTGCCGGCGGCCGGGCAGGGCGCGCTCGGTATCGAGATCCGCTCGGATCGACCCGAGCTGGCCGCCTGGCTGGCGCCGCTGAACCATGTTTCTACCGCGCTGGCGGTCGGCGCCGAACGCGCGGTATCCCGCCGGCTCGGCGGCTCCTGCCAGGTTCCGCTGGCCGCCCACGCCCACTGGGACGGCGTCCGCCTGCAACTGGACGCCTTCGTCGCCACGCCCGACGGTTCCCGCAGCGTGCACGCGCAGCGCGCGGCCGAGGTCGGCAGCGCCGCCGACGCGGAAGCGCTGGGCAACGCCGTCGCCGACGCGCTGCTGGCACAGGGCGCCGACACGCTGCTGGCCGCCGTGCTGCAGAACGACGGCGCGCCCGTGCGCCCCAGCGGCGACTGAGGGGAAGCGATGCCCCGCCCGACCGTCGTCGTCACACGACCCGCCGGGCAGTCCCGGCAACTGACCGAGGCGCTGCAGGCCGCGGGTCTGGACGTACTGAGCTTTCCGCTGCTGGCGATCGGCCCCGCGGCCGATGACGGCCCGCTGCGCGCGGCGCTGGCGCGGCTGCCCGATTTCGCGCTGGTCGTGTTCGTCAGCCCCAACGCGATCGCCTATGCGCTCGACGCGCTCGCGCTGGCGCAGGGCGGTGCCGCGCTCTGGCCGGAGCCGGTGCCGGTTGCGGTGGTCGGGCCCGCCAGCGTGGCGGCGCTTGCCGAGCGGGGCATCGCCGCGCCGCGTCATCGCGTGATTTCGCCCGCCGGCGCCGATGGCACCCTTGCCGATATCGATCCGGCCGAAACCCGTTTCGATTCCGAGGCGCTGTGGGCCCAGCTCGACGTGCCGGCCCTGGCTGGCCGCGAGGTGCTGATCGTCCGCGGCAACGGCGGCCGCGACTGGCTCGGCGACAAGCTGCGCGAGGCCGGTGCCACCGTGCTGGCGGTCGAGGCCTATCGACGCACCATGCCCGCGCCGGGCTCGATGCAATGGCAGGCCGTGCGCGACGGTCTGAAGCCGGGCGCGGCGCCTCAGCTCTGGCTGCTGACGAGTTCCGAGGCCGTGCGCAACCTGGATCGGCTGGTCCGCGACAACCTGTCGCCGCAGGAGGACGCCACGCTGCGTGAGGTGCAGTGCATTGCTCCGCATGCAAGAATTGCCGAGCAGGCGGCGGCGCTAGGCTTCACGCGCGTGCTGCTGGCCGCGCCGGGCGATGAGGGCCTGCTTGCCGCCTGCCTGCGCTGGGCCGAGCCGTATCGGAGCCAGTCGCCGGCGGCGTCGCAAGCGGCGTCGCAAACAGCGGTGCCAGCGGTGCCGCCGTCGGTGTCGCAGTCCGAGCCCGGCCCGACTGCCGCACCCGTTCCCGCGGCCACCCCGACTGCGCCGGCACCGGCGACGGCGCCCGCTCCGGTGACGGCGCCCGCAGCGCAAGCGCAGGCGCCATCCCCGGCCGCATCGGCTGCACCGGCGGGCTCGCCCGCCGCGCCGTCCCCAACTCCGCCCACCGAATCACCGCAATCCACGTCAACGAAGGTCGATCGCGTGACGCAACAGCAAACCTCCACCGCTTCCTCCTCTTCTCCACCGGCCGGCATGCCGCCCGGCGCCGCGCCGGCCGGTGTCTCGCCCGGCGAGCGGCCCGTCTCACGCAGCCCGGGCGGCCGCAGCGGCCTGGCCTGGCTGCTGCTGGCGGTCCTGGTGCTGGTCGCCGGCGGCGCGTTCTGGTGGCTGCAGCAACGGGTCGACCGGCTGACCGAGGAGCTGGCGCGCCGCCAGCAGAACAACGACACGCTGGTGCAGGAGTCGCGCGTGCTGACCCGCGAGGCGCAGACCACCGTCAAGGAGATGCAGGCCAAGGTCGGCGTGCTGGAAGCCCAGGTCGGCGAGACCCGCGACAAGCAGGCCACGCTCGAGCAGGTCTACCAGGACCTGATGCGCAACCGCGACGACTGGGAGATCGCCGAGATCCAGCAGCTGCTGACCAATGCCGGCCAGCAGTTGCAGCTGACCGGCAACGTCCAGGTCGCGCTGTCCGCGCTGCAGAGCGCCGACGTTCGCCTGGCCCGCTCCGACAAGCCCGAATACAACCAGCTGCGCCGCGCCATTGCGCGCGACATCGGCCGGCTCAAGGCGATGCCCGACACCGATCTGACCGGCGCCGCGATCAAGCTCGACGAGGCCATCAACCAGATCGACGCCTTGCCGCTGCTGTCCAGCGAACGGATGCTCGAACGCAGCGAGGGCGCGCCGCGCGGCGCGGCGGCCGCGTCGCAGCCGGGCGCGGCCCCGGCCCCTGCCGCGGGGACTGGCGACGTCAGCGGCGACGGCCCCGGCAATCGCGTGACCCAGTGGTTTGCCGGCGTCTGGGCGACCGTGCGCGACGAGCTGATGCGGGTGATTCGCGTGCGCCGCGTCGACGATACCGAGGCGCTGCTGCTGACCGGCGACCAGGGCTGGTTCCTGCGCGAGAACGTCAAGCTGCGGCTGCTGAACGCGCGGCTGGCTCTGCTCTCGCGCAACGAGCAGGTGTTCCGCAACGATCTGGCCGCGGCCCACGGCATGATCGAACGCTATTTCGATACCAAGAGCCGCCGCGTGCAGGCCGTGCAGACCCTGCTGAAGCAGGCGCAGGCCGGCGCCGTGGCCGTGCAGCTGCCGACCATGTCCGACAGCCTCGGCGCGCTGCGTTCCCTGAAGAAGGAGTAGCGCATGCGACTTCTATTCTGGGTGGCGATCCTGTTTGGCGGCGCCGTCGGGCTGGCGCTGTTCACGCAGTTCAATCAAAGCAATGTGGTGCTGTTCTACCCGCCGTATCGGGTCGAGCTGTCGCTGAACCTGGCGCTGGCGCTGCTGCTGCTGCTGTTCTTCATTGCCTGGACCGTGCTGTCCGCGATCCGGCATCTGTCCGAGATGCCCCGGCGCGCCGCCGCCTATCGCGAGCGCAATCGCATGCTGAAGGCGCAGGCGGCCTTGCGCGAGGCGATCGAAAACCTGTTCGCCGGCCGCTTCGCCCGCGCCGAGCGCACCGCGCGCGAGGCCCAGGTGTGGCCCGAGCAGGCCCAGACCGCGGCGCTGATCGGCGCCCGCGCCGCGCACCAGATGCAGGAAGCCGATCGGCGCGACGGCTGGCTGGCCCAGGTCACGGCCCCCGAGCGCGAGCAGGCCCGGCTGGTGTCGCTGGCCGAGATGCTGGTCGATGCGCGCGATGCCGATGGCGCGCTGGAAACGATCGCCCAGCTGCAGGCGCAGGGCGGGCGGCAGATCCATGTGCAACGGATCGCGCTGCGCGCGCATCAGCATCTGAAGAACTGGAGCGAGGTGCTGCGGCTCGCGCGCTCACTCGAGAAGCGCAACGCGCTGCATCCTGTGCTGGCGCTGCGTCTGAAGCAGCTGGCCTGCGAAGCCATGCTGGAAGAGCGCCGCCACGACGCCGACGCGTTGCAGGACTTCTGGCGTTCGCTGTCGAACGACGAGCGCCGCGCCGCCCGCATCGCCGAGCCGGCCGCGCGCTATTTCTCGGCGCTGGGCCGTCAGCAGGAAGCCCGCCGGATCGTCGAGGAAGCGTTGAAGGTCAATTGGGACAGCCGGTTGGTGCTGCGCTACGCCGACTGCGCCGAGCCCGGCCAGGCGCTGCCGCAGATCCAGCAGGCCGAGAAATGGCTGGCCCAGCATCCGAACGATGCCGAGCTGCATTTCACGCTGGGGGTGCTTTGCCTGGGCGAACAGCTGTGGGGCAAGGCGCAGTCGAACTTCGAGCGCGCGCTGAAGTACGCCACCAGCGAGGACCAGCGGCGCCTGCGTATTCGGGCGCATCTGTCGCTCGCGCGCCTGTTCGAGCAGACCGAACGGCCGGAGGATGCGCAGCGGCACTATCGGGAGAGCGCGCTGCTGGCGGCCTGACGTCGTGTTTTCTTCGGGTCCCGCATCGCCACGGGGCCGGATGAATGCGAACCCGCGCCATCTCTGTACGGCATGCTTGCGGGCATAATGCAGCCCCGCGCGGGCGCAGCATGGCCGCCTGCGCCATTACCCCCGGCAACCCGCCGATTCCCTCTGACCGCCGATGAACGCCAAGACCGCCAAACCGCCCAAGACCACGCCGCTGGACCGCATCCTGCAATCGCAGGGCTTCGGCACGCGCCGCTATTGCGGGGATCTGGTGGCGGCCGGCATGGTCGAGGTCGAGGGCGAGCTGTGCGAGGACCCGGGCGCCGAGTTCATGCTGGAAGGGCTGCGCCTGACCGTCGATGGCGAGGAGTGGGTTTGCCACGACAAGGCCTATCTGATGCTGCACAAGCCGACGGGATACGAATGCTCGCAGCGGCCGCTGCATCATCCCAGCGTCTACACGCTGCTGCCCGTGCCGCTGCGCGAGCGCGGCGTGCAGGCGGTCGGACGGCTGGACCAGGACACCACCGGGCTGCTGCTGCTCAGCGACGACGGCCAGTTCATTCACGCGCAGACCTCGCCGAAGCGCAAGGTGCCCAAGGTCTACGAGGTCACGACGGCCGAGCCCGTCACCGAGGCCCACGCCGTGGCGCTGCGCGAAGGCGTGCAACTCGAGGATGAACCGGCGCCCATCGCCGCGCTGGCCTGCGAGATCGTCGGCGAACGCGCGCTGCGGCTGACGCTGGCCGAAGGCAAGTATCATCAGGTCAAGCGGATGGTCGCCGCGGCCGGCAATCATGTCGCCGCGCTGCATCGCAGCCGCATCGGCGGACTGGCGCTGGACCCTGCGCTCGCGCCCGGCCAATGGCGCTGGCTGACGCCGGCGGATCTGGCCGAACTGGCGCGCAAGGACTGAGGCAAGGACTGACCGCTGCGCCGATGCTGCGGCGCAACGGCTGCGGGGCGGCGCGCACCAACCTCCGGCCCGGACGAGGGAATCTTTTCCGGAACATTGGCGCTGATTTGATAAAATGCAACGCATGGCGACGTCCGCAGCCCCCATCAATCTGACGAATCAATTCCTGATCGCCATGCCCGGCATGGCGGATCCGACTTTTACCGGCGCCGTCGTCTACATCTGCGAACACAACGAGCGTGGCGCGCTCGGCCTGGTGATCAACCGGCCGATCGATATCGACATGGCCACGCTGTTCGACAAGATCGATCTCAAGCTCGAAATCCAGCCCGTCGCGCAACAGCCCGTCTATTTCGGCGGCCCGGTCCAGACCGAGCGCGGCTTCGTGCTGCACGACCCGGTCGGCGTCTATGTGTCGTCGCTGACCGTGCCGGGCGGCCTGGAGATGACCACCTCCAAGGACGTGCTCGAGGCGGTCGCCAACGGCAGCGGTCCGCACCGCTTCCTGTTGACGCTGGGCTATGCCGGCTGGGGCGCGGGCCAGTTGGAGGAAGAGCTCAGCCGCAACGGCTGGCTGACCGTGCAGGCCGACCCCGAGATCGTATTCAGCGTGCCTCCCGAGGAACGCTTCGCCGCCGCCATTCGCCTTTTGGGCATCGACATCACCATGCTCTCCGGCGAGGCGGGGCATGCCTAGCGCGGACGCGGCCACGCCGCTCCACAAGCCGGCGCCACAAGGCGCGCCAGTGTCCGCCGTGCCAACCGACGGCACCGTATTGGGTTTCGACTACGGCGAGCGCAAGATCGGCGTGGCGCTGGGCAACTTCATCACGCGCGAGGCGCGGCCGCTGACCATCCTGCCGAACATCACCGTGGAAGGGCGCTTCCAGGCCGTCGCCGCGCTGATTGCCGAATGGGCGCCGGTCCATCTGGTGGTCGGACTGCCGCTGACGCCGGACGGCGACGAACAGCCGGCGACCAAGCTGGCGCGACGCTTCGGCAATCAGCTCAACGGCCGCTTCAATCTGCCGGTGACCTGGGTCGACGAGCGCTACAGCTCGCTGGAGGCCCAGGCGGCCGGTGCCAGGCCGGGGGCGCTTGATCACGAAGCGGCCCGCATCATCCTGCAACAGTATTTCGACCAACTCCCGCTATGATTTCCAACGTCACCCTCGACGCCGAGGCGCTCTACCGCGCGCTGCGCGACCACGTGCAAGCGATGCTGTCCGCGGCATCGGATCCCGCCTCGGGCGGTGCGCCCTGGTCCATCGCCGGCATTTATTCGGGTGGCGCGTGGATCGCCGAGCGACTGGTCGCCGATCTGCAGCTGCCGCATCACGGCGTGATCAATGTGGCCTTCCACCGCGACGATTACGCGAAGAAAGGCCTGCACAGCCAGGCGCAGCCGAGCACGCTGCCGTTTTCGGTGCAGGACAGCCAGGTGCTGCTGATCGACGATGTGCTGGCCACCGGCCGCACCATCCGCGCCGCGGTCAACGAACTGTTCGACTACGGCCGGCCGGCGCGCGTGGCGCTGGCCACGCTGGTCGATCGCGGCGGCCGCGAGTTGCCGATCGCGGCGGACTTCGTCGGCGAGCGCGTCACGCTGCCGCGCGGGACCAACCTGGTGTTGTCGCGCGAAGGCGAGGGCGCCGGCATCCGTTTCTCCTTCGGCACCGAAACGCTGAACGGCAACGACGATTCCGCCGCCGGCTGACCGGCACGCACACCACCAGCAGCACCAGCAGCACCAGCAGAACACCAGCAGCAAAACGAGCACGCAAGCCCGAGCCAAGCCAAGCACCAGCACCCGCGCACCCGACCGAGCCAAACCGCACCCGCCCACGCCTCACCCATGACCAAGACGTTCCGCAACCCGCAGCTCACCAGGAACGGCGAGCTCAAGCATCTGCTGTCCATCGAGGGGCTGTCGCGCGACATGATCACGCACATCCTCGACACCGCCAGCCAGTTCGTTTCGCTGTCCGACTCCGACCGCGACGTCAAGAAGGTGCCGCTGCTGCGCGGCAAGAGCGTGTTCAACCTGTTCTTCGAGAACTCGACTCGCACCCGCACCACCTTCGAGATTGCCGCCAAGCGGCTGTCGGCGGACGTGCTGAACCTGAACATCAATGCCTCGTCGACCAGCAAGGGCGAATCGCTGCTCGACACCATCAACAACCTGTCGGCGATGTCGGCCGACATGTTCGTGGTGCGGCATGCCAGCTCGGGCGCGCCCTATCTGATCGCCGAGCACGTCGCGCCGCACGTGCACGTGATCAACGCCGGCGACGGCCGCCATGCGCACCCGACCCAGGGCCTGCTGGACATGTACACGATCCGGCATTACAAGCACGACTTCACCAAGCTGACCGTGGCGATCGTCGGCGACATCCTGCACTCGCGGGTGGCGCGCTCGGACATCCACGCGCTGACCACGCTGGGCGTGCCGGAGGTGCGGGCGATCGGTCCGCGCACGCTGCTGCCGTCGGGGCTCGAGCAGATGGGCGTGCGTGTCTTCCACAACATGGAAGAGGGGCTCAAGGGCGTCGACGTGATCATCATGCTGCGGCTGCAGAACGAACGCATGAGCGGGGCGCTGCTGCCGTCGGCGCAGGAGTACTTCAAGGCCTTCGGCCTGACGCCGGAGCGGCTCGCGCTGGCCAGGCCCGATGCGATCGTGATGCACCCGGGGCCGATGAACCGCGGCGTCGAGATCGATTCGGCCGTGGCCGACGGTCCGCAGTCGGTGATCCTGAACCAGGTCACCTTCGGCATCGCGGTGCGGATGGCGGTGATGGGCATCGTCGCCGGCAACAACGACTGAAGCGCGATCCACCCGGCGCTCGTCGCTGGTCGACGGGCGCCTGCACCAACACAAGCCGCAACTACAAGCCGCAATGGCAAGCGATAGCAAGCGACACGATATGAAGATCCACATCAAGGGTGGCCGCCTAATCGACCCGGCCGGCAATATCGATGCCCAGCAGGACCTGTTCCTGGCCGCCGGCAAGATCGTCGGCATCGCCAACGCGCCGGCCGATTTCCAGGCCAACAAGACCATCGACGCCAGCGGGCTGATCGTCTGCCCGGGCCTGGTCGACCTGTCGGCCCGGCTGCGCGAGCCGGGCTACGAATACAAGGCCACGCTCGAATCCGAAGTGGCGGCGGCCACCGCTGGCGGCGTCACCAGCCTCGTTTGCCCGCCGGACACCGATCCGGTGCTCGACGAACCGGGGCTGGTCGAAATGCTCAAGTACCGCGCCCGTACGCTGAACCAGACCCATGTGTACCCGCTCGGTGCGCTGACGCTGGGCCTGAAGGGCGAGGTGCTGACCGAGATGTCGCAGCTGACGGAAGCCGGCTGCGTCGGCTTCTCGCAGGCCGAGGCGCCGATCCGCAATACGCAGGTGCTGCTGCGCGCGCTGCAGTACGCGCAAACCTTCGGCTTTACCGTCTGGCTGCGGCCCGAAGACCCGTATCTGAGCGGCGGCGTCGCGGCCAGCGGCGCGGTGGCGTCGCGGCTCGGGCTGTCCGGCGTCTCGGTGATTGCCGAGACGGTGCGGCTGCATACGATCTTCGAACTGATGCGCTCCACCGGCGCGCGCGTCCACCTGTGCCGGCTGTCGTCGGCCGCCGGCATCGAACTGGTGCGCCAGGCCAAGCGCGAAGGGCTGGCGGTCACCTGCGACGTCAACATCCACCATGTCGGCCTGACCGATATGGACATCGGCTACTTCAATTCGCAGATGCGCTTCTCGCCGCCACTGCGCAGCGGGCGCGATCGCGACGCCATCGTCGCCGCGCTGGCCGACGGCACTATCGACGCGTTGTGCTCGGACCATACCCCGGTCGACGACGACGAGAAGCTGCTGCCGTTCGCCGAGGCCTCGCCGGGCGCGACCGGCCTGGAACTGCTGCTGCCGCTGACGTTGCGCTGGGCCGACGAGCACAAGGTGCCGTTGGTCAAGGCGCTGGGTCGCATCACCAGCGAGCCGGCGCGCGTGATCGGCCTGCCGGCCGGACAGCTGGCGGTCGGAGCCGCGGCCGACGTCTGTTTGTTCGATCCCAACGCCGTGTGGAAGGTCGAGCGCCGCACGCTGAAGAGCCAGGGCAAGAACTCGCCGTGGCTGGGCTACGAGATGCGCGGCCGGGTCACGGCTACGCTGGTCGGCGGCCAGCTGGTCCATGAACTGGCCGGCCAGTCGCGCAACGGCGAGGCGCAAGCCGCGCGTTGACATTGCGGCGAGTCACGCCGCTGCGTCGCCCTGAGCATACCGAACTCCCCTCTCCCGCCAGCGGGAGAGGGGCCGGGGAGAGGGCAGCAGCCACTGGCAAACCGTCACCGCTCGCCCTTGCCCCTTTTCCTCGATCCCATGATCGCCCTGCGCAAGTTCGCCCTTTGCCTGCACCTGCTGCGCGGCCTGCTGACCTGCGCGGTCCTGTTCCCGTGGCTCGGCAAGGCCTCGCGCCAATGGCATAT
The DNA here is from genome assembly GCA_031181345.1 of Cupriavidus sp. Lineage (GTDB taxonomy): Bacteria > Pseudomonadota > Gammaproteobacteria > Burkholderiales > Burkholderiaceae > Cupriavidus. The sequence goes on along the minus strand of JAPSLC010000008.1, from coordinate 45,334 downwards.
CCGCCGCTGGTCGCGCCGGCTGCTGCGGATCTGTGGCGTCGACATCGAGCTGATCGGGCCGCTGCCGGAGACCGGACGCGGGGCCATGGTCGTCGCCAACCATATCTCCTGGCTCGATATCTTCGTGATGCACAGCTGGGAGCCGTCCCGCTTCGTCGCCAAGTCGGAGATCCGGGACTGGCCGTTGATCGGCTGGCTGTGCGCGCAGACCGGCACGCTGTTCATCGAACGCGGCCGCAAGCGCGATGCGCACCGCGTGCTGCACGACATCACCGATTGCATGCTGCAGGGCGATCGCGTCTGCGTGTTTCCCGAGGGCACCACCACGGACGGCACCGACGTGCTGCCTTTCCACGCCAACCTGATGCAGGCGCCGATCTCGGCCGGCCTGCCCGTGCTGCCGGTAGCGCTCCGCTATTGCGACGCCGCCACTGGCGAGCGCACGGTGGCGCCGGCCTATATTGGCGAGCTCACGCTGCTGCAGACGCTCGACGCGATCCTGCACGCGCCGCCCATCACGGCGCAGGTCGCCTTCGGCCAGCCTCTGCTGGCTGACGAGTCCGGGCGGCGTGCGCTGGCCGAGCAATCGCGCGAAGCGGTGCTGGCCTTGTGCCGGCAACTCCAGGGCGAAGCGGTGTTGCCCGCGGGCGAGCCGTCCGGTACCCCGGCGCAATCCGCGGCGGAAACCTCGGCGACCGGCAATCCCGCCTGATCCTCGGTGCGCCAGCGTACCGACATGCGCTGGCGAGGGGATGACAATATCAGCCTAAAGGATCACAATATTGCGGGCAGTCGACCTGGATGACCTCACGGTCCGCCGGTTCGGGCGCCAGGCGGGCGGCGGTCAGCCGGCCACCCCAGACGCAACCGGTATCGAGCGCCATCAGATCGGGCCGCATCACCAGTCCCAGCGTCGACCAGTGGCCGCAGACGACCGTGGTATCCCGGGTGCGGCGTGTCGGCACATCGAACCACGGCAGGAAGCCGTCGGGCGTCTTGCCCAATCCCTCCTTGGTCTTGAGGTCCATCACACCGTCGACGGTACAGAAGCGCAACCGGGTCAGGGCATTGATCACGACCCGGTGCCGCTCGATGCCGCGCAGCCCGTCGTGCCAGCGGTTCGCCGCATTACCAAAAATATCCGCGAGAAATGCTTTCCAGCCCGGTCCCCGTAGCTCCCGCTCGACTTCGCTGGCAAGCTCCAGCGTCTGCTCGACGGTCCATTGCGGCAGGATCCCGGCGTGGATCAGCAGGAAGCCATCCCGATGGAGTGCGAGCGGCCGATGGCGCAGCCAATGCAGCAGCTCCTCCCGGTCCGACGCGTGCAGGACGTCGTCCAGCGTGTCAGACGAACCCGGATTGCGCACGCCCGCGGCGACCGCTAATAGATGGATATCGTGGTTGCCGAGCACCGAGTCGGCACGCTCGCCCATCGCCCGGACCATCCGCAATGTCGCCAGCGACGCCGGGCCGCGGTTTACCAGATCCCCGACGAAGCGAAGAGGCACATCGTCTGGGATTTTGGTGACAAGTTGTTCCAGGGAAGGGCCGCAACCTTGCAGGTCGCCGACGGCGTAGGGGTAGGGGGCGGGCACCAAGGAATGGGGCATAGAGGTAAAAAAGAGAGCCGGAGGCGGCTTTTTGTCGATTGTAAAGAGGGGGGGCGTGAGCCGTTACAACAGGCTACAAAAAGATGACTGGCCCGGGTAATCCCGGGGGGGCGCTCGGATAGAATACCGCCACTTCTGAGAACACTGATGATCCTGCCGTCCCCCAAACGGATCAAGGCGGGCGCCGGGCTATTGTCCCGTTTTCGAAACATATCGATAGTTAGGGAGAAAGGGGTTTGCCGCACATTCTCGTGACTGGCGGCGCTGGTTTCATTGGCGCCAATTTCGTCTTGAACTGGCTCGGCAATGCCGACGCGGACAGCGTCGTCAACGTCGACAAGCTCACGTACGCCGGCAACCTGAAGACGCTTGCCTCGCTCGAGGGCGATTCGCGTCACGTTTTCTCGCGCACCGACATCTGCGATCGCGCCGCACTGGACCGGCTGCTGGCCGAGTACCAGCCCCGCGCGGTGCTGCACTTCGCCGCCGAAAGCCACGTCGACCGCTCGATCCATGGCCCCGGCGAATTCATCCAGACCAATATCGTCGGCACCTTCACCCTGCTCGAGGCCGTGCGCGCCTACTGGAGCGGGCTGGACGACGCTCGCAAGGCCGCCTTCCGCTTCCTGCACGTGTCCACCGACGAGGTGTTCGGCTCGCTCGGCCCAAGCGATCCGCCGTTTTCCGAGACCACGGCCTACGCGCCCAATAGCCCGTACTCGGCCTCGAAGGCCGGCTCCGACCACCTGGTCCGCGCTTACCACCACACCTACGGCCTGCCGGTTCTGACGACCAACTGCTCGAACAACTACGGGCCGTATCACTTCCCGGAAAAGCTGATCCCGCTGATGATCGCCAACGCGCTCGGCGGCAAGCCGCTGCCGGTCTACGGCGATGGCCTGAATGTGCGCGACTGGCTGTATGTGGGCGACCACTGCTCCGCGATCCGCGAAGTCCTCGCGCGCGGTCGGCTCGGCGAAACGTACAACGTCGGCGGCTGGAACGAGAAGACCAACCTGGACGTGGTCCACACGCTGTGCGACCTGCTGGACGAACTGAAGCCGAAGGCTTCGGGCTCCTATCGGGACCAGATCACCTTCGTCAAGGACCGCCCCGGCCACGACCGGCGCTATGCGATCGATGCGCGCAAGCTCGAGCGCGAGCTCGGCTGGAAGCCGGCCGAGACCTTCGAGACCGGGCTGCGCAAGACTGTGCAGTGGTATCTGGACAATCAGGCCTGGGTGCAGGACGTGATGTCCGGGGAATATCGGAATTGGGTGGCGAAGCAGTATGCAACGTGAAAGCTCCCGTGTCCCGACCCTTCTCGTCACTGGAAGCAATGGCCAGGTCGGCTTCGAGCTGCGCCGCAGCCTGGCGCCGCTCGGCCGCGTCGTAGCGCTGGATCGCCGCGCCTGCGACCTGGCGGATCCGGAGCAGCTTCGTCGCGTCGTCCGGGACATCCGCCCGGACATCGTCGTCAATCCCGCCGCCTATACCGCGGTGGACAAGGCAGAGAGCGAGCCCGAACTGGCTCATGCCATCAATGGTGTGGCGCCCGGCGTGCTGGCCGAGGAGGTGCGCGAGCTCGGCGGCCTGCTGGTCCATTACTCCACCGATTACGTGTTCGATGGCCGCAAGACCAGCCCGTATCTCGAGACTGACGCGGTCGATCCCCAATCGGTCTACGGCAAGAGCAAGCTCGCCGGAGAGCAGGCGATCGCGGCATCGGGGGCGGACGCACTGGTGCTGCGCACTTGCTGGGTCGCCGGCGCGCACGGTGCCAACTTCGCCAAGACGATGCTGCGGCTGGCGTCGGAACGAGACGCGCTGCGTGTCATCGCCGACCAGTTCGGCGCGCCGACCACGGCGTCGCTGATCGCCGACGTGACGGCGCAGATCGTCGCGCGCCACTGGCTGCACGGCGATCGCGCGGGCTTCGCCGGAGGCATCTATCATCTCGCCGCCGCGGGCGATACCAGTTGGCATGGCTATGCGACGGCCGTGCTGCGCCATGCGGAAAACAAGGGCATCGCGCTGAAGGTCGCGTCCGACCGGGTCGCGGCTATCGCGTCCACCGAGTATCCGCTGCCCGCGCCAAGGCCGGCCAATTCGCGCCTGGATACCAGCAAGTTGCGCGATACGTTCGGCATTCATCTTCCGGACTGGCAGCAGGGCATTGCCCACCTGCTGGACCAGATCCTTTCCTGAGTGGTTCGCCATGCGCAAGGGCATCATCCTGGCCGGGGGCTCCGGCACCCGCCTTTATCCCATTACCCGCTCGGTGTCGAAGCAGCTGCTGCCTGTCTACGACAAGCCGATGATCTACTATCCCCTGTCGACGCTCATGTTGGCGGGGATTCGTGACATCCTCGTTATATCGACGCCGGAAGATACGCCTCGCTTCGCGGAAATGCTGGGCGACGGCAGCAAGTGGGGACTGAATCTTCAATACGCCGTCCAGCCTTCGCCCGATGGGCTGGCCCAGGCGTTCCTGATCGGCCGCGATTTCATTGGCAACGATCCGTCAACCCTGATCCTGGGCGACAACATCTTCCACGGCCATGACCTTGTCAGCCAGCTGACGCGGGCTTGCGCGAAGGAAGACGGCGCGACGGTATTCGCCTATCACGTGCACGATCCCGAGCGCTACGGCGTGGTCGAGTTCGACGAGAATTTCCGCGCGATGTCGCTGGAGGAAAAGCCGCTGAAGCCGCGCTCCAACTATGCGGTGACGGGGCTCTACTTCTACGACGAGCAGGTCTGCGATATCGCGGCCGACATCAAGCCGTCCGCGCGCGGCGAACTCGAGATCACCGACGTCAACAAGCGCTATCTGGCGATGGCGCAGCTCGAGGTCGAAATCATGGGCCGCGGCTATGCCTGGCTCGACACCGGCACGCACGATTCGCTGCTCGAGGCCGCCAGCTTCATCGCGACGCTGCAGAGCCGGCAGGGATTGATGGTGGCGTGCCCGGAGGAAATCGCGTTCCGCAACAAATGGATCTCCGCCGAGCAGGTCGCCGAACTGGCGCGCCCGCTGTCGAAGAACGGCTATGGCGCCTACCTGATGCAGATCCTGTCGGAGGCCATCAAATGAGCCTGAACGTCATTCGCACCGAAATCCCCGAGGTGTTGATCCTCGAGCCGAAGATATTTGGCGATCAACGCGGGTTTTTCTTCGAAAGCTTCAACGCCAGGCAGTTCGCCGAGGCGACTGGCTTGAACCGGGTCTTCGTGCAGGACAACCATTCGCGTTCGGCACGCGGCGTGCTGCGCGGTCTTCACTATCAGATTCAGCATCCCCAGGGCAAGCTCGTCCGCGTGGTCGCGGGGGAGGTGTTCGATGTGGCCGTGGATATCCGCAAGGGTTCGCCCACCTTCGGCAAATCGGTGGGCGTCACGCTGTCGGCGGAGAACAAGCGTCAGTTGTGGGTGCCGGAAGGCTTCGCGCATGGATTCCTGGTGACGTCCGATCATGCCGAGTTCCTGTACAAGACCACCGATTATTGGTATCCCGAATACGAGCGCAGCTTGTTGTGGAACGACCCGGTCCTGGGCATCGAGTGGCCGAGCAGCGGGGAGCCCGTGCTCGCCGCCAAGGACGCCGCCGGCAAGCCGCTTGCCGAAGCGGACCTGTTTGCGGTGGATGATCCGGCGCTGCGGGGGCTGGGACGCGGCTGAGCCGATCCAGGATTCCGACGCGAGTGTGCCTGGCGGCCCAGCTCCAACGTCGACATTTGAAATGCAATACCAAGCGCAACGATTGACGCGCATTGTGAGGAACATGTGAGTTTGGTACCCATCATCCTGTGCGGTGGCGCCGGTTCCCGTCTGTGGCCCGTGTCGCGTGAACTGCATCCGAAGCCGTTCATCCGTCTGTCGGATGGGCAGAGCCTTCTGCAGAAAGCATTCTTGCGTGCAGCGGTTCTGCCGGGCGTGGCCGAAATCCTCACGGTCACGAACCGCGAGCTGTTCTTCAAGACGGAGGACGAATTCCGTGCCGTCAATGAACAACATTGCGCGACCTCCTACATCCTGGAACCGCTGGGCCGGAACACCGCCGCCGCGGTTGCAGCCGCGTCGCTGCGCGTTGCGCAGACGCATGGCGACGATACCGTGATGCTGGTATTGGCCGCCGATCACCTGATCGCCGATCAGGACGCGTTCCGCGATGCCGTTCAACAGGCCGAAGCGCTGGCGCGCGAGGGCCGCATCGTGACGTTCGGCATCCATCCGGAATCGCCCGAGACCGGCTATGGCTATATCGAGGCCGATGGCAATACCGTGCTGCGCTTCGTCGAAAAGCCGTCACTGGAAAAGGCGCGCGAGTATCTGGCATCGCAGCGCTTCCTGTGGAATTCCGGCATGTTCTGCTTCACGGCGGGCGCGATGCTGCGCGAGCTGAAGGAGCATGCGCCGGATATCGTCGAGGCGACAGAGGCGAGCCTGGCCAAGTCGCGGGTCGCCACCGCGAAGGGCTGGGCCCAGGTGGAACTGGAGCCGGAGAGCTTTGCCGCAGTGCGCGAAGATTCGATCGACTACGCCGTGATGGAGAAATGCACGCGCGCCGCGGTGGTGCCGTGTTCGATTGGCTGGAGCGACATCGGCTCCTGGGCCGCGCTCAGCGAACTGTCGAAGGCCGACGACAAGGGCAACCGTGTCGAAGGCGAGGCGCTGCTGCATGACGTCAGCGACTGCTATCTGGTCAGCCGCGACCGCTTGATCGGCGCGGTGGGCGTGGAAGGGCTGATCGTGATCGATACCCCGGACGCGCTGCTGATCGCCAACCGGGAACGGGCGCAGGACGTCAAGCACGTGTTCGCCAAGCTCAAGGCGCAGGGCCATGAGGCGCACCGCCTGCACCGGACCGTGCATCGGCCCTGGGGCACCTATACGGTGCTGGAAGAGGGCCCGCGCTTCAAGATCAAGCGCATCGAAGTGAAGCCGGGTGCCAGCCTCAGCCTGCAGATGCATCACCATCGCAGCGAACACTGGATCGTCGTCAGCGGCATGGCGAAGGTCGTCAACGGCGACAAGGAATTCTTCGTCGCGATCAACGAGTCGACCTATATCCCGGCGGGCCACAAGCACCGGCTCGAGAATCCGGGCGTGGTCGATCTGGTCATGATCGAAGTGCAGAGCGGCGAGTATCTCGGCGAGGACGATATCGTCCGCTTCGAGGACATTTACGGACGTGCGTGACATGGCGGAAACCGCAGCAGCTGAACACAGCTACGACACCGACGACATTACCCGGCATAGCCGCAGCGACGACATGCTGGTGGGCATGCGCGCGTCCCGCATCTGGGGCACGCTGGGCTGGCATGACATCCGGCAGCGCTACCGGCGCTCGGTGATCGGGCCGTTCTGGTTCACGTTGAGCACGGCGATCATGGTGATCGTGCTGGGCGCGCTGTATTCGACGCTGCTGCAGCAGGAAATCTCGGATTACTTGCCGTATCTGGCGATCGGCCTGGTGGTCTGGCAATACCTCGCCTCGGTCGCCAACGAAGGCTGTACCGCGTTCATCGGCTCGGCCTATCTGATCAAGCAGATACGCATCCCGTTGACCGTGCATGTATGCCGCATTGCCTGGCGCAACTTCGTCATCCTGCTGCACAGCCTGCCGGTGGTGATCATCCTGATGGTGGGCTTCGGCCACTGGCCGACATGGGAGTTCCTGCTGGTGCCGGTCGGCTTGCTGATGCTGCTGCTGCACGGCATCTGGGTGGGCGTCGCACTGGGCGTGCTGTGCGCCCGCTTCCGGGATATTCCGCCCATCGTGACCAATCTGGTTCAGGTGATCTTTTTCTTCACGCCGGTGATGTGGATGCCGGAGATCCTGAAGGATCGCTCCTGGATCGCCCACATGAATCCGCTTTATCACCTCATTGAAACGATCCGCGCGCCGATTACCGGCAGGCCAATGCATTGGGAATCCTGGGCCTGGTCGTTCGGGCTGCTGATTCTGGGTTTCGCGTTTGCGCAGTATCTGATGAGCCGATATCGCAATCGCGTTCCATACTGGCTGTAACATCGTGACCTCATCCATCGTTGCAAAAGACATCTCCGTCGCGTTTCCGATCTACGAGAACTCGCACCGTTCTCTGAAGAAGGCCGTGCTGAACCTGACCACGGGTGGCCGGATCGGACAGGATGCCGGCAAACACGCGATCGTGACCGCGCTGGACCGGCTCAGCTTTCGCTTCTCGGATGGTGAGCGGGTTGCACTGGTAGGCCACAACGGCTCCGGCAAGACCACGCTGCTGCGCACCCTGTCGGGCGTCTATGCGCCGGTCAGCGGCGAACTGCATACGCGCGGCAAGATCGCGTCGCTGCTCGACGTATCGATGGGGCTGGACCCCGACGCGACCGGATTCGAGAACATCTATCTGCGCGGCATTCTCGACGGCCTGCGGCCCGCACGCATTCGCAGCAAGATCGACGAGATCGCCGAGTTCAGCGAACTGGGCGACTACCTGAACCTGCCCGTTCGCACCTACTCGAGCGGGATGATGCTGCGACTGGCCTTTGCCATCTCGACCAGTGTCGAAGCCGACATCCTGATCATGGACGAATGGCTCAGCGTAGGGGACGCCGACTTCAGCTTGAAGGCGGCGAAGCGCCTCGATGAGCTGGTCGGCAAGGCTTCGATCCTGGTGCTGGCATCGCACGACCCGAAGCTGGTGGCGCGAGTCTGCAATCGGCAGATCAAGATGGAACACGGCCGGATCGTCTCGGACGAGCCAGTGGTCGCCGCAGTCCCGGCCAAGGATGAGGCCGCGACACCGGCGGTTGCCGGCCTGGCGGCCAGCTCGGTCGGCTGAGGCCCGGCGTCGGATATCGAAAACAAGGACGCCTGCGTACCGACAGGCGCCATGGAAAGCGCAGCCTCACCACGGCGGCTTTCCCGAATACAGTGCGGTCAGCCCTATGAGCGACATGACATTTACTATGCGAGCTGATCATCCCCTGCTTCGTTATGGCGAACTCGTTTTTGCTCGCCAGCCGCTGCGTACGCTCAAGGGCGTGGTCGGCGGCTATATCGGCTATCCGATCGCCGAGCGGCGCGAGCGCCGCAGCGTCACGCCGAAGGTGGCGGAGCTTCGCCGCTATTACGCACAGCCGATGGCCCGGAGGCGCCGTATCGCGCAGCAGCGGCTCGGGGACATCCTGGCCTTTGCGGGCACCCATGTGCCTTACTATCGCGACCTGTTCCGCCAGATCGGCTTCGATCCGCAGCGTGCGGCCGAGGATCCGCGCCGGCTGGAGGAACTGCCTTACCTGACCAAGGACATCATCCGCGAGCAGGGAGAGCGCATGCTGTCGCGTCCGCTGGCGGAACTGCGGCACCATGCCTGCAAGACGGGCGGCTCGACCGGGCTGTCCTGCACCATTTTCTACGACCAGGAAGCGGCCGATTATTCGTCGGCCGTCACGCGCTATGCGCGCGAGCGCATCGGCAAGTCGGGCCATCGATCGGAACTGCATTTCGCCTGTCGCTTTCCGGATATGGCGGTCCCGCAATGGCCGTCTCGTGAAGACTTCAAATGCTTCGTCAATAACCGCAGCAATATCTTCTTCGACCGCATCGACGATGTCGGTCTGGAGGAAATCTGGCGTACCTTGCAGCGCCGGCGGCCGTATCTGGTCCATGCGCATCCGTCGACCATCTATGCGCTGGCCTGCTATGTGCAGCGTCGATACGGCGGCGGAAAGACCTTCGAAGTCTTCGAGTCCAGCGGTGAATTGCTGGAGCCTCACGCCAGGAAAACCATTGCCGCCGCCTTGCAGTGCCGGGTGGTCGACCGCTACGGTCTGGCGGAACTTGGCGTGATGGCATACGAGCTCGACGGTGAACAGGGCGGATTCCAGGTGCTGGAATCCGAAGGGTGGCCGGAATCCCGCACGATAGAGAACAACGCGGACGGGGCGCACGAACTGGTGTTCACCGGTTTCCGCAACCGGCTGATGCCGCTGGTGCGCTATGCGACCGGTGACCTGGCCCGGGTGCAAGAGCGCCCGACCGGCTTCTATCTGACCGATGTGGTCGGCCGCATCCACGACGTCGTGCCGATCAATGGCGTGGATCACCCGACCCACCATATCCAGGACATGCTCGATCACCGCGTCGGCGGGATCCAGGAATTCCAGATCGATCTGCGTACCTCGCCGCCGACGCTCCGTATCGTCCTCGAACCCTGGGCCAGTGCGGACGACACCATGGGCAAGCTCAAGGCATTCTGGGGCGATGCATTTACCGTGGCATTCGTCGGCCATGACGACTTCGTGCGGGTCGGATCCCGCGCCAAGTTCAGGCATGTGGTGACTGGATGATCGGCGTCGCCTTTCCCTATCCGGCGCGGGCCGTCGGGCAACTGGTGCTCGCGGCCCTGCGCCGTTCGGTCAGCGCCTCCCAGGCGGCGGCGTTGTCGCGCGGCGCGCTCGCATCGGTCTCCACGCTGGTGGTGGTCGATATGCCCGATGCCTGGACGGATGACCTGATTGCCTGGCTGGCTCGGGGAAGGCGCAAATTGATCGTGTTCGGCCGTATCTCCGACGTGATGGCACGCCACCTGGGCTGGCGACCGTCCGCGCTGCCGGCCGAGCTTGAATGCGCCAGCCGCAGCGACCCGGCACCGCGCGCGAGCATGGCTGCCAGCCGTGCCGCGGTGCGCTATGGCGCCGCTGCACAGGGATTGGGTTTGCCGGCATGGCATCGATCGTTCGAGCGCTTTGATTTTGCCGACGAGTGGAACAACCTCGGCTATGGCGCGATCCGCGCCGATGGTTCGTGCTGGAGCATCGCGGTCGGCATGGATGCCGGCGCCGACGAACTGGCAGCCATCGAAATCGACGGCCAGCGGCAGGGCAGCTATGCGGCGCTGGCGCCGCGCGACGAAGGCAGCGTGCTCTGGTTCAACCGCGCTGCCGGCCCGTGCGATTCGTGGGAATGGCGCATCGTCGAGCAGTTCCTGTCCGCGCACGGGGCCGAGACGCTTCCCTGCCATCCCGTGCTGTCCGAAGTGCCTTGGGGGCATGACGCCGCCGTTACGTCGCGGCTCGATTGCGATGAGGACGTCGAGTCGGCGCGCCCGTTGTGGGACGCCTACGGGGAGGCCCGCGTGCCGTTCTCGCTGGCCGTGCATACCAGCACGCTGGCGGACGAACGCCAGCACGGGCTGCTGCGCGAGCTGATTGCCGAAGGCGGCGCCGTGCTGTCGCATACGGCGACGCACGCCCCGCAATGGGGCGGCAGTTACGAAGCGGCGCTGCACGAAGGCTGGGCCTCCGCACAACGCTTGCATGCGGTGACGGGACGGGAGGTCCGCTATGCGGTCTCGCCGTTTCACCAGTCGCCGCACTACGCGCTGCAGGCATTGGCCGATCTGGGCTATGCCGGTTGCATCGGCGGCATCATCCGCAACGATCCCGAATTCGTGCTCGCACGCGGCGGCGAGTTGGCCGGTCTGCCGGCCGGCTTTGTCGGCCACAGCCAGCAATGCATGCTTCACGGCGACTGCCTGCTCGCCGAAGGCGATCCGCTGGCGGTCTATCGTGAAGCATTCGACCGTGCCCATGCGACCGGCACGCTGTTCGGCTATCTCGATCACCCCTTTTCCGCGCGCTATGCCTATGGCTGGGCCGATGAAGCGGCCCGCATCGACGCCCACCGGCAATTGATCGCACATATCCGCGAGCGGGCACAGGCGCCGCTTTTCCTGCACGAGGAGGCGGCGATGGACTTCCTGCGGTATCGCGCCCAGGCATCGGTGCGCCAGGAAGACGGCGCATATCGTGTCGTCTTGCCGGCGGGGCGATCGAACGGTCTGGAACTCGCTGTCGAATATCACGGTCGCCGGATGGGTGCGGCTGGCTGGGAGGCGTCGCGGTGAAAGTCATGGTCGTGATGGGCACCCGCCCCGAGGTGATCAAGCTCGCACCAGTCGTCGCGGCGCTGCGCGAAGCCGTCGATGTCACGGTCTGCAGCAGCGGTCAGCACCGCGAGATGCTGGAGCAGGCCATGTCGTACTTTGCGCTGTCGCCGGATATCCGTCTGGATTGCATGCGTCCCGGCCAATCGCTGAACGGGTTGGCATCGCGCCTGCTGGCCGAGCTGGACGAGGCGATTGCCGCTCAGCGGCCCGACTGGGTGCTGGTGCAGGGCGATACCACCACCGCGTTCTGCGCGGGCCTGGCCGCCTTCCATCGGGGCGTACGGGTGGGCCACGTCGAGGCGGGCTTGCGCACCGGCGATCTGGCCAGTCCCTTTCCCGAGGAAGCCAATCGGAGCCTGCTCGCCCGCATTGCCGCCCGCAACTTTGCGCCGACGCGGTCGGCCCGGGCCAACCTGCTGAACGAGGGCCTCGGCGCCGATGCCATCGTTACGACCGGCAACACGGTCGTCGACGCCATCGAGATGGTCCGCGCCGGCTGGGCGGGCCACGCCCCCGAACTGCCGCCCGAACTACGCCATGGCGGTCCACAGGTCCTGGTCACGTGCCATCGCCGCGAGAACTTCGGCGACGTGATGCTCGGTATCTGCACCGCACTGCGCGAACTGTGCCGACGCTATCCGCACCATCGCTGGATCTTTCCGGTGCACCTGAATCCGGCGGTACGCGAGCCGGTGCTGCGCGAACTGGGCGGCGTCCCGAATCTGTCGCTGATCGAGCCGGTCGATTATCCGACCAGTCTCTATCTGATCAGCCGCAGCGACCTGGTCGTCAGCGATTCGGGCGGCATCCAGGAAGAGGCGCCGAGCTTCGGCGTGCCGGTGGTGGTGATGCGCAGCCATACCGAGCGGCGCGAAGGCGTCGATGCGGGGTTCGCGACGCTGGCCGGGCAGGACCCGCAATCGATTTGCGCGGCCGTTGCCGCCTGGTTGGACACCCCGCAGCGTGTCGTTGCGCTGCGCGATCGCGCCAATCCGTATGGAGACGGCCGCGCCTCGGCGCGCGTGTTGGCCAGCCTGCTCGAGCGGCCGATGGAGGACTTCGGTGGCTGAGGCGATCGTCAGACAGGAAGCGGCGAACGCCCGTCCATCCGCGCCCGCCGTCGCCCGCACGGAAGCGGGCGATTGCGTGCTGTTCTCCACCGCCGATTGGGACGAGCCTTACTGGACCAACAAGCAGCATATGACGTGCGAGCTGGCGGGACTCGGCTGGCGGGTGCTGTATGTCGAAAGCGTGGGCCTGCGTACGCCGCGCATGGCCAGCGGAAGGGACTGGAAGCGCCTCTGGCGGCGGCTCTGGCGCGGCGTGCAGTCTGTCGTGATCGGTCCACCGCGGCGCCGCGACAGTATCTGGGTGCTGTCGCCGCTGATCGTGCCGGCCAAGCATCATTGGCCCGTCGTGCGCTGGATCAACCAGGGCCTGCTGCGGCATGCGCTGAGGCGATTCCTGCGGGCCAGGCGCTTCGCGCGTCCGCTGGTGTGGACCTACCACCCATACATGCAGAACGCGATCGAGGACATGCCGCGTGGTCCGCTGGTCTATCACTGCGTCGACGATCTGTCGGCGATACCCGGCGTCGATGTGGCGGCGTTCGACGCCGCGGAGCGCAGCTTGCTGCAGGCATGCGACGCGGTGTTCGTCACCGCTCGTGCGCTCGAGGAGCGCTGCCGGCCGTTCAATCCGAACACGTACTTCCTGCCGAATGTCGCGGACGATCGCCACTTCGGCAAGGCGCTGGCCGCCGGACCGGTACCCGATGACCTGGCGGCGATTCCGACCCCGCGCCTCGTCTATCACGGCGTGTTGTCCGACTTCAAGGTCGACTTCGCGCTGCTGCTGGAGGTCGCGCGTCGGCGGCCGGATTGGCAGTGGGTGCTGATCGGCGAGCAGCGCGAGGGGCAGCAGAGTCCGCTGGTCGATGCACTGGCGGCGTTGCCCAATGTGCATCTGCTCGGCTACCGCAGCTATGCGCAATTGCCGGACTATCTGCGCGGCATGCAGGTCGGCCTGCTGCCCACACTGATCAACGATTACACCAGATCGATGTTTCCAATGAAGTTCTTCGAATATCTGGGGGCGGGCCTGCCGGTCGTGTCGACGCCGCTGGCGTTCGCCGAGAGCGGTCCCGCGGGCCTGGAGATCGGTGCCGACGCGGACGCCTTCGAGGCGGCGATCGAGCGCCAGCTGCGGCGCGGACGGCTCAGCGCGGACGAGGCGCGACGCTTCGTCGGCGACAACACCTGGCAGGCACGCACGGCGCGCATGCTCGAACGCATCCGGACACTGGAGGCCAGACCATGAAGGTGATGTTCGCCACGTACCCGATGGCATTCCATACGCCGGGCGGCGGGGAGATCCAGTTGCTCGCCTATCGCAAGCATCTGCCCGCGCATGGCGTCGACGTATCGCTGTTCGACCAATGGGCGCCGCGTTTCCTCGAGCACGATGTGGTGCACTTCTTCTCCTGCATCGGCGGCTCGGTGCACTTCTGCCATTTCGTCAAGCAGTTGGGTTTGCCGCTGGTCGTGTCGACCAGCCTGTGGATCACCGAAAGCACCCGGCATCTGTATCCGGTGGACGAGATTCGTGCCCAGCTCGCGCTCGCGGACCGGGCTGTCACCAACTCCGACATCGAGAGCGACATGCTGGCCAGCGTCCTGGACCTGCCGCGCTCGAAGTTCGCCACCGTCTACAACGGCATCGACGAATTCTTCCTGCAGAAGGTCGGCCCGGAAGGGTTCCGGCAACGCTTCGGGATCGATGGTCCTTTTGTGTTGAACGTGGGCAATATCGAGCCGCGCAAGAACCAGCTGGCGCTGGTGCGTGCCATGAAGCGGCTGCCGCAGTGCCGGCTGGTGCTGATCGGTCACCAGCGCGATCCGCAGTATGCGCGCCAGGTGCTGGAAGAGGGCGGGGAGCAGGTCAGCTATCTCGGGCCGATGCCGCACGACGAAACGCTGCTGTCCGCCTACACCGCATGCGAGCTGTTCGCGCTTCCCAGTACCCTCGAAACGCCCGGCCTGGCGGCGCTGGAGGCGGCCGCCCAGGGTGCCCCGCTGCTGCTGACCCGGGAGGGTTCCTGCCAGGAGTATTTCGGTGACCGTGCCACGTATGTCGATCCGGCCTCGGTGGATGCGATCGCCGACGCCATGAGCGCCATGCTGTCGAATGGCGCTTGCGCGGGTGCGCCGGGACAGGCAGATGCCGCGGCGTCCGCGTTCCGGCCGGAAGCGTTCACCTGGTCGTCGACCACGGCCGCGCTGCGCGATATCTACCGGCAGCTGGTGTAACCGAATGCCGGTCGACGCTGCCTCGACGCCGCACATACTGAGAAGGGCCCTACGCCTTTAGAACGATGATGAAACCGAGTTTCGCTTCCCACCCCCAGAGCAGCGCCAGGCCTCGCGTGCTGATGGTCACGCATGTGATGCCGTACCCGCCCGCAGCGGGCAACGAGATCCGCATCTACAAGATGCTGTCGTGGTTCCGGCGCAAGGGATACGCGGTGACGCTGGTTCTGAAGCCGCTGGGCGACACCGAGGTCAGCAATCAGTGCATTCTCGGTCTGCGCGATGTGGTCGACGACCTGCATGTGTTCGACAACCGCATCGTGCTGCCGCGACCGGGGGGTGCAATGGCCAAGCCGGTGCAGGTCGACACCGATTTCGACGACGCCGAGCTGTCGCGCATCCAGGACGGTTTCTGCCCCGACTGGTTTGCTGCCGAAGTGGCGCCGATCGTGGCGGCCGTCCGGCCGGACGTGGTGATCGCCCAATACGTCTTCATGAGCCGCATCCTGGAACTGCCGGAATGTGGGGATGCGCTGAAGATCATCGATGCCCATGATCTGTTCTGCCACAAGCAGAAGACGGTGGAACAGTACGGCATCAAGAACTACAGCCTGAGTCTGACCGAAGCGCAGGAAAGCGCCTTGCTTCGCCGCGCCGACATCGTGCTCGCCATCCAGAAGGCGGAACAGGACGAACTCCGGCAGTTGGTGCCCGAAGTCGAGGCCTTGCTGACCTCGTTCGATCTGGACATCCACCATGGCGATTCCGCCGCGGTGGTGCCGGACCAGGTGCTGATCGTCGCATCGAGCAACGAATTCAACGTCAAGGGAACGCAGGACTTCCTCGACTACACGTGGCCGCTGGTGCGTGCCGCACGTCCCCGCGCGCGCCTGCGCGTGATCGGCAAGGTCTGCCAGTTCGTGCATTGCGACGATCCCACCGTGTCGCTGCTCGGATTCGTCGAAAGTCTGGAGGCGGAATACGAGCAGGCTGCGGTGGTGGTGAATCCCTGCCGCGTGGGTACCGGCCTGAAGATCAAGACCATCGAGGCGCTGGCCTGGGGCAAGGCGCATGTCGCCTGGCCTTCGGCGGCGGACGGCCTTCGCGAACTCGGCGACGTGCCGGCGGTGATCGTGCACGATGCGGTGGCGTTCGCGCGCGAGATCGCGCGCCTGCTGGGCCGGGAGCCCGAGCGCATCGCCTTGCAGCAGGCCGCCCACGCCTTCATCGAACAACATTTCGGTTCCGAAAGCGTCTATGCCGCCCTGACCGGCCGGATCGACGCATGCCGCGACCACGACATCGAACAGGTGCCAGCTTGACCAGCAAGATCGCCATCGTGATTACCTTGCCTGATGCCGCACAGCCCGGGCAGCAGGCCATCGCATGCCTGAGCGCGCTCGCCGCTGCGCCGTTGCGGCAGCTCGTCGACCGCGTCCATGTCTTCGTGCCTGCGGGCACCACGCCGGTCCCGGACGATCCGATGATCGAGACAATCCCGGTGCGCGACCCCGGCGATTACATCGCGCGGTTGAACCGCGTCGTGCATCCGCTGGCGGAAGCCGGCACGCCGGTCCTGTTCACCACGCCCGAATACGAGTTCGATGGCGAGGCGGTCGCGCAGTTGCTGGAAGCGCTGTCCGCGGATCCGCTCTATGGCTTTGCCGTGCCGCGCACCAATACCGGCGGTTCGGCGCCGATCCCGCGCCAGAGCGGAGACGAAGCGCTGGCCACGCGCGAGCCGCTTGCGCCCTTCCTGCAGTCCTTGCCGTCGCGCTGGGGCGGAGGCATCGTCATGGGAGCTCCTGTGCTCGTGCGCGGCGACATGCTGTACCACTTCGGACGGCTCGAAGGCAAGGATGCGCGGCTGAGCGATGCACTGGCACGGCTGTTCATTCGTGCCAACCGCCGCGGCTACAGCGCCGTGGTCTGCAACCGCGCGTTGTTCTTCGCCGCGGAGTCCGCGCCTTATCCGGGCCCGGCGCAGCCGCCTTCGATCGAGCGCGCAGCGGACTATGCGCGGGCGATCTCGCGCCGCGCCGAGTTCCCGGAGCAGCGCTGGGAGGCGCTGCTGTGGCAGCGGCTCAAGCCCAAGGCAATGCGTACCGTCCTGTTCGACATCCGCAATCTCGCTCCCGGCTACAACGGCACCGCGCAGCACATCCTTTCGCTGCTCGACCCGATCGTCAGACTCGCCGAGAGCGTGTCGGTGTCCCCGCGTTTCTGGGTGCTTCCGGA
This sequence comes from Cupriavidus sp., assembly GCA_031181345.1. Taxonomy (GTDB): domain Bacteria; phylum Pseudomonadota; class Gammaproteobacteria; order Burkholderiales; family Burkholderiaceae; genus Cupriavidus. The sequence continues at coordinate 28,240 of JAPSLC010000008.1, read as the reverse complement.
GGCCGCGCAGTTCCACGGCCTGGACCGGACCATGCCGGATGCCCTGATCCACACGATGCCCGACGACGCCATCTTCGATGCGGCCATCCGTCTGTCGCAACCGTGGAGCTTCAGCGAACTGCGTGACCAGGCGCGTCGCTCGACCGTGAATCTGTATCTGATCATGGACGCCATCGCCTGGGACTGCCACTACATCCGCATGCCGCATATCGATGGCGTATGGCGCGCGGCCGCCAGCTATGCCGATGGCTTCGTCTTCAACAGCGGCTATACGCGCAATGCGTTCCACGAGCGCTTCCCGGCGTCGCGCAATGTGCCCAGCGCCATCTCGTACTGTTCGCTGGATCCGGCTGAATACTACGCACCGCCAACCGCCGACGCTGCGCCGGACGGCGAGCCGTATGTGCTGGTGGTCGGCAACCAGTACTACCACAAGGGGCTGCACGAAGCCGTGCGCGTGCTCGCAGCGGGCTTCCCTGAGGCGCGGATTCGCGTTCTGGGCGAAGTCGGCGAACAGTATCCCAACGTCGAGCAGTTGCCCTCGGGCATGTTGTCCAACGAGGCGGTCGATACGCTGTTCCGCGAATGCGCCTGCCTGGTGTTCCCATCGTTCTATGAAGGGTTCGGGCTTCCCGTGCTCAAGGCGCTGTCGTTCGGCAAGCCCGTGATTGCGCGGCAAAGCCAGCTGATCGACGAGATACGGTCACGCGTCAGTCCGGTCGACGGCATCGTGCCGTTCTCACGGCGGACCGAACTGCTGGAGGCGGTCAGCGAGGTGCTCGAGCGCAAGGAACACTGCCGCAATTCCCGGACACAATCGCAACGACCCGCCCAGGTCTTCGGGTGGGAGGCGGCGGCTCGCGAGGTGCTGTCGCTGGTGGACGCGTCGCTGCGCGATGCCGACGCCGGCCGCTGCCTGCAGCGGCTGGAGTTTTTCTATCGAATCGATCAATTCGACGTGGAGCGGGCGGGGTGGGCCAACGCGGCGCAGAACAAGGTCATCTTCGAAGTGGAGATGGAAGAATGAAGCTGCTTACCTTGTTCGTCCGCTATGGCGATGCCGACTACCAGGGCGCGTTCAAACGCCTGTGCCAGCTCTACCAGCGCATCGAAGGGTTGGACTATGACGCTGTCCTGATCGACACGGCCCTCCCTGCGGACCTGACGGTCAACCTCGGTCCTAACATCGTCATGATCGGCGGCGACAACTCCCGCCGCGAATTCAGCGGCTGGGACACCGCGTTGGCGCGCTTTCCCAATTTGCTGGACGAGTACGATCTCGTCCATGTCGTGACGTCGGCGTTCGAGAACGAGTACAACGGCTTCTATCCGTACATCAATCGGGAGATGTTCGATTATGCGGCCAGCCACGACGATGTTGTGCTCGCGCATATCGATGCCTATCCAAATGCGGTGCGCCAGTTCGGGCGCAGCTTCCAGACCTGGGGCTGCTCCAAGTTCCTGATCGCGGTCCCCGAGCGCATCCGCAAGCTCGGCAGCTTCGTGGGCCGATTCGGCGCGCAGGCGCTGTTCGCACCGTCGTCCGACCGTCCCTTCCGCGAAGATGCGCCACTGTCGGCGAACTACCAGTCCTATCTGCTCGAATGGCTGACCGGCGATGGCCTGCCGCACGGCAAATGGCATTCGGTATTCGAGCTCTCGCCGCAGAACCTGCAGCGCTTCCAGGCCAAGGCAATCTCGATTCTCGACGAACATGCGCTATCGATGCGGCTGCGCGAGACCGGCGCACGCATTGTCGACTACACCTGGTTGCATTCCCGGGGGCTGGAGCAGGATGTCGGCAGCATCCCGGACGAAATCCAGCAGGTGCAGGAACGCAACCGCTATCTGTTCGACAATCCCATCGTCGAGCGTGGCCTGGACCTTGCCGATCATCGGTATCCCCGGAGCCTGGCGACGCTGTTCCAGCGCCGGCAGCAGAGCGAGACGCCGTTCGGTCGCACGCCGGTGCTCGAAGCGCTGTGGCTGGGCAACCGCGTGCTGCGCTCGCAGTTCGATCTCGACGATCCGCTGCACTGCGCGGCCATCCATCTGAACCAGGGCGTCGCCATCGATGGCGAACAGCGCGATTGGCTGGCGCGCCCCGATACCACGCTGCCGCAGGACGGCTGGCTGCCGCTGACGCGGGGGCTGCATGCGATCTACCTCGCCCGCGACGATTTGCGCGCGTCGTTCGATCTGAACACGCGCAGCGGCAGGCACCGTCTGGTGTCTTGGTGGCTGCTCGAAGGGCTGCGTGATGCGCGCTACGCCGGCTTCATGCGCGACGACATGTACGCGCGCGTCGACGAAACGGTGGTGCAGGACCAGCCCTTGCCGATCACGTGCGGCCTGCATGCCCTGTGCGAGGCGCGCGACGACTTGCGCGAGCAGGCCGATCTTTCGACCGAGGCTGGGCGGCGCACCCTGCTTTCCTGGTGGATGCTCGAAGGCATCCACGATCCCGCCCTGGGCACATGCATGCCGCCGGCGCTGTACGCCGAGCCCTCCACGCTGGTCCGGCAGGATGCCGCCATTCCGCTGACGCGCGGTTTGCTGGCGCTGCGGGCGGCGCGGCAAGATCTGCAGGGCATGGACACGGCCACGCGCGAAGGACGCGAGCGGCTCGCGTCCTGGTGGGTGCTGGACGGCCGCCACGAATCCCGGCCCGTCTGCATCGTGCGGCCCGAGGAGTATGCGGCGATCGACCCGGTGATCGTGCAGGACGCATTGCTGCCAATCACCAAGGGCCTCCATGCCGTCTGCAAGGCCCGCACCGACCTTCGCGACCAGATCGATCTGGCTGGGCCTGAAGGCAGGGCCCAGCTGGTCCAATGGTGGATTCGCGAGGGTGCCGGAACGCCGGCGTTCGATGGCTTCATGCCGGTTGCGTTCTACCACGAGCTTGCGCGCAATATCGCGCAGGATGTGCCGCTGCCGATCACCCGCGGCATGCAGGCCCTGCATGCGGCACGGGACGATCTGCGCGAGTTCGCCGATCTCGCGAGCGCGCAAGGGCGCGCTGCCTTCGTCTCGTGGTGGATCCGCGAGGTGCCCGGCAACGCGTTTCTTGCCCAGCTGGTCTCCCGCGACCAGCTGCAGCAGCCCGATGTCACGGTGGCGCAGGACCAGCAGGTTCCCATTACGCGGGCGATGCGGGCCATGTATACGGCGCTCGCGGGCGGGCCGGACACCGACAAGATCTTGCGGGAAGCAGAGGGCCGCGCTGAACTGGTGGCGTGGTGGAGCGAGCAGCTGCTGCGCGGCGCGGTTCCCCGTGCGCTGTTGCCCACCGATGCGATGCTCGGCATCTCCGATCCGACGCAGCCCGGCAATGAACGCGACGCGGTGCATCCACTCGCAGCCGCTGCGTATGCGCAACGCTCGGATCTGCGGGACGCCTTCGATACAGGCACGGCGGAAGGCCGCCGCGCCCTCAATCTGTGGCTGTTCAACTTCGGCAAGTACGAACTGCGCCTGCATATCGAGGACGAAGAACCACAGATGCATGAGGCCCGGCGTCCGCGGCACGGCGCGGCAACCGGCAAGTTCCTGCGCGGCGGCGTCAATATCGTCGGTTTCGGACGCGGCGAACTCGGCATCGGCGAGGACGTCAGAATGGCAGCGCTGGCGCTGCGGCACGTCGATATGGACCTGTGCGCGCCCACGATCCCGTTGGCGATCGGCGCACGCCAGCAGGATCTGTCGCTGCGCGCCTACGAAGTCGACGCACCGCTGTACAACACCAACCTGGTGTTTTTGCCGCATTACGAGACGATCCGGCTGGTAGGCGCCACCGGCGAGGCGATGTTCGGCGACCGCTACAACATTGGCTGTTGGCAGTGGGAGCTGCCCTCCTATCCGCGCGGCATGGAGCTGGCGCTGGAACTGGTCGACGAGGTCTGGTCGAGCACGCGCTTCACCGCCGAGGCGATGCGCGGCGCCACCGACAAGCCCGTGCTGGTGATGCCGATGGCGGTCGCGCTGCCCCCGTTGAGCCGTGCCTACACGCGGGCGGAGTTCGGTCTGCCCGAGGACGCGTTCGTCTTCCTCAACATCCTGGACGGCAATTCGAGCGTTCATCGCAAGAACCCCTTGGCGGTGATCAAGGCGTTCCAGCGGGCATTCCCGCCCGGCACGCCCGGTGTTCACCTGCTGTTCAAGACCATGAACATGGGCAATGCGTCGGGCCAATGGGCCGATGTGCTGGCGCTGTGTCGCGACGATCCGCGCGTTTCCATCATCTCCGAAGCGATTGCTCGCGAGGCGGTGATCGGGCTGCAATCGGTCTGCGATTGCTTCGTGTCGCTGCATCGCGCGGAGGGCTTTGGCCGCAATATCGCCGAAGCCATGCTGCTGGAAAAGCCGGTGATCGTATCCGCGTTCTCGGGCAATACGGACTTCACCAACGACACCACGGCGTTCATGGTCGGTGGCGAAGCCGTTGCGGTCGGCGCCGGCGAGTATGCGTTCGCGGAAGGCCAGCATTGGTGGGATGCCGACGTCGAGTCGGCGGCATCGCAGATGCGGCGCTGTGTCGATGACGAGGCCGAGCGCCGGCAGCGTGCGTTGGCAGGCAAGCACTTCGTGCTGGCCCATTATTCGCCGGAAGCGGTGGGGCGCAACTATCTCGAACGGCTGCAGCAATTGAACGCAGCGAGCAAGGGGGCCGCATGACGCTATTCATCGCCGCACCGGACATCCACGTCGGCGACGCCGTCGGCAATCACTGCCTCGGTATCGCCCGTGCCGCCCAACGGCTGGGCGTGCCGGCGCGCGCCTGCGCGAAACATTTCACGGGCGACGTCGAGCCGCTGGAGACGCTGTTCGAGCAGATCCAGCCGCAGGATACGCTGCTGGTCAGCTATTCGATCTACGATCCGATGCTCGAGCGGCTGCTCGCGCTGGGAAATCGCAAGCTGTGCTACTTCCACGGCGTGACCGAGCCCGAGTTGCTGCGCGAATTCGAGCCGGTCACCGCAGATCTGTGCGCTCGCTCGCTGCAGCAGTATCCGCTGCTGCGCCAGTTCGACCTGGTGATGGCCAATTCCCGGCTGACCGCGGCATCGCTGGCGCCGCATCTGCGGACCGACGAGATTCTGGTGATTCCGCCGGTATGGCCGGATATGCCGCTGTTTCGCCATGTCCCCGCCAGGCAGGCCGACCGCGCCGGCCAGTTGACGCTGCTGGTGGTTGGGCGGGTCGTTCCGCACAAGCGTGTCGAGGATGCCATCGAGATCCTGGCGCTGGTTCGCGAAGCCGGGGTCGACGCCAGGCTCGAAGTCGTCGGCGGCGCGCCGAACGGCGTCTATCTCGCTTTCCTGCGCGAACGCGCGGCGCAGCGCGGCGTGGCCGAGCATGTCGAGATCACGGGCATGATCGACGACGAGAGCTTGTTCGCGCGGTTCGACCGCGCCGGCGCCTTGTTGTCCGTCAGCCAGCACGAAGGGTTTTGCGTGCCGGTGCTCGAGGCCATGCATCTGGGAGTACCCACCTTCGTGCGCTCGGGCACGGCAGCGAGCGAGGTCGGCGCCGATGCCACTGTCTCGTTCGACGGGCTCGACGAGGCGTGCGTGGCAGTGCTGCAAATGCATCGCGACGCGGAGCGGCGGGCCGCCATGGTGCAGGCTGGCAAGCGGCGCGCGGCAGCCGTGCTGGCGCAGGCCGACGACAAGGCGCTCGCCGCGGTGCTGTCGGTGCCCCGCCAGGCCAACAACTTCTAGCTGGATATCATCTTGTCCGATCCTCGTGTATTGATCACCACCTATCACCAGGCGTTTCTGGTGCGGGGCGGCGGCGAGTACGAAATCTTCTCGGTGGCCGACAGCCTCAAACAGCGCGGCCTGATCGTGGATATCTATGGACCCTATTCCCGGGACATGGACAACTACGATGTCGTCCTGCATTTTTCGGTGCACGGCGGCGGTATCGAGTTGCTGCAGGAATTGAAGGCGACCGGCAAGCCGGTCGCACTCTGGCCCAACCTGTGGGTCAGGGACATCGGCAATGCGCCGGTCGATCTGGTCAACCGGCACGTCGATCTTGCCGACGCGGTAATCTTCAAGTCCGAGGCGGAGCTCGCGCACTTCCGCGAGCGCTTCAAGTTGCCCCCCGAGAAGGAGCGCCGCGTCACGGTCGGGGCCGACGCCGCCTACATCAAGCGGGCGCCACAGGGCTTGTTCCGCAGCCTGTACGGCCTGGACCGCTACGCGATCTGGTTTGGCGTGATCGAGCCGAACAAGAACCAGCTCGCCGCGATCCGCGTGCTGCGCGAAAAGGGCATCCCGCTGGTGCTGGTCGGGCGCAGCCGCGAGGAAGCGTACTTTCGCCAGTGCCGGGACGCCGGCGGCGACAATGTGCTGTTCATCAAGGGACTGCCGCAAAAGTCCGAAATCGTCCGCAGCGCGCTGCAGGAGGCCCTGTTCTATATCGAGGTTTCGCATGAGCCGCCAGGATTGTCTGCCATCGAGGCGGGCCTGTCCGGCTGCCGTCTGCTGTTGAGCGATTCGGCCTGGTCGCGCGAGCACTTCGGGGACTATGCGGTCTACGCCGATCCGGCCCGCGACGAGGCAATCGCCGAGGCGGTGGACCAGGTGCTGGCGCTGCCCACCGATACCACCCCACTGGTCGATGACATGCGCCGCTTCTGCCTTCCCGGCGCGATCAACCCGCTGATCGACATCCTGCGGAGCATCGCCTGATGATGCTCTATCTGGTGCGCCATGGCCGTTCCGTGGCCAACGATGCCGGGCTGGTCACCGGCACCACTGCCGACCCACTCGATGCCATCGGGCTCGCGCAGGTCGAGCGGATGGCGGCGTGGCTGTCGGGCGCCGGCATCGTGGCGGATCGTTACATGACCAGCCAGTGGCGCCGCGCCCAGCAGACCGCCCACGGCCTGCTTCCGGATGTCAGTTGGGAGGTCGACTCCCGGCTGGGCGAGACCGATGCCGGCGAGGTTGCCGACTGGCAGCTCGCACGCTTTCTTGCGCAATGGCCAGACTTTTATGCAGACCCTGGCAATCGCTATCCGGGCGGGGAGTCGCACCTGGCGCTGAACGATCGCGTGCTCGGCTGGCTCGACGATCAACTGGCGCGGCCGGTCGATGCCTTGATGGTGGTGGCCCATTCGGGCCCGATCTCCTGCATCCTGCAGCACATCCACGGCGTGGGGATGGAGCGGTTTCCGGCCTTCCTGCCGCCCCATGCCAGCCTGTCGGCGATCGACATGGTGCGCGGCGATGACGCGTGGCACGGCCGCCTGCTCGGATTTGCGTTGGGCCCGTTGGAAAACCTGCCGGTCTCGATGCATGGGACTCGGGGGAGGTCGGCATCGTGAAGGTCGTCGCACTGCATCGCGAATCGCATGTGGCCCAGGGCGTGCCGTCGTTGTCGGTCGCGGCCCGCATCACCGAGGTGCTGGAGTTCATGGAATCGCGCGGCCAGCTGGTCTTCACCGCGATCTCCGAGAACGACGAAGCGGCGCGCAACGGCGTCAACTGGGCCGATGTGCTGATTCTGAGCAAGCACAGCTCCCAACGCGCGCTGGACCTCGTTCGCCATGCGCGAGCCCGAGGCGTGCGCGTCATCTACGACATCGACGACTGGATCTTTTCCTTTCCCAGCTATAGCGGCGCCCAGGCACACAATGGCAAGGTCGCGCTGATCCGCGAAATTTTGAGCCTGTGCGACGTCGTGACGGTGGCGAACACCGTGCTGCTCGACAAGGTGCGTCCCTATGTACCGGAACCTGTGCTGGTGCCGAACGGAATGTGGGTGGAGAAATATGCGGCGGGGGTGGTCGAAGAAGCCATGCCACCGCGCATCGTCTTCACCAACGCAGACTTCCTGAAGATGCAGAGCGCGAAGGACATGCTGCTGACCGCGCTCCAGGTCTTTTTCCTGCGTCATCCGGAGTACGCGCTGGACTTCTATGGCGACCCCTTTCCGGAGATGTTCTCGCTGCCGTTTCTGCATTTCACCAACCGGATGCCGTACGCCGACTACATGCGCGCACTGGTTTCGGGCCGCTATCAGTTCGCCATCACGCCGCTGGGTGGCAGCGAGGACATCGAGGCTGCCGAGTTCAATGCCTGCAAGAACCCCTTCAAGTACCTGAACTACGGTACCGCGCGCGTGCCGGGCATCTATTCGTCGGCACCGATCTACCAGGGTTGCGTGGTACCGGAACGCACCGGCCTGCTGGTTGGCAACGACTTCGAGGAGTGGGTCGACGCGCTCGAGCGCCTCGCCGGGGACCGCGAGCTCAGGCACCGGATCCGCGATGCGGCGTTTGACGACGTCATGCGCGGCCATCACGTGGAAGCGAGCGCCGCCGCGCTCGCCGCCGTGCTATGAGGCCGGCGATGATGGCCGCATCGACCGGGGCAAAGGGCGAGCGGCGAGCGCTGCGGGTGCTGCACGTCTACCGAACCTATTTCCCGGATCCGCCGGGAGGGTTGCAGGAAGCGATCCGGCAAATCGCGCTCGGTTGCCAGGCCTACGGCGTCGAGAGCCGGATCTTCACGCTGTCGCCCACGCCGGCGCCATCGCAGATCGCTCTGCCGGAAGGAGCGGTGCTGCGCAGCCGTTCGTGGGCTGCGCCGGCGTCGTGCGACCTCGGCGGAATCGGCGCCGTACTGCGCTATCGTCAGGCGGCGGCCTGGGCCGACGTGGTCAACTTCCACTTCCCGTGGCCATTCGGGGACGTCCTTCATCTGCTCGGCGACAGCAGCCGTCCCGCGGTGATGACCTACCACTCGGATATCGTGCGGCAACGCCTGCTGGGCCAGATCTATGGCCCGTTGATGCGCCGCACGCTGCGCGCGATGGACGCCGTGGTCGCGACATCGCCGGCCTACGCCCAGACCAGCGAGGTGCTCAAGGCCAACGTCGCGCCGCAACGGCTGCGCGTCATTCCGCTCGGCATGGCCGACCTTGCCGACACCGCGCCGAATGGCGATGAAGCCGGGTCCTTGCTCCAGCGCCTGGGCCTGAGCGGCCGCCCGTTTCTGCTGGCGCTCGGCGTGCTGCGCTACTACAAGGGCCTGCATTCCTTGATCGAAGCGGCCCCGGCGATCGATGGCGATATCGTCGTCGCGGGGTCCGGACCCGAGATGGAGCGGCTTCGCGCACTGGCCGCCCGGAAGGGCGCCGCCAACGTTGTCTTTGCCGGCCAGGTCTCCGATGCGGAGAAGGCTGCGCTGCTGCGTGGCTGCCGCGCGCTGGTGCTGGCTTCGCAGTTGCGGTCGGAGGCATTCGGCATGGTACTGGTGGAGGCATCGATGTTCGCCAAGCCGATGGTCTCGTGCGAGATCGGCACCGGTACCTCCTATGTCAATGCCGATGGAGTGACGGGTTTCGTGGTTCCGCCGGAATCGCCGTCGGAACTCGCGGCCGCCGCTTCCCGGTTGTTGAACGACGGCGCGCTCGCCGAGCGAATGGGCCGTGCGGCGCGCGCGCGTTACGAGCAGCTGTTCTCCGGCGCCGCGCTGGGGCGTGCGTACAGCGATCTCTATCAAGAGGTCGTGAGCGCGCGCGCGGTGGGCCGGTCCGCTCAGCGGGCCTAGCGTGCGACTTCGCACGGACGGCAATCATGGAGGCGCGATGGAACATGTCCTGGTGACCGGCTCTGGCGGGTTCGTAGGCGCGGCGCTATTGCGTGCGCTGAACGCCGTTCATGCGGAAACGACGTGTGTCGTCCGCGGCGGCGCAAGGCAAGCGGGGGAGCCGCGGCGCGAACTCGTCGTCGCCGATGATTTCGCCGATATCGAGGCCGCATGGCCTGACTCGCTGCGGCCGGATTGCGTCATCCATCTCGCGGCACGCGTCCATGTCATGCGTGATCGTGCGCCGGATCCGCTTGCCGCCTTCCGCGCGACCAACGTCGAAGGTACCCTGCGTGTTGCCCGTGCCGCGGCGCGGGCAGGTGTGCGGCGCTTCGTCTATGTCAGCAGCATCAAGGCGGTGGCCGAAGTCGATTCCGGGCGTCCGCTCCGGGAGAGCGATACGCCGGTACCGCTCGATCCCTACGGCATCTCGAAGCGGGAAGCGGAGCAAGCCCTGGCGGCACTGTGCCAGCACCATGGAATGGAATGGACGGTGGTGCGCCCGCCGCTGGTCTACGGTCCCGGCGTCGGTGCGAACTTCCGCAGCCTGCTTGGCGCGGTCGCGCGCGGCGTACCGCTCCCGCTGGCCTGCGCCGATGCGCCGCGCAGCCTGGTGGCCGTCGACAATCTGGCCGACGCGCTGCTGACCTGTGCGCGCCACCCCGCCGCCGCCGGCCAGATCTTCCATGTGTCCGATGGCGACGATGTCACGGTAGCGCAACTGGCCCGGCTGATGGGCGAGGCGCTGGACCGGCCTGCCCGGCTGGTGCCGGTGCCGCTGACGTTGTTGAAGCTCGCGGGCGCCTTGACGGGCCGGCGCGATGCCGTGGCCCGGCTGGTCGAGCCGCTGCGGGTCGACAGCGCCAGGATCGTCGGCGAACTGGGCTGGCGCCCACCCCGGACGCTGCGCGAGGCACTGAAGCAGACGGCCGATTGGTACCGGGAGCGAGCGGGAGTCGAGGTCGCACATGCCGATCGCTAGCCTCTTGCTGCTGCCGGCGGCGCTTGCCTTCGTCGCCAACGCGGCACTGCTCTATCTGTTGCTGCGTACCGGCCTCGCATGGCGGCTGGCCCTGGACGTGCCGAACGCCCGCTCGCTGCATCAGCGCCCGACGCCGCGGGTCGGGGGCGTCGGCGTGACGCTGATCAGCGCGCTATCGATCGCCGCGTTTGCACCCGCGCTGAGCGCGCTGGCGGCACTTGCACTGGCGCTCGGCATGCTGTCGTTGGCCGACGATCGCTGGGGCATGCCGGCGCGCTACCGCTTCGCCGCGCATCTGGCGGCGGCCGCCGCGCTGCTGTGGCTGCTGCCGCTGCCGCCCGGGCTCTGGATGCTCGCGCCGGTGCTGGCCGTTGCCGTCGTGTGGGCGGTGAATCTGTACAACTTCATGGATGGGGCGGACGGCCTGGCGGGGGGCATGGCGGTCATCGGCTTTGGCGCCTACGCCGTTTGCGCCGGGCCGGCACATGCGGACCTGGCGGTCGCCTCGATCACCGTGGCCGCCGCCGCCGCGGGGTTTCTCGTCTTCAACTATCCGCCTGCACGCATGTTTCTCGGCGATGCCGGCTCGGTGCCGCTCGGCTTCCTTGCCGCGGCGCTGGGCTACTGGGGTTGGCAGCAACAGGCCTGGCCGTTCTGGTTCCCCGCCTTCGTATTCGGCCCCTTCGTCGCCGATGCGACCGTCACGTTGCTGCGCCGCCTGCTCAATGGCGAGCGTTTCTGGGAAGCCCATCGAACGCACTACTATCAACGGATGGTGCAGATGTCCGCCGGCCATCGCGGCGTGGTGCTGCGGTGGTATGTCTTGATGCTCGTCGGTACAATTCTTGCCGTCATGTCGGTCGACATGCCCGGGTGGGAAGCAGGTGCGGTGATGGTGACATGGGGATTGCTGCTGATCGGTCTTGGCCTGATGATCGATCGTCGCTGGCGTCAATTTAAGTCCGGTTAGATTTACCGAGAGATGTCCAAGATGCCGATTCTCAAAGCCTCACGCGTGGGGGCCCGGTGGTTGTCCCTGGCGGCATTCGCCTTCGATGTCGGTTCCGTGGCCGTCGCATGGCTGCTTTGCTATGTGATCCGTTTCAATGGCATGCCGCCGGCCGATTTCCGCGAGAGCGGATTGACGGCGATCGCCTGGGTGGTGCCGGTGTACGCGGTGATGTTCCGCGTGTTCGGCCTGTATCTCGGCATGTGGTTGTTCGCAAGCCTGCCGGATCTGTTCCGCATCGCCAAGGCGGTCGTGGCCGGTGCCATTGTGGTGACAGTCGCGTCCACGATGCTGCAGCCGTCGCCGCCGATTCCGCGCTCGGTGCTGGTGCTGATGCCGGTGATGCTGTTCTTCATCATGGGCGGAAGCCGGGCCGTGTATCGCGCCACCAAGGAGTTTTACCGCTACGGTGGATTGATCGGACAAGGTAAGCCCGTATTGCTGTTGGGGGCCGGCGAGGCCGGCGCCAGCCTCGCCCGCGAGTTGCGCCGCTCGCCGCAATGGCGGCTGGTCGGCCTGCTCGACGACGACGAGCGCAAGCTCGGGCGGGAAATCCACGGCTACAAGGTGCTCGGCCGCATCAGCGATCTGAAGGAGGTGGCCGAGCGCCACAAGATCGAGCACGTGATCATCGCGATGCCGTCGGCACCTGCCCCGATTCATCGGCGCGTGGCGCGGCTATGCGTACGCGCCAATGTCCGTGCGCTGGTGCTGCCGGCGCTGACGCCGCTGACCCAGGGCCAGCCCTTCATGTCGCGCGTGCGGCAGATTGATCTGGAGGACCTGCTGGGCCGCGAAGAGGTGACCATCGACACGCCGCATATCGCGCAGTTGCTCGAGGGCAGGGCCGTCATGGTCACCGGCGCAGGCGGCTCGATCGGCTCCGAACTGTGCCGCCAGATTGCGCGGTTCCACCCGGCCACCCTGATCGCCTATGAGATCTCGGAGTTCGCCAGCTACCGGCTCGCGGAGGAATTGCACGAGCACTTCCCGCGGCTGAACGTGATCTCGGTCGTAGGGGACGTCAAGGACACGCTTCTGCTGGAGCAGACGATGCGGCGCTTCGCCCCTTACATCGTCTACCACGCTGCCGCGTACAAGCACGTTCCGATGATGGAGGAGCTCAACACCTGGCAGGCAGTCCGAAACAACACGCTGGGCACCTACCGGGTGGCACGCGCCGCCATCGATCACGGTGTCCGGCGCTTCGTGCTGATTTCCACCGACAAGGCCGTCAATCCGACCAACGTCATGGGCGCGTCCAAGCGCCTTGCCGAGATGGTTTGCCAGGCGCTGCAGCAGACGACCACCACGACCCAGCTGGAAACCGTTCGTTTCGGCAACGTGCTGGGAAGCGCGGGCAGCGTGATTCCGAAATTCCAGCAGCAGATTGCGCGCGGCGGTCCCGTTACCGTGACCCACCCGGAAATCATCCGTTACTTCATGACGATTCCGGAAGCGGCCCAGCTGGTGCTGCAGGCGTCGAGCATGGGGGAGGGTGGGGAAATCTTCCTGCTGGACATGGGGCAACCCGTCAAGATCGCCGACCTGGCACGGGACCTGATCCGCTTGTATGGCTTCGACGAGAACCAGATCCGCATCGTCTATACGGGTTTGCGGCCCGGCGAGAAGCTGTACGAGGAATTGCTGATGGACGACGAGACCACGCGTCCGACGCCTCACGAAAAGCTGCGCGTCGCCCGGGCGCGCGAGGTGCCCGAGCATCTGCTCAGCGAGGTGCTGCCGTGGCTGATGCAACGACGCATCCCCTCCGACGACGAGGTGCGGCGCGATCTGCGCCGCTGGATCGTCGAATACACGCCAAGCGTGCGGCCAACGCTGCAGCCGGTGCCCGGGCGGGCCTGGCACCGGACCGGCTGACACCGCGCTCCAGTGCCTTGCCGCGCCGCCTTCCAGCGCGCAAGGGCCTGGGGGGCGCTAGCCGATATGCCACCCCTGACGCCAAGGCCCGGCGTTTTGCAGGCGATCGGGAACGCCGGCGATCGCCACACGAAACGTTGCCCCGTGTAGTTCGGGGAGCGGTATCGAAAAGCCGGTACTGCCGCTGTCATAGCCCGCGGCTCCGACATCCGGACGTGGCCGGCCGGTTGTCCCTGTCGCCACCACTTCGTTTCCGCTCCACACCTCGATGGAGACCGGTCGCTCGGGGCGCGTCAGATTGATCGCCCAGCCGCTGACACTGTTCTCCCGCACGGAATCGACGAAGCCCTCGTACATGTCGGCGGGGGCAGCGATCGATTGCCGGCAATGCTCGATATAGTCGCGGATCGGGGCAAGGTCGAAACCCTGCGCGATCTCGCGCAGCTTGCCGAGATGCGCGTGGTCGTAGCCAAAGATCATCGACGCATGCTCGTGCGGATTCTCGACCTTGTTCAGCGCGGCCTGCACAGACCGGACCAAGGCCAATGCCTTGTCGAACAGCTCGCCGCCCACTGCCTTCTCGCGCTCGTTCCAATCGCGGACATCCCGATACAGCGCGTAGTCCCACGCATTGTCGGCGAGGAACTGTTCGCGCGCCGACTCGCTGAGCTGTTGCTTGCGGCTGGCCGGGATATTGGTCACGTTGGTTTCGGCGTAGAAGGGCAGGCCGAATCCTGTCTTGCCGCACAATCTCAACAGGAACGCACTCATGTCCTCGCACAGCCCTGCGACGGGAATATGCTGCCGCAGGTTGTATCGAGCCAATTCGAGGCTGTGTTCATTCAATGCCGGGTCGCCGCTCAGCATGTGAACGTACAGGTTCCTGCCGGCATACGATCCGGCCACCCATTCGTCCAGCGAAATCTCGCCGCGCCGGACCATGGCCTCCACGGTCGATACACTGGCACCGCGTTCCACCTCGCCATTCTTGCCATTGAACGCATACCAGTAATGCGATATCTGGCGCGCCAGCGGATCGCGCAGGATGGTGCAATAGGCCAGCGGCTTTTTCAGCAGCCGGTGCATGCCGAACGGATGATGGCCGCCGCCTACTCCGGTTTCCAGCAATCGGCCGAAGCGGGTACGCCAATCGGGATCGCGGTCCCATTCGAAATGGACGAACTGGCGCTCGCCTCGATTCAGCTCGAAGAAGGAGATGACGGTGGAACCCCCGCTCTTGGGCGGGTGAATGAAAAAGATGGGTGCGTGCATGGTGGTCATCCAGTGATGCGCGACGGCTTTTCCGCAATCGGTATTGGGGAAATTCGGCGGATCGAGGATGCCTTTCGTCATTGGAAAGGCGCGGACAGGCGTTGGCTAGCGGGAAAGACGGTGGTCCAGAAACGCCGCCAGTACTTCGACGCATTCCTCGACCTTTGTGGTGGTGGTGTCGACGGTCAAATCCGGCTCGACAGGGGGCTCATACGGTGCACTGATGCCAGTGAATTGCGCAATGCCTCCGCTGGCCACCTTGCGATAGAGGCCCTTGGGGTCGCGCTGCCGGCACCGCTCGAGATCCGCGTGGACATACACTTCGGCAAAGCGGTCCGCACCCACGATTTCCCGCGCCGCTTGACGATCGCGCGCGGCCGGCGAAATCAACGAGGCAAGCACCAGCACGCCCTGATCGTTCAGCAGTTTCGCCATATGGGCGGCGCGCCGGACATTGGCATGACGTTCTTCCGCGGAAAACCCGAGATCGCTCGTCAGTCCGGCACGCAGCTCGTCGCCGTCCACGCGTAAGGCCGTGATGCCGCGCCCGTAGAGCCAACGCTGCAGATTCCGGGCGAGCGTCGTTTTGCCTGCGCCGCTAAGTCCGGTCAACCAGAGCGTGATGGGATAGGAACGCATTGGCGGTGAGGCATCGACCGCCTTGTCATGGGACGATGTGGGAGCTTCGTTCGTCATCGTTGGTATGTGGCGCTGGCTTGCCGCGGCAAAACGGTGTGGAACCTGCGCGATGCGGTCGGAGCGGATCGTTCTGCCAGCCGGATATTCAGGCGCCCGGATTAAAAACGCGCCGGACGGTCGCTCCATATTGCCGTGTTAATTGCTGTGCAATGCAGATTTAAACAAACGCATTGCCGAGGGGCTCGATGCTGCTTATTTTCTGGACTCGGATGTTAGCACGCGAATATCACGATCGAGGCTTGACCCCGCTTTGGTGCACGCCGGTAATTTCGGCTCGTTCGAGCAGCGTGAGCCAGGCGTCCGTAATTCTGTTTGCGTCGTAATGCCTGGCCCGGTCGATCGCATCGTGTGCCATTCGGGTCGTCATGTCCGGATTCGCGATGGTTCGACAAATGGCGTGTCCCAGCGCATCGGCGTCGTCGACGGGAACCAATGTCCCATGCGCCTCCGCTCCGAGTACCTCCCTCGGTCCCGTCTCGCAATCGGTTGCCACGACAGGCAAACCATAGGCCATGGCCTCGATCAGCACCAGGCCGAACCCCTCGTAGCGGGACGACAGGCAGAACAGCGACGCGCCGCGATAGAGCGACCCCAAATCGCGGCGGGCCGGCAGCAGACGAACGCTTTCCGACAAGTCCAGTCGGTCGCGCAGGCTCAGCAGCGCATCGTGCAATTCCCCATCCCCAACGATATCCAGCCGCCAATCCGGATGCTCCCGCGCGACGATTTTCCACGCGTGCAACAGCACATCGAATCCCTTGGCATGCGTCAACCGCCCAACCGCCAGCGCGACCTTCGACGTCCTCTCCGACGGCCTCTCGGGCATGGCAAATGGCAACGCATTGGGAATCACCACCGCATTGCGCGCCCCCAGCGCGCGCTCCCACTTGTCGCGATCCCGGTGCGTCAGTACCACCACATGCTTGCAAGTCCGAACCGCAAGCCGCCGTGCCACCCGTCGCGCGCGCCGCCCCAGATCCTGGTCGAAATTGCAGTGCTCCCAGGCGATGCGGCGCACGCCGAGTCCCGCGCAAGCCGGCAGCGCAAACAACGTCAGCATCGTATCGACCTCGATCAGCACATCGATCCGATGCCGCTTCAGATACCGTCGTATCCCTATAACGGTCGATACGAAGTACTTCTTGAATGAAGGCCGCTGCGCGAACAGCGCCTCGTGCCGTACTGTCGGTTCGAGCTCGAAGCAGCTGGCGGCGTCCCACAGGCTCAGGATATGCACCGTGTACCCGCGTCGCGCCAGCTCGTTGGCGATCACCGCCGTCATGCGTTCGGCGCCAGCGAACGCGTTCAGCGTCCCCGTCAAGAAGCACACGCTTGGTTTGTCGCTCATGCCAACCCTACGCGCGGCACCGTTCGGCAACGCCACCACAGCGCCAACCCGATGACGACCGCGAAGCCGTTGGCCAGCGCATACCCGCCAACCGCTCCCCAGATGCCATAACGCGGCACCGCGATCAGATCGAACACCAGGATCATCGCCAGCGTGCCGGCCCATTTGAGCGCGACCCATTCCGGCTTGCGCAGATAGACCGCCAGCAGGGTCAGGCCGACATCGATGAACAGCAGCGCGGTGGCAAATGCCGCGACGCGCAGCAGCCCGATCGCTGCGCTGAACTGCTCGCCATAGAGCAGATGGATGATCCAGTCCGCGGCGGCGGCGATCACCGCTGCGCCGGCCAGACCCACGGCGCCCAGCAGCAGCGCCAGACGTCCGACATTGCGCCGTGCCAGCACGGGATCCGCTTGCCCGTAGACATAGACCGGCGCGGCGCCGGCGGCGATGATGGTGGCCGCCGCGGCGTAGTTGTCGAGGATCTGCATCGTCGCGGCGTAGGCCCCGAAATCGGCGAGCGGCACCAGCGGCTGCAGGATCAGCTGATCGACGCGGCGTGCGGCCATCATCATCATGAAGCTGGCCCAGAACAGCGTGCCGCCGCGCAGCAGCCGCGTGGCCAGTTCCGTATCGAAGCCGATGTGCCGGTGCGGCACGCGGCTCAGGTAGTAGCCGGCAAGCAGCAGCGCCAGCACCACGGACTCGACCGCAAAGGCGCTGGCGAACGCCGGTGCGGCACGGTTGCCGGCGGTGAACAGCAGGCCGACCATACCGGCCTTGATGGTCAGCGAGATCAGGCTGAACACGGTGGCCGGCCGGTTGTTGGTATGCGCCTGCATCCAGGCGCCCACCACGCCGAAGGGTTCGCGCAGCAGGATTGCGATGCCGAGCAGCAGCGCCACGGCCCAGACCTCGGCCGCGGCGCCCGCCACGGCCAGATAGCCGCACATCAACGCATAGCCGAGCAGCCCGCCGAACGCGCGCAGCACGAAGGCATGCGCGAGCAGGCGATGCTGCGACGTGCCGGCGGGATCGGCGACCAGTCGCGGCACCACCACTTCGCTGCCGCAGATCAGCGCGACCGATGCCGCGATCGTGACCACGGCCTGGGCATACTGAAAATGCGCGAAGCCCTCAGGCCCGAGCCCGCGCGCCAGCATCGCGACGATGGCGATGCCGGTGACGACCTGCAGCCCGCGCTCGGTCAGCATCCACAGCAGGTTGCCGGCGACCCGTCTGCGCATCAGGCGGTCTCCATGCGCGCGCGGGCCCCGGCGGCGATGAGGGTCGCGTAGCGGGAAAGCCATTGGTCCGCGACGGCCTCGAGACCGAGCGAACCGGCGATATGGCGGTGCCTCGCTGCTTCCTGCGCGATGCTGCCGCGGCCGTCGCGCAAGGTGCGGGCGAGGGCGGCTGCCAGCGCATCGGCATCGCCGCGCGGTACGACCTGGCCGAAACCGTCGACCATCGGTGCCACACCGGCCGCGTCGGTCGCCACTACCGGGCAGCCGCAGGCCATCGCTTCGCCCACGACCAGCGGCATGCCCTCGATGTCGGACGACAGCGCGAACACGTCCGCCGCATTGAGCAGGGCCGGGATATCGGCGCGCGTGCCGAGCAGACGTACGCGGTCGCCAAGGGAGAGGGCGGCAATGCGGCGTTCGAGCGTATCGCGTTCGGGGCCGTCCCCGGCGATCAGCAGCCGAGCCGATGCGAGTGACGAGGGCAGGCGGGCGAACGCCTTCAGCAGCAGCGTCTGGTTCTTCTCGGGCACGAGCCGGCCGACATGGAGCAGCAGAGGTTGATCACCGGCGATGCCCAGCTCCACGCGCTTCTGCGTTCGCGCCGCGCCGTCGGGCCGGAACTGCACCGTATCGATCCCATTGGGCATCACCACGATGCGCCCCGCCGGCACCGCGCCCTCGACAATCATTCTTTCCCGGCCCTCGGCGCTGACATGCGTGGTCAGTCCAGCCCAGCGATCGGTCAGCCGATAGGCCAGCATGCGCGCCGTGCCGCCCTCGCGCGCGCTGTGCGCGGTGCAGACCAGCGGCGGCATCGCGCGCGCCGGACCGGTCGCGATCAAGGCGCGGCCGAACAGGTTGGCATGGACCATATGCGCGTGGATGAGGTCGGGCCGCCAGTCCCGAACGAAACGCCGCACCTGCCGCAGCGCCCGTGCCATCGACCACGGCGATTTGCGCATGGCAAGGTTCAACGTCTCGATGCCCGGCGGCAATGCCACCTCGCATCCCGGCGTCAGGCTGGCCACCGCGACGGCGTGGCCCAGTGCGTTGAAGCGGCGCGCGAGCGCGGCGACCTGCTGTTCGGCACCGCCAAGGCGCAGGCCGGTGGTCAGCAGCAGAATGCGCATCGGCGACTGTGGCGACTGCGGCGGCTGTGCTGATGGCGGCAATGGCTCGCAGGCGGATGCAGCCGACACCATCGGCGAACCGGAGGAACCATCCACATCCGGTGATAGGCCCGACACCGGCGCCATTCCGTGCCCACGGCCCCCCATCACCGCGCCCCATACCCAGTCAGCAACGTCCGCACCGTCTTGACCGCCACCAGCAGGTCCAGCGCGAAGCTGCAATGCTTGACGTAGTAGAGGTCGTAGCTGAGCTTGGTCACCGTTTCCTCGTGCGTGCCCGCATAGCCCTGCTGGACCTGCGCCCAACCCGACAGGCCCGGTCGCACCAGATGCCGGTACGGGTAGTAGGGGATCGTGTCGGCAAAGCGTTCGACCATCGGCACCTGTTCGGGACGCGGCCCGATCAGGCTCATGTCGCCGGTCAGCACGTTCCACAGCTGCGGAATCTCGTCGAGCCGGTATTTGCGGATCACGCGGCCGACCCGCGTCACGCGCGGGTCGCGCCGGGCGGCGAAGCGGGCGGCGTCCTGCGGCGCGGTCTCCATGCTGCGGAACTTCAGCATCGTGAAGGGCTTGCCGAGCAGTCCGACGCGTGTCTGGCGAAACAGCGCCTGCCCCGGCGAATCGAGCCGGATTGCCACTGCCACGGCCAGCGCGGCGGGCAAGGCCAGCGGCGCCAGGCACAGCACCGTGGCCACGTCGATGAAGCGCTTCAGATAGCCGTAGAAATAATGCGCGGCGTGATCGTCGAGGAAGTTCTCGTCGATATGGGCGAGTCCCAATCGGCCGGTCAGCATCTCGCCCACGCGCTCGACCGAATAGATTCGCACATGGCTCATCTTGTAGCGCGCCAGCAGCCGGGTCCGTTCGGGATCCGCGGTAGCACTGCGGTCGAGCATCAGGCCGTCGCAATGCACCGCTTCCTCGATCGAGCCGATCGGCTCGAAGCGGGTGCGGCCGGGCGGCAGCGCGCCGGGCATCGCCAGCAGCTGCTGCAGCTGCGCGAGCGCGGCGGGGTCCGTGTAGCCGAACACCGGCACGTAGTTCTGCACATAGCGCCGGTAGCCGGCCCAGATCCACGCCAGCGTGGTCAGGTAGCCTAGCAGCAGCGCACCGCGGGAGTAGGGGATCTGGAAGGCGGCGAAGGCGAACAGCAGCGCGACGAAGGGCAGGGTCGCGGCGAGGCCGACCAGGCTGTTGCCTTCCATCGCCGGCAGATGCAGCGAGCGGTGCAGCAGCACGAAGGCGAGCAGATACGGGGCGATCGACCACAGCAGCGTGCGCGGGAACACGTGGGTCACGTAGCCGGCCTGATGGGCGGCCTCGGCCAGTCCCATATTGAGCGCGAAGGGCAGCAGGCCGAGCAGGGCCCAGCCGAGCATCCGGCTGGCGCGGCGCATCGTCTCGGAGCCGCGGGCGCGGATGGCCAGCGGTACGCGGTCAGGGCGGGCGGTGCCCGATGCCTTGTTCATGCGCATCCCCTCAGGCCCTGTCCCGCGCGAGCGGCGCGTTGGCCGGCGCGGTGGCGGGCAGGAGCTGGCGGTAGATCGACTCGGTCGCATCGGCCATCGCCGTCACGCCATATCGGAGTGCCCAGCGTTCGCGTGCGGCGGTGCCGAGCGACTTGCGCAACGCGGCATCTCCGGCCAGACGCGCAAACGCTTGCGCGAGCGCCGGCACGCTGGCGGGGGCGCACAGCACCCCGCAGCGCCCGTCGTCGAGCTGTTCGCGAATGCCTGGCAGATCGGTGGCGACGACCGGCAGGCCGGCGCGCATCGCTTCGAGAATGGACAGCGGAAAGCCCTCGTGATCGGAGGCCAGCACGAAGGCCTGGGCGGATGCCAGCAGCGCGGGCACCGCCGCGACGTTGCCGGTGAACACGACGCGGCCAGGAGCGAGGCGTTCGGCCAGTGCCCGCATTGCCGGCAACTGCGGGCCATCCCCGGCGATCACCAGTTCGCAGCCGGCCAGCGCTTCATCGCCGATTTCGGCCAGCTCGGCGAAGGCGCGGATCAGCAGATCCGGCCGCTTCGGGGCGGCAAAGCGCGCAACCATCACGATGCGATGCATCGGCGCGCCAGGCTCGGCCCGCTCGGGGACATCGGCAATGCCGTTGTGAATCACGGCGATCCGCCGCGCCGGCAGGGGCAGGCTGCGTGCCAGTTCGCGCTCGGCCTCGGCCACGCAGATCAGGCGCGAGGTCAGCGGGGCCAACAGCCATTCCGCGACGCGGGCCGCGATCCGCTGCCGGCGCGGCGCGGCCGGCTTGAAGCCGAAGCCGTGCACGGTATAGACGACCGGGATGCCGAGCAGCCAACCGGCAATGCGGCCCAGGGCGCCGGCCTTGGCGCTGTGCGCGTGGATCAGGTCCGGATCGGCCTGCCGCAGCGCTTTCATCAGCTCGCGCAGCGCCGCGATCGCGCGCAGCGGCGAGAGCGCGTTGTCGAGCAGGGACAGCCGGATCGTGCGCGCTCCCAGGGCTTCGGCGGTCGGCAGCAGCGGACCGTCGCCGCCGGCCAGCACGATCGCTTCCACACGGCTGCCCAGCGCCTCGAGCAGCGTGGCCACATGGGCCTGCGCGCCGCCGATCTCCGAATTGGTGATCAGGTAGGCGATACGGGGCCGTTCGGCCTGCTCCCGATCCGCCGCCAGGGCAGAGGGGGACAAGGACTGGAGCTGTGACCGGCGCAGGGACCGGCGCGCCGGAGAATGGAGAAACGAGCGCGGCGACAAGGGCACGGTGGCAGGAGGGCGCGATATCGGGAATGGAGGCGGGCGGCGCAGCAAATCGTGCGTGCGATGGCGTGTGTCAGGACACCGAACTGCCCGGCCGAACCGATTATAACTGCCGTGCCCGATCGCAATCCGGCAAAATACAGGTTTTGGCGCGCCGTTCCGGGCACATGGCAAGGCATACGAACTGCCCGGCTTGAAGCCTTCGGCGGGGCGCCCGCTCCCTTCACTTCCAGGAAGCTGCATGCAAATCGACTCCTCCATCTTCAAGGCTTACGACATCCGCGGCATCGTCGGCAAGACCCTGACTCGCGACGTCGCCCGCGCCATTGGCCTGTCCTTCGGTTCCGCTGCCGCCGAGGCCGGCGAGACCGCGGTCGTCGTCGGCCGCGACGGGCGCCTGTCCGGGCCGGATCTGCTGTCGGCGCTGGTCGAGGGCCTGCGCGCCGCCGGCATGGACGTGATCGACCTCGGCATGGTCGCGACGCCGATGGTGTATTTCGGGACCAATATCGAGCTCGCCGGCCGCCGCGCGACCTCGGGCATCATGGTCACCGGCAGCCATAACCCGCCCGACTACAACGGCTTCAAGATGGTGCTGGCCGGCAAGGCGATCTATGGCGAGCAGATCCAGGGCCTGCGCCAGCGCATCGTCGACGAGCGCTTTGCCAGCGGCGCGGGCGCCTACCAGCAGGTCGACATCCGCCAGCAGTATCTGCAGCGCATCGCCAGCGACGTCAAGCTGGCGCGCCCGATGAAGATCGCGCTCGATGCCGGCAACGGCGTGGCCGGCGCCTTCGTCGGCGATCTGTTCCGCGCGCTCGGTTGCGAAGTGACCGAGCTGTTCTGCGACGTCGATGGCAACTTCCCCAACCACCATCCGGACCCGGCGCATCTGGAGAACCTGCAGGACCTGATGCGCTGCCTGCGCGAGACCGACAACGAGCTGGGCCTGGCCTTCGATGGCGACGGCGACCGGCTCGGCGTGGTCACCAAGGACGGCCAGGTCATCTTCCCGGACCGCCAGCTGATGCTGTTCGCGCAGGAGATCCTGTCGCGCCATCCGGGCCAGCAGATCATCTACGACGTCAAGTGCACCGGCAAGCTGGCCCCGTGGATCCGCGAGCATGGCGGCGAACCGCTGATGTGGAAGACCGGCCATTCGCTGGTCAAGGCCAAGCTGAAGGAAACCGGCGCGCCGATCGCCGGCGAGATGAGCGGCCACGTGTTCTTCAAGGATCGCTGGTATGGCTTCGACGACGGCCTCTATACCGGGGCCCGCCTGCTGGAAATCCTGTCGCGGCATGACGATCCGAGCGCGGTCTTGAACGCGCTGCCCAATTCGATCTGCACGCCCGAGCTGCAACTGAAATGCGCCGAGGGCGAGCCCTTCACGCTGCTCGACAAGATCCGCGCCAACGCCAAGTTCGAGGGCGCACGCGAGGTCATCACGATCGACGGCGTGCGTGTCGAATATCCCGACGGCTTCGGGCTGGCCCGTCCGTCGAACACCACGCCCGTGGTGGTGATGCGCTTCGAGGCCGATAACGACGCCGCGCTGGCCCGCATCCAGGCGGAGTTCAAGCGCGTGATCCTGGCCGAGAAGCCGGATGCCCAGCTGCCGTTCTGAGCGGATGCCGGTCGAGCCGGCAGTACCGTTGCAGGACAGCGCCGCCCGCGAGGCGATCGAAGCCGCCGGCATGCCGCGCCCGCTGGGCGTGCGCATGCCGGAGCGGCCGCGCATCCTCGTGGTCAAGGTGTCCTCCCTCGGCGACGTCGTGCACAACATGCCGCTGATCCACGATCTGCGCGCGCGCTGGCCCGGCTGCGAGATCGACTGGGTCGTCGAGGAAGGCTATGTCGAGCTGGTGCGGCTGCTGCCGCAGGTGCGGCGCGTGATTCCGTTCGCGCTGCGGCGCTGGCGCAAGGGCCTGTTCTCCGGCGCGGTGTGGGGCGAGCTGGGGGCGTTCCGGCGCGCGCTGCGCGAGGACGCCTACGACGCGGTGATCGAGACGCAGGGTCTGCTGAAGACCGCGGTGGTCTCGCGCATCGCGCGGCGCCATGCGGGCGCGCCGGTGATCGGGCTGGCCAATGCAACGCAGGGCTCGGGCTACGAGCCGGCGGCGCGGCTGTTCTACACCGATCCGATCCAGGTTCCGCTGCAGACCCATTCGGTGCGTCGTTCGCGCCTGCTCGGTGCCGCGCTGACCGGCGTGGCCCCGGCCGAGCCGCCGCGTTTTTTCGGCGACGAGGCGCGCGTGCTGCATGCCAACGATCCGCTGTGGTCGGACCTGCCGACGCGCTACGCGGTGTGCTTCCATGCCACCGCCGGCGCGAAGAAGCGCTGGCCGCTGGAGCACTGGCATGAGCTCGGCCGGCGCCTGTTCGCCGAGGGACTGGCGGTGATGCTGCCCTGGGGCAACGAGGCCGAGCGGCATGCCGCCGAGCGCATTGCCGCCGGCGTGCCGGGCTCGCGCGTACTGCCGCGCTTCACGGTGATGCAGGGCTTCGGCCTGATCAATCGCGCCGAACTGGTGGTCGGCGTCGACACGGGGCTGGTGCATATCGCCGCGGCGCTGTGCCGGCCGACCGTGGAAATCTATACCGCGACCTGGCGCTGGAAGACCGAGGGCTATTGGTCGGCGCGCATCGCCAATGTGGGCGACGACGGCGAGGCGCCGACGGTCGAGGACGTCCATGCCGCGGCGCGCCGCGTGCGTGGGCTCGGACGGGAAGGCTGATGCTGTTGCGTGTTCTGTACAACCTGGCCTGGGGTTTGGTCCTGCCGGCCGCGCTGGCGCGGCTGGCCTGGCGCGCGCGCAAGGAGCCTGGCTATCTGC
Organism: Cupriavidus sp.; assembly: GCA_031181345.1. Lineage (GTDB taxonomy): Bacteria > Pseudomonadota > Gammaproteobacteria > Burkholderiales > Burkholderiaceae > Cupriavidus. The sequence continues at coordinate 3,491 of JAPSLC010000008.1, read as the reverse complement.
AGCATGTCGGCGAACGGCTCGGGCGCTACGGGGGGCTGCCGACGCAAGGCCCATGGATCTGGGTCCATGCGGTCTCGGTCGGCGAGACGCGCGCCGCGCAGCCGCTGATCGCGCGGCTGCTGGCCGCCTATCCCGGCCATCGCATCGTGCTGACCCATATGACGCCGACCGGCCGGCAGACCGGCGCCGAGCTGTTCGGCCAGGAGTCGCGGCTGGTGCAGTGCTATCTGCCCTACGACGTGCCGGCGCTGGTGCGGCGTTTCCTGGCGCATTTCCGGCCGGAGGCGGGCATGCTGATGGAGACCGAGGTCTGGCCGAACCTGGTGCGCGGCGCGCGCCTGGCCGGCGTGCCGCTGTATCTGGTCAATGCCCGGCTGTCGCCCCGCAGCTTTCGCCGTACCGCCCGCTTCGGGCGCGCCGCGGCGGCGATGTATGCGGACTTCACCGAGGTACTGGCGCAGACCCAGGGCGATGCCGAGCGTTTCAGGGCGCTGGGCGTGGCGGCGGTGCGCGTGACCGGCAACCTGAAGTTCGACATGCAGCCATCCGCAGAGCAGATCGAGCGCGGACAACGGCTGCGCCGGGCCTTCGGCACGCGGCCGGTGCTTGCCGCGGCGAGCACGCGCGAGGGCGAGGAAGCGATGCTGCTGGACGCGCTGTCGCGCTGGCGCAAGCTGTGCGGCGAGGTGTGGGACCAGGGTTCGGACACGGCGCGTGCTCCGGCGCTGCTGCTGGTGCCGCGCCATCCCCAGCGCTTCGATGCGGTGGCGGCAATGGTCACGCAGACCGGGTTCACGTTGCAGCGCCGCAGTGCGCTGAGCGAGGATCAGCTCGATCAGCCGATCGAGGCCGACGTGCTGCTGGGCGATTCGATGGGCGAAATGGCCATGTATTTTGCGGCATCCGATGTCGCCTTTATCGGCGGCAGCCTGTTGCCGCTGGGCGGCCAGAACCTGATCGAGGCCTGCGCGGTCGGCACGCCGGTGCTGATCGGCCCGCATACCTTCAACTTCGCCCAGGCCACCGACGATGCGATCGCCGCCGGCGCGTGCCTGCGCGTCGACAGTGCCGAACAGCTGATGCATACCGCCGCGGTGCTGCTGTCCGATCGCGAACGGCTTGCACGCATGCAGACGCAGGCCCGGGCCTTTGCCGGCGAGCACCGCGGCGCCACCGCGCGCACGGTCGAGGCGCTGGTGCCGGCGCTGCCGGCGCCGGCCCCGGCGGGCAAGGGCGGCGAGGCGGCCGATGGCTCGGCCCCGGCGGAAAGCCAGGGCACTGGCTGATCCTTCCCGCGTCAAACGATTGCGTACACTTGCCCGGCGTTCGCTTGTGAGCGCGCGTCCGGCATTCTCTTTGCTTCGGAACGCATCATCGTCTGTGATGCATCCCGACAACCCGAGGAGCGAACCGATGTCCCTGTCCTTCCGCATGGGTACCGCAGCCGCGGCAGCAACGCTGCTCGGCGCGACCATGGTCGGCTGCGCCACCGCGCCGGCCCCCGATTCGCCGTCGGCGACGCCGACCCTGAGCGAGACCCGGCCCGGCGGCCCCAGCCGCTGGGAGCTGGTGCGCTGGCAGATGCCGGACGGCTCGCTGAAACAGATCCCGCATGGCGATAACGGCGAGCCGGTGCTGTTCGAGTTCAACGCCGGCATCGATGCGGCGCAGGGCACGGTGACCGGCAACACCGGTTGCAATCGCATGACCGGCAGCTATGGCAAGACCGACAGCGGCATGCGCTTCGATCGGGTCGCCACCACGCGCCGCGCGTGTCCGCCGCCGTTGATGGAGGTCGAGAACAGCTTGCTGAAGGCCATGCAGTCGCCGTTCACGACCGTTGGCACGCAGCCATCTGCGGGCTCCACCGGCCGCCAGATCATCTGGAAGACTGCGGATGGCGATCTGCTGCATTTCGTGGAGCGCGAGGGCGTGGGCCGCCGCGGCGATCGACTCGACGACCAGCAGTCCAAGGCCGCCCCGGGCGTCGAGAAGATCGTCTATATCGACTCGCAGCGGGTCGAATGCACCGGCGTTGGCAAGCAGACCTGCTATCGCTTCCGCGACGATCCCAATGGCGCCTGGCAGTTGTGGTACGGGCCGATCGAAGGGCTCGACTTCGAGCCGGGCATCGCCTACACGCTGCGCGTGCGCGAGTACCGCGTGCCCAATCCCCCGGCCGATGCGTCGACGATCCGGTGGGAGCTGCTGGAGGTGCAGCGGCGTACGCGGGTCAATTGAAGAGAAGCTGTTTTTGCCGTGGGTGGTAGCGAACCACCCCCTCTCCCCCCTGAGGGGGAGAGGGAGAACACAACCGGAATCACGTTGGCTCCTGCTGACTCTCCCCTCTCCCGCTTGCGGGAGAGGGGCCGGGGGAGAGGGCAGCAACGCCCGCATCCTGCCCTAACGCGGCAACCAGCCCCATGCCGGCCGCTGCAGATCGGAGAGGCCTGCCACCTGCGTCTGCCCCAACTGCTTTTCCAGCATCATCGACCTGCTGTCCGGCTGCTGTTCCAGCGCGGCGATCAGCCGGGCCGCATGCGACACCACGATGACCTGCGAGCGCTGCGCGGCCTTGCCGATCATGCGGCCCAGCGCGGGCAGCAGGTCGGCATGCAGGCTCGTCTCCGGCTCGTTGAGCACCAGCAGCGCCGGCGGGCGCGGCGTATGCAGGGCCGCGGCCAGCAGCAGATAACGCAGCGTGCCGTCGGACAGCTCCGCCGCGCGCAGTGGCCGCAGCATGCCGGGCTGCCGCAGCAGCAGTTCAAAGCGGCCGTCCTGCGCGCCGATCTCGATGCGCGAGCCGGGAAACGCGTCGTCGATGCATTCGTCCAACGCCTCGCGATCGCCGATCTCGCGGATCGTCTGCAGCGCCGCGGCCAGATCGCGGCCATCGTCGGACAGCACCGGCGTATGCGTGCCCACCTGCGGCTGGCGCGCCAGCGCATCGGCATCGGTACGGAAATGGTCGTAGAAGCGCCATGAGCGGACCTGCTCGCGCACGGTCAGCATCTCCGGCGTGCTGCGGCGGTCCGCGTATTCGGTCAGCATGCTGTCGAAGCCGCGCAAGGGCAGCGGCAGGCTTTGCCACCGCCCCTTGTCGTCGCGCGCCCGCACCCCCGCGCCGCGCCGGTCGACCAGCAGCGAAGACGGATGCGGCGCCTCGCCATGCCAGATGTATTCGCGCTTGATGTCCGGATCCAGCGTGAACATCGAGTCGATAGCCTGCCGCAGCCCAAGCTCGATCGCATAGCCGAACTCGTCCGAAGCGAAGCCCAATCGCAGGGCCACGGGATGCTGGCGCACCGTCCCCTGCACCGGCTGATCGCCGCGCAACATCGCCCGGGAGATCGTCTCCGGGCCGGCCCACAGCGTCGACTGCATGCCGCCCTCGCGCGCCAGCGCCGCCACCACCCCGCCTTGCGCGGTCGCCGCCAGCAGCCGCAGCGCGCGATACAGATTGGACTTGCCCGTGCCGTTCTGCCCGCTGA
>JAPSLC010000007.1 GCA_031181345.1 Cupriavidus sp. | reverse complement strand
ATCCGTATCGCAGCCTGGAGGCGTTCGCCCGCATCGCGGGCGGCTATCGTCGGGTCAAGCAGGCCTATCCGGATTTCAAATGGGCCGACTTCTTCCGCCGCGAGATTCGCGGGCCGATGGATAAACCGGAGTGCTTCGCCTACGCGCTGGCGTTGGCGGTGAAGGCAGCCAGGAGTCCGAAGGCGCGGGGGCTGCCCGGCTATATCGGCAAGTAGGTGGGGGAAATCAGGTGATGCACTGGGTCCCCGCCCTCGCGGGGACGACAGCGATGTTCTTCGTCGCCCTCGCGCAGGCGGGGACTCAACAGCTTGGCCTTACCGCGCCGCCGGCGCACCAGCGCCGCCGATCACGGCCGCCACGTTCAGCGCCTGCTGCTCGCTGGCCATCGGCACGAACAGCACGCCGTTCGTGATGGGCCGGCCGATGCGCGGCGTGGCCACCAGGTTGCCGCCAATCGTCAGCACGAAGTTCTTGCCGGAGAACCGCTGCGTCAGCGAGGCCAGCTTCTGTGCGCCGGGCTGCGTGAAGTTGAAGCGCACGTACGACTTCCCGTCCTTCGCCTTGACGGCCATCACCGCGCTCAGGTCGCTGCGCACCAGCACCGGCTGCGGCGCGACCCACAACGTGGCATTGGCCATGCGCAGTTCGTTGAGATCGGGCGCACGCTCGGCCTGCGCGAGGCGGAATTCGACGCTCGGCTGCTGCACGGCCTGCTGCGGTGCGGCGGCGCGCGGCGCTTGCTGGGAAGCGGGTGCCGGAGATGCGGTAGCCGGCGCCATCGGGGCGGGCTGGCCTCCCTGCTGGGCAGGCATCTGTTGGCAGGCGCCGAGGGCGAAGACGGCAAGAATGGAAGCGGCAACCGATGCGGCGCGATACATGGCAACTCCAAAAAACAAGGGCCGTTACCGGCCCGATCGAGATCTCTGTGGCCCGCTGGAATCAGCAGGCCGGGTAATGCTACCTCAAGTCGCTGGGTCCTCGCCTCCGCGAGGACGACGGCTCCATCTTGTCGCCCCGCGAAAGCGGGACCCAGTGTCTTTCTACTGCGATCAAACGACTCAGGCGCTGGCCTTCTTCATCAACGCCTTCGCCGCCTCCTCGCACTCCTTCTCGCGCCACAGGAATTCCTGCGCACGCGTGTCGCGGTCGAACAGAATCTTGTACTGGCAAGCCTTGTCGCCGGACGGCGTCTGCAGATGGAACAGGTAGTCCCATTCGCGCACGAAGAAGAAGCCCTCGAGAAAATGCGGGCGGCCCAGCAGGTGATACAGCTGGTCCTTCGTCATGCCGGCCTTGACCAGCGCCAGCTTGTTGGGATCCGGATGGATGCCCTCGAGCAGCGTCATGTTCTCGACATCCATCTTCGGCCAGACCGGCGCAGCGGTGTGGCCCTTGTCGTCGATCTTGCTCAGGTTGCCGCAACCGGCCAGCAGCACTGCCGCCAGCACGGCGGCGAACGGTGCGGCATGGCGTTTCATCGAATCAAACATGGTTTCGAACTCCTTGTCCCGGCATCGCGCGGTCGCGCCGACGGGACGTTGATGATCGGGTAGTGGTCGGACGTGCGCCGGCTGGGGGTCCAGCGCACGCCCGTGCTACACGGACAATTCCGTGCGGCTTACCACTGATAGCCGACGCCCACCGCGCCACCGTAGTCGCCACGCGACGAAGCGGCACCGGACGCCTTGTAGACCCACGAGCCGTTGTCCGACACGCGCGACAGGCCCAGCGCGTAACCGGTTTCGCCATTGAACGTGGCGGCACCGATGGCCAGCATGCTCTTGTTCGGCAGGTAGGCCTGCGGCAGGCCGGCCATCGCCATCGCCGACGCGATACCCGCGTTCGACCGGTTCTCGACCGCGCGGATACGGCTGTCCATGCCCGCGAACTTCTGGTCGATGCCCTGGCTGATGCGGTTCAACTGGTTGACGTTGACCGCATCGGTCGGCGCCGTGCCTTCGGCCACGCCGGTGATGCGGCGATCGCCGTCCTTGCCCGCCACGCTGACCGTGGTGCCGCCGGTGTCGCCACCGACCGAGATCGGACCGTTGCTGGTCTCCTGCTTGACGATACCGACCTTGCCCTCGACCAGGTTGTTCACCGTGGTGTTGGTCTGGTGCAGCTGCGAGCCGTTGACCGCATCGGTCGAGTTCTCGCTGATATTGCCCGCGGCGACGTTGGTGATCTTCGTCCCGTTGGTGCCGCCGAGCGTGATCTGCGAGCGATCCGAGTTGTCGTACTGGATCGAGTTCGACGCCTGACCTGCCGCCTCGCCGATCGCATCCGCCACGTTCGCGTAGGTCTTGCCGTTGACCGTGAAGCCGCCGCCGATGTTACCGGTGGACGGGTCATAGGTCGTACCGCCGCCAAGATGGTTGGCCAGGCTGCTGCCCTGGTTCTTGACGATGGTGTCCTGCGCACCCAGCGCGTCTCCCACGTTGTTGTAGGTGCCGCCACCGACCGAGTAGCTCGGTGCGGTATAGGAACCCGTGGTCGAGTCGTACGAGGCACCGCCACCCAGCGAGCTGGCGGTGTTCTGTGCGACCTGGTTCAGCTGGCTGACGTTGACCGCATCGGTCGGGGCCGAGCCGGCAGCCACGTTGGTGATCTGGCGTTCGGCGCCTGCATTGCCGACCGACACTTCGCCCACCGAGTTCTGGCCGCCGCCCACGCCGTAGCCGATGTAGCCGGTACGCGCACCCACCGTCGTCACCGAGCCTGCGCCCAGTGCCACGCTGTTGGCGAACACCGCCTGCGAACCCGCACCCAGCGCCAGGGACTGGATGCCCTGCGACTGCGCGTTGGTACCCAGCGCGACACCATCGGCCTGCGACACCAGCGAGTTCTGGCCGATCGCGGTACCGCCAGGCGCCGTCTGTTCGACGCGGGCGTTCTTGCCCATGCCGATGCCGTTGTCGCCGTTGACGATCGTCTCCGGACCCACCGCGATCGAATCGACACCCACGGCCAAGGAATCGGCCAGCGTCGAGTTGGCGTGGAAGTACTTGGTACCGGTGGCCGTCACCGAGCCGATCGCGCCTTGCAGCTGGCGGATCGTCACGGCGTCGTGATCGCTGGTACCGTCTGCCACGTTGGTGATCTGGCGCAGCGTGTTGGTCGCGGCATTGCCGACCGACACCGCACCGGCCAAGTTCACGTCGGTGGTGTTGTACGGAACGATCGCGGTACCGGCGGTGATGGTGCCGCTGACCGGGGCCAGCGCGCGATCCGACACCGAACCCGAACCCAGCGCCACGCCGCCATCGACACTTGAGACCGCGCCGTTACCCATCGCGATGCTGTTCGTGTTGTTGGCGACCGCCTGCGGACCGACGGCGATGCTATCGGTGCCGAGCGCCTGGCTGTCGGCCAGCGTCGAATTGGCGTGGAAGTACTTGATGCCGCCGCCGTTGTTGATGTTGTCGAGGGCGTTGTTGATGTTGGTGATGCTGCCATCGACCGCCGTGAACGCATCCGAGATCGTCGTGTAGTTATTGCCCTGGATGTTGTAGGTGGGACCGGTGATGCTGCCGTCCGGATTGACCACCGCGCCGCCGCCCAGGTGATTGGTGATGCTGCTGCTGACGCCATAGAGCTGCGAACCGTTGATGGCTTCGGTCGAGGTCGCATTGACCGCGCCGTCCGCCAGGTTCGAGATCGTGGTGCCGCCAACACCGGCCAGCGTGGCCGAGTTGTAGTTCACCTCGCCCGGATCGATCTGGCCGTTGCCGTTGCTATCGGTCCAGTCGTACTTGACCGCACGCTCGTTGGTCGCGCCGGCTTGCTGCGCCACTTGCTCGACCGCCTGGTTGGTCGCGAACAGTTGCGAGCCGTTGATCGCGTCGGTCGAGGTGGACGAGAGGCGGCCAGCCGCGACGTTGGTGATCGTGCGCTCCGCACCCACCGCGCCGATGCTCAGCGTCGAGGTCGGCGCACCGCCCGCGAACGTATAGGCATTGCCGGCGATGGTCGTGCCGGTGGTGCCCACCGCCGCGGCCGTGGTGCTGCCCGAACCCAGCGCGATATCGCCTTCGTTGTTCGCCACGGCGTTCGGTCCGATCGCTACCGAATCCGTGCCGACCGCCTGGCTGTCCGGCTCAGTCGAGTTGGCGTGGAAGTACTTGATGCCAGCACCGTTGTTGATATCGCCGATGGTGTTGCTCAGGTTGGCGATATTGGTGGTGTTGGTGGCGATATCGGTGGTGTTCTGGTTCACCTGCGTGTTGGTCGCGAACAACTGCGAGCCGTTCACCGCATCGGTCGAGGTGGCGTCAAGACGGCCAGCCGCGACATTGGTGATGGTCCGTTCCGCGCCCGGTGCGCCGATGCTCAGCGTCGATTGCGGATTCGCACCCGCGAAGGTGTAGGCATTGCCGCCGATGGTCGCGCCACCGGTGCCGACTGCCGCCGCCGTGGTCGAACCCGAGCCCAGCGCGATGTCGCCAGCGTTGTTGGCAACGGCGTTAGGCCCGATCGCCACCGAATCCGTGCCGATCGCCTGGCTATCCGGCGCCGTCGAGTTGGCGTGGAAGTACTTGATGCCGGCGCCGTTGTTGATGTTGGCGATATCGGTGGTGTTCTGCGTCACCTGGGTGTTGGTGGCGAAGAGCTGCGAGCCGTTGATCGCATCGGTCGACGTGGCTTCGATCCGGCCTGCCGCGACATTGGTGATGGTGCGCTCGGCGCCAGCCGCGCCCACGCTCACCGTCGAGGTCGGCGTGGTGCCAGCGAAGGTGTAGGTGTTGCCGCTGATCACCGTGCTGGCAGTCTGCACGGCGGCGGCCGTCGTGCTGCCCGAGCCGAGTGCGACATCGCCAGCGTTGCTGGCGATTGCGCCAGGGCCCATTGCGACGCTCGACACGCCGTCGGCCCGGGAGCGGGTACCCAGCGCAGTGCTGTCTACACCTGTCGCCGCGGCCGAGGTGCCAAGTGCCGTGCCGTTCGCTGCGACCGCTCGGGCGGAAGCACCAATGCCAACCGCACCGGCCTCGGTCGCACTCGACAGCCGGCCGATCGACACCGCGTTGTCTGCGATGGCACGGGACGACCGTCCAATTGCAATCGTATCCGCGGCCGAAGCCGTGGAGTTAAAGCCGAGCGCCGTGCTCCTGTCGCCGGTGGCGTTTGCACTGTGGCCGATTGCGGTTGCACCCAATGCCCCGGTCGCAATTGCGTCATTGCCGACGGCCGTACTTGACGAGCCGGACGCAACTGTCGCCCTGCCTATCGCTGTCGAGAAATTACCACCGGCGGAAGCACCAACCCCTGCCGCCATAGACTCGAGGCCGGTAGCGCCGTCGTTGTTGTAGTTCGGCTGCTGTGTACCGCCGTCATTGACGCTGTAGTAGTGGGTCGCTACATCAGAGATGTTAGCCTGTAGGGCTTGGTGGGTCGCGTACAGCTGCGAACCGTTGATCGCATCGGTCGATGTCGCGTCGATCCGGCCTGCCGCGACATTGGTGATGGTGCGCTCGGCCCCCGGCGCGCCCACGCTCACCGTCGAGGTCGGCGTGGTGCCGGCGAAGGTGTAGGTGTTGCCGCCGATCACCGCGCTGGCCGTCGGTACCGCCGCCGCCGTCGTGCTTCCCGAACCGAGGGCCACGTCGTTGGCATTGTTGGCGACAGCCGCATCACCCATGGCAACTGCGCCAGCCGCGCCGGCGCGGCTCGTGTTACCGAGGGCGACCGAACCCTGGCCAATCGCCACGTTGCTGTTACCGATCGCGACTGCACCGTCGGCCGCATTGGCCGCGGTGGCCGTTGCGGTCCCGTCAGCATTAGCGATGTTGTTCGCGCCGCCGACGAAAGCGCCAGTACCGCTTGCGTAGCTCGGATCGCCAATCGCCACCGCGCCGTCGCCATAGGCAACGTTGCTCGAGCCGATGGAGACGGCCTTGCCGCCGGTCGCCACGGCGCCATTGCCGACCGCGACCGCTTCCGCGGAATCCGCGATGGCGTTGGTACCGACTGCGATAGCGTCCAATGCCGAGGCATCGGCGTTATAACCCATGGCGGTAGCGCGCATCGCGGTGCCGGTGGCAGCGGCGCCGACAGCGGTGGCGAAATCAGCGGTCGCTTGCGCGCCTGGTCCCAATGCGGTGCCACTCGGTCCCGTTGCATGCGCATTGACGCCGTATGCTGCGCCTGCCAGCGCGGCCCTGGAGCCATTGCCGACCGCGACGCCGTAGTTCGCCGATGCGTTGGCCTGCCAACCGATGGCGATCGCAGTTTGTCCGGCCGATTGCGCCTGATAGCCGATCGCAACGGAATTACCGCCGTTCGCGGTAGCCCCAAAGCCCAACGCCGCATCGTTGATGTTCACAGCGGTAGCGCCGGAACCCAAGGCGATCGCACTCTGACCGGAGGCGGCGGCCGACGGTCCGACCGCGACGGCGTTGATGCCGCTAGCGCCGTCGTTGTTGTAGTTCGCCTTCACGACGCCGCCGTCGTTGACGCTGTAGTAATGCGTTGCCGCGCCGGCGATCGCCGACGTAAGTGCCTGATTGCTCGCGAACAGCTGCGAACCATTGATGGCGTCGGTCGAGGTCGCGCTGATCCGGCCTGCCGCGACGTTCTGGATCTGGCGCTCGGCACCGACCGCGCCGACTGAGACGACGCTCGTCGGCGCAGCACCCGCAAAGGTGTAGGTAGTACCGGCGATCACAGTATTTGCCGTCGGCACAGGCGCCGCAACCGTCGAGGCGTTGCCCAGCACCACCGAGCCATCGCGGCCCGTCGGGATCGTCACGCCATTGCCCACCACAAACGCGTTGTTCGCATTAATGGTGTTGTTGTTACCGACCGAGTAGGAGCCCGTGCCGGTAATGGTGCTCGGGTCGCCAAAAGCGCCGGAATTCGCGCCACTGACGACGTTGCCCGTACCGATGCTGATGCTGTTCGCGCCGGTTGCCTGCGCACCCGTACCCATCGCGATGGCGTTGGTAGCGCTTGCCTTTGCGTTGTAGCCGATCGACGTCGTCGCATTGGCAGTGACGCCGATGCCGGCGTTCGTGCCAAGCGCGATGTTGTCATTGCCGGTTACGTCATCGCCGGTAGCCGCCTGGACGTTCGTGTCGTCCACCACGGAGCCATCGCCCGAACCCATGGCAATGTTTCTTGCTCCAGCCACGCGGGTGCCAGCGCCCTTCATCACCTGGTTGATGCCACCCCCCACAGCGATGTTCTGTGCGCCGGTGACGAACTGGCCGGCTCCTACGCCAAGAGCGACCGAGCCCACCGAAGCAGTGGTCGATCCGATGCCAGCACCGTTGCCGATTGCCACCGCGTCCTCGCCCACAACGCTCGTGGCAACGCCGAGCGCGATACCACGGGCCGCTTGCACATTGCTTGTTGCGCCCATGGCGATACCGTTCGGTGCATTCGTGGCTTTCGCCCCGAAGCCGATAGCGATGCCGCTCGTCGATGCGGCGTCCACGGCGACGCCCATGTTTGCGCCGATGCCGATGCCGCCGTCCCCTGCGACCTGGACCTGGTTGCCCAGGGCGGTGGCATTCACTGCAGACGCGTTGCTCGCGTAACCGAATGCCGTGCTTTCCAGGCCACTGGCGCTGGCGTTGAAGCCGACACTGGTTCCTTGCTGCCCGCTCGCCGTGGCACCGTAGCCGGCCGCCAGCGAAAGCAACCCTGTGGCGCCATCGTTGTTGTAGTTCCCGCCGGGGGTGCCGCCGCCGTTCACGCTGTAGTAGTGCGCTGCCGAACCCGTCACCGCGGATTGCAGCGACTGCTGCACGGCATACAGCTGTGAGCCGTTGATCGCATCGGTCGAGGTCTGCGCGATGCGGCCGGCCGCGACGTTCTGGATCTGGCGTTCCGCACCGGCGGCACCCACGGAGACAACGCTCTGCGGATTCGTACCGGCGAAGTTGTACGTCGTGCCGCGGATGATCGTGCTGGCGGTCGGCGCCGGGGCTGCAACCGTCGACGCATTGCCCAACACCACCGAACCATCGCGGCCCGTCGGGATGGTCACGCCATTGCCCACCACAAACGCATTGTTGGCGTTGATGGTGTTGTTGTTACCCAGCGAGTAGGAACCCGTACCGGTAATGGTGCTCGGGTCACCGAAAGCACCGGAATTCGCGCCGCTGACGACGTTGCCCGTACCGATGCTGATGCTGTTGGCGCCGGTGGCCTGCGCACCCGTACCCATTGCGATGGCGTTGAGGCCGTTCGCTTTTGCGTTCAGGCCGATCGACGTCGTCGCGTTGGCGCTCACGCCGATACCGGCGTTCGTGCCGATGGCGACGTTGTCGTTGCCGGACACCAGGTTACCCGCGGAAGCGTCCAGCGTAGCGTCGTAGTCGACGGTGCCGTCGCCAGTGCCCATTGCAACGTTGCGGGCACCGGTGACGCCCGAACCTGCGCCTCGCATGGCGCTGGGACCACCGCCGCCAATGGCCGTATTCTGAGCGCCGCTCACCAGTGTCCCGGCTGCAACACCCATCGCGACCGAGCTGGTATTGGCCACGGTCGAGCCTGCGCCGGCGCCTTGCCCAATGGCGACCGTGCTATTGCCGATCGCCAGCGCTTGCGCGCCGAGCGCCAGCGCGCTGTTCCCCTGGGCTCGGGCACCGTTGCCCATCGCGGTGGCAGCGGCATTCGTCGCCTGCGCGAGGCGACCCACGGCTGTGGCGCTATCCGCTGTGGCCTGCGTATTCGTGCCGACAGCCGTTGCGTTTTCCCCAGTGGCATTCGACAGGTAGCCCGCCGCCGTCGACGATAGCCCCAGTGCGGCGGAGGCAGGACCTGCCGCAAGCGAGTTGATGCCTTCCGCACGGGTGGCGGCGCCTACAGCCGTGGCGCCCTGAGCTGTCGCGGTGGAGCTATATCCGAGCGCCGTACCCATCGTATCGGTGGCGGAAGCCGCGGCGCCCATCGCGATGGAGGAGTTACCCGAAGAATTGGCCTCTTTGCCGATGGCGATGGCGTTGAGCTCATCCGCGACGGCGCTGTTGCCGAAGGCCAGCGAATCGACGCCGGTTGCGCCGGCCTGGTATCCCAAGGCGGTGGAATAGTCAGCTTGTGCGTTCGCGTACGGACCGAGCGCGGTGGAGGCCAGTCCCGCAGCCTGGGCCACGGGGCCTACCGCAGTGGACGAGTTACCGGAAGAATTGGCCATTGTGCCAATGGCGATGGCGTTGAGGTTGTTCGCGACGGCGCCGGTGCCGAATACCAGCGAATTGACGCCCGACGCCGTCGAGCTGTTACCGAACGCCAGCGCCCCTGCGGCAGAGGCCGTGGTGCCGACGCCGATGGCGGCGGAATTGCTTGCCAACGCACGGGTATCGTAGCCTGCGGCGAGCGATATCTCGCCCGCGGCAGTAGCGTTGTAGCCGACGGCGGTGGCACCGCCACCTGTGGCGCTCGCCCCAACACCCGCAGCCAGCGAGTTCAGGGCCGTTGCACCGTCATTGTTGTAGTTCGCGCCGATGGCGCCGAGATCGTTGACGCTGAAGTAATGCGGTGCCGCCCCTGCCACCGCCGATTGCAGCGACTGCTGCACGGCGTACAGCTGCGAGCCGTTGATGGCATCGGTCGAGGTGTTGGTGATCTGGCCGGCGGCAACGTTCTGGATCTGCCGTTCTGCGCCCGGTGCGCCCACCGAAACCACACTGGTCGGCGTGGCGCCTGCGAAGTTGTACGTGGTGCCTCGGATAACCGTGCTGCCCGTCTGAACAGGAGCCGCAGTTACCGAACCGGAGCCCAGCGCGACATCGCCAGCGTTGTTGGCGATAGCAGTATCGCCGAAGGCGAGCGAGCCGGCGGCACGCGCCTGGCTGGTGTTACCAATCGCGACGCTGCCCTGGCCGACCACCGTGTTCTGATAGCCGATACCTACCGCACCTTGCGCGGCAGTGCCGGCCGTGCTGACGGCTTGGCCGCCGCCGCCGACCATATTGGTGTTACCCATCGCGACCGAGCCGTTGCCGGTCGCGGTGTTGTCCATACCTTGTGCGACAGCGCCATCGCCGGTGGCAGTGTTCGGGTCACCGATGGCGACCGCGCCGTTGCCGCTCGCGACGTTGCCTGAACCGATGGACACGGCCTTGCCGCCCGTCGCGACTGCGTTGGTACCCATGGCGACGGCATCCTCGGCATTGGCTGCCGCGCCGCTGCCCACTGCAATCGCATTGATTCCGCTTGCCGCCGAATTGCGGCCGACAGCAACGGCGCCCGCCGCCGATGCGTTCGACAGAACGCCGGCTGCGATCGCTCCAGTACCCGTCGCGGAAGTCGAACGGCCGAGCGCGACCGAGTTTTCGCCTGTCGCAACGCTGACGCCACCCAACGCGGTGCCGCCGGCATCGGCCTGGCTCTGTCCGCCCATTGCAATGCTTTGGTAACCGTGCGACTGCGCCGTGGGACCGATCGCGAGCGTGCTGTTGCCATCCGACACCGAGTCGAGGCCCATCGCGATCGTCGCGTAGTTCGATGCCTTGGCGTTCGCGCCAATTGCCGTGGTGGTGTTGTCGGTGGCGCTGCTGCCAATGCCTAGTGCGACGGAGTTCGAGCCCTGTGCAACGGTATTGGTGCCCAACGCCGTCGCGTTCTCACCTGAAGCGACTGTGTTGCTACCCATCGCGTAGGCGAAATTTCCCGTCGCCTGAGAGTTGTATCCCAGCGCAGTCGAGCGGATGCCCGTTGCCAAGGCGACTCGGCCCACCGCCACGGTGTCGTAGATATTCTGGCCTTGCACGCCCGCCTGAGCGCCAGTGCCGATTGCAATAGCGTTGTCCCCGTGGGTCCGCGTGGCATGGCCGAGGCCGACCGTATTGGCGCCTGTCGAGATCGAAAAAGAGCCAATCACCACGCCGCCCCCCAGACCACTGCCAAATACGTAGTTCGTCGGATCGGTGACGTCGACCGACGAGCAACCCACCACGATGCCGGCCCAGCCTTGCGTGCCCACAGTAGAGGTACACGAGTCGGCCGTGGCGCCAATGGCGATGACGTGAGCCATCCCGGGGTCCGTGGAGGTGGCGCCTCCAATCGTCGTGTTGGCGAATGCCGGTACTGCCCCCAGCCCGAACGACAACCCAAACAGCAGGGTGCGTGCTGCGCCGGCGATACCACGCAGCGGCATCGCCGGCGTTGCCACGCCATTGACGCTCATCGAACCAACACACGCACCGTTAAGGCCAACGCCCAGGCCGAGCCCGTCACGCTTCATGCCGAGCACGCGATGCGCTCGGCGCAGTGCCGCGAAAATGCGGCGACGCACGGACGGATGCATGCCTTCCGTAATGGCTCTTGGATTTCCAGACAGACCGGACCGCTCGACGGCCGGTGACACCGTATTGGTTTGATGCATGGCGACTACCCCCAGAAAGTACGCCAACAAACTGAATGGCCTTGTCGCGAAGACAAAAGCCCCCCTAGCCCCGGCGTAAACCGGGGTTGTGATCCCCAACTCGAAGATTTGGCTTCGCCCGGCCTGCAGCGGCCGGTGCGATCAGATGCGGTGCTGAGCTACCTGGCTCGCTTCATCGACGGTCCATGGCGCTCGCTACCGTTACGACGACACAGCTATTGCCGCTGGGAACCAGCAGCGCTTGCCCCTGGTTGCCGCCGAGGTTGTACAGCGGCGTACCGGAGAGCGTGGTTGCCAAGGTGCTGCCTTGCGGCAGCTGCTTGACGACATCGGGGCAGGATTGCGGGAACGGTGCGACGCGCACCAGTCCGCCTTCGCAACCGGTCTTGGTCGGAGACGTGAAGACGACGCCAGCCGATTGGCCCTTGTAGTTCGGCGTGTCGTACCGCATGCCGACGACGGCCTGTGCCGCGTGATCGTTCGGTGCGTCCTTCTGCGTCGCTGCGTTGGACGCGTAGGTCGTACCGCGGGTCAGGCTGTCGCCCAGTGCCGCGAACAGATTCGCGCAGGACTTGATGCCGAGATCGGCGGCCTGCTTCTGGAACGTTGCGGCCGCATTCTGCTGCGCGTTTGCCGGTGCGGCTTGCGCGGCGGCGTCGGTCATGGCGCCGGCCAGACCGGCCAGCGCGGCGAACGACAGCGTGATGGTGGACAGGCGAACGCTTGCGCGTCGCTGCGGATGCGCCTTCTTCGGCTCGTACATCTCAACTTCTCCTTACCTGTTTGCCGGGTCCTGTCCCGGTCTCGCTACCGCTTGCCTGCTGCAGAAAAGGCGCTTCGGAGCCAGCTGCGGGCGGGAATCGCCCACATTTTTCCCGTTGCACCGAACCCTTCAGCAGGACTGTTGTTCGGTTAATGTCTTTGATGTATTAAAGTAAATACAATGCGGGACCTATGGCGATGATAGCGTTCCGCTTTGGACAGGAATTAAAACGAATGTGAACTTGTGAAAATCTGTCGTACGAATCAAACGGGTCGTACCGGCAGGCCGCCGTCACGGCAAGGCGCCGGTGGCGGAACGGGCGAGGAAGCGGCGGAAGTGGGTCGCGCTGAAGTACGGACGAACGCTTCGTCCGCGCGGTCCGTTGGGATGCGAAGTGGAATGGGCGCAACTTGTCATAACGCCTCCGCCGCGACGCGGAAACGCAATGACCGGTGGCACGCGCATGGAGAGGGCCCATGGCGCACTATTCGGCTCGTGCATAGCTACTACTCCTACCCGATTTGCCGGTTGACCCGGTCTAAACCGCCCCTTCTTCTTTACCCGTAGCAGGCCTCATCCCGAAAACCGCGCGGGTGCTGCCTTGCCTCGTTCCGGCAGCGCGAGCCGTAGCGCAAACCGGGAACGATGTCTATTTGTAATTGATGTATCAATGGTGTTACATCAACGCACACGGGATCATAGCGGCGAATGTTGGAAACAGACTTCAGAGTTTTTTATATCTCTCTTAAGTAAATATCTGTTTACATAGCGCCCCGTCCTGGTGCAGACAAGGACACACTCAAGATTGCCTGCCGACGTCCGTTAAACGTCCGTACCGCGAGCGGCGAGGCCACCGGAGCGCTCTCCTCTCGTGTGTCGTAAACGATACAGAGCGCCACCGCTCGTGCGGGCGTCGCGAGGAGCAAAGGAAGTCATGAGCGGCTTGATGAAGGAAATCGACGAGCGGACAAACCTGACCAACAATAATCAGTTCGAACTATTGCTGTTTCGGTTGGGAAATGCGGAGCGCTCGGGCCAGAACGAAATTTTCGGGATCAATGTATTCAAAGTTCGCGAAATTCTGGTAATGCCGAAAATCACCACCGTCGTCGGGGGTGCGCCGGCCATGCTGGGCATGGCGGACATCCGCGGACAGGTGATTCCAGTGATCGATCTGGCCAAGATCGTTGGTTGCACGCCACAAGGCGGCAGCTGCGGCATCCTGCTGGTGACCGAGTACGCGCGCTCGACGCAGGGCTTCGCCGTGGAGGGCGTGGAAGAGATCGTGCGGCTGGAGTGGAATGAGGTGGTGTCGGCCGAGGCGAGTACGAAGGGCGGGCTGGTGACCAGCATCGCCAAGCTCAATGCGGATACGCCCGACGCTCGCCTGGTGCAGGTGCTCGACGTCGAGCAGATCCTGCGCGACGTGTTGCCAACCAGCCAGCCTGATGTCGACCCGTCGACGGTGGGGCCCAAGTTGTCGCTGCGCCCAGGCACGAAGATCCTGGCGGCGGACGATTCCGCCCTCGCCCGCAGCCTGATCGAGCAAGGTCTCGATGCGATGGGCGTGTCCGTGGTGATGACCAAGACCGGCCAGGAAGCGTGGGACGAGCTCAACGACATCGCGGCGAACGCCGCGAAAGCCGGGCGCGCGGTGCGCGACGAGATCGCCTGCGTGCTGACCGATCTGGAAATGCCGGAGATGGACGGTTTCACGCTGACCCGCAAGATCAAGGCGGACAAGCGCTTCCAGGGGATTCCGGTGGTCATTCACTCTTCGCTGTCCGGCAATGCCAGCGAGGATCATGTGCGCAAGGTCGGCGCGGATGCCTATGTGTCGAAGTTCCTGGCGAAAGATCTGGCGGAGACGATTCGGGGCGTGCTGCATATGTGAGGGGCTACGGTGCTTGTGTGGCGGCGTTGAGGGACGGGTTTTCAGACGTTCGTCGCATAACGACCGCTGCTACCCTCTCCCCCGCCCCTCTCCCGCGAGCGGGAGAGGGGAGAAAACACTCGTTACGACAAGGCCCTCGAACTATCGAGAACAGTGTCTGCGACAGCCGTCACACCCCGATAAGCGGCCCCCTCTCCCGCTTGCAGGAGAGGGTTGGGGAGAGGGCAAGGGGCACCCGCAAACCGCCAAGGTCATCGAGCAACCCTTGCCTTTCTCCTTCTCCCCGCAGTGAAAGAGAGCGCAAACCACGGCCGCCACGCCAACCAAGTTACCGTGCTATAGTGCGAACCTTCGCCCCAAGAGGCGAGAACCCGGACAGATTATTAAGACAAGATACTGTCCGGCTGGCCCCAAGGGCCCCGCCGCCCGACCTGACGTCCGGCATTCACCACCCAAGCGTTCCCATTCAGTCGTTGCACCGCGGATGTTCCCGCTCACTCGGAGCAGGCATCACGCGCAGTGACCATCGCCGTTTCGGTAAGTCGCAAGTCGCGCGTGTCACCACGCGCCACGGCGCCCGAAATCCGCCTGCACGCGTCCTTTCTTACGCTGACGCATTCGCGCGGATACACCGGACAGGGCAAGGGACCGCCCCATTCGAACTACATGAATCAACAACACAACCAAAACCAAAACCAATACACCGTCGCCGTCCATCCGATCCAGCAAAGTCCCGGCCAGTGGTTCGCCACTTACATCGTCAGCCGCTATGAAAGCGGACGCGAGCGGGTGCTCGAGAACGTCGCGGTACGCGATACGCTGCATTGCACGGAAGCGCTGGCAAAGCAGGTCGCCCGGCAAGCGGGCGAACGCGCGATTACGCGCTTGCGCCGCCATTGAGCGCGCGCATTACCAAGGAGTCCACCATGTACGCCAATCACGCTGTCTACAAGGGCTATCGCCTGTCGGCACACGTCCATCACGCCGCCGCGCAGGCAGGCAAGTCGGGCACCGCGCGCGACAGCTTCGAGGCCACGGTCAATATCATTGCCCTGGGCGGAGAGCCGTCGACCGGATTGCCGGCGCTGCGTTCGCATCGCGCCGCGAGTCCGCGCGAGGCGATCGAGGCGGCTGTCGCCTACGGTCGCGATGTGATCGACGGCCTGTCCAGCTTTACCAAGGGCAAGCGCAAGGCCGCTGCCACGAAGGCGCACGCGGCAGCCTGACGCAGCCGGTACGTCCGGCGCGGCAAGCTCTGCGCCCGCGCCAGCTCGTCTTGCGCTAGCTCGTCTTGCGCGCTTGCCCGTTCTGCGCGGGCAACACGCCCAGTTCGACCATCATCGCCCGTGCGATGGTCATCCGCATTGGCGCCAATTCCTCGCGCTGCAGATCCATGTTCAGCGCGAAGGGATAGACGCCGCCGCTTCTTTCCACCCAACCCACCCACCAGCCGTGGTTCAGTCCGGCATCCATCGCCCAGCCAGTCTTGGCGTAGATCGCATGGTCGCCATTGGCTTCGACGCGCAGGATCTCGCGCACCCATTGCTGGCTCAGCCGCGACGCCGGTAGCTGACCTTGGGCCAGCCGCGCCAGGAAGCGCGTCTGCTCCGCCGCGGAAATCGCCAGCGGTCCGCGCAGCCAGAACTGATCGACCTCCTTTCCGAGTTGCCGGTTGCCATAGTCCAGCCGGTCGACCCACGTCTGCATCCGCTGCATGCCGATCCGGCGTGCGACACCCTGGTAGACCGGCACATTCGACATCGCAATCGCCTCGCGCAGATTCATGTCGCGCTGCCACTGCGGGAAGCGCGTCTTGCCGCCGCCGTACGGCTGGACCTGGTCGGGATCGGCCACCACGCCGGTCTCGAACGCGATCAGGCTGTTCGGAATCTTGTAGGTCGACGCCGGCACCATCCGCGTCCGCGCGCGCTGCGCGTTGACCA
The DNA here is from genome assembly GCA_031181345.1 of Cupriavidus sp. Lineage (GTDB taxonomy): Bacteria > Pseudomonadota > Gammaproteobacteria > Burkholderiales > Burkholderiaceae > Cupriavidus. Next base: position 126,269 of record JAPSLC010000007.1, on the reverse strand, counting down.
GCGTCAGCCGGTTGGCCTTGACGTCGAACAGCGCAAAACAGCCGTCGACATCCAGCGCGCGAAAGTGCGACATCAGGTCTTCGCGGGCGACCTCGGTCGGCGCGGCAACGGCGCTTGCCGGCGCGGCATCGGCCAGCGCCAGGCGGGATGCCGGCAGCAGTGCGGCGCCGCCGGCCAGCTGGAGCAGGCGGCGGCGAAACAGGCCGTGCGCTTGCAGGGACTGCGCTTTGGTATGGGACTTCATGGGTCTCTCCTTGTTCGTTGGAAACCGCCGCTGGCAGCGGCAGGTGTGCGCGCCCGTCCGGTTGGCGCGGCGCATCGCCGACTGGACAGTGCGCATCGTAGCGACCGCCGGGTTCCGGTCCAATCCGGTTCATGCGACAATCCGGCACGGGTGTCACGTCTGTCACATCCACGCCCCGCCCTTCGCCCCTCTTCGCCTCTATCGTTCCCCCGCTCCATGCCCGCTCCCGTCGTCGTCGAACTGTCCGCCCCGCAATCGGTCAACGGCACGCGCGCCGCCTACCAGTCGGTCTGGCTGCTGGTGCGGCTGCACCACGCCACGCTGGAATCTCCGCAACGGCCGCTGGTCTATGCGGACGATCTGCGCGAGCGCATGAGCAATGCGCGCACGCTGCGGATGGCAATTGGCCGCGCCTTCCAGGACTTCGGACGCTGGCAGCTGCAGGTCGGATGGGGCGAGGACGCGAGCCGCGATCCGCGCTTTCTCAATCTGGAGGGGCGCAGCCAGGGGCCGTTCTGGCTGGCCGCGCACGAACGCCAGCGCATCGTCTGCCAGGTGAGCGGCGCTGCGGCCAGCGCCGACGAGATTGCCGCGTTTCTCGGCCTGGACCGCGACCGGCGCGGATCAGGCAAGGCGGCGACACCCCAGCGGATGGTGACGCAGACCGACCTGTCGTTCTGGCGGCATTTCGTCGACGGCAAGCAGGCGTTGCGCGAGGGACGGCTGTTGACGCCGTTGGCGCGCGACGAAGCGGCTGCCGCCGGCATAGGCCGTAACGGCGGCCATGACGTCCCCGCCGCGTTGACCGCATTCCGTGCCGCGCGGCGACTCGCGGCCAGCGAGTTCGAGCACGCCTTCGTCGCGCTGAACGAAGCCCTGCTGTGGCGCCGCCTTGGCGATCGAGCGCAGACCCGCAAAATGCTGCGGGCGCTGAAGCGACGCCGGCGCGGGCATGCCATCGCCGGGAACGACTATCTCGATGCGATGGAAGGCATCGTCGCGGCCTGGTGCGCCTACGACGAGCGCGATCTGCGCGGAGCGCTGGCCTTGTTGCAGGCGCTCGCGCAGAACGCGCCCGGCGCGACGCTGGTGCAGGTACACCCGCACGTTCGCTTCGAGTGGCACAACCTCGCCGCGCTGATCCAGCGCTCGCATGCGCTGTCGGCGGCGGCCACCAACGACGCGACAGCGGCCGGCACGCTCGCCGAGCAGGCGGTCGCGCATTTCGAACAGGCGCTGGCGGCGGCCTTCGAATCGAACGTCTCCGATGCCGCGCAGCATGTCGCGGCGAATATCGGCATGGCGCTATGGCTGTTCGGTGAGGCCGGCATCGCCTGGTCCGGCGCCTTGCCCAGCGTCTCGTCCGAGCGCGAGGCCGAGCGCGCGATCCAGTGGATCGGCCTGTCGGAATGGCTGGGCCGCGGCGCCGGCAATCGCCATCCGTCGGCCTGGAACGCGATCTATCTGATGCGCATTGCCCGCGGCGCCTGTCATACCGCACCGCGTCCGACGCTGGCCGAATTCCAGGCCACCGCGCCGATCGGCGTGGCGGCACTGCGCCACCTGGCGGGCCCGTTCGCCAAGGCCTTCACCGGCCCGGCGTGGCCCGACACCTGGCACGAGGTCGCCGGCTGGCGCCTGGCGGAATCGCAGCGCGGCGAGCGCAAGTATCCGTTGCTGCAGCAGAGCAGCCTGTGGTTCGAGCAGGCGTGGTATTCGGCCCATGCCGGACAGCTTGCACCGGCGGCGCGTGCGCTGCGGGCGCTGCGCGAAGGGCTGCGGCAATTGGCCGTCAGCGATCGGCAGTATTTCGGCAAGCCGCTGCTCGATGCGCTGCCCGAGCCGGTGCATCGGCTGGCGCACGACGACTGACTGAACGCTCGGCAATAAAAAAGGGCCCCCGCCTTCGCGGGGACCCCAACGCACCACCATGGCGCCGGCACGGCGCCGGCGCCCGGCCTTTGGTTACACCGGCTCGTCGGTCGCCGGATTCGGCTTGCGGTCGTCGAACCAGCGATACAGCGTCGGCACCATCACCAGCGTCAGCAGCGTCGACGTGATCAGGCCGCCGATCACCACCACCGCCAGCGGGCGCTGCACCTCGGATCCCGGTCCCGTCGAGAACAGGAACGGCACCAGGCCCAGCAGCGCGATGGTGGCCGTCATCATCACCGGCCGGAACCGCATGGTGGCGCCGTGGATCACCGCCTCGTCGAGGTCCATGCCGTTGTTGCGCAGGTTGCGGATGTAGGACACCAGCACCACGCCGTTCAGCACCGCGATACCCCATAGCGCGATAAAGCCCACCGACGCCGGCACCGACAGGTATTCGCCCGTGATGAACAGGCCAATGATGCCGCCGATCGACGCGAACGGCAGCACCGTGATGATCAGCGTGGCGAAGCGCAGCGAGTTGAACAGCAGGAACAACAGGAAGAAGATCGCGGCGATCGTGATCGGCACGATGATCTTCAGGTGGCCCATGGCGCGTTCCATGTTCTGGAACTGGCCGCCCCACTCGAAGTAGTAGCCTTCGGGCAGCTTGACCTTGCTGTCGGCCGCCTGCTGCAGCTCGGCGACGAAGCCGCCGAGGTCGCGGTCCTTGACGTTGATCATCACTACCACGCGGCGCTTGGCCATTTCCCGGCTGATCTGCGCCGGGCCGTCGCTGACCTCGATCTTGGCCACGCTTTGCAGCGGCACCTGGATGCCGTCGGGCGTGGTCACCAGCAGCTGGCGGATCGACTGGACATCGTGGCGGAAGCGCTCCGGCAGACGGACCGCGGCGCTGAAGCGGCGCTCGCCTTCGAAGATGTCGGTGGCGCGCTTGCCGCCAATCGAGATCTCGATGATGTCGTGGATGTCCGAGACATTGAGCCCGTAGCGCGCGATCGCCTGGCGGTCGATGTCGATCGACAGGTACTGCTGACCGGTGATGCGCTCGATGCGGATGTCCTGCGAGCCCTGGATGCCGCCGGCCACGCGCGCGACCTCGCCGGCCAGCTCGCGCAGCTTGCCCAGGTCGTCGCCGAAGATCTTGACCGCGATATCCGAACGCACGCCGCTGACCATCTCGTCGATCCGGTCGGAGATCGGCTGCGCCATCACGATCTGCACGCCCGGGATGGCGCGCAGCTTCTGGCGGATCTGCTCGGCGATGTCGTCCTGCGTCCAGCCGTCGGGCCACTCGTCGCGGTCTTTCAGGCTGGCAATCGGGGTCGACTCGTTCTGGCTCTGCGGGTCCGCCGGGCTTTCGCCGCGGCCGACGCCGGAGACCACCGACTTGACGCCCGGTACGCTGAGCACCAGCTTGTTGGCCTCCTTCTCCAGCTTGATCGATTCCTCCAGCGAGATGTTGGGCACGCGGTCGATCGCGGGAACGATCGAGCCTTCCTTCATCTCGGGCATGAACGACGAACCAAGCAGCGGCACGATCGCCAGCGTGCCGAAGAACGCGACGACGGCAGCCACCACGGTCTTGCGGCTGTTTGCCATCGCCACCTTCAGCATCCGCAGATAGTGGCGCTTGAGGAAGGCGATCACGCGGGTATCGTGCTCCGCACCGCCCTTCAGGATGTAGGACGACAGCACCGGCGACAGCGTCAGCGACAGCACCAGCGAGATCGCCAGCGCGATCGCGATGGTGAAGGCCAGCGGCGCGAACATCTTGCCCTCGGTGCCGCTCAGCGTCATCAGCGGCAGGAACACCAGGATGATGATGCCGACGCCGACGATCACCGGCGTCGCCACTTCCTGCACCGCCTTGACCAGCACCTCGGTCTTCGACAGGCTCAGTTCATCCTTGCGTCCCAATCGCTCGAACGCGTTCTCGACCACTACCACGGAGCCGTCGACCATCAGGCCGATGGCGATCGCCAGACCGCCCAGCGACATCAGGTTGGCCGACAGGCCGACCTGGTTCATCACCATGAACGTCAGCAGCGGCGTCAGCACGAGCGTGGCCAGCACGATGACGGACGAGCGCAGGTCCCCCAGGAACAGGAACAGCACGATCACCACCAGCACCACGCCTTCGAGCAGCACCTTGGTCACGGTCCACAACGCGGCATCGACCAGTTCGCTGCGGTCGTAGTACGGCACGATCTGCAGCTTGCCGGGCAGCATGCCGCGCTCGTTGATCTCGGCGACGCGCTGCTTGACGCGGCTGACGACTTCCTTGGCGTTGCCGCCGCGCATCATCATCACAATGCCGCCGACCGCCTCGGTCTGGCCGTTCTTGATCAGCGCACCCTGCCGGACCTCATGGCCGATGGTGACCTCGGCAACGTCGCGCAGATAGACCGGCGTGCCGTTGACCTCCTTGAGCACGATGCTCTGCAGGTCCTCGACGCCCCTTGCAAGACCCACGCCGCGGATCAGGTACTGCTCGGCATAGTGCGGCAGCACGCCGCCGCCGGAGTTGGCGTTGTTGTTGGCCAGCGCCTGATAGACCTGCTGCACCGAGATGCCGTAGTGGCGCATGCGGTCCGGGTTGATCAGCGCCTGGTACTGCTTGACGTAGCCGCCCTGGGAATTGATCTCGGCCACGCCCGGAATCGAGCGCAGCAGCGGACGCACGACCCAGTCCTGCACGATCCGGCGTTCGGACAGCTCTTCCTGCGTCAGCTCGCGGTCGCCGTCGTCGGCGCGGTCCAGCGTGTACTGGTAGACCTCGCCCAGACCGGTGGAGACCGGGCCCAGCACGGGCGAAACGCCTTCCGGCATACGCCCGCCGACCTCGATCAGCCGCTCCATCACGAGCTGGCGCGCGAAATAGACGTCGGTGGCATCGGTAAACACCAGCGTGATCAGCGACAGGCCCGCCTTGTTCAGCGAGCGCATCTCGACCAGCCCGGGCAGGCCGGTCATCGCGATCTCGATCGGCACCGTGACGAAACGCTCGACTTCCTCCGGCGAGCGGCCCGCCGCTTCGGTGGCGATCTGCACCTGGACGTTGGTGACATCGGGGAAGGCGTCGACCGACAGCTTGCTGGCGGCGCGCAACCCGAAGAAGAACAGCACGACCGCGATCACGCAGACCACGAGCCGCTGCTTGATTGCAGCTTGGACCAAGGATTGAATCATGGCGATTATCCTTGCTCGAGGCGCTTGCGCTCGTTATCCAGATGGAAGGCGCCATTGACCACGATGCGGTCGCCAGCCTTGACGCCGCTCTGCACCACGCGCATGCCGTCGCTCTCTGCACCGAGCTTGACCGGAACGGCGCGATACAGGCCCTCGCCCTGCTCGACGTAGACCTGTTCTTCGTTGCCATCGCGCACCACGGCGGATCCCGGTACCACCAGCCGCTCGGTGGGCCGGCTGGCGATCACCATGCTGGCCAGCATCGCCGGCTTCAGGCGTCCCTCGCGGTTCTCGAGCTCGGTGCGGACCAGCACCGTGCGCGATTCAGGATTGACCGTGCGGCCCACATAGATCAGCTTGCCGGCGATCCGGCTGCGGCCCGTGCCGGCGGCCAGCGACGGCACGTCGATCTCGACGGTCTGCCCCTCGGCCACCAGCGCGGCCTGCTGCTCGGGCACCTCGGCCACGACCCAGACGCGCGACAGGTCGGCCACCGTGTACAGCGAGTCGGCGGGCTGCACCACCTGCCCTTGCGCGACCTTGCGCTCGACCACGGTGCCGCTGATGCTCGAATACACCGGCGAATACGAGTTGATGCTGCCGCCCTTGGACAGCTCGGCGATCGCCGCCTTCGACATGCCGAGCACGCGCAGCTGGTCACGATAGGCATGCATCTCGGCGTTGGCGATCGCATATTCGCTCTCGCGGCGCTGCAGCTCGCCGCGGCCGATCACGTCGGCGGCAAACAGCTGGCGCGCGCGCTCGGCGTTCTGCGCCTGCAGTTGCGTCTGCGCCAGGGCCTTCAGATACGACATCTGCGCGGCACCGAGCTCGCTGCTGTGCAGGCGCGCCAGCACCTGACCGGCCTTCACTTCCTGGCCGGGCATCGCATAGAGATCGGTCACGCGTCCGGTCACCGACGCGCCGATGCGCGCCACGCGCTGCTCGTCGAAATCGATGCGGCCGGCCACGTGCAGCATCTCGCTGAACGGGCTGGCGGTCACCGGTGCGACCTTCAGCTGCTGCTGCAGCGACGGCTCGGGCTTGACGACCCCGGGCGGCAGCTTGGGCGCCTCGGCTGCGGGCGGCGGCTCCTCGGAACAGGCCGCGAGCGTCAACATCATGGCGGCGGCCACCGCCAGGGTACGGAAGGAAAAGGGGCGCATGGTCAGTCTTGTTTCGATTCGGTGGAGAAGGTCGCGGCGGTCGGGGTCACGTCGGGGTTCACACCGGGCGTGGACATGCCGGGCGCCAACGACAGCAGGCGTTCGATCTGGATCACGGCCATCTGCTGGTCGTATTGCGCGGCGATCAGTTCGTTGCGCGCGTTGCGCAGCGTGCGCTGGGCATCGATGACTTCGAGGATGCCGCGCTCGCCGTAGCGGTAGGCGGCCTGCGCGATTTGCAGCGCGCTCTCGGCTTCGCGCACGATGCCGGATTCGAGCGCGGTGACCTGGGCCTGCGTGATTTCGAGCTGGCGGTACGCCGATTCGAGCTCCTGGCCCAGTTCGAACTCGCGCATCTCGTAGGCGTTGCGCGCCTGCGTGGCCTGCGCGACCGCCTCGCCCACCGGGCCCTTGCGGCGGTCCCACAGCGGAATGGTCAGCACCAGGCCGACCTGCGAGACGCTGTTGTCGGGCTCGCGCGTGGTGCTGGCGCGCACGGCCAGTTCCGGCAAGCGCAGCGAGCGCTGGTAGTCCACCGCGAGATTGGAGCGCTCGAGCTCCATGCGGCGCTGGACCAGTTCGGCATTGGCCGTGCCCAGCCGCTCCCGCATCACGGCCAGGTCCGGCACGCTGGGAAGCTGGCCGAGGCTGCCGGCGAGCGCGAACTTTGGCGGCAGCGCGCCGCCGACCTGCTGGCGCAGCGCGGCCTTGGCCTGATCGACACGGTATTCGGCGCTCTGCAGCGACTTCTGCGCGGCCAGCAGTTCGGTCTCGGCACGGATCAGCTCATAACGCGGTGCCTCGCCGACCTCGACGCGCAGACGGGCACGCGAATGGACCTGCTTCATCATCGCCAGGTCTTCGCGCGCCGCCGCCAGTTCGCTCTCGCGGCGCAGCACGCCGAAGTAGCCGGTTTTGACCCGGCCGGCGAGGTCGGCGTAGAAAGCCTGCAGACCCGCCTCGGTCGCGTCGAGATTGCGCTCGGCGATCGAGCGGCGCAGGCTGCGCTGCTGGGGGTAGTCCAGGCGCTGCGTGATGGAGAAGCTGGGCGTGTTGCCCTCGGCCACGCCGGCCTGCCGGCCGCGCAGGCGGCCGTACATCATTTCGACCTGGGGATTCGGATAGGCGCCCGCGCTGGTGACGGCGGCGCTGGCGGCGTCCACGCCGGCATGCGCGGCGACCACGCCCTTGTTCGAGTTCTGGGACAGGGAGAGCAGTTGCTCCAGCGAGAAGGCATCGGCGGCAAAGGCCGACGACACCCCAAGCGAAAGCGACGCTATCAGGGTAAGCGTAGAGATCTTCATGGCAACGAGAAAAAGCCGGACCACTGCATGCCGGCTTCGCGCGGACGGCGTTACCGCGACAAGCACACGGCCCACGGCAGCGAACGCCGCGAGCAAGACACGCAGATAGGAGGCGCGGCCGGTCCGACAAAGGACCGGACCGGCGCGTCAGCAATCAGGCAGTGAGGATGGGGGGCTTGAACAGCGCCGCAGGCAGTGGCGGCGCGCGGCCGTGGCGAGGGGGAGAGACATCGCCGGAAGGCAATTCGAGCGGCGCCGCCGGCAGGGCGAACAGCGCGCTGGATTCCTCGATCTCGTCGAGCACGTCGGGCGGATCGAGCAGATCCGCCGACCAGATATTGCAGTAGCCCGGGTGGGAGCCGGTTTCTACGACGACGTCGTCGGCATGGATGCCGTCGTCGCCGGGGGCGACGATGCGGCTGCCGCCGTCATCGCTGGACACTGCGCGCGCGGCGACCGCGGCGACCGCGGCCATGGTGCAGACCAGCGGGCCGACGCGAATCTGTCCGGGCCCGAGCCCCGCCGCCGAGTCCAGACGCGTGCTGGCCTGCGCTCCGAAGGAGAGCAGGAACAGGCAGGCCGCGATCAGAAACGGTAGTAAGGCTCGCATGAAGGGGAAGTTGGCGTCGGTATGCAGGCAAGGGCACGACGCCAGAAATATGACGGTTAGTGCTCTGCGTAACAAGACGCAAGTGCGGCATTGTAACCGAATGCAATCGCATGGACAGGGTTAGCCCTAGGTTGTTCCCGAAGACGTGACGATCTGGATATCGGGCGGGGCCGCTCCGCCCCGTCCGACCTGCCCCCCATCGGTACCAGTTCGGACCGGTTACGCGACCGTGCCGCCCACGCCCGGTGCGGGCGCCAGACCGACCTTGCCGGGCGCCGTCTCGTCCCGATCGGCCTCGTCGCCGCCGGCCTTGTCCAGATCCATGCCGGTAGTCTCCGGAAGCATCAGCGCGGCAAACACGACCAGCGCATAGCCGGCCCCGGCGACGATCGCGATGGCCAGCGGCAGCGAGGTCCGGCCCGAGCTGAGCCAGCCGACCGTCAGCGGGAAGAAGGACCCGATCACCCGCCCGAGGTTGTACGAGACGCCGTAGCCGGTCGCGCGGATATCGTTCGGATACGACTCGGAGATGGTCGCGCCGATGCCGGAGAACACGCCCTGCATCAGCACGCCCAGCGGGAAGCCGAGGAACAGCATCGACAGGTTGGAGACCGGGATCACCATATAGATCATCGCCATGACGAACGCGCCGGCGGCGAACAGCACATAGGTCGGCCGCCGCCCCAGGCGGTCGGTCGCGTAGGCGCCGGCCACGTAGCCGACCAGCGAGCCGAGGATCGTCACCGCCAGATAGGAGCTGGTGCCGAACACCGACAGGCCGCGCTCGGTCTTCAGGAAGGTCGGCAGCCAGGTCGCGATCGCGTAGTAGGCGCCGAGCATGCCGCCCGACAGCAGGCTGCACAGCACGGTCTTGCGCAGCAGCGGCCGCCGCACCAGCCGGCTCAGCTCCTGCCAGGCCGAACCCCGCGAGGCGGCGCGCTCGGCCCGCGTCTTGACGAAGACCTCGGGCTCGTCGAGGTTGCGGCGCAGGTAGAACACCACCAGCGCCGGCACGATGCCCAGGAAGAAGCAGACGCGCCAGGCGGTCTCGGCCGGGAACAGGCTGAAGGTCAGCCCATAGGCCAGCGCCGCGGCGCCCCAGCCGAACGAATAGCTGCTGGCCGTGAAGCCCGAGTATTTGCCGCGGTGCGCCGGATTGCGAATCATCTCGGTGACCAGCACCATGCACAGCGACGATTCGCCGCCGAAGCCGATGCCCTGGATCATGCGGAACAGCATCAACTGCTCGGGCGTGTTCGCCAGCCCGCACAGGAAGCAGGCCACGGTGAACACCACGATGGTCCAGCGCAGCACGCGCACGCGGCCATAGCGGTCGGCCAGCATGCCGGCGCCGATCGCACCGATCAGCGACGACACCAGCGTCCACGTGACGATCGCGCCGGCGGTCGATTTGCTCATCTGCCACTGCGTCAGCAGCGTCGAGATCAGGAAGGAATAGATCATGAAGTCGAAGACGTCGACCGCATGGCCAAGGAAGGCGCCGTAGAACCCCTTGCGCTCCATCCGAGATAACTCTTTGAACCAGTCCAGCATGATCGCTCCTTGTCAGTGTGGGCAGCGTGGCGGCGTGGGCGGCCGCGTGGCGTGCGAATTCGGTGTGGGTGCGTGCCTGGTGTCTGCCGGCGGCTTGCTCAGCCCGGCGGAGGCCGGAAGGCAAAGCCCGCCGCCTCGAGCAGGCTGGCGAAGCGCAGCGAGGTCAGGTCGCGATAGCGTCCGGCGACGATCTGCACGCCGACCGGCAGGCCGCTGCTGCCGGGGCCGATCGGCGCGACGGTCGACGGCAGCCCGCACAGCCCGGAATGGCCGGCCCAGAACAGCTGGGTCGTCATCGGCTGCGGCTTGCCATTGACGTTCAGATGGCGCTGCCAGGGCTCGCCGGCTTCGTTCAGTTCGAAGGCGGTGGTGGCCGCCGCCGGGCACAGCAGCACGTCGTAGTCGCCGAAGAAGCGTTGCCAGGCCTGCGCGAAACGCTCGCGCGCGTGCTGCAGCAGCAGCCAGTCGCGATGGCGCAGCGTCGCGCCGGCATGCTGGAGCACGGCGTAGCGTGCATCGTCCGGGGATGCGGCCGCGGCCTGGTCGATCGAGTCAGCGAATGCGGCGTCCGGCATATGGACCGAGGTGGTCGCGCGCAGCAGCAGCACGTAGACGCGCCATAGCTCTTGCGCGTCGAAGGACGGCCGCAGATTCCAGGCGACGCTGGCGCCCTGCCCTTCGAGCCAGCGGCCCAGCCCTTCGATGCCGTCGCTGACCTCACGGTCCACCTCGGCCTGCGGGTGCGAGGGCAGCACCGCCACGCGGAATTGCGCCAGCGAATCGAGCCGGCATGGCGGCAAGGCCAGGCGATGGGCCAGCGCCTCGGCGCCCTCCGGACCGGCGATGGCCTGCAGCACCAGTTCGAGATCGCGTGCGCTGCGGGCGATCGGGCCCGCCACGTTGATGTCCTGGATGCCGAACGACGCCGCGCCGGTGCCATGCCCGCTCAGCGGCACGATGCCGTGGCTGCTCTTGTGCGAGAACACGCCGCAGTAGTGCGCAGGGTTGCGCAATGACGAACCGATGTCCGAGCCGATGTCGAACAGGCTCATGCCGGCGCAGACGGCCGCCGCGCTGCCTCCCGACGATCCGCCCGGCGTGCGCGACGGGTCGTGCGGATTGCGCGTGGTGCCGTAGACCGCGTTATAGCTTTGCCAGTCGCGCAGGCCGAGCGGCACATTGGTCTTGCCGATCAGCACCGCCCCGGCCTCGCGCAGCCGCTGCACCACTGTGGCGTCGCGGCGGGCGACGTGCTCGCGCAGCGCCGGGTTGCCGCAGGTGGTCGGCCAGCCGGCCACGTCGAACGATTCCTTGATGGAGAAGGGCACGCCATCGAGCGGTCCCAGCGCCCTGCCCTCGCGGCGACGCGCATCGCTGGCCCTCGCCTGCGCGCGCGCCGCATCGAAATCGGCCAGCACGATGGCGTTCAGCAGCGGATTGCGTTCGGCCCAGGCGGCGTGGCAACGATCGAGCAGGTGCTCGGCGCTGGTCCGACCTTGGGCGAGATCGTCGACGGCCTGCCATAACGGGCGATAGCGCGCGGCAGGTTCGGCGGCGGCCGTTTCAGGGCGCGGGCGCTCGCTGGCGCGGGCGGGAATGGATGGGGACGTTGGCAGGCTCACGTCGGCTCCTGTTCTTGTTGTTTCCTGTTGTGATGCCGCGACCCTGACGGCAGCACCCCGGCCTCTCTAGCGGAGGTGTCGTTATGCTGTGTCGGTATACTATATGCAATAGTTTAGGGCGCACCAAGGCTCCCCGGCATTGGCGGAAACCCTCGCACCAGCGGCCCACCTTGGGGACGCCGGCGGCGTCGCGGGTGCGCTTTACGCAAGAATCGGCCCAGCGGGACGTGCGTCACCATGCGGCGCGCCGCATTGGACGCGGGATAGGGAAAGGGGGATCGTCGCGGACGGAATGCCCGGACTCGGGAGGGAGCAAAAGAAAAACCGCCCCGGAGGGCGGTTCGAGCGCTGCCAGCAGCGCTTTGCCGGTACGTTGGCGCTTATGCCGGGCGATGCCCGCAGCCCGCGCGGCCGAACAGGCACTGCACGAAGCGCAGCACGTCGGCGGCCCGCAGCGGGATCAGCGGCGTGGCATGACGAACGGCGTCGCGGGACGCGTAGTGGCGCAGCAGTTGCTGGCCGACCGGGGTGTCCAGGTACGACGCCCGGGCGGTGGTGTCGCGGTAAGTCATGGTCTTTCTCTATTGCGTTTACAACGGTTGACAGTATACACAGATTTTGTGCATTGCGCCATGACGGTGCAACCCGGTGCCCCGAAGCCGTGCGCGTCGACGATGCCGGGCCCGCCGCAGCAGCGGCCCCACAGGCCGCTGCGGACGGCCGCATGCCACACAGCTACCGTGGTGCGTCGCGACAGAGAAATCGAGAAGGGAAAGAAAAGGACCGGAGGACTGCCCAGGGGCGTCGGCCCTTAGGCGGCGTGCGGCTCGCCCACCGGCAGCTCGGCTGCCTTGGCCGCGCTGTAGACATGCCGCGCGGCCAGCAAGGCCGCGAGGTCCGCATCGCCCGCAATGACCGCCTGCAGGATCTGCGCGTGCTCGTCCCAGTTCTGCCGGGCGCGGACCGTGTTGGCCGGCCCGAACAGCACCGCGGTGCGCTCACGCAGCGAGCGCATCATTTCCTGCAGCACGCTGTTGGCCGCGATATTGCCGAGTACCTCGTGAAAGCGCGAGTTCAGCGTCAGCAGTTCGTCTGCCTTGCCCTGGGCCGCGGCCTCCATGCCCTGCTGCAGCACCGCCTCGAGCTCGGCGATCAGCGCCGGATCGCGCCGCTGCGCGGCGAGCTTGGCATTCAGGCCCTCCAGCGTGGCGCGCACCTCGACCATCTCGCGGACGATATCGGGCGACAGCTTGGCCACCGAGGCGCCGCGGCGGGGCTCGATCAGCACCAGCCCTTCGCTCGCCAGCGCCCGCAGCGCCTCGCGCACGGGGATGCGCGACACCCCCAACTCCGCCGACAGCTTGTTCTCGACCAGCCGTTCGCCGGGCGCGTAGTCGCCCTTCAGGATGCGCTCGCGCAGCTTGTCGGTGACCAGCGCGAACAGCGGCGAATGGCTGGCGCCCAGGCTCACGACTTCCTGATCGGGCGCGGCGGAAACGGACGGGCGGAGGGACATGGCGGATGGCGAGGCGATCTGATTGGACGGCGCGCGAATTGGCGGGACCCTGGCGCGGCTCGGGAGCACCGGCTGGGTGCAAGCGTACGCAAAAGGCTGGCACCATTGTATACCAGCTACCGAACCGAGCGGCGCGGTCGCCGCCCCCGCCGGCGGCCGAGGTGTCAGTCCCGCTGGAACGTGAAGCTGTCGGCGTAGATATGCCCGGTGCTCGCGCCGCGATCGAGGAAGGCCTGGCGCGCGTCGCGAATCATGTCCGGCGAGCCGCACAGATAGATCGCATGCTCGGACAGATCGCCGAGATCGTCGACCGCGGCGTGGTGCACATAGCCGCGGCGGCCCTGCCAGTCGACGCCGCCGCGCGACAGCACCGGGACGTAGCGGAAGTCGTACAGGCGCTCGCCCCAGCCCTGGATCTGCTCATGCAGATAGAGATCGCCCTCTTCCCGCATGCCCCAGTACAGCGAGACCGGCGGGCAGTCGGGATCGTCCATCAGCGATTCGAGAATCGCCTTGATCGGTGCGATGCCGGTGCCCGTCGCCACCATCAGCAGCGGGCGGTAGTCGCGGGCGCGATAGAAGAAGGTGCCGTGCGGCAGCTCGACCTCGACAGCATCGCCCGACGCCAGGCCGGGCAGGATGCGGTCGGTGACGGCGCCGCCCGGAATGCGCCGGACATGCAGTTCGATGCTGCCGCCCTGCGGCACCGACGCCATCGAGAAGCTGCGCGCGTGGCCGTCTTGCGTGAAGAGCTTCAGATACTGGCCGGGCCGATAGTCGAGCGCCGCATCGAGATCCGGCACCTGCAGCCGGACCTGCAGCACCGTGGGCGTCAGCGGGCGCACCGCTTCGATCCGCGCGCGATGCCGCACCGGCTCGGCACAGGCCTCATCCTCACGCACTGTGCTGATCAAGAGATCGCCGAGCGGCTGTGCCTGGCAGGCCAGCGCGTATCCCGCCGCCGCCTCGTCGGGCGCCAGCCCCATCGGCTCCTCGTCGTAGCAAACCTCGCCTTCGACCAGCTTCAGCCGGCAGGTGCCGCAGCCCCCCAGCTGGCAATCGTGCGGCAGCGCGATGCCGGCCTTCAGCGCTGCCTGCAACAGCGTTTCGCCGCGCTCGACGAAGAAGGCCTGCTGCGTTTCGAGGATCTGGATGCGGTGAGACATGGTGCGTTCCGAATGGCCGGTTAAAGGACGTGCGGCGGGGTTCAGCGCTTGGTTCAGCGCTTGATATCGGCCTGCACCACCACCTTCAGGTCCTGCGGTGCGAGCAGCTCGTGCAGGGCCTGCAGCGCGGCAAGTCCCGCCTGCGTGTCCTGTTCGCCGTTGCCGCCGCTCAGGCCGATGCCGCCGATCACCTGCTCGTTGACGACGATCGGAAAGCCCCCGACGAAGGCGGCAAACTTGCCCTCGAAGCTCCACTGGATGCCGAAGGCCTCGTTGCCCGGCAGCGCCGGCCCGTTCGGCGGCGTGGTGAACAGATGGGTCGAGCGCTTGTGGCCCGCGGCGGTGAAGGCCTTGTTCCACGCGATCTGCGGCCCGGTGATGCGGGCGCCGTCCATCCGCTCGAGCACCAGCGGATAGCCGCCCTCGTCCACCACGCAGATGGATTCGAGCACGCCGATCTCCTCGGACTTGGCGATGGCCGCGGCCACCATATGGCGCGCTTCGCGCAGTTCGAGCTTGATGGCTTGTTTCATGCGATGTTCTCCTGGTCGATGCGGTGCAGCGATGCTGCGATGCTTACAGGCCGCGGTAGACGGTCTTGATCTGGGTATAGAACTCGAGGCCGGTGCGGCCGGACTCACGGAAGGTCGAGGTGCTGGAGCGCTTCAATCCGCCGAACGGTGCGTTGACGAGATTGCCGGTGGTGGTGCGGTTGATCTTGACGGTACCGGCCTCGATGTCTGCGGCGAAGCGATGCATGTAGCGCGGATTGCGCGTGACGATGGCCGCGGCCAGGCCGTACTCGGTGTCGTTGGCCTTGGCGATCGCATCGGCGTAGTCGCTGAACGCGATGATCGCGATCACCGGCCCGAAGATTTCCTCTCTCGCGATGCGCATGTCCTGGGTGACATCGGTGAAGACCGCCGGCGACACATAGAAGCCGTTGTCGAAATCCGGGCCGGTCAGCCGCTCGCCGCCGCACAGCAGCGTCGCTTCGGACTTGCCGATGTCGATATAGCGCAGCACGTTGTCGAGCTGGTTGCGCGTGGCCAGGGGACCCAGGTCCATGCCGGGCGTCAGGCCGCTGCCGATCTTCAGCGTCTTGACGCGGGCCAGCAGCTTCTCGGTATAGGCTGCGCGCACGGCCTCGGCGACCAGCACGCGGCTGGTGCCGGTGCACGCCTGGCCGCTGAGCGAGAAGCCGCCCTTGATCGTCAGCTCCACGGCCTGGTCGAGGTCGGCGTCTTCCATCACCAGCAACGGATTCTTGCCGCCCAGCTCCATCTGCGTGCGCGTGGTCAGCGGCACCGAGCGATGGATCTGCTCGCCGGCGCGAGTCGAACCGGTGAACGAGATCGCGCGCACCGCGGGTGCCTGCGTGATCGCGGCGCCCACGTCGGCGGCGCTGCCGGTGATGAAGTTCAGCACGCCCTTGGGCAGGCCCGCGTCGATCAACGCCTCGGCCAACCGATAGCCGCTCAGCGGCGCATCGGACGACGGCTTGAACACCACGGTATTGCCGGTGATCAGCGCCGGCGCGATCTTGCGTGCCGGAATCGAGATCGGGAAATTCCACGGCGAGATCACCGTCGCCACGCCCAGCGGCTCGCGCTGCGTGTAGACCAGCATGTCGCCGTCGTCGTTCGGAAACGATTCGCCGGTGAAGGTCTGGCCCTCGACGGCATAGAAGCGCAGCGTCTGCGCCGAGCGCAGGACCTCGTCGCGGGCCAGGCTCAGCGCCTTGCCTTCCTCGCGCGTCAGTTCGCGCGCGATGCCGTCGGCATTGGTTTCGAGCTGCTGCGCGGCGCGGTTCAGGATGGCCGCGCGGCGGCCGATCGGCGTGTTCTTCCAGCCCGCGAACGCGGCGGCGGCGGCGGCGACCGCCGCCTGGCCGTCTTCGGCGGCGGACGCCTGGAAGCGGCCCACCACGTCATGCGTATCGGCGGGATTGATGTTGTCGAAGGTTCGGCCGGACTGGCACGCGGTCCACTCGCCATCGATGTAGTTGTAGAACGGTTCCATCTGTGCGGCGCTCATCAAGCAGTTAGGGGAAGAAGCGCGGCGCCGCGAAGGCACCGCGCGGAGGGCCGAATCACGCGGCGCGAATCAGGCAGCCAGCTCGAGTTCGGGCAGCGGCAGCTCGTGCGCGACATAGTCGTAGTACAGCGCGGTCGTATAGAGCAGCCGCATCTGCGCGCCGATCTCGCAGATCTTCAGGCAGCGCTGCTGCAGCTCGGGCGTGTTGGCGTGCTCGAGCACGATCTGGTAGCCGCGTTCGCCGTGGATCTCGTCCGAGACGATATGCAGATCGAAGAACTCGACCTCCTCGTCGGTGAACTGGTACTTCTCGCGCAGCGTGGGCGTCTGCTTGCGGTAGATCGACGGCACCTGGGACTCCAGCCCGACCACCAGGCCGGCCACCGCGACGATCGGGTCCTCGCGCATCGCCACCGAATAGCACCAGGCCTGCAGCCCGCGCGTGGTGGGCGACATGTTGTCGGGATCGATCACGCGCTCGCGCGTGGTGCCGCACGCCTCGGCGAAGCGGATCAGCAGATCGGTGTGGCGATCGCCGCCGATCTCCTCTTCGTACATATTGGCCAGCAGGAAATCCTTGGCCTCGGTATACCGATCCGGCATGCGGGCATAGATATAGCCGAGGTAGTCGGCAAACGGCCCTACATAGTGATAGTGGTTCTCGGCCCAGCGGGCGAGATGGGCGCGGCTGAGCTTGCCGGTGGCCCAGGCCTTGCTGAAAGGCGCCTGGTTGGCGCTTTTGCCCTTGATCGCTTCTTCCAGCGCGGCGCGGAATTCTTCTCGGTTCATCAGTTCGGCCATGTGGGGCTCCTTGTTGGCTGACGGTTCGGAATGGGGTGGGTCGGGCGGTTGGGTCGCTCGATGTTTGTATACTATATACACATAGGCCGGACGGACAAGGGCCTGCGGCGTTTTATTCGTCGGGGTTTACCTTGGTGTTGGCGTCGAGTAACCGGTCGTGGGAGCAAGTCACTGGGTCCCCGCGTTCGCGGGGACGAACAGAACACTCACCGCGTCGTCCCCGCGTAAGCGGGGACCCAGCGGCTTAATGGGGTCACCGCGCTGCCTGCAGCCGTCGCCACGCCAGCCCCGCCAGCGCTACGTCCTCCAGGCCGACGCCGACGGACTTGTAGATGACGATGTCGTCATCGCAGCGCCGCGGCTGGGCGCGGTCCAGCACGACATCGGCGAGCTCGATCAGCTTCGACTCGGGCAATACGCCCTGCCCGGCCAACACGATGTCCCCCGCTTCGCGCGTGGACTGCGGCTTCCATTCGACGACCACGGCGGACGCGCGCGACAGCGCCACGTCGTCGAGTTCGCGCGTATGCGGCAGGCTCGACCCGATCGCCGCCACGAACGCCCCGGGCTTGATCGCCGCGCCGGAAAACAGCGGTGTAGTCGAGCGCGAAGCCGTCACGACGACGTCGGCCTCCCTGACCGCGGCCTCGGCCTCGGAAGGAATCACGGGGATGCCGCAGCTCTGGCTCAGGCGCTCGGGCATATCGGCCGGCGCGTACGGGTCGCACAGCAGGATGCGTTCGAGCGGCAGCGCCGCGCTCAACTGCCTCGCATGAGCCGCGCCCTGCGTGCCGGCGCCGAACAACGCCAGCGTGCGGGCATCAGGCCGCGCCAGATGGCGCGCCGCCACCACCGTGCAGGCCGCGGTGCGCAGACGCGTGATCGCGCCCGCATCGAACGAGGCGAGCGGGCGCCCGTCCTCGGTGGAGAACAGCAGGATCACGAAGGAAAACTGCCCGTCGATGGTGGTGTAGACCTTGGCGCCGGCCACCCCTTGCTCCGGTATCACCGCACCCAGCGTCGACAGCTTGACGCCGCCGGCCTCGGTGCGAATGCGCTGCTGCATGGTTGCGCCGCCTTGCCCGAAGCTGCGAAAGGCCTCCAGCATGATGTGCTGTACGTCTTCCGGCGCGACGTGGCGGTCGACCATTTCGTCTGTGATGTGCTGCATCGGGTCTCCTGCGATGGGTGATGGAGGGAAATGCGGGCCAGAAGGGCTGCGCGGCTCAAGCCTGCAACGCCAGCCGCACCAGCACGCCGATCGCGCCCGCCGCGCACAGGGCCAGCAGCAGCCGGCGCACGGCCACGGCCGAGACGCGTGTCTTGAGCCGGCTCGATACCGCAAAGCCGGCGAGCAGGAATGGCGCGAGCAGCGCGCTCAGCGTCAGGTCGGCGATACCGAAGCGTCCGGCGCCGGCGAGCATCGCCAGCGACAACACCGCCCCGCCGCCCAGGATGCAGCCGACGGTCGCGCGCATCGCCGCCGGGGTCATGTGCTGCATCACGATGGCGAAGGGCGGCGCGCCCGCCGACGTCAGCGTCGCCATGAAGCCGGACGCGGTGCCGGCGATGGCGAGGTTGCCGGCCGACGGCCGCACTCGCCAACCGAAGGCGCTGAGCGCCACCGCCAACAGGATCGATAGCGAGAACGTCACGGCGAGCCACTGCGGTCGCAGCCACGCAATGGCGAGCACGCCGATCAGGCCGCCGACAGCACGACCGAACAGCGCCGTGCCCGTCAGCCGCCAGGCGATCGCTTCGCGCTCCCGCAGCGCCGCCAGCAGCGACAGACAACCACCCATCGTCAGCAGCGGCCCAGGCACCAGTTGCGGAAAGAACATCGCGGCCAGTGGCGCCGCCAGCATCGCGAAACCGATGCCGCCGACGCCCTGCAGGCAGGCCCCCGCAAAGATCGTCGCGCCCATCCACCCGTACTCGGACAGCGGCACGGCCGGCAGCAACGACGTGGCCGGTGACAGGACCGGCAACAGACTGGCAATCAGCGCGGGCAACGTGGTCGTCATGGCGGTGGCGGAGTAGGACAAGGACGGACGGCGGCGATGCCGGGCGTCACGCCGACAGCACAGGTGCGATATACCTAAGTAACACGCGCCAGTATACAGTCTACATATCGACGCAAGCAGAACGCAACCCGTCCAACGCACCCCGCACCGTAAAGGAGTCTCCACGCCGCCATCTTTCCCAGTTGTGGTGCGCCTTTCCGGCCCACGACCCGACTTCGGTATCAGCGTATATCCGTATACGATTTCGCTTGGCGGCGCCGCCATATGGAATATAGTATACCGTTTAGACCCCCATCCGAAGGACGGTCGAGCTTCACGAACCAACCTCTCGCCCCACGGAGCTTTCATGCAACACGAAGTCGTGATCGGTGCCGCGCACTGGATATATCTCATGGGGGTGGCGGTCATCGTGCTGACGATGATCCTGCGCGCCAATGTCGTCGTGCCCTCCATCGTGGGGACCGCGCTCGTCGTGTTCGCGCTGACCAGCAGCCCGGTGTCCGCGCTGGCAGGCGTTTTCTCGGCGAGCCTGGTGGCCGCCAAGGAGCTGTTCAATATCTTCCTGGTCATCGCCTTCATGACCGCGCTGCTCAACGCGCTGAAGACGCTGCGCTCGGATATCCGCATGGTCGAGCCGTTTCGCGTGGTGATGAAGAACGGGCACAGCGCCTTTTTCATCCTCGCCGGCGTGACCTATGTGATCTCGCTGTTCTTCTGGCCGACGCCCGCGGTGCCGCTGGTGTCCGCGATCCTGTTGCCCGCGGCGATCGCGGCCGGGTTGCCGCCGCTGGCAGGCGCGATGGCGATCGCAATCGCCGGCCAGGGCATGGCGCTGTCCTCGGACTATGTTATCGGCGTCGCCCCAGGCATCAGCGCCAAGGCCGCCGGCGCCGCGGTCAGCGCCGCCGTGGTCGCGGACCGCGCACTGACGCTCTCGATCATCACCGGCGCGATCGCGCTGTGCCTGGCCTACCTGTCGATGCGCAAGCACATCGTTCCCGCCAGCGGCACGCTGCTGGACCGGTGGCAACAACGCGCCAGCGGCTCGGCGCTGGGCGCAGGCATTGGCGTCGACGGCGGCGGCACCTTCGACAAGGCGGAGATCGCCCGCGCCACCGCTCACGATGAGCCGCTGGCCACCGAATCGAATATCGAGGCGAGCTTGTCGATGGTCGAGCGCAAGCGGATCAAATGGTCCAAGTGCTTTGCCATCGTGACGCCGGTCGCCTTCCTCGCCGTGGTCACCGTGATGGTGTTGCCGAAACTGGGCACCGGCGTGCAGGACCTGAAGGGCGGCGAAGCCGCGGCCCTGGTCGGCGGGGTGGCCGCCGTGCTGATGATGCTGGCGACGCTCGCCGCCGAAGGCCCGCGCAAGATGCTGGACGTCTGCCCCGAGCACATCACCGACGGCTTCGTATTCGCCTTCAAGGCCATGGGGTCGGTGCTGCCGATCGCGGGCTTCTTCTTCGTCGGTGCCGGCGAAACGGCCGCGCAGATCCTCGGCCTGCCGCCCGGCAAGGCGCCCAGCCTGCTGTTCGAGCTGATCCAGTCGTATCAGCACCTGATTCCCGACAACCACATGCTGGTCGCGTTCGGCGTGCTGCTGGTCGGCATGATCACCGGCATCGACGGCTCGGGCTTTGCGGGCCTGCCGCTGACCGGCACGCTGGCGGGTGCGCTGGGCCCGGTGGTGGGCTTCGATCCGGCCACGCTGGCAGCGGTCGGCCAGATGGGCGCGGTCTGGACCGGTGGCGGCACGCTGATCGCCTGGTCCTCGCTGATCGCGGTGGCCGGCTTCGCCCGGGTGCCGGTGCTCGACGCGGTGCGGGCGCTGCTGATCCCGGTGGTGATCGGGCTGGCCTGCTCGACCGTGGCGGCGATGCTGCTGTGGTCATGACCATCGGCCCCTTCCCCGCGCCATCGATAGACACGTAGACAGCAACAAGCAGGACAACATCATGCCCAAGGTTCTTCTTCACCGGCACGGCCAGGTCCACAGCGACGAGGTCGCGCCCCGCACCAATCTGGTCGTGCGTGCCGGGATCCGGCAGTTTCCCTACCCGAACCTGCGCTACGAGTGCGGCATGGGCAAGTGCTCCAAATGCGCCTGCCGCGTGCTGGCGGGCGCGGAACACCTGCCGCCGCCGAACTGGAAAGAGAAAAAGCAGCTGGGGGAGCGGCTCGATCAGGGATACCGGCTGATCTGCCAGCTCTGGATCGAGCACGACATCGAACTGGCGCAGGACGAACTGTCGCCGGCCGAGGAAGCCGCCGGTGCCGCGGGCCGCGTGCCGGCCGGCGCCAAGACTTGCTCCACGTGAGCCGGCTCGCCATGTACGTCATCCTGACCAGCCGCCCCGGCCAGTTCCGCACCGAACCCGTCGACGGCATCACGCCGGTGGAGCGCTACGAGTACCGCTTCTACGGCAAACCCACCGTGCGCTTCGTCATCGCGCAGCTCGACCACGAGACCAAGGTACGCGTGGTCGAGGAAACGCCGCCCGGCATCGTCAACCATGTCCCGACTAAGTTCCTCGACAAGTACGCCACCGTCGAAGCGGCGCGCGAGGAACTGCGCCGGCTCGCCTCGTTCGGCAGCATGGAACTGGCACTGGTCGCCATCTGACATTCGACATTCTGCAAATCCCGAACCCGCTCCATCGCAGCGCACCGCCATGATCCAGATCACCTTCGTCAGCAACAACGGCAAGACCGCCACCGCCCCGCCCAACAGCAACCTGCTGCGCGTCTCGCTGCGCGAACAGGGCGGCATCCCGTTCAAATGCGGCGGCGGCCTTTGCGGAACCTGCAAGTGCCACATCGACAGCGGCCTCGAACACACCGACGAGGTCAAGGCCAAGGAGAAGAAGCTGCTGACCGAGCAGGAACTGGCGAGCGGTCACCGGCTGGCTTGCCAGACCTTCGTCAACGGCGACATCAGCGTGTCGTGGCAGCCGCGGCAGGTGGCGGCGGCGGGCCGCCCTGCCTCGAATCCGGGTCCGGGGGCGGCCCCTGCCCCTTCCGCTGCCCCCGCCGGCGATACGAACGAGCCGGAAAGCAACGCACGCTGAGCGCCGGACACAAAAAACCGGCCCGGTATCGGTCCCACAGCGCGTTGCTGCGAGGCCGATACCGGGCCGGTTTTCCATTGGCTGACCGTAGTGGCTGACCGCGGGCTAACCGCGGGCCAACCCCAGCGCGACAGCGGGGGACTGTCGCGGTGCGGGTCAAGCCGGCTGCTTAGCCGTTCGCGAAGACGATCTTGGCCTTGCGGGCGTCCGACTGCAGGCGAGCCAGCACGCCTTGCACGGCGGCGATCGCGCGCTTGATGTCGTAGGCAAAACCCAGGCGCGGAGCGTCGAGTTCGCGCTCGATCAGGTCGCGTTCGAGTTGGTCGGTGAGCTTGATATCGGATTGGGTGTTCATGGCGTCCTTCCTTTCAGGGATAACCCTTATGGGGTTTTCCCGAATTGTAGGCGAACGATTGACGCATTGCAACATTAGGTAGAAATGCGTATGCAGGTAAGCAACATCTAAAGCGAGCGCCGGAAGGTCACAGCGGGCTCCCGGGGGGGTTCTGTGCCTAAAGCAACATATTTTGCGACGCCGGGCCTCCTTGGTGGAGGTACGAATGGGTATTCGCACGCCACCCATGGAATGATTGCGAAATCATCCCGGGAGACAGCATGCTGCCCATCAATCACTTCAAGAAGGCGCTGCGCGCCGGCCAGTCCCAGATCGGCGTCTGGTCCACCATCCCGTCGCCCTTCGTTTCCGAGCTGATCGGCGGCGCCGGTTACGACTGGGTGCTGCTGGACACCGAGCACACACCCACCCACGTGCCGCTGATGCTGAGCCAATTGCAGGCGGTCGCCGCGGCGCAGCCCGCGCCGGGCTCGGTGCCGACCCATGCGGTCGTGCGCCCCGCATGGAACGACCCGGTGCTGATCAAGCGCTATCTCGACATCGGCGCGCAGACGCTGCTGCTGCCCTTCGTGCAGAACGCACAGGAGGCGGAAGCGGCGGTACGGGCGATCCGCTATGCGCCCGAGGGCATCCGCGGCATGGGGGGCTCCACTCGCGCCTCCAACTTCGGTCGCACTACCGACTATGCCGTCCGCGCGGCGGAGCAACTGTGCCTGCTGGTGCAGGTGGAAACCGCCGAGGCACTTGCGCAGATCGAGGCGATCGCCGCGATCGACGGCATCGACGGCATCTTCATTGGCCCGGCGGATCTATCCGCCAGCCTTGGCTACCCTGGCCAGGCACGCCATCCCGTGGTCAACCAGGCGATCGACGACGCCATCCGCCGCATTCGCGCCTGTGGCAAGGCCCCCGGCATTCTGATGACCGACGAGGCTCGCGCGCGCCAATGCCTCCAACTGGGCGCGCAGTTCGTCGCCGTGGCACTCGATACGGTGCTGCTGCGCGACGGTCTGGACGGGACCGCGGCCCGCTTCCGCGCGCCAGGCCCCACGGGCGCGAGCCCCGCATCCACCAGCGGGTATTGAGGGCGGTCCGCTCCACTCTCGCGACCGTATCCGCCCACCGGCGAATCGACGCACGGACATCAAGGCTTCGCGCCAGGCCCGCGGCCGTCGAGCTTGTCTTCCGTGCGCGCCGCCCTGACCCGGCGGCGCCGAGTCAGGCGCGTTCGCAACGTCCACATCCACGACACGCCGAAATAGAACACCACGCTGGTCACGCTGGCCATCAGGGCCAGGCCGAGCACCAGCGGTTTGCCGACGCCCAGCAAGCGGCGGCGGGTTTCCGACCACCAGCTTTCCTTTTCCACGTCGGCGGGCTGCGCGGCGGGGCCGGCGCCACCCGGCACGAGATTCACGGTTGCCCCCGGTTGAGCGACAGCCGCCAGCGCTTCCGGCGCTGGTGGCGGGCCGCCTTCTCCCAGCACCGCGCTGCCAAGCCGCCACGCGGCGTAATAGATCGGGCCGAAGGTCAGCGGATTGCTGACGAAGGTGCTGGCCACCGCGGCCGGCACGTTGGCGCGCAAGGCCACCGCCACGGCCGCGCTCATCGGTATCTGCGCGATCGGAAGCAGCAGGCCGAAGAACATGCCCAGCGCGACGCCAAGCGCTATGCCGCGGCGGCTGACATGCCAGAGGCGGGGGTGCTGCAGGATCGGTCCCATCCAGCGCAGCCACCGGTGCTGTTGCAGCCGTTCGGGATCGGGAAGGAATCGGCGGAAATGGCGGAACGGCGAGGCACGGCTTGGATCGGGGGATTTGGACGATGGGCGGCGCGAGCGAAGCGAGGGCATTGGTAAGGGAAACGGCTGACTACCGTGCAAGCATACGCCGGCGGCACGTTACCGGACGCTGCTCGCCGTGAATTCTTCGTCGCTTCGCCTGGCGGCCCTAGGCCTCCACCGCCACCGGCGTGTTAAGAAAGAGTAACTTGGCCCCAAACGCAGCGTTGGCCGCACCCCACGAACGGGTGATTAGGCAGTTGACCGCATATCTTGTAATGATAATAATTCGCATTCCTAAAAAATATTACAGATCATTACAACATGCGAGCCAAGCATCACCCGATCACTGCCGCCCTGCTGGCGGCGTCCGTTCTTTCCCCTGCCGCCGCCCGTGCTCAGGCCACCGAAACCCTGCCCGAAGTCAAGGTCAAGGCCAGCGCCAGCCGGGATCTGGGCGAGGGCTACAACCCGCCCGATACGGTCACCGCCACCAAGATGGATGTCCCGCTGCGCGACGTCCCGCAGACGGTCAACGTGGTGACCGCCGAGGTCATGCGCGATCAGCACGCGACCTCGATCCAGGACACGCTGAAGAACGTGCCGGGGGTGGGCTTCTCGCATGGGGACGGACAGCGCGATCAGGTGACGATCCGCGGCTTCACCGCGATCGCCGACCAGTTCGTCGACGGCATCCGGGATGACGCGCTGTATTTCCGCGACCTGTCGAACGTCGAGCGGATCGAGGTGATCAAGGGACCGGCCGCCGTGCTGTATGGCCGCGGGTCGTCGGGCGGACTGATCAACCGGGTCACGAAGAAGCCCGGTCTGGACATCACCGACCTGAGCCTGAGCTACGGCTCATGGGCCGACCGGCGCGGCGAGGTCGACGTCGGCCGGGTGTTCGGCGACGGCGCGGCGGCGTTCCGCATCACCGGCGCCGTGCAGCGCGCCGACAGCTACCGCTCGCAGCAGTTTCTGGACCGCACCGCGATCGCCCCGTCGCTGGACCTGAAGCTGGCGCCGGACACCAGGCTGCTGCTGCAGGCCGACTACCTGGAAGATCGCCGCGTGACCGACTTCGGCATTCCGGCCATCAACGGCCGCCCGGTCGAGGTGCCGGCGTCCACCTACTACGGCGCGGCCAATGCGCGCGACGCCGACTACAGCCAGTCGCGCGTGTACTCGGGCACCGCCACGCTGACGCATCGCTTCAACGACCAATGGTCGATCCGCAACGCGACGCGCTATTACCACTACTCGCTGGACCGCAACAACACGCTGCCGGGCGCCGTCAACGCGGCGCAGCGCACGGTGTCGCTGAACCGCTCCAACGTCTATCGCGAGGAGCATGGCTGGTTCAACCAGACCGACCTGACGCAGAAGGCCACGCTGTTCGGCATGAAGCACGAGTTGCTGTACGGCGTCGAGGTCGGCCAGCAAAACAAGGATCTGGTCAACTATTCGCGCAACAACGTCGCCACCGTCGACCTGTTCCATCCGGTGCTGCCGACGCTGCCGCGGCTGCTCGGCGGTACGCCGGGCACCACCAACCGCGGCACCTTCAAGACCCTGGGCCTCTACACCCAGGACATGATCACGCTGAGCGAACAGTGGAAGGCGCTGGTCGGCGTGCGCTACGACCGCTTCGAGCAGGAGACCGTCGACCGCCGCCCGAACCAGCGCGGCCTGTCGCGTACCGATAACGCGTGGAGCCCGCGCGCCGGCCTGGTGTGGCAGCCCTCGAAGACGCAGTCGTACTACCTGTCATGGAGCCGTTCGTTCCAGCCGTCGGGCGAAGCATTCTCGCTGGCCGCCAATAACGCCGAACTGGCCCCGGAAAAAACCAGCAATACCGAGATCGGCGCGAAATACGATTTCCTCGATGGCCGCCTCAGCACCACGGTGTCGGTGTTCCGGCTCGAACGCACCAATATCAAGGTCGCGAACGCGACCGGCACCGCGCTGATGCCGATCGGCGAACAGCGCACCGACGGCGCCGAGCTGACCGTCGCCGGCGATCTGGGTCATGGCCTGAAGGTGCTGGCTGGCTACGCCTTCCTCGATGCGCGCGTCACCCGCTCGAGCACCGCGCTCGAAGGCAAGCGGGCCACGCTGACGCCCCGCCATAGCGGCAATGTCTGGGTCACCAAGGAACTGGGCCACGGCTTCGGCATCGGCGGCGGCCTGAACCTGATCGGCGCGCGCATGGCCGATCCGCAGAACACGGTGACGCTGCCCGGCTATGTCACCGCCGACATGATGGCGTGGTATCGGCGCGGACCCATGGAGCTGCAGCTGAACCTGTACAACCTGTTCGACAAGGGCTATATCGTCTCGGGCCACGGCTCGAGCCCGAACCTGAACCTGCCGGGCGCGCCGCGCAGCGTCATGGCGACGTTGCGGTACCGGATGTAGACACCGGCAGCACCAGCGTCGGCGTGGGTCCGATCGGTTTCGCGGACCCGCCCGTCGTCGGGACTTCGGATGGGCCGGATTGGCGCTGCGCAACAGCCCGGGCGCTGCGCCGCATATTCAGATCATCGACGTACTGCATGCAGCCGGCCCGAAAGTCCGGCTGTACCGCTTCACAGGAGCGGGCATGACGCACGTCGTGCATCAGCGCCCATGCATAGCCCTGGAACAACTCGGCGCACGGCTCGGCGCAGGGCCTGCCGCCAAAATGATCGCCATCGGCGTGAAAACCCGGCGCCAGCGCGGCAATCGGCGCGTTCGTCAGCGTGCCCTTGACCTGTGCCGCGCCCATCAGCATCACGGCGATGGTTCCGGCTCCGAGCAGAAAGACAGAGAATTTCATCGTATCGGCATTGGCGCTGGCTCGCGCCGACCTTGTATTTATGCAGCCCGTTTTGGCCATAACAAATACAACAACAACGGGCTTGCCGATATGAAATCTTTTTAAATCTCTGTGTCCGTTGTATTTTTGCTCGGACGGCGAAAACGCGGGACTGGAATCCCCTAGGTTTTCGCCGCAATCGCGCCGGCGCAGCCGGCCATCATCGCTGCCGCGGTGCGATCGACGATCCGTACGCGTTTCGGGGAGGAAATGAAGGTCCGGGTCTGCCTCGCCAGCATCAGGTAGAACAATTGCACGAGGAAATCGACGGCCACGCCAAGGGTCACGATCAGCGCGATCTGCCCCGCCGTCAACGCGGTCATATCGAATGCCTGCGGCAATACCGCGCCAAAAAACACCATGGCCTTGGGATTGCCAAGCGTCAGGAAGGCGCCCGCCAGAAAACCGCTGCCGGAACGCGTGGGCTGCTGCGCCGTCCGGTGGCCATCGGACTTCCACAGCCGCCATGCCATATAGAGCAGGAACAGCACGCCAAGCCATTTGACCACCACGAACACGGCGGCAAAGCGGACCGCGAGCGCCGAAAGCCCGAAGACGGCCGCCAGCAGCCAGACGGCATTGCCCGCCACCATGCCCACGATAAATGACCAGGCAGACGCGGTGCCCATGCTGACGACCCTGGCAAACATGGCGCCTTGCGCGGGCCCCGGCAATGCGGCGGCAATGGCAAAGGGAACGAGGAATAGCCAGATATTCATGGTGCTGTCGTCCACAAATGGTCAGTGCAACGGTGCCTCAGTATAGCGGCGGGCAGGCGTGCCATTACCCTTCCCTTTTCGGCTGAAGATTCGTAATGCCGGCGCACTGCCCTATATCGCCCTCGCCTGCAGAATCGCCACCATCCGCTGCGCCAGCGGCGATAAATAGGCGCCGGCCCGCGCAATGACGCCCACGCGCCGGCGCAGGTCGAGTTCTTCGCTGCTCAGCTGCAACGCACGAAAACCCGCCAGCGGCCGGGCCATCTGCGCACCGGCAATGCTGAGCATCCGCGTGCCCCGCATCAGATAGAACAGCGAGGCGCTGCCGAAATCGGATTCCACGCGCAGGTTCGGCGGCGGCAGGCCGCGCTGCTGAAAGGCCGCCTCCAGTTGCTGGCGCAGCACGATATGCGCACCGGGCAGCAGCCATTCCTGATCGACCAGGTCGGCAAGCCGCAAGCCGCGCTTGCCGTGCAGCGGGTGGGATTCGTCGGCGACCACCGCCAGCGTGTCGTCGAACAGGTCGTGGACGACGAACTCGTCGGTCCGCTGGCGCGGCACCGGCGCGATGGCCAGATCCAGTTCGCCGGCCAGCAGCGGATCCATCAGGTCGCGCGCCATCCGCCGCGTCAGCCGCAGCCGCGCGACGGGCCGCTCCTGCATCAGCTGGCGGCAGGCGTCCAGCACCACCGGGTTTGGGATCGACGGCGAATAGCCGAGCCGCAGCACGCCCTGTTCGCCGGTGCGGATGCCGCGCATCTCGGCCAGCGCATCCTCGTATTCGAGCCGGATGCGCCGGGCGCGCTCGATAAACGCCGCGCCCGCCTGGGTCGGCCGCATGCCCAGCGCGGTGCGCTCGAACAGCGGCAGGCCGATCTGCCCTTCCACCCGCTGCACCGCCTTGGTCAGCGCCGGCTGGCTCATGCCGAGCGCCTCGGCGGCCCGGCCGATGCCGCCATGGGCGGCCACCTCCAGCACGTACTCCAGATCGCGTGTCTCCATGCCGCTTCCCTCGCATTCCCGTCGGTTATGGCTTTATTTCCAATGCAGCATTGTAGTGATGTCTCGCGCCTTCCAAACTGCCGCCAAAGCAGATCAAGGAGACATCGATGACCTTCGCCTATTTCCTGCGGCGTGCCGCGCGCTATTGGGGCGACCGCCCCGCGGTGCTGTATCGCGACCGCGCGCTCAGCTATCGCCAGCTGGACGAGCGCTCGACCCGGCTGGCCAATGCGCTGCTGGGACTGGGCCTGGTCAAGGGCGACCGCGTCGCGGTGCAGTCGCGCAATTGCACCGAGCTGGTCGAGATCGAATGCGCGCTGTTCAAGGCGGGGCTGGTCAAGGCGGCGCTCAATCCGCGCTTTACGGCCACCGAGGCAACCCAGGTGGTCGAGAACTGCGGACCGCGGGTGATGATCGCGGGCCGGGGCTACACCGGTTATGGCCCGCGGACGGCCGGCTTCGGCTCGGTCGAGACCTTTATCGCGATCGGCGAAGCGGCGCCGGGCTATCTGGACTACGAAGATGTGGTCAGCCGCGGCGGCACCGAGCCGCCCGACTACACGCCGCAAGCCAGCGATCTGGCCGTGCTGCACTTCTCCTCCGGCTCGACCGGCAAGATCAAGGCGGCGATGCAGAGCTACGGCAACCGCATCGCCTCGCTGCGCAAGATCGTGCTGGGCATGGACCGCCCCGCCCGCTCCGGCGACCGGCTCGCGCTGATCGGCCCGGTGACGCATGCATCCGGCATGCTGATGCAGCCCTATCTGTACTGCGGCGCCACGCTGGTGCTGTTCGACAAGTTCGAGCCGGCGCATTTCCTCGGCGAGATCGCGCGCCTGCGCATTACCCATGTCTTCATGGTGCCGGCGATGATCAATATGGTGCTGGCCGAGCCGTCGCTCGCCACCGCCGATCTGTCCAGCCTGAAGACGCTGGCCTATGGCGCGGCGCCGATGGCCCCCGCCCGCATCCGCGAGGCGTGGGAGCGCATCGGCCCGATCCTGTCGCAGGGCTACGGCGCCAGCGAATCCACCTCTGGCGTCACGCGGCTGTCCACCGCCGACCATGCCGATGCGCTGGCCAATCGCCCCGAACGCCTGGCCTCGTGCGGGCGCGCGCTCGGCGAGACCGAGGTGCGCGTGGTCAACGAGCGCGGCGAGGAAGTCAGCGGCGACGAGATCGGCGAACTGGTGATCCGCGGCGAGGACGTGTTCCAGGGTTATTGGGGCGAGCCCGAGCTGACCCGCGAAGTGCTGATCGACGGCTGGCTGCATACCGGCGATCTCGCGCGCGTCGACGAGGAAGGCTTCATCTATCTGGTCGATCGCAAGAAGGACATGATCATCTCGGGCGGCTTCAACGTCTATCCGACCGAGGTGGAAGCCACGCTGTACCAGCATCCCGACGTGATGGAAGCCTGCGTGATCAGCGTGCCGGATGCGACCTGGGGCGAGAGCGTCAAGGCCGTGGTCACGCTATGGCCGGGGCGCGAGTTGAGCGCGGCCGACCTGATCGCGCATTGCCGCGCGCGCATCGCCGACTACAAGACGCCGCGCTCGATCGACTTCGTCAGCGAACTGCCGAAGAACGCCAGCGGCAAGCTGGCCCGCAAGCTGGTGCGCGAGCGCTATTGGCAGGGCCAGGAACGGCGCGTGAACTGATACGCCGCCCACAGCCAAAGACACCAAGGAACGACACCATGTTCGAATACCTGACCAATCCCGTGCTGGTCGAGACGCGGGCCGCCATCCGGCGCTTCATCGACGAGGAACTGCGGCCGATGGAGCGCGAGCTCGGCCTGGGCTCCGAAGACCCGTGGCCGAAGGAGGTGCTGCGCCGGGTCTGGCGCCGCTCCAGCGAACTCGGGCTCTACGCCGCCTGCCTGCCGGTCGAGCTGGGCGGCAAGGGCCTGAACATCGCCGAGCAATGCGCGCTGAAGGCGGACATCTCCGCCAGCGGCTGCTCGCTGGCGCCGCATGTGCTGGGCGATCTCGGCGGGCCGCCGCGCGTGGGCAATATGCTCAAGTACGCCACCCCCGAGCAGATCGAGCGCTACTTCGGCCCGGTGATTCGCGGCGAGCGCTCGACCTGCTTCGCGATGACCGAGCCGCATTCCGGTTCGGATGCGATGAGCATCTCGACCACCGCGGTGGTCGACGGCGACGAGCTGGTCATCAACGGCCACAAGCACTACATCAGCGGCGCGCCGTTCGCCGACTTCGCCATCGTCCTGTGCGTGACGGATGCCGGCACCACGCCGCCGTCGATCAGCGCGGTGCTGGTCGATCTCGACCTGCCGGGCGTCACCGTCGATACCGAGTACACGCCGATGTCGGGCCAGCATATCGATGCCGATATCCGCATGGTCGATGTGCGCGTGCCGCGCGGCAATATCCTCGGCGGCGAGGGCAACGGCTTCAAGCTGAGCATGTCCCGCATCAACGTCAACCGGCTGCTGCATTGCCCGAGCATGCTGGGTCTGGCCACCAGCGCCTATCGCGCGTCGGTGGAGTACGCGGGCAAGCGCCGCCAGTTCGGCGGCCCGATCGCCCGATTCCAGGCGATCCAGCATATGCTCGCCGACATGGCGGCGGCGCTGTGGGCGTGCGAGGCGATGATCGCGCAGACCGCCGCCTTGGCCGACAGCGGCGCCGATTTGCGCATGAAGGCCGCGGCCTGCAAGCTGTTCGTGTCGGAGCGCTGCTTCGAGATCGCCGACAAGGCGGTGCAGATCCACGGCAACGTGGGCGTCACGCGCGGCCATCCGGTCGAGCAGACGTTCCGCAAGCTGCGCATGTTCCGCATCTTCACGGGCACCAGCGAGATCCAGCGCAATACCATTGCGCGCGCGATTCTGGAGCCGCTGATGGAGCAGGCGGGGAAGGGGCGTGCGGGCGAGATGGCGCGATAGCGCTTCGGTTGATCGAGCGGCGGTTGCCCTCTCCCCCACCCCTCTCCCGCCAGCGGGAGAGGGGAGCCGATGGCAGGCGCCAGCGCGCAGACGTAAATCACCGCGTGTTTGCTCCCCTCTCCCGCTTGCGGGAGAGGGGCCGGGGGAGAGGGAAAAGCGGTCGCCATCCCACAAAGGGCAGCACACCAAAAATCGACGCAGCCCAGACTGCGCCATCAGTACAGGAGACAGCAAATGCATCGCAGAACATGGCTGGCCGCCGCGGGCGCCGCGGCACTGGGCGGCATCCTGCCGCGCGCGTACGCCGCCGAGGGCTACCCGAACCGGCCGATCCGGCTGATCGTTCCCTTCCTGGCCGGCACCTCGCCGGACAACATGGCGCGCGCCCTGTCGGCCGAGCTGGCCCCGAAGCTCGGCCAGCCGCTGGTGGTCGAGAACATGCCCGGCGCGGGCGGCATCATCGGCGGCCGTGCCCTCAAGCGCGCCGCCGCGGATGGCTACACGCTGGGCGTGCTGGCCAACACGCACGTGATCAACATCCATATGTACAAGCAGATGCCGTACGACCCGGCGCGCGACTTCACCTGCATCGCGCCGCTGTCGGGCGGCCCAACCGCGCTGGTGGTGCCGGCCAATTCGCCATACCGCACCGCGGCCGAGCTGATCGCGGCGATGAAGCGCGCGCCGGGCAAGCTGAACTACGGCTCCGGCGGCAAGGGCAGCATCGCCCATCTGGCCGTCGAATCGATGCTGCACCAGACCGGCACCGAAGCGGTCCACGTACCGTACAAGGGCGCGCCGGAGATCCTGACCGCGATGCTGACCGGGCAGACGCAGTTCGGCATGCCGGTGCTGAGCACCGCGACCTCGTACCTGCGCAACGGCCAGGTCCGCGCGCTCGCGGTCACCACGGCGGAGCGCTCGCGCTACTTCCCCGATGTGCCGACGCTGGCCGAGGCGCTGCCACCCGGTTTCGTGCTCGACAACTGGAGCGGCCTGTTCGCGCCGGCGGGCATGCCCGCCGCGCTGACGCAGCGGCTGTTCACCGCGATCAACGAGGTGCAGGCCAGCGGCAAGCTCGACGCGATGCTCGAAGCCAGCGCGGGCGAATTGCGCCGCAGCGCGTCGCCGACGCAGTTCCGCGAGATGGTGTCCGCCGAGACCAAGCGCTACGCATCGCTGATGCGCGATATCGGCATGACGGCCGACATCGGCTGATCGAGCGCCGCGATGATATCGAGTCAGCCACCGACGGCACCGTCGACCGCAGCGTCGACCGCACCATCGACCAAGCCGGACTGGTCCTGCCTGAAGGACGTCAGGATCATCGACCTGAGCCAGCTGCTGCCCGGCCCGCACGCGACGCTGCAGTTGCAGCAGCTGGGGGCCGACGTGATCAAGGTCGAGCGGCCCGGCGTCGGCGATACCTCGCGTGCGTTGGGCGCCTCGGTGTTCGCCCAGTTCAACCGGGGCAAGCGTTCGGTCGCGCTCGACCTGCAGGATGCCGCGGGACGCGCGGCCTTCCTCGAACTGGTGCGCGAGGCCGACGCGGTGGTCGAGGGCTTTCGTCCCGGCGTGATGCAGCGTCTCGGCCTCGATTACGCCGAGCTCGCCAAGGTCAATCCGGCCATCGTGCTGTGCTCGATCTCGGGCTTCGGCCAGACCGGGCCCTATGCCGACCATGCCGGCCACGATCTGAACTATCTGGCGCTGGCCGGCTACTGGGCGGCGCCGGTGCAGGTCCGCGACAAGGTCGCGCGGCCGCGCGTGCGGGTGTCGGACTATGCCGCCTCGAGCTATGCCGCCCTGGCGCTGACCGTCGCCGTCCTCAGCGCGCGCCAGCACGGCCGCGGCCAGCATCTCGATGTCTCGATCCACGATGCGGTGCTGTCGTGGACGGCGCACGGCGCGTGGGCGGCGCGCCAGCATGCCGACGTCCCGCTGCGCTCGCCCACGGTGATGCCGGAGAACGACCTGTTCGAGACGCGCGACGGCCGCCATCTGGCGCTCGGCATCCTGGAGAACAAGTTCTGGCTGAACCTGCGCGACGCACTGGGCGAGAAGTTTCCTTCGCTGAAGGATCCGCGCTTCGCCGAGCGGGCCGGCCGGCAGCGTCACAAGGTCGAGGTCAATGCGCTGCTGGCGCAGATCTTCGTCAGCCGCACGCTGGCGCAGTGGCTCGACCTGCTGGCCGGCGTCGACCTGCCGATCTCGCCGGTGCTGAACGCCGAAGAGCTGCTGCAGGACCCGCATGTGCAGGCGCGCGGCACGGTTCGTCCGGTGTCGGACCCGGATCCGGACCGCATAGCTGTCCGCTTTCCGGTGCGCTTTTCGCTCGGTCTGCCCGATGGCGACGACCATGTAGCGGGATTGGGCGAGCACGAACCACGCTGGCCCGCAGACTGAACGAACAAGGCCGGCCCCGCGTGTCCGCGACGGCCGGCCTTCGGCAACATCAAACCCGGTCCGGGCCGGTACGCGCGATCAGTACGTCTCCAGATGAAGCCGCCCTTCGCGCTTGAGCGAAGCCGCCACCGCCTGCCAATCGAGACCGGCCTGCTCGGCGATATCGCGCAGCGCCAGCACCACGCCCTCCTCCATGCTTTTCAGGCCGCAGACATAGAAGTAGCTGTCCGGATCGGCCAGCAGCGCGGCGAGATCGGCGGCGCGCTCGCGCATCACGTCCTGCACATAGCGCTTGGGCTGGCCCGGCGTGCGCGAGAACGCAAGGTTGATGTCGATGAAGTCCTTCGGCAGGTTCTGCAGCGGACCGAAGTAAGGCAGCTCCTCCTGGGTGCGGGCGCCAAAGAACAGCATCAGCTTGCCGCCCTCGAACTTGCCCGACTTGCGCAGGCGCCGCCGCCATTCGGTCATCGCCCGCATCGGCGCGCTGCCGGTGCCGGTGCAGATCATCACGATATTCGAGCGCGGATGGTTCGGCATCAGGAAGCTGTTGCCGAAGGGGCCGATCACCTCGACCGTGTCGCCGACCTGCAGGTCGCACAGATAGTTCGAGGCGACCCCGCGTACCGGATTGCCCTGGTGGTCCTCGAGCACGCGCTTGATCGTCAGCGACAGGTTGTTGTAGCCCGGTCGCTCGCCATTGCGCGGGCTCGCCACCGAGTACTGGCGCGCATGATGCGGGCGGCCCTGCGCATCGACGCCCGGCGGCACGATGCCGATCGACTGGCCCTCCAGCACCGGGAACGGCATCGCGCCGAAGTCCAGCACCAGGTGATGCGTGTCGTAGTCGCGGCCGACCTCGGTCACGCGCACATTGCCGACCACGGTGGCGGTGACCGACTGGATCGCCGCCTTGGGCCCGTACAGATTGGTGTAGCAATGCGCGGCCGACCACGGCGGCAGCGTGGCGCCGTACTGCGCGCTGTTGAACGGCGCGATCTGCGCCAGGGCCGGATCGACCGGCTCCTCCACGGCCTCCAGTGCCTGGGCCTCGGCAATCCCCTCGGCCCCGACGCCGCTTGCCGCCAGCTGCTCGCTGCTCAGCTCTTCGGGCAGCGTATCCCAGCCCAGCTGCTCCTCCAGCGTATAGGGCCGCGTGCGCGGCACCATGCGCCAGTTGTCGATCGAGCCGGTCGGACACGGCGACACGCACGCCATGCACAGATTGCACTTGTCGGCGTCCACAACGTAGTTGCGCGAATCGTGCGTGATCGCGCTGACCGGGCAGGTCATCTCGCAGGTATTGCAGCGAATGCAGATCTCGGGGTCGATCAGATGCTGCTTGATGATTTGCATGTCTGCCATATCCATGGCCGTCTCCAGATGCTGCCGCGGCTCGGCGCTACGTTCGGTCACGCGCGGTCGCTGTCGTTATTGCTGCCGCTCAATTGAAGCGCACGTACTCGAAATCCACCGGCTGACGGTTGACGCCCATTGCCGGCGGCGCAATCCAGTTGGCGAACTTGCCCGGCTCGACCACGCGGCCCATCAGGCTGGCCACAAAAGCGCGATCCTCCGCGCTCGGCAGCCACTGATCGACATGGGCGTGCCATTCCGCATCCGAGATCACGCGGCCGTCCGGCGACACCTTGACGCCGGCCAGGGCACCGATATTGCGGTGGAACGCCTTGTGCGGAACCTTCAGCCGGAACGGAATGCCTGCCTTGTCGATGACGCGGTTCCAGCGCTCGACGCCGGCCACGCTGTCCTTGATGTAGTCGTCGCGCAGCACCTCGTTCAGCGCGTTCAGCATCGGCACTTCCTTCTCGACCAGCTGGCCGCCGGAGGCCTGCAGCACGCGATAGGTGCTGTCCTTCAGCAGATGGTCGTCGTTGCGCTTGCCCTCTTCGAAACGGCCCTTCAGGCCGGTGCTGTAGAAGGTAGCGGCATTGCTCGACTCGTCGGCACCGAACAGATCGATCGTCACGCTGTAGTGGAAGTTCAGATAGCGCTGGATGGTCGGCAGGTCGATCACGCCGGCGGCGCGCAGCTTGCCCGGGTCGTCGGTCTTCAGTTCGTTCATCACCTGGCAGGTGCGCTGGATCACGCGCGACACGCCCGACTCGCCGACGAACATGTGGTGCGCTTCCTCGGTCAGCATGAACTTGGTGGTCCGGGCCAGCGGATCGAAGGCGCTCTCGGCCAGCGCGCACAGCTGGAACTTGCCGTCGCGGTCGGTGAAGTAGGTGAACATGAAGAACGACAGCCAGTCCGGCGTGCGCTCGTTGAACGCCTGCAGGATGCGCGGGTTGTCCTCCTCGCCGCTGCGGCGCTCGAGCAGCGCCTCGCCTTCCTCGCGGCCGTCGCGGCCGAAGTACTTGTGCAGCAGGTAGACCATTGCCCACAGGTGGCGGCCTTCCTCGACGTTGACCTGGAACAGGTTGCGCAGGTCGTACATGCTGGGCGCGGTCAGCCCAAGATGGCGCTGCTGCTCGACCGAGGCCGGCTCGGTATCGCCCTGCGTCACGATGATGCGGCGCAGATTGGCGCGATATTCGCCGGGCACGTCCTGCCACGCGTCCTCGCCCTTGTGGTCGCCGAAATGGATCTTGCGACCCTGCTCCCCCGGGTTCAGGAAGATGCCCCAGCGATAGTCCGGCATCTTGACGTAGCCGAACTGCGCCCAGCCCTGCGGGTCCACGCTGATCGCGGTGCGCAGGTAGACGTCGAAGCCCTGCGAGCCTTCCGGGCCCATGTCGTTCCACCAGCTCAGGTAGTTCGGCTGCCACTGCTCCAGCGCGCGCTGCAGCGTGCGGTCTTCGCTGAGGTTGACGTTGTTGGGGATCTTGTCGCTGTAGTTGATACCGGACATCGTTGGTCTCCCGGTGATATGTCGTTGTGTCGCTGTGTCGTTGTGCCGTTGCCGCGTCGCCGACCTTCGGGTCAGACGCGATTCCAGTCGAATGCCGCCTTGTCGCCCTTGCCGTAGACCTTCAGCGCGCCCTTGTCGCCGACGGCGTTGGGCCGCTGGAAGATCCAGTTCTGCCAGGCGGTCAGCCGGCCGAAGATGCGCGTGAACATGGTTTCCTGGCCGTTGAAGCGCAGGTTCGCCTCCATGCCGGTCAGCGCGTCGGGCGACATCGCCACGCGTTCCTCGATCGCGATGCGCAGCTCGTCGGCCCAGTCGATGTCGTCCGGGTTCGAGGTCGCCAGGCCCAGCGCGAAGGCGGCGTCGGCATCGAGCGGCTGGCCGGCCCTGGCGCGCACCGCTTCCAGCGCCGGTGCCTCGTCGTAGAAGCGGCGGCCCAGGCGGCTCTGGCCGGTGGCCATCGGATAGAGGCCGAAGTTGGTCTCGCCGACGGTGATCTTGGGCGCGCGCGCCTCGTCGTCCGGCAGCGCCAGGTGGTAGATGCGATCGCAGGCCAGCGCCAGCTCTAGCAGCGAGCCGGCAAAGCAGGTGCCCTCGTCGACCAGCGCGAACAGGCTGCGCGACGACACGTCGAGGCGGCTGAACGTGCGGCGCAGCAGGCCGATGGTCTCGCGCACCAGCCAGTGGTCGCGATGCGCCAGCAGCGTGGCGTCCATCCGCAGCACCGCGTCGGCCTCGCCGGCGGTCTTGATCAGCCAGGTGCCGATTTCCAGCTCGTTGGTGCGCATCGACAGGATCGCGTCCTCGAGCTCGCGCGCCAGCTGCAGCGGATACCAGGCCGCGCCGGCCTCGGCGACCGCGGCCGGGGTTTCCGGCTGCGGGCCGCGCGGCGCGTGGATCGTGAAAGTGGCGGTGCGCGCGGCGCGATCGATCTGCACGTCGACGTAGCCGTAGCGCAGCGCATCGGCTTCGACGGTGCGCTCCAGCGGCGTCAGCGCGATGCCCTGCGCATCGGCGGGACGGTCGCTCTGCGCTGCCAGCGCCAGCGCGCGCTCCTGTACCTTCTGCGCGAACACGGCGGGCTTGGCGATCTCGTCGACCAGGCGCCAGTCCTTGGCACGCTGGCCGCGCACGCCTTCGGTGGTGGTGCAGAAGATATCGGCGAGGTCATGGCGCACATGGCGCTTGTCGGTGACGCGGGTCAGGCCCCCGGTGCCCGGCAGCACGCCCAGCAGCGGCACTTCGGGCAGGCTGACGGCCGAGGAGCGGTCGTCGACCAGCAGGATCTCGTCGCAGGCCAGCGCCAGCTCATAGCCGCCGCCCGCGCAAGCGCCATTGACCGCGGCGAGGAATTTGAGGCCGCTGTGTTTCGAGGAATCCTCGATGCCGTTGCGGGTCTCGTTGGTGAACTTGCAGAAGTTGACCTTCCAGGCGTGGCTGCTGACGCCCAGCATGAAGATGTTGGCGCCCGAGCAGAACACCTTGTCCTTGCCGCTGGTGACCACGACGCTGCGCACTTCCGGGTGTTCGAAGCGGATGCGGTTCAGCGCATCGTTCAGTTCGATGTCGACGCCGAGGTCGTAGCTGTTGAGCTTGAGCTTGTAGCCGGGACGCAGGCCGGCGTTCTCGTCGATATCGAGCACCAGCGTGGCGACCGGGCCGTCGAAGCGCAGCTTCAGGTGCTTGTATTGGGAAGGGTCGGTCTGGTAGTCGACGCGGGGGACCTGGGTCACGGCATTGTCTCCTGTTCTCTGTGCTGACATCGCTGTCTGTTCCGGCTATGCGCCTCGTGCCGCAAAGCACGATAGTGCATGGATTCGGGATCCGATGTCACGCATCATAGTGCAGCATCTCGCGTGCCGTCAAGAATTATTGTGCATGTTCGCGAGCAACGGCGGTGCTGCGCTTTACTTCATATAGCGGGTGCCGAGGGCGCCATACGCCGGGACTTCTGTCTGGAAGCATATCCCCGGCGGGCCCAATGGCGGCGCCAGCTTGCCAAGCGGCTCCTAACTTCTTCGTCAGCGTATTCGCCGACACTCCTGCAATATAGTTCTTGACAGCACCGGCGTCGACCTCTAAGGTTCGCCAATGCACAATAATGCATTAACAGCAGACGTGCAAACCGGTTCGGTTTCCCCCGATATCACGGAGCGCTTGCCGATGTCCCCCACCCTCCCACCGGCCGCCCTGGCCTTCCGCCAACAATTGGCGCAACTGACGGCGCGCCTCGCCGGCCGTCCGCTCGATGCCGAGCTCGATGCCTGGCTCAACGCCGAATACGGCCCCGATACCGAGTCCTACCGCGCACTGAAAGCCGCCTGCGAAACCGGCGTGGCCGAAGGCTGGCTGTGCGATCGGGAAGGCGCCGGCATCCGCTACGGCCGCATCTTCAAACCCGCCGACGACCTGCATGGCTTTTCGGTCGACGTGGTCGACATGAACGCTATCGCCGGCCCGCATCACAGCCATCCCAATGGCGAGATCGACCTGATCATGCCGATCGAGGGCGACGCCCGTTTCGACGGACGTCCCGCGGGCTGGCTGGTCTGTCCGCCCGGCAGTGCCCATCGCCCCACGGTGTCGAACGGCCGCGCGCTGGTTCTTTACCTGCTGCCCGATGGGCGCATCGACTTCACCCGACAGGAGGCAGCATGAGCGAATTGCTACCGAGCTATCTGGCCGGGCGCTGGCAGCATGGCAGCGGCAAGGGCACGGTGCTGTTCGACCCCGTGCTGGGCGACGAGCTGGCGCGTGTCGATGCCACCGGGCTCGATCTGGCCGAGGGATTCGCCTTCGCACGCCAGCGAGGCGGCGCCGCGCTGCGCGCACTGACCTATCG
Source organism: Cupriavidus sp. (assembly GCA_031181345.1). Taxonomy (GTDB): domain Bacteria; phylum Pseudomonadota; class Gammaproteobacteria; order Burkholderiales; family Burkholderiaceae; genus Cupriavidus. The sequence continues at coordinate 86,331 of JAPSLC010000007.1, read as the reverse complement.
CGAGCGGGCGTCGCTGCTCGGCGCCATCGTGCAGGTGCTGCAGCAACACCGCGACGCCTATTTCGAGATCGCGACCGCCAACAGCGGCACGGTCAAGCGCGATTCCGCCGTCGATATCGACGGCGCGATCTTTACGCTGGGCAGCTATGCGAAGCTGGGCGAGACGCTCGGCGATCGGCGCTATCTGCTCGATGGCGAAGCGGCGCGGCTTGGCAAGGATCCCTTGTTCCAGTCGCAACACGTGCTGGTCCCCACGCGCGGCGTCGCGCTGTGCATCAATGCGTTCAATTTCCCCTCATGGGGCCTGTGGGAGAAGGCCGCGCCGGCGCTGCTGTCCGGCGTGCCGGTAATCGTCAAGCCGGCCACGTCCACCGCCTGGCTGACGCACCGCATGGTTCACGATGTGGTCGAGGCCGGCATCCTGCCGCCGGGCGCGCTGTCGATCGTCTGCGGCAGCGCCGACGGCCTGCTCGATGCGCTCGAGCCCTTCGACGTGGTGTCGTTCACTGGCTCGGCGCAGACCGCCGCGCAGATCCGCTCGCATCCGGCGATCGCGCAGCGCTCGGTGCGCGTCAATATCGAGGCGGACAGCGTCAACTCGGCGCTGCTGCTGCCGCGCGAGGCCGGCGGCGACGATGCGCTGCCGCTGCTGGCCGCCGAGGTCGTGCGCGAGATGACGGTCAAGTCGGGACAGAAATGCACGGCAATCCGGCGCGTGCTGGTGCCCGAGTCGCTGTACGACGCCGCCGCGGAAGCCATTGCGGCGAAGCTGCGCGAGATCACCGTCGGCAACCCGCGCAACGCGGAGGTCCGCATGGGCGCGCTGGTCAGCCGCGCGCAACTGGCCACCGTGCGCGAGGGCCTGGCGCAATTGCAGGCGCAGACGCAGACCCTGCACGATGGCGCGAGCCAGGCACTGATCGACGCCGACCCCGCCGTGGCCTGCTGCATCGGTCCCACGCTGCTGGGCACGCGCGATCCCGACGGCAACGCGCTGGTGCATCAGATCGAGGTGTTCGGCCCGGTCGCCACGCTGATGCCCTATCGGGAACGGCAAGGCGAGGATGGGATCGACGCGAGCCATGCCTTCGAGCTGGCACGCCGCGGCGAAGGCTCGCTGGTGGCGTCGCTCTATGGCAGCGATTCCGCGGCGCTCGCCGCCGCTGCGCTTCAGCTGGCCGACAGCCACGGCCGTGTCCATGTGATTTCGCCCGATGTTGCGCAACTGCATACCGGCCACGGCAACGTGATGCCGCAATCGCTGCATGGCGGCCCGGGCCGCGCCGGTGGCGGCGAGGAACTGGGCGGCTTGCGCGCACTGAACTTCTACCATCGCCGCAGCGCCGTGCAGGCCAGCACGGCGGTGCTGGAGCGGCTGTAAGGACGAGTTGTACGAGACAGTCAGCGCATCGCAGTTTTTGCACCGTATTGGCAGCATTCGGCAGCATTCGTAGAACAGATGGGGAGACAACGCATGGCAGCCGCAACGACGACTACCGCGACCACGACCACAGCCAACGCGCCGGGTTATGACCCGCCGCCGGTGGCAGCGCCCACCACGCCCTTCAACTTCGCCCAGCACCTGCTGGAAGCCAACGTACACCGCGGCGACAAGATCGCCTATATCGACGACCACGGCCAACTGCGCTACGGCCAACTGGCCGAGCGCGTGCGCCGCTTCGCGAGCGCGCTGCAAACCCTCGGCGTACGCCGCGAGGAGCGCGTGCTGCTGCTGATGCACGACTGCAGCGACTGGCCCGTCTGCTTCCTCGGCGCGATCTACGCCGGCATCGTGCCCGTCGCGGTCAACACGCTGCTGACCGCGGACGACTACGCCTACATGCTGCAGCACAGCCGCGCCCGCGCGGCGTTGGTGTCGGCAGGGCTGCTGCCGGTGCTGGAGCAGGCGATGGCAAAGGCGACGGCGGAAGGCGGCCATGAACTCGATCACGTGATCGTGTCTCGCTCCGAGGGCGCGCTGCCCGCCGGCACGATCTCGCTCGACGCGCTGATCGCCGAGCACGCGCCGCAGCCGGCCGCTGCTGCCACCGGGCCCGACGATCCCGGCTTCTGGCTCTATTCGTCGGGTTCGACCGGCCGGCCCAAGGGCGTGCTGCACAGCCAGGCCAATCCGTACTGGACCGCCGAGCTCTATGCCAAGCCGATTCTCGGCCTGACCGAGGACGACATCTGCTTCTCGGCGGCCAAGCTGTACTTCGCCTATGGCCTGGGCAACGGCCTGACCTTCCCGCTCAGCGTCGGCGCCACCGTGGTGCTGATGGCCGAGCGGCCGACGCCCGAGGCGATCTTCCGGCGCTGGCTCGACCATCGCGCCACGGTGTTCTTCGGCGCGCCGACCGGCTATGCCGGCATGCTGGCCTCGGCCGCCCTGCCGGCTCGCGAACAGGTGGCGCTGCGCTTGTGCTCGTCGGCCGGCGAGGCACTGCCGGCCGAGCTTGGCCAGCGCTTCACCGCGCATTTCGGCTGCGAGATCATCGATGGCATCGGCTCGACCGAGATGCTGCATATCTACCTGTCGAATCGCCCGGGCCAGGTCCGCTACGGCACCACCGGCTGGCCGGTGCCCGGCTACACGATCGAATTGCGCGACGAGGAAGGCCGGCCGGTGCCGGACGGCGAGGTCGGCGACCTCTATATCCAGGGGCCAAGCTCGGCGCTGATGTATTGGGGCAATCGCGACAAATCGCGCGAGACCTTCCAGGGCAGCTGGACCAAGAGCGGCGACAAGTATGTGCGCAACCCCGATGGCACCTACTGCTATGCGGGCCGCAGCGACGACATGCTCAAGGTCAGCGGCATCTACGTCTCGCCGTTCGAGGTCGAGGCCACGCTGATGCAGCATCCGGCCGTGCTCGAAGCGGCGGTAATCGGCATCAACGATGCGCAGGGGCTGACGCGCAGCAAGGCGTTCGTGGTGCTCAAGCCCGGTACGCAGTGCGTCGAGGCCGAGCTGAAGGCCTTCGTCAAGGAACGGCTGGCGCCCTACAAATATCCGCGCCTGATCGAGTTCGTCGACAGCCTGCCGAAGACGGCGACCGGCAAGATCCAGCGCTTCCGGCTGCGCGAGCGGGAGCGCGAGCTGCAGCCAGTCGAATGCGGCAAGGATGTCGCGTCGAACGTCCTGCTCTCGCCCAACGGGCAACTGGCACTGGCGGGGCTGCAATGAGCGCGGCGGTCGAGTTCGTCGAGATCGATTGGGCCGGCCGCCCGGTGCGGATCGAATACCAAAGGCTGGGCATGGACGGCGGCAAGACGAATCGCGACGCCCCGCTGCTGGTCTTCCTGCACGAGGGCCTGGGATCGGTGGCGATGTGGCGCGACTTTCCGCAGCGCGTCTGCGAAGCGCTGGGCTGCCGCGGCCTCGTCTATTCGCGGCCGGGCTATGGACGCTCGACGCCGCGGGCCGCCGACGAGGTGTGGCACCCCGATTTCATGCACCGCCAGGCGCACGAGGTATTGCCCGCGCTGCTGACGGCGCTCGGAATCGACGCCGAGGTCGATCCGCCCTGGCTGCTCGGGCACAGCGATGGCGGCTCGATCGCGCTGCTGTACGCGGCGCGCTTTCCATCGCGTGTGGCCGGGACCATCGTGCTGGCGCCGCACATCCTCGTCGAGGACCTGTCGGTCTCCAGCATCGAGAAGGCGCGCGAGGCGTATCTGAACACCGACCTGCGCCAGCGGCTGGCGCGCTATCACGACGATCCGGACTCGGCCTTCTGGGGATGGAATGGCATCTGGCTGCATCCGCCGTTCCGCCACTGGTCGATCGAGGCCGAGATTGGGAGCATTGGCTGCCCGCTGCTGGCGGTGCAGGGGCTCGACGACGAATACGGCACGCTCGAACAGATCCGCGGCATCGCGCGCCGCGTGCCGCAGACACGCCTGCTCGAGCTGCCCGACTGCGGGCATTCGCCCCATCGCGATCAGCCGGACGCGTTGATCGCGGCGATCGCCGATTTCGTCGGCGAGACGGTGCAGTAGCCTGACACACACAATGACAAGCGAGCCGTCCGAGCTCGGCAAGGAGACAACCATGCGTCAAATCGACGTCCACCAGCTGGCCGACGAGGCCCGCTTCAACCGCTTCCATGGGCTCGTGCTGTTCTGGTGCGCGCTGATCATCATCTTCGACGGCTACGACCTGGCCGTGGCCGGTATCGCGTTGCCGTCGATCATGCAGTCGATGGGCGTCGATGCGACGCAGGCCGGCTTCATGGTCAGCTCCGCGCTGTTCGGCATGATGTTCGGCGCGATCTTCCTCGGCACCATCGCCGATCGCATCGGCCGGCGCTGGGCCGTTGCGATCTGCATCGTGCTGTTTTCGGTGTTCACCGCGGCCGCCGGCTTCACCAGCGACCCGGTGACGTTCAGCGTCACGCGCTTCCTCGCCGGTCTCGGCATCGGCGGCGTGATGCCCAATGTCGTCGCCCAGATGACCGAGTACTCGCCGCGCAAGATCCGCGGCACCATGGTCACGCTGATGTTCAGCGGCTATTCGGTCGGCGGCATGCTCGCCGCGGTGGTCGGCAAGGGCCTGATCGAGAGCTACGGCTGGCAATCGGTGTTCCTTGCCGCCGGATTGCCGGTGCTGCTGATCCCGATGGTGATGAAGTCGCTGCCGGAATCGATGCCCTTCCTGATCCGCTCGGGCCGCCTCGACGAGGTCAAAAACGTGTTGACGCGGCTCGAACCGGCCTACCGGCCGCAAGCCGACGACCGCTTCGCGCTGCCCGAGCTGCACAAGGCCGGCGAGGCGCCGATCAGCAAGCTGTTCCAGGATGGCCGCGGCTTCAGCACCGTGATGTTCTGGGTCGCGTTCTTCATGTGCCTGTTCATGGTCTATGCGCTGAGCTCGTGGCTGGCCAAGCTGATGGCCAGCGCCGGCTACAGCCTGGGCTCGGCGCTGACCTTCGTGCTGGTGCTGAATTTCGGCGCGATGATCGGCGCGGTCGGCGGCGGCTGGCTGGCGGACCGCTTCAATATCAAGCACGTGCTGGTCGGCATGTATGCGCTGGCGGCGGTCTCGATCACGCTGCTCGGCTATCCCGTGCCGACGCCGGTGCTGTTCGTGCTGGTGGGCCTGGCCGGTGCCTCGACCATCGGCACGCAGATCGTGACCTACGCCTATGCCGGTCAGTTCTACCCGATGGCGGCACGCGGCACCGGCATCGGCTGGGCCTCGGGCGTGGGCCGCAGCGGCGCGATCCTCGCGCCGATCGTGATCGGCATGCTGGTCGGCATGGCGCTGCCGCTGCAGCAGAACTTCGTCGCCATCGCGATTCCGGCCGTGATTGCCGCGCTCGCGGTTGCGATGATCGACCACCGTCGTTCGGCCTCGGCCAGTCATCCGGCGACGCTGGGCGCCCCGGCTCCCGCAGTGCAAAAGTAGCCCGCCTTCCGTCCTTTTTCCTTCCCTCAGCGAAGCGGCTCAGGCTGCTGACGCCCTGATCCCCAAGGCAATCCAGCCTTGGGGATTTTTTTGTCCACTTTGTCGATGGCGTTGGGGCGACTACTCTGGAGTTTTATCGCGAAACGGCGGCCGAACTGGCGCCGTTTTCCTTTCGAAATGCCTGAAAAGGAGCTTGGCACATGACCACGCCTGTCACCCTGATTCCGCACCTGTGGTACGACCGCGAGGCGGTGGAAGCGGCGCGCTTTTATGTATCGGTATTTCCGGATTCAGCGGTCGATTTCGTCGGACAGATCCGGAATACGCCTTCCGGGGACTGCGATATCGTGCGGTTCACGCTATGGGGCCAGCCATTCATGGCGATCTCGGCCGGACCGATGTTCCGCTTCAATCCGTCCATTTCCTTCTTCGTCCTCTTCGATCCGGGCCGCGATCCGCAGGCGCGCGAACGGCTCGACGCCATGTGGGACAAGCTCGCCGACGGCGGCCAGGCGTTGATGCCGCTGGACGCCTACCCCTTCAGCGCGCGCTTTGGCTGGGTGCAGGATCGCTACGGCCTGTCCTGGCAACTGATGCTGACCAATACCTCGGGCGAATCCCGGCCGCCCATCGTGCCGGCGCTGATGTTCACCGGCGAGGCCTGCGGCAAGGCCGAGGCGGCGGGCGAGTTCTGGCGCGAAATCTTTCCCGACTCGCAGGCCGGGCAGCTGGTCCGTTATGGGCAAGGCATGGAGCCGAATCCGGCGGGATCGGTCATGTTCTCCGACTTCCGGCTCGGCAATACCTGGATGGCGGCGATGGACAGCGGGTTCCCGCACGGCTTCAGCTTCAACGAGGCCATCTCGTTTCTCGTTCCTTGCGAGGACCAGGCGACCATCGACCGATACTGGTCGAAGCTGTCCGCGGTACCGGAAGCGGAGGTATGCGGCTGGTGCAAGGATCCGTTCGGAGTCTCATGGCAGATCGTGCCCTCCGAGATGGAGACGCTGATGCGTTCCGGCGACCAGGCGGGCATCGACCGGCTGGTCCAGGCGCTGCTGACGATGAAGAAGCTGGATGCGGGGGCACTGAAGGCGGCTTTCGAGGGGAAGTAAGCCGAAGAGGGTCTGGCCGACCTGCTGGCGCTGCTGGCGATTCGCCGGAAACCGGCGAACTACGATGTGGATGCAGAGGATTTTCGATGTCGCTCTGAAGCGTTCGCGCTTCGCGCGTTTGCCCTCTCCCCCGCCCCTCTCCCGCAAGCGGGAGAGGGGCGGAAACCGTAAGGGCCTGCCTTTCGACTGCGCTTCCTTCGGGAAGCGCTTTTCGTTTCGGCGCTTGCATTTAGCGCTTGCATTGGGCGCTTGCCATTGGAGCGCCTTGCTTCTACCCCGAAACGAAGCGCTCTGTGTTCTCCCTCTCCCCCTCAGGGGGAGAGGGTTGGGGAGAGGGGGTGGTTCGACGACATTCCCCCACCGCCCCACGCCCCTACCTTGACTTCCCGTTCTCAATACAGGATATTTAATCCATCTTCATTCCTGAATTGAGAACGTCGCGAACCACCGCGCCGCATCCATGGAACTGGCCGAACTGGAAATCTTCCGCGCCGTGGCGCAGGAGCAGAGCGTCACGCGAGCCGCGCGCGCGTTGGACCGCGTGCAGTCGAACGTCACCACGCGCATCAAGCAGCTGGAGGACAGCCTGGGCGTCACGCTGTTCCAGCGCGACAGCAAGCGGATGACGCTGACCGCCGAAGGGCAAAAGCTGCTTGGCTATGCGGAGCGGCTGCTGGCGCTGGCCGAGGAGGCACGGCAAGCGATGCGGCACGACGTTCCCACCGGCAAGCTGCGGCTGGGCACCATGGAAAGCGCCGCTGCCGCCCGACTGCCCAAACCGCTGGCGCGCTATCACGCAAGCTATCCGCTGGTCGACGTCGAGATCCGCACCGGCACCGCGCAGGCGCTGGCCGATGCGGTCGCATCGCACCAGCTCGACTGTGCGATCGTCGCGCATCCGGGCATCGGTTCGCCGCGCCAGCTGTCGATGGAAGACATGGCGCCGGGGCTCGAAGGGGCGTTCCTGTTCACCGAGGAACTGGTGCTGGTGCTGCCGGCCAGCCATCCGCGCGTGCGCCGGCCGCAGGACGTCACGCTGCGGACGCTGGCCGGCTTCACCCGCGGCTGCACCTATCGCCGCTGCGCCGAAGAATGGCTCGCGCAGGCCGACGAGGCCCTGCGCCGCAACCTGACCGTGCGCGAAATGCCGTCCTATCACGCGATCCTGGCCTGCGTCAGCGCGGGCTCGGCCTTCGCCATCCTGCCCAAATCGCTGCTCGCCCTGCATCGAGACAGCGACGACTTTCACACCGTGCCGGTGCGATCCGCGCATACCTTCCTGGTCAAGCGCGCCGGCTTCACCACCGCCGCCTACGAAGCCTTGCTGCACGAGCTTCGCCAAGGCTGAGCGGCCCGATTCCCGAAGGAGCATCCCATGACCCCCTCTTCCGCTGCAAACGGGCTGCTGGCCCGGCTCGGCATGTCGACGCCGATCGTCCAGGCCCCGATGGCAGGCGTCGGCACGCCGGCGCTGGCCGCGGCCGTCTCGAACGCCGGCGGCCTCGGCTCGCTCGGCGTCGGCGCGATGAACGCCGATGCCGCTCGCCAGGCCATCCGCGACACGCGCGCGCTGACCGAGCGGCCGTTCAACGTGAACCTGTTCTGCCACGTCCCGGCCCAGGCCGATGCGCAACGCGAACGCGCGTGGCTCGCCTATCTCGCCCCGCGCTTCGCCGAATTCGGCGCGAGCCCGCCGGCCTCGCTGCGCGAGATCTATCGCAGCTTCGTCGCCGACGATGCGATGTACGAGATGCTGCTCGAAGAGAAGCCGGCCGTGGTCAGCTTCCACTTCGGTCTGCCGGCCCAGGCAAAGATCGACGCGTTGCGCGAGGCAGGCATCGTGCTGCTGGCATCGGCGACGACGGTCACCGAAGCGCGCCGGATCGAAGCGGCCGGCATCGATGCCGTGGTGGCGCAAGGTGTCGAGGCCGGCGGCCATCGCGGCGTGTTCGACACGGAAGGCTTTGACGAAGGGCTGGGCACGATGGCGCTGGTGCGGCTGCTGGTGCGCAATACCAGCCTGCCGGTGATTGCAGCGGGCGGCATCATGGACGGCGCCGGCATCGCCGCCGCGCTGGCCCTCGGCGCGCAGGCCGCGCAGCTGGGCACCGCGTTCGTGGCGTGTCCGGAGACGGTGGCGGACGCCGCGTATCGCGAAGCGCTGCTGGCGGACCAGACGCGCCCCACCACGCTGACGCGCGCCATCTCCGGACGCGCCGCGCGCGGCTTCGTCAATCGCTTTACCGATTTGGGCGTCGCCCCCGATGCGCCGCCGATCCCCGACTACCCGATCACCTATGACGCCGGCAAGGCGCTGCACGCCGCGGCCAAGGCGGCCGGCAGCGCGGACTTCGCCGCGCAATGGGCGGGTCAGGCCGCACCGTTGGCACGTTCGCTGCCCGCGGCGGAACTGGTGGCGACGTTGAATGCCGAGCTGGACGACGTGTTGGGGCACCTGGGCAACCTCGCACGCGCACGTTGAGCAAGCGTGTAGCGGCCGCCGGGACGTCGCGGCGCGTCCCGGTGCCGGCGTCGTTGTTACCATTGCGCTCATGTCCCTGCCGCCACTGCCCGCCTTGCTCGCTGATACGCTGCGCGCCGTCGCACGGCGGTATCGCCTGCCGCCGCTCGGTGCCGTAACGGAGCGGATTCACGAGTCCAATGCAGCGACAGCGCTGGCGGTCACCATCGAACAGGCTCGCGTCGCGCTGGCGAACGGCGAAGTCCCCGGCGCGGCGCTGAAGCACCTGTTCGTCGAATCGCTCGCGCGCATGGTCCGGGAAGCGATCCGGCCGGATGCCGGCGATCCGGCTTTCCAGGCGATGGCGCTTCGCCACCGGGTGGCCCATGTGCGCGAGTACGCGTCGCTGGCGGCCCGGGCGGATCAGGACCGCAGGGCCGTCCTCGCGGCCGTCAATGCGGTGGCGCACCCGAACAAGCAGCAGCGGATCGCGGCGCGTCGACTACGGGAAACAATGGCGAAGCTTCATGCTGCTGCGTCGGCGTCAGCGTGGTCCGATCTGCAGGACGCCGTTCGCACTCTGCTTGCGATGCCGGAGACCGCGAACGACACGCCGGATCATCACGGCTTGATGCAATTGCTGGAAAGCCCCGCGCTGGAACGCTTGCGGCGGCTCGAAGCGCTGACCGCGGACGAGCTCGTCCACCAATATCGATCACTGTGGGACCGTCAGGGTCCGCGCTCGGGAACCGCTACCGCGACGGCGCAGGGCGTCTCCTCGCGACAGCGCGGGGCCGCCGTCGAAGCGTTGGCCGCGCAGGCGCTGCGCGCGTTGGCGCAGCAGCTCAACGAACGGGAGGGCTCGTCAGCACCCTACCGGGTCGTCACCTCGATGCGCGTGCCGGCATCGCTGCCGGCCAGCCACGAACGCGCCAAGACCGAATGGGATGCGGTGCTGCTGAGGCGAGCCGAGACAGAGCGCGAAACGGCCGATGAGGCCGGCGACGATACGCCGGCCTGGGACGTTTGCCTGCTCGTGGAAGCAAAAGCCTCCGCGGACGCCGCCACCACGGACCTGCCCCGGCTGCTGCGCGGCTTGCGCCTGCTCGCGCATGCAGAGCCGCACGTCGTCTATACCTTCCAGACCGAGCAAGGAGCGGTGCGCCTGCGTGGTGCCGCGTTGCACGCACTGCCGACCGACGAAGCGAGCCTGTCGAATCGGATCCTGTATTGCAGCGATGCGCCTGCCGAAACCACTCCGCGCATGCTGAGTGCCGCCAGCCGGATGCAGCTGTTGTCGGCACCAGCCACGCTCGAATTCGCCAGCAAGCTGATCGACCAACAGCATGCGGATTCGCCCGAACTCGAGCCGGTCTGGCATCAACTGATCGAATCGCCGCAGTGGAGCGCCGTGCTGAATCAATACCGGACCCTGCGGCAAGTACGAGAATTCATGGTCCACGCGGACGATCTGCTGGCCGCGATCGCCGAAACCGGCCGACGCGACTGACTTATTCCGGCTGAATTCCCGCCTGCTTGACCAGCGCCGCCCAGCGATCGACCTCGCCACGCAGCCGGTCGCCGAGCTGGGCGGGCGACGAGGCCTTCAGGTCGATGCCCTGGCTATCCAGCCGAGCCTTGGTCTGCGGATTGGCCAGCGCCGCGCGTACCTCGTCACCGAGCTTGCTGACCACGGTCGACGGCGTGCGTGCCGGTGCAACGATGGCCCACCACTGGCTGATCTGCAGCGACGGCAGCTTCGCCTCGGCGGCGGTCGGCACATTCGGCAGCGCGGCAATGCGCGCCGGTCCGGTGACCATCAGCGCCGTGATCTTGCCCGCGCCGAGCAGACTGCTGCCGCTCGCCAGCGTGGCGAAATGGCCGGCGACCAGTTGCGAGGAGACATCGGTGAGCGCCGGAGCTGAGCCACGATAGGGAACCGCATCGATCGGCACGCCGGCCTGCGTTTCGAACATCTTGGCCGCCAGATGGCTGATCGTGCCGTTGCCGCTCGTGGCTAGTTGCAGCGGCTTGCCCTGCTTGCGCGCATCCGCCAGGAAGCGCTGTGCCTCCCCGGACGATATCGCGTGCTGTCGGCGAACAGCACCAGCGGCGATTCCCCGAGCAGCGAGACCGGCGTGAAATCGCGCAGCAGGTCGTATGGCATCTGGCGGAACACTGACGGCGCGACCGTATGGGCCAGTTCGATGACGCCCAGCGTGTAACCGTCCGGCGCCGCCTTGGCCACGGCCTCCGCGCCGATGCGGCCGGAAGCCCCTGCCCGGTTCTCCACGACCACCGGCTGGCCCATCGACTCGCTCATCCGCTGCGCCACGGCGCGCGCCAGCGCATCGGTACTGCCCCCGGCGGCCCAGGGCACGACGAGGCGAATGGGTTTTTCCGGATAGGCCGACATGGCCGCGGGGGCATGGGCGGTGAGGCAGATTGCGAGGGAGGCGATCAGATAGCGCAGCGTCATGGGAGGACTCCAGCCTGTGTAAGGGTCAGCCTTGCGCGGGGTCGCGATCGCCCCGTGCCGTCAACATCAGAAGAACCGTTTGGGATGCGTCGATGCGCCCGTCGGCGCGAAGCATTTGCGCTGCCGCGAGCCCTGCCCCGGCGCACAGCTCGACCCAGTATCCTGCCGAGGCCAGCGCTGCGGTGCCGGCACGTGCGGCATCATCCCCCACGACCACCGCGCCGCCGTCGGAGCGCGTCACCGCGAGAACCTGCTGCGCGGTCACCGTCGATCCTGCCGTCGAGAACTGCTGCGTCGCGCCATAGAAATCCCCCTGCTGGCGCTCGCCGGCCAGCACGCGCCACAGCCGCGGAAACGGCTCGACCGCCCAGAGCTGCGGCACGCGGGCCAGCCGCCCTGCCGCCACCAGATCGCGCAGCGCGCTATAGATGCCCCACAGCAGGTCCCCGCGCGCGGTCGGCACAATGACGTGGTCCGGCTCGCAGCCTTGATGCGCCCATTCCAGTGCCGCAGCGCGATAGCCTTCCACGCCGAACACCGGACTGCCCACCGCGGGAATGCTGTAGTTGGTCAGCGCGAACGCGCCATCGTCACGGACGCGTCGGCTCACATGCTGCCACCGCGCATGGCCGGTCTCGCAAACGATGCGTTTCGCACCGTAGTAGCGCAGCGCCGCATCGAAAATCGCCGGCAGATCACGGTAGGTCGCCACTTCGCAAGCCAGACCCGCCGCCGCGCAATAGGCGGCGGCAGATACCGCGGCGTTGCCGCTCGAAGCCAGCACCACCTCGCTCGCGCCGATCGCCAGCGCACGGCTCACAGCCTGCGCCGACATGCGGTCCTTGTGCGAGCCGGTCGGGTTCGCCCCTTCGTTCTTGATCCATACCGATGCGACGCCAGCCACCTCGGCAAGGGCGGGTACCGGAAGACAAGGCGTGTTCCCCTCGCCCAGCGTCACGCCATCCAGATACGGCAAACAATGCCCCCAGCGATAACCTGTGCTTTTTGGTGCAAAATCGAACGCTCGCGCGTCGTAGACCGCTTCGACACTGCTCGGTCGGCCCCGGCTGTGACAGGCGGGGCAGCCTTCCGGAAGATCGGCAACGGGATAGATCGCCTCGCAGCTAATGCATTGCAGGGCGTGCAGGGCCGGATTGATGGCCGTTTGGACGGCCGAATTGAGGCTCTGAAACGGCTTCGATGAATGGTCGTGAGGCATGGCGATAGACAGCGATTGCATGAGACGAAGTCTAAGGCCCGGTATACGCTTGCGACGACAGCCATCGTGCGTCTTTAATAAGACGAACTTATAGGGTCACCATGAAAGAGGCAACAAGAGAGGTAGCCGAACCGTCCATCAGCGCCCGGCAGATCGAGGTATTCCGCATGGTCATGCGCCTCGGCTCCGCACGCCGCGCCGCCGAGGCCCTGCATATCAGCCAGCCGGCGGTGACCCAGATCGTCCTGCAACTGGAGAAGATCGCGCAGCTGCGCCTGTTCGACCGCAGCAAGGGCCGCATGGTCCCGACCGCCGAGGCGGCCGCGCTGATGGACGAAGTCGAACGCGTCTATATCGGCCTCGACGCCGTGCAGCGCAAGATCGACCTGCTCCGCCAGCACGAAGACACGGTGCTGCGCGTCGGCGCCCTGCACGCAATGGCCGCCAGCGTGATGCCAATGGCCGTCGCCAGCTTCTCGCACAACTACCCGCGCAGCCATTGCCGACTCGAGGTCGACAGCTCGCGCGCGCTGCGCGAACGCCTGCTCCAACGCGAACTCGACCTGGCCTTCATGGGCGATGAGGTGGACACCAGCGGCCTGACCGCCTCCGAGTTCTACGCCGTACAGGCCGTCTGCATCGTGCCGGCCACGCACCCGTTCGCAGCCCGGGCCAGAGTCGGCGTCGCAGACCTGGCCGACGCACCGCTGATCGGCCTCGACGCCGCGGACCCGGCGCAACGGCAACTGGAAGCCGCCTTCGCCGAGCACCATATCGCGCCCCGATTCGTGGCGACGACGCCGTATAGCCATACGCAATGCGCGCTGGTGCTGGCGGGTGCGGGGCTCGCGGTTACCAATCCGTTGGTGGCTCGAACGTATTTGGCGCTGGGGCTCCGGAGTGTTCCGTTCGCGGGGGTAGTTCGATTTCGCGCGATCCTGGCCTTCCATCCCGGGCGGGGCCAGTCATCGGCGGCGCAGCATTTCGTCAGCCTTTGCCGGCAGGGGGTCAGGGATTTGGTGCAGCGGTAGGTTCCGCTTCGGCTTCGGCTTCGGCTTCGGGCTCGTGGCAGACGACTTCGATGTTGTGACCGTCTGGGCCGATGACGAAGGCGGCGTAGTAGTTGGGGTGGTAGTGCGGGCGTAGGCCGGGTGGGCCGTTGTCTTCGGCGCCGGCCTGGAGCGGTGCGCGATAGAAGGCGTCTACCTGCCGGCGGGTTTCGGCTTTGAAGGCCAGGTGGAGGTGGGCGGGTTTTTCGTTGGTTTGGAAGAGGCAGAGGGAGGGTTTGCCTGGGGGGAAATTTCGACGCCGTATGACGGGGCCTTCGGAGGCTATCGCTACGCCGAGGGGTTCGAGGGCTTTTAGGAAGAAGGTCTTGTGGTGGCGTAGTTGGTTATGCCGAATTGTATGTGGTGAACATGGGGTCCTAGGGTGTTAGGTTGCGTTGGTTGGCATTCACTAACGCGTTTGAAACCCGTGCATTCCGGGTGCCTAGGGCCCGCTCTCCTTCCACAGTGTCGGCCCGCTTCGCTTCTCATTCCACAAACCGACATTGCACTAGTTCGCAAGGAAGCCTCGCGATTGAGGGGCATGGGGATAACCAGGCGGAAACTTGCTTCCGCCCTCGAACATTCTTACGAACGTCATTCGGTGCTGCATACGGGAAAGTTGTTCAGGAAAGAACGAAAATCGACGCTCGGGGTCCTCTGCCTGAGCACAAACGTATGCCACGATGTCGGCTAGTTCCAAGAGTGGATGGCCGTCCGCTTCTGCTATGTTGGGAATGACCTGGTGAAGAATTCCTTTAGAGGTACCGATCTCCGAGTAGTACGAAAGCATGGTGTCAGCCCGCTTTGTCTGACCTAAGAACTCTACCTTGGAGCGCTCCGCTGCGACGAATATTTGGCTGTCACTAGATCTCGGTACCCTAGTATCCACAGGGCTGTCAGCAGTGCAGCTCATCATCAGCAGGCTAAAAAGAGCTTTGGGATCCTTGCCAACTGACATTGGATATATGGAATCGTCAACGGCACTACGGAAAACCATCGTGTCGCCCAACGCTGAGTGAGCATCTTCGACAGTTGTAGTCGCGCAGCGAACAAATGATCGCGCTTCAACAATGACCGTGATTGCGGACGCTACGATTCTTCTTGCATCCTCGGTACTGAGGTGCTCCAATCCCGCGCGACGCCTGTTGTCTGGATTGAAGAGGATGCGGCAGTGGAGCGGTACTGTTGGTAGTAGCCGAAATCGCTTCTTGATTGCAGTGATCTTCCTAGCAATAGCTGAGACGCGAGTTCGCGGCACGTAAACCACTGCATAAGACAAAATGTTCTTACGCATGCATTCGTCCCCGCCTGCGACGTAGCGCGCCGTCGCGGATTTTCCTACTGAAATGACGATAGGATCTGCCATTTTGGATTCTGAAGTAGGGGTTCTCTTGAATATCTTGCCCGTACTGCCGTCTCATGATGTAAAAACAGCTGCCAACTCCACCGAGCCAACCCAACCTGCCGAGTTCGTGGCAGACTGGATTCGCACGTATGTCGGTGGTCACAAGGCCCTGCCCTTAATCGGGATGGCACCAATTGTGTCATCCGCATCACTAAGCGCTTTACGAAAGCAACTAACTATTAGAGGGGGAAAAGGTTGGACATTCCAAGGTGGGCGGTCGACGTCGCTCAAATCTTGTCCGCGATCGGAACATGCGGTGCCGTGATAGTTTCTCTCTACCTAGCTCGACGAAACGAGTCCCCTCGGCTCAGACTTCACATCCACCGGCACTTCGATCTGACCATCGGCGGCGACAATCCTGGCGAAAGACGATTTATCGCTATCGAGATTGCGAATATCGGCACGATGCCGGTCACGGTTCGGTCGGTCACCCACTCGGTGTGGCGGGACACCGGCCATCAATATATGCAGTTCGGTCTCGGCCGATATCACGGGGGTGACCTTCCTCGCACGCTGACACATGGCGAATCATTTACGCTGATGAATGAGCTGACCAAAGCCGATCCATGGTCTTCCATTCGAACACTTTCCGCCGTAAAGAAGATGAGGTTTGACGTTGCAATAAGTACCGGAAAGATATTTCGACGCAAGCCGTCGTTAGACTTTGCCAACAGGTTTTGGACAGAAGATTTGGCCGCGCTCCAACAACGCCGCCCGCCATGCCCCCACAGTCATTCGGTGTCAGACAGCACGACGGTCTAGCAGAGCTGCGCCCCTGTCTCCCCAACGGACGCCTAGCAGAGGAGCGGCGGCCGTTGAGAATCGCAACACTACAAGACGGCAGCCCCCGTACCGCTCCGTTTTGCTTTTATACCCGAAACGATCCTCGCTCCGCCGAAACTGCTTGAGACAAGGCCCGTCGATGACAGGCCTTGTCTCGGCCCAATTATTCTTGTTCCACCCCATACCACGCATCCCGCAGCGGCCCAACGCGGACGTTCTCGAAGTCGCCAGATGCCAGCAGCCACTTCTCGACCGCTTCGCGCTGCTCGGCGCTGACCGAGCCGCGCGCAGCGTTCAGCAGGATATAGGCCGAAAGCTGGCCATCGTCGATGGCGCCGGCCATCAGCAGCCCGTTGGCCTCGATCGCTTCCTCAAGGAACCGGTCAAGCAGCGCCGCAGGGTCGCCTTGGCGTGCCGACGCGGAGAGATCGGCCATCACTTCGAATGCCAGTTCCTGATACTCACCGATATGGAGCTTCTTGCGTTGGCGGTGGTTGTAGCGGCGGGAAGACTTCATGGGAATCCTTTGATGCTTCATGGGAAAGGCGCAATTGTGCCAGCTCTTGAAGGAGTGCCCGTCCAAGCTGGCAGTATCATGACCGTCCCCCACCTCAATCGGATTACCGCGATGCAAGTCCTGGTTGACGCAGATGCCTGCCCTGTCGTCGTCAAAGAAATGCTGTACCGAGCGGCGCAACGCGTCGAAGTGTGCGTCACGCTGGTTGCCAATCAGTACATGCGCACGCCACCTTCCCGCTTCATCAAATCGGTACAGGTGCCGGCTGGATTCGACGCCGCCGACGACCGTATCGTCGAGCTGGTCAATGCCGGTGACCTCGTGATTACGGCGGACATACCTCTCGCCTCCGCGGCCCTGGACAAGGGTGCTCATGTGCTCGATCCAAGGGGGACTTGGTTCACCCGCGAGAATATCCAGGAGCGCTTGACGATGCGTGAGGTGATGGACCAGCTTCGCGCCTCGGGCATCGAAACCGGTGGGCCGGCACCATATTCTTCGCAGGACAGTAAGGCGTTCGCTGGCCAATTGGATCGGTTCCTCGCACGCCACGCGCCGCCAAAAGCAGCCTCCTGACGTGTATCTTGCGACGGTATCAGCCAAGCAATGCCAACGCATCCGCCAACGACAGCACCGTCGTCCGCGACTCGAATGCAGTCGCAAAGAGATGATCGTGCACGACCTGATCCGGGTCGTAGCAGCAATCCTTGACCGTGAACAGCCGGAAATCCGCATCGCTTGCGTACGCGACCGAAGACAGCATCACGCCGGTCGACGCAACGCCGACCATGATCAGCGTATCGATGCCTTGCGCGGATAGCCTCACCTGCAAATCGGTACCGAAGAACACGCTGGCACGATGCGCGATGATGACCGGTTCATTGGCCTGCCGGCCAAGCTCCGGCGAGATTCGATCTTCGACGAAAAGGCCGAGCTGCTTGACGCCCTGCCCGTTCTTGTTCAGCGGGCTGACTTCCGGATAGCCGGGACTGAAGTGGAATTTCGCGAAATAGACGCTGACACCTTTTTCCCGTGCGGCGTCGCACAGCTTGCGCGTATTAGCGAGCAACGCGGGCGCAACCGAGGGAAACAACTCCAGGATGTCGGTCTGATAGTGCATGACCAACAGAGCGGTTCTTGCGGGATCGATTGCCGGAATCTGCGTGGTCATATTAGGCCTATCGGTGGCGCTTTCCATCTCGTTGTGATGAGCTGCGGAGTGAAAGCAGAACAACGATCGACTCTACCACGCCATCATCAGGCGAAATTCGGCACCCTTTCATCAGGACGCAACGTCAAGACTCGCACGCCGTTTCGCGTCACCGCCACCGTGTGCTCGAATTGCGCGGACAGTTGGCCATCGCGCGTCACCACCGTCCAGCCATCGTCTTCTGTCCGGACAGCATGCCCGCCTTGGTTGATCATCGGTTCGATGGTGAACACCATGCCTTCACGCAGCACCAACCCTGTCCGCGGCCTTCCCCAATGCAGGACTTCGGGAGGTTCGTGCATTTCACGCCCGATGCCATGCCCGCAATATTCCCTAACGACCGAATAGCCATGCCTGCTGGCGTGCCGCTCGATCGCGTGCCCCACGTCGCCGAGCCTGGCGCCCGGACGAACGGTCTGAATTCCCTTCCACATGGCTTCGTAGGTAACCTGCACGAGGCGCCTGGCCAGTGATGACACCTCGCCAACAAGGTACGTCTTGCTGGAATCGGCGATATAGCCGTTCTTCTCCAACGTGATATCGAAGTTGACGATATCGCCGTTCTGCAAGACGTCCGACGCAGAGGGAACACCGTGGCAAACCACGTTATTGCGGGATGAGTTCAGCGCGTAGGCATAGCCGTACTGCCCTTTGCTTGCGGGGCGCGCTTGCAGCTCATCGACGATCAAGCTCTCAACCAGGTCGTTGACTTGCATGGTCGACATGCCGATCAAATTGAGCCGATCCAGATGGCCGAACACCTGCGCCAGCAATCTGCCCGACTCCGCCATGATGGCAATTTCTTCTGGCCGCTTTGTCATGTCGACGCGACCTTGATGGCCTGCGGCGCTACGCCGGCCGCCCGCAATTCGCCAGCCACGACCTCATTGAAGCTCTGCGTCGGATTCATTTCGCACAGCATGCCGATCTTGATCCAGAACGCCGCTTGCGCATTGATCGATCGGCACGACACAGCGCTCGCCTTGCGAATTTGATCGTGCAGATCGTCGTCGATATTCACTATGCCCATTTCGATACCATATATGAAACGTATATGGATCATATACGCGATGCCGTTGACAGCGCAAGTGGTTTCGCCTGTTCGAGGCCATTCGGTCATGCCACAATCTCCGCCAGCCAACATAAAGAATGGAGATAGACGCAATGACTGCCGCGACTCTAGGCATCGACCACATTGGCCTTACCGTTGCAAATCTCGAAGTCTCGACGCGCTTCTTTACGGAATGCCTGGGGTGGCGCGTATTCGGCAGCAACCCGGCTTACCCTGCGGCGTACGTAACGGACGGGACGGCGAAGATCACGCTGTGGCAAGTCGCGGATACAACGGCGTTCGCGCCTTTCGATCGCAAGAACACCGTTGGCCTACACCACCTTGCATTGAAGGTTCCGGATCGGCCGTCGCTCGACAGCCTCTTCGAACGTGTTCGCGCTTATCCCGGTGTCCAGGTTGAATTTGCGCCGGAGCTGTCCGGCAACGGTCCCAAGTGGCATGCCATGTTGATGGAGCCGGGCGGCACGCGACTGGAACTCAGTTTCGACCCGCGATAGCTGACCATTTCGGCAGTAGCGGACGATTAAGAGCTAGTTCGTGCCGTCGGCTTTCGGTCAGGACCAGGCATTTCGCGTCGGCAATAGGCCAAGTTTGCGGACTACAGGAACAGATACCAGTACAACGCGACATCATCCCTGACGTCCTCGTCTAGCTGGCTGTACAGGTAGCGGTCATACCCGCCCAGCACAAAGCCGTACCGTGCATAGAAGCGGCAAGCTGACACGTTGGACGATTGGGTTTCAAGTCGGATCGCTCCGAGGTTCAAGGCCGCCGCCCACGCCACGGCTTCGTCCATGAAACGTCTGCCGATGCCCATGCGACGGTAACGGCGTGATATGGCAATGTCGTCAATGCTCGCGCAGCCATTCCACCCTGGGGTGGCCAGCAAGTAGCCTGCAACAGGCAATCCGTCTTTCGCCGCGAGCAACAAGCGGCCTGAATCCAAGTCCGGTTCGGATAACGATTCATCAAAACCGTAGGACTTTGTCCGTGGCGCAACTGGCACCACGTTCGGCATGCCCGGCCCATCAAATGGGGCGACCGCCTCATACTCTATGTCAAAGGAGAAGTCTTCCGCGGCCAACGCCTCTGGCGCGATTCTGTCGACACGTTCTATCTGCATACGCCCCTCTCTAGGCTCCTGGATGAACCGGGCACATTGTTACAGAGCCACTTACCCGGCGGAATTCGTTGCACGCCGGCTATCGTGACTGGCCAATAGGGTGGGCCGTCGTCTGAAAGCCGATATTGTCCGTCGGCCATCGGCCATGAGAGGACGTTCGCCCGCCGTCGCATCTCACTGCTTCCTCGTCTGAGAATCGCTCTTTCCAGTAGGGTAGTTTGAGCGCCCAGGATGCCTGAATTTCTCGGCGTATTTCACGACGCAGCCGCGATCTGACTATGCTGAGCGCGTTAAAGACTGGCCGAAGGGCGGCAAACCGAAGGACGCCCGATAAAGGCCCATCAGCATCCCTGGAGTGCGATTGGCTGCTTAATTCCCAGGCGGGCTCTTGGTCAGGCTTGGCGAGGAAGTGTCCGGTCCGCGCGCGACCATGGCCTTAGAGCCCGTACTTGACTCGGGGTTGCTTCAGTAGAAGCTCGCCGTCCGGCTGGACAGGCTGTGACCGTCCCCGTGCAACGAAATAGAACAGGGAGTGGACTAGATGCACCCATTTTCTGTGGACTTCAATACCGCTGAAGAACGGCGGCCGAAGGGCCTGAAAGTTCATGTCCTGATGTATCAGCTGGATGAACGTAGCCGGCTGTATCAGTTGCTCGATCGGGCGAATAATTGACGCAGCTGGGAGTCCCCTAGGCTGGTGGGCTGTGCAGCAAGCAATGATATCTTGCAAGCGGTGACCGTTTGGCGCGCCAATCGTATCGTACGTCATCTTGTAAACGATCGTCCCCTCAAATTTCTGAAGGAGATCGACTTTACATTCATGGCACTCAATCACTGGGCGCCGCTCAAACACGAAGCTCTCCGTTGTCGCGCGCAAATAGCCCAGATGAGAGAGAGGCAAGTATTGGCGTATAAGACGCTCCCCATCCGCGGTTTCAAGCAACCTTCTTTTTATTTCTTCCCCTGTGAAATAGTCGATTTCCATGGCCGGGCGTCGGCGGAAGGGTGCCCTAAGCCGATCGAACCGGTGGGTGAGTGCTTGACTGGGATGGCTGGAATAGACGCCTAGGAACGCATCACAGTCGTGTTCGTACAGGCGGTCGACAATGTTCTCTTCGTCACCGATCCCAACGGCTCTGCCGTAGTGCTTGCAGCTGACGAGGACGAGAGTTTGCTCCCTTTGCTCATGGGCCAAGGCAGGTCTTGCAGCGATCATGTCCTTTCCGCCATCCGGCCCCTCACCAGGACGTTGCAGAATCTCATATCCCAAGCAGCTGAGAAAATCTGCTGTAAAGTGCTCGAACTGATTACCGCCTTCGATCTCTGAGAGATCGAGTTTTCCCGTGTCTAGCATTTTCGTTGTGTCGATCCTCTTGTTCTACAACCCCCCAGGTGCGCCCTGCCTTTGAACGTCACCGCCGTCCCGCTGCAACGAAAGCCGACATCATTAATATTGTTCTGTTTCAATAGCGAGGAACAGGTCGTGATGGCGTTTCAGCCCCTCCACGGACGGCTGGTCAGCAGGAGCCTCCGGAAAAGCCTTAAGGCGCTGGAATTGGTACTGGGCATACTCCGTACCTTGAAGGCGTCCTGAGACGACCACTTGGCCGTCCGGATCTATAGCGATTAGATGAAGGTCGAACAGGGTGTGAATGTCCGCACGTAGGGGCAGTCCGTTTGAGGTGGAGTAGTTTGTTTCGTAGGCGTGTGGCACGATGTGAGCAGCCTCCAGAAGCGGCGCGACAGTTGAGCCTGTAATGGCGCAGGTGTTCCCGTAAGCGCGCAGGAGACGGGCGCGGAAGTCGGGCTGGCCACGTCTCGTTTTGACGCTCACAAGTTGCCGATTCTCGTTACTCACACCATCGTCGGCGGTGTCATCGGCCAGCGTCACCGCTTCCAGTGGGACGGTACGATGCAGGTCGATGTACTGCTCATCGTAGTTGTGATTGAACTTTCTCCATCCTGCGCGCTGCCACGCGGCAGGGATAGGCTGCGACTTTGAGCTACTGAGGTATTGGTGCGGGTAGGCATAAACGGATTTGGGTAGCGCTCCCAGACCACTGTATTCGCGAATTTGGTCGTACGTAAGCCTTAAGGTGTCTCCGGTCAACCCTCTGAGATGCGCCTCAAATGCATCGTATTTTTTTGCCATCGAGAATCGATTCCCAAAAATAGATTCAGTCTTCGTGCTTGATCTTTCAGTCTACCCTGCCAAGTTTCCCGTCGGGCGGTGGCACTGACCCGGCGCGCCAGAGTCGTGTGCAGGGTGGGACAAACGGATCACCAATGTTATTAGAATGCGAACTTAGGGAGCGGCTCCTGGAAGGTCGGAATCCGATTTTTCACGAGCCGTGTCATCGGCAGAATGAACGCGAATGGCATGCACTGAACTACCGATGAACCCCAAGTTAGCAATCCATCTTGAGCGGCCACTGGAGCGCCGAGCCGGCTCCACGCCTGGGCACATCTTTCGAGTCAGTATGCCGGCCAGTTCACCGATGGATCGCTTCGACCGGGCTCGATGATTCGGCCTTTGGAACACACACCAGGCGGCGAACGAAGGCTTCATCGATCGAACGTGGCGGCGAAAGCGGGTTTTACATGCAACCAAACAAAGTGCGTCGCTCGGCTAGCTTGACGCACTCGGTGCTCTTGCCTGTTTTCCGAGCTCCGCAGCAGAAGCGAGCGCGGGGGTCGTTGGGGCGACTGCAGAGCTCTGGTGCTGGAGGCCGATTCCGGCCAAAAGCCGCCGCTTATATGCGTCCCGGGCGGACGTTCAGGTGTCGGTTCAACCCTGTAACATGGCATCCGTTTGATTATGATGAACGCCACGACGAAGCACATGGCCTGCACGCTAAAACGCGCCGTGATAAGTTGGTGGCCCGCCATCCTCCACCGCACGCATCCCGCCATGGCCTCGACATCGGATACCCCGCAACAACGTTTGATTGACGAACTTGGTCTGGTGCCACACCCAGAAGGCGGCTTCTACCGAGAAACCTTCCGCGATTCGGCCCGGGTGCTGCGCGCTGGCGATGGCGCGGAGCGTTCGGCCTCGACCGCGATCTACTACCTGCTGTGCGGCGATGCTTACTCAACTTGGCATCGTATCGGTGCGGATGAGGCATGGCATTTCTACGCCGGCGACCCGATTCATGTTCATTGGCTGGCCGCAGACGGCGCGCTCGCCACACATCGGCTTGGCAACCCGCTGGTGCATCCGGGCGCGGTGTTCCAGGCCGTGGTGCCGGCTGGCTGCTGGTTTGCCGCCGAAAGAGTGCCCGGTTCGACCGAAGCCGGGTACGCCTTGGCGGGTTGCACGGTGGCGCCCGGTTTTGAGTTCAGCGAATTCGAACTGGCCGACGTGTCAGCACTGGCCACATCGCATCCCCAAAATGCCGATCTGCTGCGGCGGTTGAACAGTCGTTAAGCTTCCCGCTGGCGAGTAATCCCCACCACTCGAGCCAAGCAACGCGGCAGCTCAGCGACCGAGCCCGCCAGAAGCGGTCATTAGAAGCAACTGCGCAGGTGACAGCTTCAGTCTCCGAATTTTTGTGTCTACATTTGGCGCCGATGTTTCGCGCCAATTTTCAATTTAGCCTCTTCACGCCAACTGCCCGCTTTCAGCGAGGGTCAGCTGGTTTTGTCATTCCTTCTTCCCTTGTCGTAATGCCACTTGATGGCGAAGAACATGCCCGTGCCGAGCACGAGAACCTTGAACACGATAAAGACTACAGGGAACCAATCCATCATTTTGAGTATTTCCAGGCTATGACTTGACACTATTTATCGTGAGGGGCACCACCTCAAAACGATGCGTCAGCAGCCTCATTTTTTGTTCAAACCATCGTCGAATTTAAGTTCGATCATAGCATTCCAGCGCGCAATCGGCCTGTGACCACCGCATGAACGACGGCATAGGGAGGCGCAGAATGTCACAAGTCGAACTGCTAGCCCCCGCTTCCCCTCACCGCCGAAACCAAACCACCGACAACCCACACGCCAAGATCAACAGCACCACCGCCCCCGCCGCCAACAACGCACTGACCTCAACCTCCTTCCGCTCCAGCGCCAACCGGCTACTCAACCGCCGATAAACCTGCGTCAAATCAGCCGCCGAGCTGGCCTGAAAGTACTCCCCATCAGTCAGCATCGCGACCTGCCGCAAGGTGCTCTCGTCCAGTTGCACGGGGGAAGAAAGGCCCGGCACTGGCGCCCCTTCCTCAAGCGGCGTACCGAAGCCCACGGTATAGACCCGCACGCCGCGCTGCGCGGCCATGCGGGCGGCATCGATAGGGTCCGGGCCAGTGGTGCGGCGGCCATCGCTGAGAAGGATGATCGCGCCGTGCCGATAGGAACCGGGGCTCGCCGAAGGCTGCTCCAGCTCGCGCTTGCGGACGGCCTCGGCCGCCGCGGCCTCTGCCAGTGATCTGCCGCCGGAGCCGGGTGCCAGCGACTCGCCGCCGAAGATGATCGCCTCCAGGTCGATGCCATCGTCGGGCAACAGCACCGCCAGCGCCTGGATCAGTCCGCTGCCAGTGGCCGTGCCGTGCTGCAGTTGAAAGCGCTCGATCGCGTCGAGCATGTCCTGCCGGCTGTCGGTGGGGGAAAGCACCACGGTCGCCGTGGCAGCAAAGGACACGATGCCCAGACGTACGCTGGCTGGCAAACCGATGATGAAGTCGCGAGCGGCCTGCTGGGCGGCCGCGATGCGAGTGGGTGCGACGTCTGCGGCCGCCATGCTGCGGGACGTGTCCATGGCGAGCACCACCGTGACGGTGTCGGACGGCAGCGTGACGGTCGCGGTGGGTCGGGCGCATGCCAACAGGGCCACGCCCAGCGCGAGCAACACGAGGAACGGCGGGATGTGACGCCGCAATCGTTGCCTGCGGCCCAGCGCGGCGCGCGGCAACGCAAGACTGGCATACAGCAAGGCGGCTTTTTTGCGCCGCGCAATCAGGTACAGGTAGGCGGCTACCAGCAGCGGAAGACCCAGCAGCAGCCAGAGCATTTGTGGCCAGAGAAACTGCATGCCCCGCTCCTTGGCACTCCTTGGCACGTGATATGGCGATGGTACTGCGTTTCCCGGTCGGGCATTCCCTTGGCCTTTCCCGCACCCCTGTTTTCTCTTATGATGCCGCCCGTCATGCGGGCGAGCAGAAGGCAGACCGCCGCCCGTCCATGACTCGCGGCGCTATGCCGTGGATCGGCGCCGCCCCCGGGCGTCATCGGCAGCACCATAAGAAAACACAGCACAACAACAAGGAGTCATCTTGAAGAAGTCCATCCGCACGAGTCTGCTCGCACTGGCCGCCATGGCGGCGGTGCATGCGCACGCCGCTCCCACGCTGGTCGAGTCCGTACAGGGCTACACGTTGCAGAACGACAAGATCGCCAGCTTCAGCGGTCTGGTGTTCGACCAGGGCAAGGTACTGGAGACCGGCGACGCCGCCGCGCTGCGCGCGAAATATCCCGATGCCAAGCGCATCGACGGCCTGGGCAAGACGCTGCTGCCGGGCCTGATCGACGCGCACGGCCACGTGTTCCGGCTGGGCTTCAAGACGACCGAGATTTCGCTGTCGGGAACGAAAAGCCTGCAGGAAGCGCAAGGCCAGATCCGCGACTATGCGCAGAAGAATCCGCAGCGTCAGTGGCTGCTGGGTTATGGCTGGAATCAGGTGAACTGGAAGCTGGGCCGCTTCCCGACTGCCGCCGAGCTGGATGCCGCGGTATCGGACCGTCCGGTGCGGCTGGTGCGGGTGGATGGCCATGCTGCCTGGCTGAACACCAAGGCGCTGCAGGCGGCCGGCATCACGCGGGATACCAAGGACCCGGCCGGCGGCCGTATCGAACGCGATGCCAACGGCAATCCGACCGGCGTGCTGATCGACAAGGCGATGGCGCTGGTCAACAACGTGATTCCGCCCTACTCCGACGACGATCGCCGCTCCGCGCTGGCCGCGGCCGTCGCGCATCTGAATGCGTTGGGCCTGACGTCTGTCGGCGATGCCGGCGTGACGGTCGCCGACGACCGCATCTATCGTGAATTCGCCGACCAGGGCAAGCTGACCACGCGCATCTACGGGATGATTCGCGACACCGGCGATGAATTCAAGACGCTGTCCGCCAAGGGGCCGCTGATCGGTTACGGCAACGACCGCTACGACCTGCGCGCCGTGAAGCTCTACGGCGACGGCGCGCTCGGCAGCCGCGGCGCCGCACTGATGGAGCCCTACACCGACGACCACGCGCATAGCGGCCTGCTGTTCATGAGCGATGCCGCGATGCAGGCCAACGTGAAGAGCGCGCTGAAAGCCGGCTATCAGGTCAATGTGCATGCGATCGGCGACAAGACCAATCATCAGGTGCTCGACGCCATGGAAGTCGCCTACAAGGACGTGGGCGGCCGAGACTTGCGCAATCGGATCGAGCACGCGCAAGTGGTTTCGCTGCCCGATATTCCCCGCTTCAAGAAGCTGAACCTGATTGCGTCGATGCAACCCACGCATGCGACCAGCGACATGAACATGGCAGAAGACCGCATCGGCAAGGAGCGCATCAAGGGCGCCTACGCCTGGCAGACCTTCCTGAAGCAGGGCACCGTGATCGCCGGCGGGTCGGATTTCCCGGTGGAATCGGCCAATCCGTTCTACGGTCTGCACGCGGCGGTCACGCGCACCGACCATGAAGGCCGCCCGATCAACGGCTGGCATCCCGAAGAGGCGATGACCCTGCCGCAGGCATTCCGCGCGTTCACTCTCGATGCCGCGTACGCGCAGCATCAGGAAAAGACGTTGGGCTCGCTGGAGAAAGGCAAGTGGGCCGACTTCATCCTGGTGGACCGCGACCTGTTCAAGGTGGCACCGGCGGACATCTGGAAGATTCAGGTGCTGGAGACCTGGGTGGCTGGTGAACGGGTGTATGCGAAGGGCGATCAATCGGCGCAGCGCTGATCGAGCAAATCGCAATCTCACCAATGAAAAGCCCTGCTGGACGATGGTTCAGCAGGGCTTTTTTAATGCTGATCGATTCGTTTGGTGCGTATCGGGCAACACCGTGATTCCGCTCGCTGCCTTCCGCCTCGCGCCCCTACTGCCTACGATGTGGTCACGCGGCCTTCCCGCCGCGATTCGTGCCCCGCAAGCGAGGGGTGCCCCTCATTTGAAGCAACCAGTCGCCGCCCGACTGGTTTGGTCCGGGCTCTCGGGCCGTCTCACTGGAGATTTCATCATGCTTAGCACACAAAACACGCCACGCCGCGGTGGTCCGGTGCCCGACGATCTGGTCCCGTCGCGTTACGCGGTACGGGTCGGCGAAATCGACGTGCTGGTGATCAGCGATGGGGTGCTGGCCCTGCCGACCGCGACGTTAGCCACCAATGCCAACCCGGCGGACCGGGCGGCCTGGTTCGAAGACATGTTCCTGCCTCCGGACGCGTTCGATTGGCCGCTGAACGTCGCCGTCGTACGCAGCGGCAAGCAGACCATACTGATCGACGCTGGACTCGGGGCCGAGTATCCGGACTTCCCGCGTGCCGGGCTGCTGCCCCAGCGCCTGGACGCCGCCGGCATCGAACTCGGTTCCTTGACCGACATCGTCATCACTCACATGCACATGGACCACGTTGGCGGGCTGCTCGTCGACGGCGTGAAGGAACAGCTGCGTCCGGACGTGCGGATCCACGTGTGCGCCACCGAGGTCCAGTTCTGGGAATCGCCGGATTTCTCGGACACGACCATGCCATCGCCGGTACCGCCCGTGCTCCGCTCGGCCGCCACGCGCTTCGCCAACGAATACCGCAGCCAGCTGCGGCTGTTCGACCAGCAGTGCGAGGTCGCGCCCGGCGTTATGGCCTTTCGCACTGGCGGCCACACGCCGGGGCACAGCATGGTCCGCGTGACGTCCGGTAGCGAGCGACTGACCTTCGCCGGCGACGCCATCTTTCCGGTTGGGTTCGACCACCCCGAATGGCACAACGGCTTCGAACATGACCCGGTGGAGTCGGTTCAGGTTCGGGTTCGTATGTTGCGGGAAGCGGCGGAGACTGGTGAGCTGCTGGTGGCGACGCATCTGCCGTTTCCGTCCGTTGGGCGGGTGGCGGTTCAGGGCGAGGCGTTTCGGTGGGTGCCGGTGTTTTGGGATTATTGATTGGCCGTTGGCAGTATTGGGGGCAGGCTCGCAACGGAATCAGCTTGCGCCCCAATTCAGCGCGTGGCCTGGCTCGATACCGATTCAATAAGCTATCCGGACCTGACGTTGGAGGAAAAAAACTTCCTCACCCGAAGCACCATCCTCTTCGCAACAGCATTGCAGGCGATGGCAAGAGTCGATGCCAGACGAACGCCACAAGAAAACACCGTGGTCTGAGCTTTCCATAATATTCCCCACACTCGGCAAAGGAAGTGCCAGCCACGGCGCTTTTCGTGTGCCTTTCGTGAATGAAGGCCGGTCAGCTTCATCGTGCCGTTGGACATCTTGAAACCAGCGACGACGGCGAACATCAGATAGTAAAACCAGCGATAGTGCTTATTGCGCTGATCTCGTGAAACTTGCTGAAGATACTCCGCATGACCTGCGCGGAAACGAACCAGGGTCGGAACAATACACTCACTCGCTATTGCCACCGTAGCTACGCTTACGTCCTCATCTATTTTCCCGTTTAGCGAATCGGGAATTGACTGGCAAAAAGCATGCGGAGTAGATTGGCACACTGCTGAGGGTCGCGCAAATTGCTTAACGTGATCGTTAAATACTCGCACAGGGCACAAGGCCGCGTTGTAAGCGGAGATTTCCGAACGAATAGTCTCAATTTCGGAAGCACTGCTCGGCCCAGCAAAACGTTGATACAGGTCCGCGGAGTTCTTTGGTCCAAATTGGGCGAAGAGCTTTGCATCTACCGTCTGATAATCCAGTAATCGTTGCAGAACGTCGGACGCCCATTCGCACGACAGCCGATGTGTTTGCACACTTTGACGGCAGTGTTTGTCATATTCGGCAATTTGGTTGTGCAGATAAGCGCTCGCCCGCTGCGCATCCCGGGAAACCTGATCGAGCGCCTTTACGTGGCCTCCGCTCTGTACGTCCGCTACAAAGAAAACGACCGCCACAAGGCCGGCGGCGTACCAGAGATGATCAAAACCACCCCAAAACTTGTCGTCGATGTTTAGTGCATCCATGACGAAGACGCCAAGGACCCATCCTGTCAAGCCCGCCAACAGCAATAGGTAGAAGACGCCCCATGGGGTACCGAGCATCCCAGTACCGCCAATTGTGTACACACTGGGCAAGTATGGGATGTTGGGCCAGAGAGACATCACACTTAGCGCCCCCGGCAACGCAAGCAGCACGATCGCAACGCATGCCCCCTTCCTTCTCCCAAGGACATAGCCCGCCGTCACCAGGCACGCCGACAGAAGCATCGAGAACAGACAGAGCGCGCCCAGAATAGGCAGTACGGCCTGGCCCGGAGACCAATAGCTCCCCGTCAGCGCTCCACCGGAATCACGCGTAACAAAGCTGGTGGATACGACGCCCAAGCCATCCAGGCTCTGCTGAATGCTCCATGCCGCCCCGGTCAGCATGCTCACATAAGGAAATAAAAATTCGTGGAGAAACAATTGCAAACTCGGTGGAATAGACAAGATAGCCCATGCCCATAAGGGTCGAGACCGCAGCTATGCTTTTCCCGCTAGCGAAGGCGGCGCACACGATTCCCGCAAAACAACCCGCGTACCCAGCCGAATCTCCCGCCCCGCGGCCGCCTTCGCATCGTCCGGGCCTGTACCGCCCCCAATACCCCGCAACAACATCTCCGCCGCCGCCATCCCCACCGCCTCCAGATCCCAATCGATCGCAGTAATCGCCGGCGAATAAAGCTGTGCCAGATCGCTATCCCCCACGCAGATCAGGCTGACATCTTGCGGCATGCGGTGCCCCGTCTGCTTCATCGCCTGCAGGACACCGGAGAGAATCCGGGTGCCGAGGCAGATGAAGGCTGTTGGGCGGTCCTTGGCGGACAGCAGCGCCAAAGCATCGCTGAATGACAGATCCATCGCCGAGCGTCTGGAGCGCACGAGGGCGCTATCCACGGTGAGACCGCGCTCCTCCATCGCTTTGCGATAGCCGTTGATGCGCTCGCGGCCCGGGCGCAAAGCACCGTCGGATGTCATCAGCGCGATGCGCGTGTGCCCAAGGTCGAGCAGGTACCGGGTCGCTTCGTACGAACCGCGGGCGTGTTCGACATGAACACCGGACCCCTGCTCGCCGAAGTCGCGGTCCATGGCGACGACGGCGAGGTCGCGGGAGATTTGGGCGAGGTAATCGGGGCGTTCGGTTTCGCAGGGGCCGAGGATCAGTCCGTCGACGCGGCGGCGGCGGAACAGGTCCACCATCAGCTCTTCCTGCGCCTTGTTGTTATGCGTGTTGCCGACCACCATCGCGTAGCCTTCGCGCTGCAGCCGCGTTTCGACTGCCGTGATGATGCGGGCGTATAGCGGATTGGCCAGATCGGACACGAGCAGGCCCACGACGCCGGAGGTACCCGTGCGCATGCTTTGCGCGATCGGATCGGGGGCATAGGAAAGGGCCTTGGCGGCCCGTTCGACGGCCTGCAGTGCGGCCTCGCTGACCGGGCCGCTACGGTTCAGCGCGCGCGATGCCGTTCCGACCGAGACGCCTGCGGCCTTCGCCACGTCGCGGATCGTGACGCGGGCTGGCGTATCGGAGTTGGGGGTGCGCGTTCGGCTGGTCATCGATGGTCCGGCTTGGGGGTCTGAGCTGGCGGTAATCGTAGCGGGCCCTGGGCCGCTATTATCGTCGATCCGATAGCCCTGCCCTACCCGCCCATCAGTACATGGCACGCCCACCGCTGATGTCGAAAACCGCGCCCGTGCTGAAGCTGCAGCGCTCGGAACACAGCCATGCGGCCATCTCCGCCACTTCTGCGACTCGGACAAAACGCTTCATTGGCACACGTTCGAGCAGGCGTGCCTGCAATTGCGCCCGCTGGCTTTCGTCGTGCTGGCCAAAGATATCGGTATCGGCCGCGCTGGGCGTGATGCAGTTGACCAGTACGCCGGTCTCAGCCAGTTCCTTGCCCAGGCTCTTCGTCATCGATATCAATGCCGCCTTCGATGCCGCATAGGCGCCGGCAAACGGATTGCCCTCCTTGCCGGCGACCGACGCCACGTTGACGACGCGGCCCCAGCCGTTCTTCACCATCGAAGGCACAATTGCCTGCACGCATTGCAATGCGCCGAACACATTGACGTCGAAGACGAGCTTCCATTCGTCGACGGAGGCCTCCACTGTCGGCCCTCTGCGTCCGAGGATGGCGGCATTGTTCACCAATGCTGTTGGCATGCCCAGAGTTTCGACCGTCTGTGCAAATGCCCGCTCGACCTGTTGGCGATCGGTGATGTCGACTGACACCGGCAACACCCGTGCGCCATTGCTTCGCAATGTCCGAGCGGCCTGATCTAACAGGGCCCTGTCGCGATCCCACAGGGCGACTGCATATCCGTCGGCCGCAAGCCGATTGCCGATTGCCAGGCCGATGCCGCGCGCGGCGCCGGTGACCACCGCAACGTGCCGGCCCGCCGTCGTGCCTTCGGCCGCGCTCATTGCGGGGTTCCAATGCGCCGGATTGGATCGGCGCCGTCCCAGCCTTTCGCGGCCTCGGCAATCGCCGCAAAGTATTCGCCCTTCCCGCCGGACATTTCCGAAATCTCGACGATGTTGCCCGGCAAGTCCGCATGGACGTAATAGGCAAATCGGCCGCGCATGCCCATGCGCCCGCCGTGCCCCTCGACATAGCCGCTTGCACGCAACCGCTCGGCGAATTCGTCGAAGCGGTCATCGGTCCAGTACGCGATATGCTGCATGCCTTCGCCGAAGTGCTTCAGCGAATCGAGATAGAGCGACGGCGCATCATTGCGCTGCTGGATCAGCTCGATCTGCACGCCGCCGGAATTCGCGAGTGCGATGGAAAGATCCGGCAAGGCCGACGCTTCACCGTAGTAGCGAAATTCGGTCGTGCCGACTTCCTTCTTGTAGAACCACGGCCCGACGCCGAGCACCTCGCTCCAGTGCCGCATCGCCTTCTCGATATCCCGCACGACGTAGCCGATCTGGCATACGCCTCCGAACAGCAAGCTCATCTTGCCTCCATGTCATCGAATGTTGGAAACGTTTCCATAAAGACACAGTAGCCGATGTGCTGGCTCGGCGCAGCATAGCGTTAACCATGATTTGCTGCCGACACCACGCTCGACGACACTGCAATGGAAACGTTTCCACTGACGAGGAAACACCACCCCGAATCCCGCATCGCAGAACGGGCGAACACCCTTGGAGACAAGACATGAAGAAGCTCTTCACCACCGCGTTGCTGGCCGTGGCGGCCGCCACCGCGCAGGCGGCTGACCCCGCCGACTATCCCGAGCGCCCGATCCGCATGCTGCTGCCCTTCTCCGCCGGCGGCGGCGGCGATACGCTGGGCCGCTTCCTGGCCGAGCGCTTTGCCGCGCAGCTGAAGCAACCGGTGGTGGTCGAGAACAAGCCTGGCGCGGCCGGCACGATCGGCACCCAGGCGGTGGCGACGGCGACGCCGGACGGCTACACAATCATGATCGGCGGCATGTCGACGCATCCACTGGCTGCCGCGACCTACGCGAAGCTGCCCTACGATCCGGTGCGTGACTTCCAGAGCCTGGGGACCATCGGCAATTCGTCGATTGTCATGGTCGCGTCGAATTCGTACCCGGCAAACAATCTGAAAGAGCTGATGGCGCTGGCCCGCAAACAGCAGGCGCCCATTCAGTACGC
The DNA here is from genome assembly GCA_031181345.1 of Cupriavidus sp. Lineage (GTDB taxonomy): Bacteria > Pseudomonadota > Gammaproteobacteria > Burkholderiales > Burkholderiaceae > Cupriavidus. The sequence continues at coordinate 53,663 of JAPSLC010000007.1, read as the reverse complement.
CAGCTGGGGCTCGGGCTCGACCGGACATTTCTGCGGCGAGATCCTGAGCCAGAAGGCGGGCATCCCGCTGCAGCACGTGCCCTACAAGGGCACCTCGCAAATCATCACGGATCTGCTCGGCAACCATATCTCCGTGGCCTTCGTCGACATGGTGACCGCGACGCCGTTCGTCAAAGAAGGCAAGGTCAAGGCGCTGGCCGTCTGCACCAAGCGCTCGCCAAGTCTGCCGAACGTGGCCAGCTATCAGGAGCAAGGCGTCGACTTCGACCGCGAATTGACATGGGCGATGTATGTCCCGGCCAAGACCCCGAAGCCGATAGTCGACAAGCTGTCGACCGTGCTCGAGAAGACGCTGAAGGAACCCGAAGTCGTCAGCAAGTTGCTGTCGCTCGGGATCACGGCCAAATACGTTTCCGGAGCCGAGCAGCAAGCGACCAATGCGCGCGATATCCCGATGTGGAAATCGATCGCCAAACAGGCGCACATGTCGCTCGACTGACGCATTGCCGCGCGCACACGGCAGCCCCTCTTCCATTACGTCACCACACGAATTTTCTATGTCTTCCACCCTGAATGAAGCCCGCATCCAGACCGTACGCGACCATATGGCGCTGGAGTGCGTCCACGATTGGGACGCCGTGATCGATACCTTCGCGCATCCGCGCTACGAAATGCACGGCAGTGGAGCGGTATTCGATGGCGAGGCCGAGGTGCGGGGGTATTTCGATTCGTCGCGGGTGCCATTTCCGGATCTCGAGAACGAGATCATCGCCATTGCGGCCGATGGCGACACCGTGCTGGTCGAGTTCTGGCTGCAGGGCACGCACCTTGGCCCCTTGAAGGCTAACGGCAAGACCTATGAGCCGACCGGCCGCAGCTTCCGCATCCGGATCGCCGCGACCTTCGAATTCGCGCCTGGCTCGGACAAGATCGTCTGTGAGCGCCCGTACTCGGCGCCGGATGCCAAGCTGCGCGCGCTGGGTCTTCTGTGAACGGTGACCGCTGAATTTATCCCCACATCAGAGGAGATTCGAATCATGGGCTTGCCCAAGGTCGTCACGCATCAAGACCGTTTGCTGACGGTGAACATCAATGAAGCGGTCGAATTCCCAGGGTCGGAATCAGGATCGACCATCATTCCGCTCTTTCTCGACCGTGAGAACGGCGTCTGGGTGCTCTACGGCAAGTTCGAGCCGGGCACCACGCTGCCGCCGCACTTTCACACGGGCACCGTCCACTTCTTTACGATCAAAGGCGAGTGGAATTACGTCGAATACCCTGACGATCGCCAGACCGCCGGCAGCTATCTGTATGAGCCCGGTGGTTCGGTCCATACGTTTTCCGTTCCGGCTGACGCCAAGGAGGCGGCCGAAGGGTTCATGGTGGTCTACGGCGCCAACGTAATTTTCAAAGACGGCGAATATCAAGGCGTACGCGACGCCGGTGCGATCGAGGACGGCATCCTCAATGCTGCAAAGGCCATGGGCCTTCCGACGCCGCGATATATCCGACCTGGCCGGGGCGCTGTGTTCTCGCGCGATTGACCAGTGTCGGCCACGGGCGGAGCGGGTCTATCCCTTCGCACACTCCGCCCCGAAGCTCGCGCCACGGGCTGACGCCCGCCGCAACGCATAGGGCAGCACCGCCAGCACGCCGACCACCGCCAGCACCGTGCCCACCCACAGCGGCGACCGCAGCCCCCAGCCCTGGCTGATGCCCACGCCACCAAGCCACGATCCCGACATCAGGCCGATATTGATGACGGCGGTATGCATCGTATTGACCAGCGGCCCAGGCGGCGCGGCGCGCATCACGCGCACCACCATCGCCGGGTTCAGCGATACGCCGGTCAGACCGACCAGCAGCATCGCAATGACCGCAACCAGCGGCTGATCGGCGTAGACGGCAAACAGTGCCAACGCCCCCGCCAGCACCATCAATCCCCACAACAGGATGCGCATAGTATGCCGGTCAGCAAAGCGGCCGATCACCGCGTTGCCGATCACAGTCGCCAGGCCATACAGGCCCAGCAGCGCGGGAATCGACGACGGCGAGAAGCCTGACACCTTGGTCAGCACCAGCGCGAAATAGCTGAAGCCGGCAAACGTCGCGCCGATGATCAGCGCACTGGTCGTATAGGCGGCCCACAGCTCGCGATTGGCGAGCGACGCCAATTCGCTGCGCATGCCGTTGGTGCTGGTCGTCAACGTGGCCGGAATCTTCCAGCGCACCGCCAGCACGCACAGGCCGGTCAACACCACCAGCAGCCAGAAGCTGGCGCGCCAGCCGAGATGCAAATCGACCAGCGTCGCCAGCGGCAAACCGGCGACGGTGGCGATCATCAGGCCACCGATTACGATCGCCGCGGCACGGCCACGGACCTCCGCCGCCACCATCTCCGCACACATCGACAGCACGATGCCGAAGCACGCCGAGGCGGCGATTCCCGTCACGGCTCGGCCGATCGCCATCACCAGATAGTCATCGGCCATTGCGCAACCAATCTGCCCGACCATATAGGTCGCCAGCAATCCGAGCAGCGCCGGACGCAGCGGCACGCGTGCGAGCGCCACGGTCAGCACCGGTCCACCGAGCACCATGCCGGCCGCATAGATCGACACCAGATAGCCGATGCGTTCGACCGGCACGCCGAACGCCGCGGCCAGCGATGGCATCATGCCGGCCACCATGAATTCCGAGGTAGTCAGGCAGAAAACGGTCAGTCCGAGGATATAGACGGCGAACGGCATTGCCGCTGCGGCTCGAGTCGAGGAAGGTGTGGTGGACACGCTTGTCATTAGTCTTATATCGGTTAGTTTTATATCGATCGGTACGAAATTAAGAAGTAAAAAACCTGCTCGATGCAGTTCAGCAATTCGGCAGGTTCAAGGCTTGCCCCAACGGGCCACGGTGCGGATTTTGCCAGCATCGGCGCCGGCGGGCATTAACCCTGACAAAAACGTTGTTATGGATGCGCGGCGCCCAGACCTGCTACCAATCGGCGTTCGCTGGCTCCGGGCCTTCATGCGAAGGGAACAACGGCAGCACCTCTTCGGCCAGCTCCTGGATGATCTCCGCGGCGGGACGCGACGAAAATTGGATACCTAGCGCGGCATGGTTGACGCCAGCCGCTTTCCACTCTTGAAGCAGATCGATCAGGCCCTTGCGGCCGGTCTTCAGGATGAACCCGCCGTTCATCGGTGTGCGCGGATAGTCCGGGTCGTCCACCAGCTCGATCCATTCGTTGGTCATATGGGGCCGGAAGCCACCATCGGGAATCAGCGCTCGCCACGCGCGGATTTTTTCGGCCAGACGTTGCGGACCGGCGCTGGTGTATGCCGGCCCGGGATACGTCAGCCATCCATCCGCGTATCGACCGACCCATTCCAGGGACTGACGCGAACTGCCGGTGACGATCAGCGGAATCGCGCCCGACACGGGCTTAGGCAACAGCTCGACGTTCCGCATCTGTCCCAGCGATGAGCGTATGTCGAGCCGTCCTCCGTGCATCAGCTGCCGGAAGTAGGCAACCGTCTCGGCAAACCGTTCGCCACGTCCACCATGATCGATGCCGTAGGCCGGAAACTCGACCGGCCGGTCTCCGGACGCGATGCCAAGCACCAGCCGCCCACCGGAAAGCTGGTCGATTGTCGTGGCGGCCTTTGCCAGGTCGATCGGGTGGCGCAAGGTAAAGATCGCGCTTCCCGTCGCCAGTGCGACGCGCCGGGTGCCGGCCGCCAAAAAGGCAAGGTAGGTAAAGGGATCGAATACCTGTCCCGCATCGCCGAAATTCGGGTCGAACAGCGGTACATCGCGGACCCACACGGCGGCGAAGCCGAGACGATCGATCTTTGTCACCAGATCGGCCTGGCCGGAAAGGACGCTCATGTCGCCTTGATAGAACCGCAAGGGCAGGAAGATCCCAACCGTCAGCGCATCGGGGCTGAACATGCGACGGTAGCCCGCATGCATGGCGAATGCCGGCGCGGAGGCGCCTGGCATGTCGATAGCGGGGAGATTCTCGTCGGTGAAAGGATTCGTTGTCATCGGCTGTTTCCTCATTGGCAAAACAGAGAAAACTCTATGGCGAAACAGCTGCAACAAGAAACGATTTAATCTGCCCCGTGTATGTAGGTCATCTAAATTCTTGAATCGACCCCTACCGGAACCGATGCCGCGAAACGATGTCACCTTGACCAAGGTTCCGGCGTTTCGCTTGCCTTCCCTTATAAAGTAGCTAGACTAAACACACAAACGCCTATATCGATTACGCAGGCAATTCGCTTGGGCATAATCGATTTCCCCCGAACTACCACAATAGAAAACCTGAATCCATGGGCTCGGTACTCCCGTTGCTGGCATTGCGTGCCTTCGTCGAAACCGGTCGGCACGGCAGCCTCAAGCGCGCGGCGGACGCGATGGGCGTGACGCCCGGCGCGGTCAGCCAGCAATTGAAGCTGTTGCAGGAACGTACCGGTGTCACCCTTTTCAGCCGTACCCGCTACGGCGTCGAACTGACGCCCGCGGGGGCACAGGTGCATCCGGCCCTGTTGCGGGCGTTCGACCAGATCGAAGCGAGCCTTGCCACGCTGGACGCCATCAATGCGCGCCAGACGTTGACGGTCAGTGCCGTGCCGACCTTCGCCGCATCGTGGCTCGTGCCAAGGCTGGGCACATTTACCGATCGGCACCCGGATATCGAGGTGCGTGTCGAAGCGTCGTCCGCCTTGGCCGACTTGCGCCGGGACCGCGTCGACATCGCCATTCGGCATGGCCTGGGCAATTACGCCGGACTCGACGCGCACTATCTGATGGCACCAGAATTGATTCCGGTCGCATGTCCAAAACTGCTGGCCGAGGGCCCTCCAATCCGTGATGCCATCGATTGCCTCGACTACCCGTTGCTGCAGGATTCGGACCGGTCCGACTGGCGTCTTTGGCTGAAAGCGCTGGGCGTGGAAAGCGATCCCCGCATCGAGCGGGGTCCCGCTTTCGATGACGATTTCCTGCTGATCCGCGCGGCCGAGGCCGGCCAGGGCATCGCGCTGGTTCGCGATATCTATGCGCGAGAGGAAATTGCCAGCGGTCGGCTGGCAATTGCGCTGGATCGGCCTTGGCCGACGGAATTTGCGTACTACGCCGTCACCATGCCCAAGGCGGAGGAAAAGCCGGCCATTGCCAGCTTTTTGCGATGGCTGTTGGACGAAGCCAAACGCCAAACGAGCGCCGCGTGACATCCATCGCGAGGCGCTCGCTTGAAGCGACTTACGCCATCGTTTCCTGCTGCCGGTCCAGTTCGGCAAGGATCTCGGCCGTGTGCTGGCCGAGATCGGGAAGCGCAGCATCGCGCGGCCTTCCATCGTCGATCGTCATGGGCAAGGCCGGCATGCGCAGCGTCCGGTTGCCCGGCGACGGTACGCTGATCACTCGTTCCGGTGTCGTGGCCTGCGCGTATTGGATGGCATCGTGCAGGTCGCGCACCGCGCCGCAGACCACGCCAGCGGCATTGAGCATTCGGCAAGCTTCCTCGGTGGTCAGCGCCGACAACGCGCCGGCAAGCATCCGGAGCAAGGCGGGTCGATTCGCCACGCGCGAGGCGTTGTCGTGAAAGCGTGGGTCTTGTGCGAGTTCCGGCAGTCCCAGGCATTCGCACAAGCGGGCAAAGTGTTCCTGCAGATAGGCCGAGATCACGATTCTACCGTCGGCAGTCGGTAGCACATCCGCCGCCGGCGCCATCGTCGGCTGGCCGTTGCCGCAGCGTGACGGCGCCGCGTCGAGCAGTTGGTATTCGGCCCATTGCTGGCTCAGCGCATCGGCTGCCACGTCGATCAGGGACACCTTGACATGGGCACCTTGTCCGGTGATGCCACGGCGCGCCAGCGCAGCGAGCACGCCCGTCGCCAGCGTACGGCCGGCCAGCACATCGACGACCGTGAACCCCACGCGTGTCGGATCGGCGTGGGCATCCCCGTTCATGCTCATCATTCCGCTTTCGGCCTGCGCGGCGATATCGAGGCCCGGACGCTCCGCCGCCGGCCCACTGTCGCCGAAGCCGTTGACGGAGCCGTAGACAAGCCGGGGGAGGACACCCCGAAGCTGCTCGGCGCCAAGCCCGTACTTCTCCATCACACCTGGACGGGAGTTCTGCAGCACCACATCGGCGCGGCCCACCAGATCCATCGCGACGCCACGATCCTCCGCGCGGCGCAGATCGAGGACGATCGAACGCTTGCCGCGGTTATAAGCTGAAAACATGGGGCCACAGGCATCCGCCTGCCAGCCCGAGCGACGGCTTGCATCGCCGCCTGGAGACTCGACCTTGATCACGTCGGCGCCCAGATCGGCCAGGATTTGACCCGCCGACGGCGCTGCGATGAATTGGCCGAAATCGACGACGCGCAGTCCGGCCAACACGGCCGCATCCGGGCCGCTCCTTTCGAATGAACTCTTGGATGGCATGCCTTCTCACTCCGGCTTGACGCCGGCGTCCTGTGCAATGCGTTGCCATGCCACCGTATCGTCGGCGACCACTTTGCGGAACTGCGCCGGCGTCAGGGCTGGAGCGACAGGGAGGTTCAGCGCAGTCAGGCGGTCGCGAAACGCCGGCGTCGCGATGGCGCGCACCACCTCCTTGTTCAACCGATCCACCAGCGCGGCGGGTGTGCCCACCGGCGCGAACATGCCATACCAGCTGGTGGTCGGGAACGGATAGCCTTGCTCTCCCATGGTCGGCACATTCGGGAACTGCGGCAACCGACTGGAGCCGCTGACGGCGATCGGCACCAGCCGGCCGGCTTTGACAAGGCCGATCTGCGAGCTGACGTCGATCCAGCCGACGGGCAACAGACCGCTCTGGACGTCCGTCGCCACGGCGGCGGTGCCCTTGTACGGCGCGTGAACCATGTCGAGATTCGCCTTCTTCAGAAAGCTCTCCATGGTCAGGTGCCCACCCGATCCCATGCCCCACGATCCATAGCTGAGCTGGCCCGGGCGCTGCCTGGCATAGGCCACGAGCTCCTTCAGGTTGTGGACCGGCACCTTGGGCGAGGCCACCATCAGGTTGCCGAAGCTGCCGATCTGCGCAATCGGCTCGAAACGCTTGAGCGGATCCGGCGCTCGCGTGTAAAGCGCGGGGTTGACGACCATCGCGCCGGCATAGGTAAGCAGAAGTGTGTAGCCGTCCGGGTTCGCGGCGGACACGGTTTCGCTGGCAATCAAGCCGTTCGCGCCGGGCTTGTTCTCGACCACGAACGGCTTGCCGAACACCGAGCCGAGTTGCTCGGCAAGAAGGCGCGCGAGCGTATCCGTGCCGCCCCCGGCCGCACTGGCAACGACCAGCTTGACCGGGCGATTCGGCCAGCCTTCGTTATCCTGGGCAAGCGCCATCGATGAAGCCATCGATGAAGCGGTCAGTGCCAGCATGGCGGTCAGCCATCGCCTGCGCGTATTCATGGTTTGTCTCCCTTTAGGCGAACTTGCACGTGCAAACTAACGCGCGGGGCTTCATATATGCCACGCATGTTTCGCTATCTTGAACGAGGGCAACGGTGGAAAACCTTGGCACCGCACCGGCGTCCCGGCGTTGAAACCTTCGGCAAAAAAAAAGCGGCGCCGGCGGGTATTGACCCCGCCGGCGCCGCCGGATGTCGCCGTATGTCGCCGTTCCGGCGCGCCTTACTTCGACGTCGGCATCGCGAACTCCGCGCCCTTGCCGATGCTCTGCGGCCAGCGCTGCATCACGGACTTCTGCTTGGTGTAGAAGCGCACGCCCTCTTCGCCGTAGGCATGCGTATCACCGAACAGGCTGCGCTTCCAGCCACCGAAGCCATGCCAGGCCATCGGCACGGGAATGGGCACATTGATGCCGACCATGCCGACCTGGATGCGGCGCGCGAATTCGCGGGCGATGCCGCCATCGCTGGTGTAGCAGGCCACGCCGTTGCCAAACTCGTGCGCGTTGATCAGCTCGACCGCCTCGGCGAAGTCCTTGACGCGGACGCATGCCAGCACCGGGCCAAAGATTTCCTCGCGGTAGATGCGCATCTCGGGCGTGACGTTGTCGAACAGCGTGGCGCCGGTGAAGAAGCCGCCTTCATGGCCCGTCACGCGATGGCCGCGGCCATCGAGCACCAGGGTCGCGCCCTCTTCCACGCCCAGGCCGATATAGCCCTCGATGCGCTCCAGCGCCTGGCGCGTGACCACGGGGCCCATTTCGGCTTCGGGATTCATGCCGTTGTCGATCTTCAGCGCGCGAGCGCGTTCGGCCAGCTTCGGAATCAGGCGGTCGGCGGTATCGCCGACCAGCACCGCGACCGACACCGCCATGCAGCGTTCGCCGGCCGAGCCGTAGGCCGCGCCGATCAGCGCGTCGATGGCCATCTCTGGATCGGCATCGGGCATCACCACCAGATGGTTCTTGGCACCGCCCAGTGCCTGCACGCGCTTGCCGAATTGCGCGGCGCGCTCGCTGATCGCCTGTGCGATCGGCGTGGAGCCGACGAAGCTGACGGCCTTCACTTCCGGGTGCGCGATCAGCGCGTCGACGACCACCTTGTCGCCCTGCACGACGTTGAACACGCCGGCCGGCAAACCCGCCTCGGCCAGCAGGTCGGCCATGAACAGGCTCGCGCTCGGATCGCGCTCGCTGGGCTTGAGCACGAAGGTGTTGCCGGCGGCGATCGCCACCGGGAACATCCAGCACGGCACCATGCACGGGAAGTTGAACGGCGTGATGCCGGTCACCACGCCCAGCGGCTGGCGCATGGTCCAGTTGTCAATGCCGGTGCTGACCTGGTCGGTGTAATCGCCCTTGAGCAGCTGCGGAATGCCGCAGGCGAACTCGATCACGTCGATGCCGCGCATCACTTCGCCCTGCGCGTCGGAGAAGACCTTGCCGTGCTCGGCGGTGATGATCGCCGCGAGTGTGTCGCGATGCTGGTTCATCAATTGCAGGAAGCGCTGCATCACGCGGGCGCGGCGGATCGGCGGCGTGTCGGCCCAGGCGGGGAACGCAGCGGCGGCCGCGGCGACGGCGGCGTCGACATCGGCGACCTCACCGAGCAGGACCCGGCGCGCGGCTTCGCCGGTGGCGGGATTGAACACGTCCTGCCGGCGCTGGCTGCCGCCGCTCGTACGCTGGCCGCCGATGTAGTGGCCGACGTCGGCACGGTCGGTATAGGCATGCGCTTGGGTCATCTCAGGCTCCTTGCAGTTCTGGAATGGGGGCAATGGGATCGAATGGGCCCAGTTTAGGCGTCGCTGCCGGCCCCATTCAATAGCGCCACGCTTGACTCACTGTTCAATGAACTAAACAATCGCCCGATGGACAAGCAAAAGATCGAATCGCTGTGGGTGCATCTGCACTCGCTGGTGGTGCTCGGCGACGTCGGCAGCTATACCGCCGCGGCGACGCAACTGGGCATCAGCAAGGGCGCCATGAGCCAGCGCATCGCCGAGCTGGAACGGGCCGCCGGCATCCCGCTGGTGCAGCGCACCACCCGCAGCGTGCGGCTGACCGAGGCGGGCCAGCGGCTGGTGGACGCGACGCGGATACCGTTCGAGTCGATCGAGCGCAGCTTCGGCGACGTCAAGGACATGGGCGGCGAACCGCGCGGACTGGTGCGGATGACGGCACCGGTGGCGCTGGGCCGCCAGCAGATCGTGCCGCGGCTGCCGGCGTTTCTGGCGATGTATCCGCAGATCCGCGTCGAGCTGGAGCTATCGGACAGCTTCGCCTCGCTGGCGCGCGAGGGCTTCGACCTGGCGGTACGCCACGCCTCGCGGGCCCCGGATACGCATATCGCCTGGACGCTGTGCCGCACGGGCACGGTCCTGGTGGCGACGCGCGCCTATCTGCGGCGCCACGGCACACCGTCTTCGCCGTCCGATCTGACCGCGCACAACTGCCTGCATTACTTTCGGCGCGGCGAGCAGCCGACCTGGAGCTTCGAGCCGGTCAGAGGCGGTGCGGCGCGGCAGAGCGTGGGCATCCGGGGGAATTTCGCGGCGGACAACAGCGAGGCGCTGCGCGATGCCGCACTGGGCGGACTGGGCATCGCGCTGGTGCCGGACTTCACCGCGCAGGCCGATCTGACTGCAGGCAAGCTGGTCCGGGTACTGCCCGGATGGCGGCCATCGGGCGCGTTTGGCGATGCGATCTACGCGATTCGGCCCTACAGCCCCCTGCTGCCGCGGCCGGTGCGGCTGCTGGTGGACTATCTGCGCGAGGCGTTGAAGGAGGGATTCGGGACGCAGTAGGGCACGACCCCATGCGCAACGCGGCTTTGTCGGCACAAATGATAATGAAAACGATTATCATTATGCACTTCCAATACGACATTGCCTCACTGTGTCCGCCCTCCGCTTCCCCATCCGAGTTCCATCGCCCCGAGTTCCAGCCGGCCACACCGCGTGGGCCCGCCAGTGCCGCCCGCACCGGTTCCGCCCGCATCTGATCGCCATGGCGGTCGCCGGCACGCTGCCACTGACCGCCCAGGCGCAAGCCGCCTCCACCACGGCCGCGGAATCGGCCGAGACGCTGCCCCAGGTCACCGTCCGCGCGGAATCGACGCCCGACCAGCCGCCTCCAGCCTATGCCGGCGGCCAAGTGGCGCGTGGCGGCCGGCTCGGCATCCTCGGCAACCAGGACATGATGGACGTGCCGTTCAGCATCACCGCGTACACGGCCGAGACGATCCAGAACCAGCAGGCGCGGACGGTCGCCGATGTCCTTGCCAACGATCCCGGCGTGCGAAGCAGCCTGGGATTCGGCAATTTCTCCGAGACCTTCGTGGTCCGCGGCTTTCAGCTGAACGGCGACGACCTCGGCTACAACGGCCTGTATGGCATCGGCCCGCGCCAGCTGGTGGCGGTCGAGGGACTCGATCGGGTCGAGGTCTTCCGCGGCGCCAGCGCTTTCCTGAACGGCGTCACGCCGACTGGCTCCGGCATCGGCGGCGGCATCAACCTCGTTCCCAAGTTCGCGCCGTACCAGCCGCTGACCCAGGCAACCATCGACTACACCAGCCAGGGCCGGGCCGGTGGCCATATCGACATCGGCCGCCGCTTCGGCGAGGACCAGCGCTGGGGCGTGCGCATCAACGCGCTGGCGCGCGGCGGTGAAGCGGCCGTCGACGACGAGCGCCGGCAGCAGCGGCTGTTCACTGCGGGCCTGGACTACCAGGGCGACAAGCTGCGCGTCTCGGGCGATTTCGGTTACCAGAAGCAGACCATTCGACAGGGCCGGCCCATGGTGTCGCTGACCGGGACCACGTTGCCCGCGGTGCCGTCGGCGCGCGCCAACTTCGCGCAGGCCTGGACCGATTCGATGCTGGAGGATACCTACGGCACGCTGCGCGCCGAGTACGACCTGGCGCCCGACTGGACCACCTATCTCGCGGTCGGCGCGCACCACACCAACGAGTTCGGCAACTACTCCTCGCTGACGGTGAACGGCAGCGGCATCGGGACCGCGGCACGGCTGACGGTGCCGTACAAGTCGAACACCACGTCCGAGGAAGTCGGCGTGCGCGGCACCTTCCATACCGGTCCGGTCAAGCATCGGATCAATCTGGCGTGGTCTGCCATGCAGTCCGTGAAGCGCACCGCTTACGAGATGTCTGGCCGTTTCGCCACCGGCCTGTACGACCCGGTGCAGACGCCAAGGCCGGCAACCACGCTGATCGGCGGCGACATGGCGCACCCCGGCGTTACGGGCAGGACCAACCTGAGCGGGTTCGCCATGTCGGACACGCTGTCCTTCCTCGACGACCGTGTGCTGCTGACCGCCGGCGTGCGGCAGCAGAACCTGAGCGTGCGCGGCTACAGCTATACGGGCGCGCAGCAATCGACCTACGACGACTCGGCCACGTCGCCGGCCTTCGGCCTGGTGGTCAAGCCGGTGCGGAACGTTTCGCTGTATGCCAATTACATTCAGGGCCTGTCGCAAGGACCGACCGCGCCCAATGCGGCGACCAACCGCGGCGAAATGTTCCCGCCGATCAAGTCCAAGCAGGTCGAGGCTGGCGTCAAGTGGGACGCCGGCAAGTTCGGCACCACGCTGGCGGTCTATCAGATCGAGCAGCCGTCCGGCGTCCTGCAGGGCAATGTGTATTCGATGGTCGGAGAGCAGCGCAATCGAGGCATCGAACTGAGCGGCTTCGGTGAACCGCTGCCCGGCGTCCGATTGCTGGCCGGCGTGGCCTATATCGACGCCAGGCTGAACCGTACCGGCACGCCGGCGAACGATGGCAACAAGGCCGTTGGCGTGCCGAACTACACGCTCAATGTCGGCGCGGAATGGGACATCCCCGGCGTGACGGGCTTCACCATATCGGGCCGCTATCTGCAGACGGGACGCCAGTATCTGGACGTGGCGAACCGGGTCAGCCTGCCCTCGTGGCGCCGCTTCGACGTGGGCGCCCGCTACACCTTCAAGGCGGCGCAACAGCGCTACACGCTGCGCGCCGGCATCGAGAACGTGGCCGGCAAGGCGTATTGGGCCTCGGCATACGGCGGCTATCTGACGATGGGCGCCCCGCGCACCTTCAAGGTCGCCATGACGGTGGACTTCTGAGGCCCAACGCTTCGCTTGCCGGGCGTTACCCGGCGAGCCTTTCGGCCTCCCCCAGCATCCCATCGAGAATGCAATCGGCGAGCGGTTCGGGGAAGTCTTGGGGCAACTGCTCCCGCACCGCCTGTACCACTTGCGGCGTGCGTTGCGCCAGGTCTTCCACGACATGCCTCGCCGAGCGTCCGTCGGGCGTCAGCACGCCATGCCGCTCGCCGAGGGCCACCCAATGTCGGCGCTCGATCTCCCGCATCCGGTAGTGCGCATTCTGCGAGCGGACGGCCATGGCCATCCTGATCTTGAACGCAGAGAGGCGGCCCGGCGCTTCCCCGATGAGGGGATGGGCCGAGAGCACGTCGTAGAGGGGAGTCAGCTGATACCGTCCTTCCGGACGCAGGAACACGCTGAAGTTCTTGGCGTGGCCATCGGGCGCGCGCAACATCCAGAAGAGGACCTGTGCCTGGAAGAAGGTCCTGCGGTCCTGCTCACGCGTCATCGACCCGGCCAGCGTGTCCATGATGCTGTCGATGCCCGGGCCGCCGTCGGCTTCGTACTTGGCCGTCGGCGGCACGCCCTTCGCCTGGCACATGTCCTCTTGCGGCAGGCGGACGAGGCGGCTGTCGCCAGTCGGGCTCTGCCACCAGGTGCGGTCGAATCGCTGCACGCTGAGCGCCTTCATGTCCTCGAAGCGCACCAGGTCGCAGCGGGCCACCGGCAGACCGAACTCTTTCAGGATGAGGGAACACAGCCACTCGTTCTCAACCGATTCGCTCAGGTCCAGCTTCAGTCCGCCCACCAGGCCCAGCGGCAGCTTCAGGATGTGCGTGGTTGGCGTTTGACCGTGGGGCAGGCACCAGGCGCCGTTGTAGTACAGCAGCGCGGTCTTTTCCTGTGCGCCGGCAATGGAGATGCGGAACTCTTCCTCGTCCAGCCCAATGCTCAGCGGTGCCGGCGCCAGCGTGCCGCGCAGCACTTGCGCGACCTGCGCCTCGGTCAGCGATTCGGCTTGTACCGCCTGCACCCCGGCTGGCACCGCACCGTCCGGCAGCAATTGCAGGGCGCCCACACAGTCGCGTCCGATTTCGGCGAGCAGATCGAACGCATCGATCGATCCGGTGCGATACCGCCGCGCGATGCGTTCGCGGATTTCCCGGGTATCCGGCAGCAGGTTCTCGAAATAAGCCCGCACCTTTTCTCCGCGGTGGGGCAAGTTGCCGGGGGTGAAGGGCAACGACAGGGACAAGGGCCGCCCCGCCTCGGACGCCACCCACTCCGGTGCGTACTCGAGGGTGTCGCCGGCATGAGGATGGAAGCGCCACGTGCCGACGAAGGCGCCGTTCATCCACAGACTCAGCGCGCGGGTGTGCGACCGTCGCCCCATGATCACCAGGGGTGCGTGGTCGACGGCGCTTCGTCGCTGTTGCCGGGCGGCGGCGCATCTTTGCGCAGCACGATTTCGACGCCGAGGATACCGAGCAGGCGCATCAGTCTTTCCACGCTGACGCGCTCGGCGTTGCGTTCGAGCGCGGACAAGGTCTGCTGGCTGACACCCATGCGCAGCGCGGCCTCGGCTTGCGTCAGCCCGGCTTCCTTGCGGAACGCTTGAAGCAGCTGCGGTAATTGGTCGGGCGTTCGGACGGTGAAGTTGCTCATTCGGGCCTCGGCTGTTTTCTCGGTCCACAACGGGTAAGTTGTATTCTTGTTTTACTATTTTTGATTTGTATATGAAGAATACTCGCTTTAGGCAGTAAGACAAGAATACAGCTGTTACCGAGTAAAGGTGCCCAAACCGTCTGCCCGGCGCGGCTACCAGCACCAGGCGTGCCGCTTCACCAATTTTTCCTTGCATCCCTCCCGATACTGTATATTCTTACAGTACCTGTACAAACATACAGTAATGGGAGTGCCCATGGAAGACCTGATCCGGATTCAAAACGAATACGACCGTCTTGTCCTTCGGTGGCTGCGCCAACAGGTCGGCGACGACGCGGTGCGGCTGGCGGCCAGGCGCCTGAACGGCGAATCCAAGCCCTATGTGTCCGAAGTCTGCCGTGCGCTGGACATTCGTCCGCCGGCACGCAGTGCTTTCCGCATGGAGGCGGCCCGCGGCAACCGGGCTGTCGGCGAGCGGTATCTGGCGCGCATCCGGCAGATCCTGTCCGGTTCATCGACGGATGGCCAACGGGCCGCCGATACGGCCTCCCGCCAGCGGCACGCGCCCGCGCAACCGGCCCTGCCCTTCAGCCAGGGTTTTGCCTTCGGCGCGGGCCTGTCCGCGCGCGAGCCGACGGTGGGCGCGCGATGAATGTCATGACGAGTTACCGAAGATGCAGCAAGGCCCAGATCCCGACGTCCCCCTGAACCACAAAAAGTTGGACTGGCGGCTGCATTTCGGCGGGGCGCTGCGGGCCGCGCGCACTGCCAGAGGCTTGTCGCAGCAGGCGTTCGGCACCGTATCGAGCCGCACCTATGTCAGCAGCCTCGAGCGCGGGCAGAAGAGTCCGACATTGGACAAGGTGGCGCAGATTGCCGGCGTTCTGGGCCTGCATCCGCTGACGCTGCACGCATACACCTTCTTGCGTGATCCAACGCCTGAGGAGCGCATCGTGCTGCTGCGCACGATTCGTGCGGAGTTGCGGCAATTGATGGAGCACGAGGCGGCAAAGCGGAACCCATAAGGACCGATAAGGACCGATAAGGATCCGCGACGCTGGCCTGCGCTCAGGCCGGTTCTGCCTCGTTGTCGGCAATCTGGAACTTGCGCATCTTCTCCCACAGCACCTTGCGGCTGATGCCGAGGCTGGCGGCGGTGTCCTGGCGGCGCCAGCCGTTGGCATCGAGTGCGGCGATGATGCGGCGGCGTTCCTCCACCTCGGTACGCCAGTCGACGCCGCGGTCGTTTCCCTCGAACGCACCGGGGCGCAGCGCGCGGAACAAAGGGCGGATGCGATCCTGGTCCCACAGTCCGTCGTGCTGGACCACGATCGCAATGCGTTCGGCCAGATTACGCAGTTCGCGTACGTTGCCGGCGAAATAAGCGGTACCGACCGCGCCCTTGAGCCAGTCGGGCATCGGCGGCAGCGCCTCGTAGCCGGACCGTCCGAGAATCTGCCGCAGGAAGGCCTCCAGCAGTCCCACCTTGTCCGCGGCCCCCCGCTCTTCCAGGCTCGGAATCCGCAGTTCGATCACGGCCAGCCGGAAATACAGATCGGCGCGGAACTTGCCCTGCCCCACCGCCTCGCGCAGATCCTTGTTGGTCGCGGCGACCAGGCGGAAATTGAGCTTGACCGGCAGCGTCGAGCCAAGCCGCGTGACGACGTTTTCCTCCAGCACACGCAGCAGCTTGACCTGCTGGAACAGCGGCAGATCGGCGATTTCGTCGAGGAACAGCGTGCCGCCGTTGGCCTGCTCGAAGTAGCCGCGGTGCGCGTACATCGCGCCGGTGAACGCGCCCTTGGCGTGGCCGAAGAACTGCGATTCGAACAGCCCGTCGGGAATCGCGCCGCAGTTGACGGCGACGAACGGTCCCTTGCCGTAGAGGCTATGCCGTTCGTGGAACAGCCGCGCGATGCGTTCCTTGCCCGCGCCAGTCTCGCCGTACAGCATCACGTTGCTGTCGAAGTCCGCATAGGTGTCGACATGCGACATCAACTGCTGCATCGCCGGCGAGCCGGCCACCAGCTCGGCGATGTCCGGCTGCACCTCGCCGGCCGCCAGCAGCTGCGGCAGCAGCTTGCCGAGTTGCGCGCGCAGGTCGGCGCCAGTGAAATCGTCGGACAGGATGTGTGCGTACTCCGGCGGGAAGCGACCCGGATCGTTCTCGCGCGTAGGGGCGGCGACCCAGATCACGGGCATGCCGTGCACCGCCTCCCAATCGAGCGCGGTGAACTTGGCCGCGCCGATCACCGACACGCTGATGATCGCCACCGACAGCTTCAGGCGCGGCTCGGTGGGCAAGCCCTCGAGCCCGCCGGCGCGAATCACTTCGGCGCCAAGCGGCGCGAGAAAACGGGCTACGCGGTCGGCAAATTCGTATTTGCCTTCCCATACGTAGACTTCGAGATTTTCGTAGGCCCAGCGGTCTGTTTTCATGGCGATGCTGCAATGGCCGCGCGGCGGCTGGTCGTATTCATGTCGCGGTTCTCGCGGGTCAATAGACGAGTCTTGTGTTGTCGCAATCGACGTCGTGCACCCAGAGGTCTGCGTTGCTTAACTGGATGCCGAGGGCGGCGAGCAGGCCGTCGAGGGTCGGGCCAAGCAGGCCGAACACCACGGAGCTCAGCGCGCTGACGATGCCGCCGAGCTTGAGATCCAAGTTGAGGGCGATCAGGTTTACTCTGACCTTTACATCGAGATTGCGGGCCAGGCTTTCGACCAACGCTGCCAGCTGGCCCGGGGATGCGGTCGAGGTCTGCTCTCCAGGAGCGAGCGTCGACGTAATGCTTGCCGCGGAAAGAGTCTGCTGTTTCGGACTGGCGACGACCTTCAATATCAGCCCGTCCAGCAACACGACATCGGAATCGGCGCATTGGGCCAAATCATCGCGCGCGAGGCAGACCTTCGCTGCAGTGGTGACGGTATCAAGCGTCGCCCGGCGATCGGCTCGCGCCGCCGAACAGCGCAAGCCGGTCAGCGCCGACTGCGCTGTCCCCAGTTCCACGCGAAGCGGCAAGTTCAGCAGGCCGGACTTGCCTTCGGCCTCTGCACCGAGCTGGAGCTTGATGCCGAGAGTCACCTGTGACGTACTTGCCGTGGTCTGCCAACCCATTGGATCGGGCGACAAGCGCCTTACCGGTCCAACGGCCATGCGTGGCGGCTCGACAATGCTCAGTTTCAATTCCGTGCCTGGCACCAAAGGCACCGCACCGGCCAGATCGACCGCTGCCCCGCGGTTCGCCACCTGCGCCGCCAGCATCAACAACTCCGCCACGTTCAGCCCAACGTCCGCCGCCGACGACATCGCCGGCGCGAGCACGCCAAGATCCAGCACTCGCCCAACGCTCAGCCCCGCTGCCACCGCCCGCGCATCGATGGTGGCCGGCATCCCAGCCAACATCGCATTGAGCAAGGATTCCTTGTTGGCGGCGCGGAGCACTAGCGCGTAGAACCCCGACAGCGACAAGTCGGCGTTCAGCAATTGATCGACGGTGCCGAGGCCGGCCTCCAGCCGCAGTTGGTCGAGCGTCACGCGCGTATCGACCAGCCCCTGCCAGTCCGCCGCCGACAGGCTGATGGTATTGCCGAGCAGCAGTGCCAACGCACTTCTCGAAGATTCGAAATTCAGCAGCCCGCTGCCGACCGAGAACGCCGCCACCGGAGGGCTGGCATTGCCGATCGCCTCGGCGCGCAGCCGCCGTCCTTCACCGCCCGGCAGCCCGAACAGAATCGGAACGGTTTGCGACACGACAACCCGCGCCGCATTGGGAGACAAGCGCGTGGGGTCGTAGCTGGCGCGGAAATGACGGCCGTCGGATGCCGCCGCCGTATCGTTCGGATCCCAAATGCCGGCGCATACCACCATGCCGTCTTCACCGCCGGCGCTCGCGCCGCAGTCTTCGCGCGTTGGACCGGTAAATCCGTTCTGCGTGGCCGATGCCTGCGCAGCCACGACCGCCCGTTCGATCATCGCTGCATTGGTATCGGCGCGTCGCAACTGCTGGGCGGCTGCCAATGCCGCCATGTCGGCGATCGCCTGCAGCTGGCGCTGCCGATAAAAGACGTGCCCGACGTCGATGGACACCAGCGCGGCCATGCCGATGGTGGCAAGCAGCACCACCATCAGAATGCTGACCGCGCCGCGCGACTGCGCGCGTGTCCTCGCGTGTGTCCTCGCAGGTGTCTTGTCACGCCGGGCCATCGTCATTACCGCGACGGCGTCAATCCAACCACACCAGCGCCGCCACCGCCGCTCGATTGCCCGACGAAGCGCTCGGGAATCGGATGCTGGAAGCTCTTCAGATAGCGCGCATGCGCCAGCGCGGCCTGCTCGCCCGGCATGTGGAGCGTGGCACCGGCCTGGCTGCCGTCGCGCTGGATCGCGAGCAGGCTACGTGTGTCGGTGCCAATCGCCCTGTCCGACGGCTTCCGGCCTTGCGCGGCCGCGCCTGCATCCGTGCCGGCCGGCGCCACGGTCTGCGCTTCGGCGACGGGCATCCAGCTTGCAGCGCACAAGGCAACAGATAACGCGATCGCGGCCGTACTTGCGATGCGCGACGGTCCAAAGAAGTTCATGCCTTTCTCCTGTTGCTGGCGACTCCGGATCGTTTCGTCCCGGTCATGGCGCACTCGTTGGGTTCTGTGCCGAGGCTTCACCCGGCTGGGCGGCGGTCGTCAGCGCGATGCGCTGCGGCTTCGGCCGCGTACCGCCAGCGCGGGAGGCTGCCCGCTCCTGCCGCGCTGCCTCGCGCGCGATGCGGTCGGCCTCCTGGGCGATCGCCTTGCGGGTCGATGCGGACATCGACGCGCGCTCCATCAGCGCCGTCGCCTGGTCGCGCTGGCGGTTCGCCAGCATCCACACGGCGGCATTGCTGACGATGCGCGGGTTGGCGCCATCGAGTTGCAGCGCCTGCATCACCGGCACGCGGGCCTGCTGCAACTGGCCGGCCCGCATCAGCGCATAGCCCAGGTCACTCGCCACCAGCGCATTGGTCGGATCGCGCGACAACGACGCCTCCAGCTGCGTCACCGCTTCGGCGAAATCGCCGCTGCGGCCGGCCAACAGGCCGAGGCCGTGATGGGCCCGTGCCGCGTAACTGCTGCCGAGCAGGTTCCGGTAGGCGACGGCGGCGGCTTCGTCCTGTTCGGTTTCGCGCAGCGCATCGGCGCGCAGCATCGCCACGTCGGCGCTGTCGCCGAAGCGTTGCTGATAGGCATCGAGATGCGCGAGCGAGGCGTAGTACAGCCCCTGCTGCTGCATCCGCTCGATCAGCCCGCGGTACACCGCCCGATCGTCGTACTGCTCCTGCGCCTGCTTGTCCTGCAGCTTGGACAGGGCGATCTGCGCGTCCGCCTGCTTGCTCATCAGCGAGGCCGGATCGCTGGTGGCGCAGCCGACGGCGAGCCAGCTGGCGCTGACCACGGCTAGCGCGGCGAATGCCCGGCGCCAAGAAGCCTTGCCCTCTCCCCCGGCCCCTCTCCCGCTCGCGGGAGAGGGGAGAAAACACGCGGCCGCACGCAGCGCGCCAGCAAAGAACGTCATTGCATATCTCCAGCAAACCTCGCCAGCATCCGAATCACGCCAAGAAACCCCGGCCCCGCGGTCACGATCAGCAGCACCGGCAGCAGGCTGACCACCATCACGCCGGTCATCTTGACCGTCAGGTGGCCGACCTTTTCTTTCAAGCGCATCTTGCGCGCCTCCTGCAGGCGCAGGCCGAACAGCTTCAGCGGCTCCTGCACCGCGCCGCCGAAGCGATCCACCTGGTTCAGCAGCATGATCAGATTGCGCAGGTCCTCGCTCTCGAACAGCTTGCCGATGCGCTGCAGCGTCTGTTCGCGCGAGCGGCCCGAGGCGAATTGATCGTTGGCCCGCTTCAGTTCCGGCCCCAGCACCGGCAGCATGCTGCCGAACTCGGTGACGATCAGCTGCAGGCTCTGGTCGATCGACATGCCGACCCCTTGCAGCAGCCGCAGCATGTCGACCAGCACCGGTAATTCGTCATCGAGCTGGCGCATCCGGCTGGCGGCGCGTCGGCGCAGCAACGACTTGAACGCGAGGAAGGACACCGCGAAGCCGCCGAACGCGGTGAACACCGCCCCCTGCAGCGATTCCGGCAGCCGCCACAGCATCAACACCACGGCGATCAGCAGCGGCACACAAAAACGCAGCCCGCCGAAGATGGCGCGGGACTTCGAGCCATACCAGCCGCACTGTTCCAGCAAGCGGATCTCTTCGGGACCGACGATGGCCTTGCCGACCGGACTGGCAAGCCAGCGCTCGTCGAAACGGCCGCCGAGCTGGGCGCCCAGGCGGGTCCGCGCACCGCTCGGGCCGGCGCCACCAGCGGCCGGCGCCGTCATCGCATTGGCGGCCCCGGATGCGGCGGCGGACGCGTTCGCCGCGGCTGGCATGGCACCCTGCCGTCCGGCAACAGGCATCGCACCGGCCGCCGCGCCCGCGCCAGGCTCGCCCGCAACGGTCTTCGCACCCTGCGCCGCCGTCGCGCCCTGCCGCGCCAGCGCGGCGTCCAGCGTGCGGGCGGCACGCCAGCGCAGCCACCACTGCTGCAGCAGCGGCAAGGCGAGCGCCGCCACACCGAGCGCGGCGATCAACAGGCTGAGGGCGATCAAGCTGTCACGGTTCATGGCAGCGCCCCTATACCGAACGCGCCAGCCGATACAGCAGCAGCGCGCCGAAGATCTCCAGTCCGAACGCCGCCAGCAGCATCAGGCGGCCCGACGGATCGTTCCACATCATCAGCAGGTAGCTGGCGTTGAAGACGAACATCAGGCCGGCCACCACCACCGGCAGCAAACCCAGGATCCACGCCGACATCCGCGTTTCCGCCGACAGCGCCGACAGTTCGCGCTGTGCCTGCTCGCGGTCGCGCATATAGGCGGCGGTGCGCTCCATCACGATGTCGGCCCGGCCGCCATAGCGCGTGGCCAGCCTGAGCACCGAGGCCAGCAGGATCAGCTCGTCGAAGCAATAGCTGCGCGCGACCTGCATCACCGCCTGGTCCAGCTCCTTGCCGGCGCGTTGCAGATGGACGGCCTGCACCAGGCATTGGCGCAGCGGCAGCTCGGTATTGCCGATCGCATGCTGGAACGCCGCCGGCACCGCGCTGCCGATCGTCATCAGCCGCACCACGCCATCGAGAAAGCCCGGCAGTTGCTCGCACAGGCGCCGATGAAAGCGCGTGGTCCGTCGCCACAACAGGCAGGCGCAGACCGCGAGGCAGACCACGGCCATCGCGGCAGCCGCGACAAGCCCGCCGCCGATCAGGGCCGCGGCGCACAGCAGCAGCGGTGGCCCGCCCCACAGCAGATAAGTGCGGCGCGTCGGCTCGAGGTCCGCGCGGCGCAGCAGATCGGCCCAGCGCCGCTTCAGGTCGCGTGCGCCGGTGACGGGCGGCAGCTCGGCGGCCGACGCATAGCGCGAGCGCAGCTGTTCGGTCTGAGCCTGCACGAAGGCCCGCGTCGCCTCGCGCTCGGCGCGCGTGCCGGCCTGCGCCAGCAGCAACAGGCCGGCGCCAAGCAACAGCAAGGCGATGGCGGCAAGAGCCAGGCCGGCGCTAGACATCGAAGCGGCCCAGCGGATCGTCCATGCCGAAACCGGCCTGGCGCAAACGCGCCAGCTTGGGCGAATGCGGCAGGATGCCGAGCGACTGCCAGCGGTCGACCTCGACGCCATCCGGCCCGATATACGGATCGTGGCGGTACAGCTCCTGCGTGGTGACGATGTTGTCGCCCATGCCGGTCACTTCCGTGATCGACAGGATGCGGCGCTTGCCATTCGACAGTCGGCCGATCTGCACGATGAAGTCGATCGCATTGGCGATCTGCCGGCGCAGGCTGACCTCGCTGCCCTGGAAGCCCGCGAAACCGGCCAGCATCTCGAGCCGGTACAGGCATTCGCGCGGGCTGCTCGCGTGGATCGTGCCCATCGAGCCGTCGTGGCCGGTGCTCATCGCCTGCAACATCTCCAGCACCTCGCCGCCGCGCACTTCGCCGACGATGATGCGGTCCGGCCGCATGCGCAGGCTGTTGCGCAGCAGATCGCGGATCGACACCACCCCGGTCCCCTCGAATCCACCGGGCCGGCTTTCCAGGCGGACCACGTGCGGATGGTTCAGCGCCAGCTCGGCGGTGTCCTCGATGGTGATCACGCGCTCGCTGTCCGGCACGAAGATCGCCAGCGCGTTCAGCAGCGAAGTCTTGCCGGAGCTTGTGCCGCCGCTGACCAGGATATTGCAGCGCGCCTTGACCGCGGCCTCCAGCAGATCGCCGATCTCCTGGTTCATGGTGCCCAGCCCCAGCAGCGCTTCCGGCGTCAGCGGGTCCTTGCGGAATTTGCGGATCGACACCACCGGGCCCTGCAGCGCCAGCGGCGGGATCACGACGTTGATGCGGCCGCCGTCGGGCAGCCGGGCATCGACCATCGGATTCGATTCGTCGAGCCGCCGGCCGATCGGCGCCAGGATCCGGCGCACGATGCGCAGCAGATGGCCCGCGTCCGCGAAGCGCACCGGAATGCGTTCGAGCATGCCGTGGCGCGACACGTAGACGTCGAGGTGGCCATTGACCAGGATGTCCTCGACGGTGGGATCGTTCAGCAGATCCTCGATCGGACCGAAGCCGGCCAGCTCCTTGGTCAGCGCCTCGGCGATCTGATGCAGCTCGGCCTCGTTGATCGGAATCCGGCGCAACCGCGTGAAGCTCTCCAGTTCGAGATCGACGAAGCGCTGGATGGCCGTGCGCGACCAGCGGCCGAACTCCGCGCCCAGTTCCTCGATGCGCGTCAGCAGGTGCTCGTGCGCCGCTTCCTTGATGGTGTGGAATTCCTGCGAGGTCGGAAAGGGCGCGGCGGCGTTGTCGGAGAATTCGATCGGTTGCGTCATCTCAATGGTCTGCCTTGTTCTTGCCTGCGTGGCTCACGCGCAGCCGCTGCACCGCCTGCGTAATCGGTTCCAGCCACGCGGGGCCTGAAGCGCGCGCTTCGCAGCGGTAGCCGACGCGCTCCAGCATCGGCGCCAGCGCGCGGACGTAGGGGGCGGCGGGCTGCCGCTCGGCCAGCACCACGCCGCTGTTCATCGCGGCCAGCATCGTCTCGCGGCAATCGGGCAGCGTGCCGGCCAGCGGCAGTTCCAGCCGCTGCGCGATCTGGTCGGCCTCGAGACCCAGCCGTGCCTGATAGCGCGACACCACCAGCCGCATCGACTCGCGGCCCGCCTCGCGACGGCCCAACTCTTCCAGCAGCTCGGCCGCCGACACGATCGCCGCGACGCTCTGCTCCACGACCACCAGCACCTCGTCCGCGACCTTGACCAGCTGCGCCATGAAGTCGAGATTGCTGAAGCCGCCCAGGTCGATCACCTGCAGGTCGAAGTGGCTGCGCAGCGTGCCCAGCAGCGTCAGCGCCTCCGAGAACGAGATGTCGCGCAGCTCGGCCAACGTCTGCGGCAGCGGCAGCACCGCGACGCCCCCGGCATGCCGGGTCAGCGCGGTCTGCACGAAGACCTGGTCGAACCGGCGCAGATTGCGCACCGCCTCGACGAAGTGGAATCCCGGCGCGACATTGGTGTACAGCGCCCCGTCGCGCGCCGGCAGGCCGAGATCGAGCAGCAGCACCTCGCCGTTCTGCCGGCGCCGCGCCGCCACCGCGAGATTGGTGGCCAGCGTGGTGGCACCCACGCCTGGGCGCGCGCCCAGCACCGCCAGCACCTTGCCGCGGCGCGCCGGCTGCACGACCTCGCGCGTGGCCAGCAGCCGCTGCACCGTGGCGATCGCATTGGCAGCAGGCGAGCGCATGTCGACGAAATCCTTCACGCCCGCGCGCAGCGCCGCCAGCATCAGCTCGGGCTCCTGCGCCTCGCCCAGGGCCACCAGCGGCAGGTTCGGGAACAGGCGGGCCAGTTGCTGGCCGAGGCGGGTCGAGGCCTGGGCATGCTCCGCGCTGAAATGCAGGAACACGATGCCGGGATTGGCGGTGCCGATCCGCTCGACGATGCCGTCGCGCGAAGGGTCGACGCCATCGACCGCATGCACCTGGCCCAGCGGCGCCAGCGCGCGTTCGAGCCAGCGCTGCGGCGCCTCGGCGGTGGTGTTCAACAGGAAGGTCGCATTGCTGGCCACGGGGACCGCATCAATGGGGGGCAGCGTCATGTCCATGCCTTCCTCTACCTCGAAAAGCCCGGCAGCGCCGGATCGACCAGTTCGCCGCCGAGGAACTTGCCCCAGACGGGCGGATTGGCGGAGGTGCGGCCGTCGGCCCCGACCCGCGCCGCCGCGCTCGAACCCTTGGCCAGCGGACGCACCAGGTGCGGCGTGACGATGATCACCAGCTCGCGGTCTTCCTGGTGGAAGTTCAGGTTCTTGAAGAAGGCGCCGATCAACGGCAGGTCGCCGAGAAACGGGACCTTGTCGATATTGCTGACCGTATTGCGGCTGACCAAACCGCCGATCACGAAGCTCTCGCCATCGCCCAGTTCGACCGTGGTATCGGCCCGGCGGGTGACGATGGCGGGGATCGTCGCGCCGTTCATCACGATGCCGCGCGAGGGATCGAGATCGCTCGCTTCGGGCGCGACCTTCAGCGCGATGCGCTCCGGCGACAGCACGGTCGGCGTGACGGTCAGCCCGATACCGAACTGCTTGTAGTGGATCGTCGTGGTGCCCAGCGCCTGCGGTACCGGGATCGGAATCTCGCCGCCGGCGAGGAAGCTGGCGCTCTGGCCGGACAGCGCGACCAGGCTCGGCTCGGCGAGGATGCGGGCCATGCCGTTGCCCTCGAGCAGGCTCAGGTTGGCGAAGATGCCATGGCTCATCGACGCGGCCACCAGATTGAAGGCGCTGCTGATCGGCGCGGTGGCTTCGGTCACAAGGCCGCCGCCACTGCTGCTGCTATCGGGACGCGGGGTGAAGTTTGCCTTGGTCAGCGTGGACGGCGAGAAGCTGCCGAACGCGAAGCCCGAACGATTGCGATAGAAGTTGAAGCCGGCCTGCTTCAGCACGTTCTTGCTGATCTCGACCACGCGCACGTCGACCTGCACGGTGCCGGTGACCGGCACGGTCGAGCGGTCGATCACCGGACCGTTGCCCACCGTCGCGCGCGCCGCCTGCTGCGCGCCCGCCGCGGCCGCGGCATCGGCGGACTGGCCGCGAATGATGGCGCCCTGCCCCGCGACGTCGATCTGCGCGCCCTGGCCATCGGAGCCCATCGCATCGACCTGCACCGCGTACCGGATCGGCGCCTCGCCGGACGGCCACACCATCAGATCGGTATTGCCGGGCTTGCGCGCGACCAGCAGCACCGCGGTGCTGGCGCCGCGCGACTTGAGCAGCAGTGCGTCGGCGACGTCGGGATTGCCGATGGCGATGCGCTCGAGCGGCCGGCCGATCCGGATTTCGCGCTGCGCACCGACGGCAAGCGTGACGCGTTGCGATGGCCGTTGCGCCGAAGGCTCGGCTTGATCGCCGGCCTGGGCGCCGGCCTGAGCGCGCGATGGCACAGGCTGGGCGCGCAGCGGCGCGGTGCCGAGAACGCTTGCCGCCAGCAACAGCGCGGTCAGCGTGCGCGGCTGACGCAGCCGGTGGAATGACTTCATGTGGAGAGACAGATCGGGAATGGCGTGGAAGCGGGATCGACGCGCCGTCGGCAGCAGGGAGGTCATCGTCATGTCCCTATTCGATGGCGCGCTTGCCGGCGCGGATCACTTCGACGCCGGTGGGCGAGGCCGCGGCAGCAGGCCTGGCCTGCGCGATCTGCGGCGGCTCCGGGCGGACGGCGGGCGCGCGCGGCCTTGTGGCGCTGCCGGCCAGTCCGGCCAGCGCGACGCCGGCCGCGGCCCGATCGGCCGGCTCGAGCGCATCGGCGCTCGCCAGCCCGCCCCCCCGCGTGGCGACGGCCGGCGCGGGCTCCGCGAACAACGTCTCGCTCGGCATGCCGTCGTCGTGCGGATTGCGCAGCGCCAACACCAGGCGGCCCGCCTGCTGCGCCATCGTCAGCTTGCTGACCTGCGCCAGCGGCACCGTCAGCACCGCGGTCTTGGCGCCTTCGCGGCGGTTCATCATCTGGTCCGGGCCGGCGCCGCGCGTGTCGTTGACCGCCTGCACGCCATAGGCGAGTACGCGCAGCCGCGACAGCAGCAGACGCGCCTGGCTCCCTTCGATTTCCTGGCTGTCACGCCGCAGCACCAGGAAGACATCGACCAGATCGCCGGGCCGCACGCGATGGCCCACGCCGATGACTTCGTCGACGGCGATCGCCACGGCACGCTCGCCTTCGGGCACCTGCGAGGCAAGGCCACCGGCCAGCTGGCTCTCCAGCACTGGCACATTGGCGCCCAGCGCCACCACCGGAATCTGCCCAACCACCGCATCGAGCGACTGGTAGCCGCCGGTCGGGTCGATCGGCAGCATCTCGACCTTCAACGCATCGGCGGCGAGCGGCTTGCCGGCCTCGACCGCCTTGGTCGTGATCACGACCGCGTGCATCGCCGATGGCGACGAGGAAGGCGGCGCCGGCGGCTTGGCGGTCCTGCGGCCGACTTGCCAGGCCAGCAGCGCCAGCAGCGCGGCCAGGGCCAACAGCACGATGGCGACGATTCGGATTTGTTTGCTGGTCATGATGTTGTCCGGGTGCGCGGCGCGTCGGTGGCGGTCGATATCGGAGACAGAGGCGGGGGCATGGCGCGGCTCAGATGTCCGGCGCCAGCTGCGCGACGGCGGTGCCCATCAGCGTGTCGGGCATCGGCACGAACGGCACGCGCGGCAGGATATTGGTGGCGGGAAGGCGCAGCGTCACGTTGACGCAGACGGTGTCGGCCGGCGCGGCGCAGTCGCTGGCGGACGCGATGTCGCCACGGGAGGCCAGCTTCGATTGGATAGCGGCGGGCAGCGTGGCCAGCGCGGTGTTGGCCGCCGCGGCCACGCGCAGATCCTGCGTGGCGGCGAGGCTGCCGTCGGGCGCGCCGCTGGGATAGCGCAAGGCCGCGCGCGCGCCTTCCGCTGCCGCGAGCGTCAGCATCTGCTCGAGGGCGAGGATCATGCCGTAATAGAGGATCCCCAGCAGCAGCGCGAGCAGCACCGGCAATACCACCGCAAATTCGAGCGCAGCAATTCCCCGCTCGCGGCCATGCCGGTGAACGATTCCCCTTCGCGCCTGTTTCATAGACAAACCCGGTTGCTTTTATCTTCGCGCCGACCGGTGGCGCATTCCGCCCTTCAGGAATGGCCCTGACCGACCGATATCCATAAGAGCACGCCCACGGCGAGATAAGCGGCATAAGGAATGCCGCGCGACTGGTCGGTCATGGCAGCAAACCAGCGCATACGACGCGGCCATTGGCCCACCGCGGCAATGACGCCACCGCGTGCATCGGCATGGCGAAAGGCAAGAACGAGACAGGCATGGACAAATGCCAGCAGCGTCCCGGTCAGCCAGACCGGCAGCAGGCCCGACGGCCCGATGAACAACCCCACCACGGCGAAGAATTTCACGTCGCCCGCCGCCATGCGGCCGAACAGATAAGCCGGCAGCATGACCGCAAAGCCCAACGCGAATCCGAGCACGCGCGCCGCCAGCGGCAACGACGAGTCGTAGCCGAGCGCCGACACGAGAGCCCCCGCAATCAGCGCGAGCGCCAATGCGAGATTCGGTACTTTGCGGTAGTGAAGATCAGTCCAAAGGGCCGTCGCGCAGAGCAGCGCGACGATGAATGCCATGGATGGCGGTCGGTATTTCCGTCAGTTGCCAGCCTGGGTCGGCGCAATGATGGTTTGCACCTTCGTGGCGAGCCGGTCGAATGCGTCGTCCAGATTGTCGCCGAGCACCTTGGCCCCGCCGGCGACTGCCAACGCGATGAGTCCTGCGATCAAGCCATATTCAATGGCCGTCGCCCCCCGTTCGTCCCGAATGAAACGCAAGAACCCCTGTTTCATGATGACCGCTCCTTCTTGTATTGCTAGTTATCCCAACACTCTGGATACCGCGTCGATCCGCGCGATCGCCGGGCTCTAATGGCTTGGCTGATCTCGTGCAGCAGCATCCGTGTTCTTTTTATAAAGGAATTTTTTAATTTCAGCTACATCCGTTTGCTGTCTTGACAAAAGTTTTAAATTGCCCGATTGACAGCGTCTTTTACTGTTGGATCGTCCATCAGGACTACTACTCATGCACGAGTCGTCGGTGCGTTCCCCTGAATAAAAAAAGATGCGCAGCCGCGGGGATCGTCCGGCTGCGCACCGTCAAGCTGCCTGGCATGGCCCCCGGACTGGTGCCATGGCAGCAGTCAGCGTCGCCTTAGCGTCCAAGCGCTCCGAGCGAGCCGACCAGGCCGGTCACAGGTGCCAATAGCCCGCCGACCGGTGCCAATACACCGCCGGTCTTGCCGCTGCCGGCACCCTTGTCAGAACCACCGCCCGCCTGACCACCCGTTTGGGTGAGAGGCAGACCACCAAGCAGGCCGCCAAGCGGATTGCCGCTGCCGCCTGCCGCATTGCCTTCGCCGTGGACCAGGCCGCCGGCCGCGGCGACGGTCCTGCCGACTTCCGTCACGACACCGCCCACCGGGCCGACCACCGGCGCCTTGGTGGCGCTCAGGTGCGTGCCGGTATGCGCGACCACGCCGCCGACCTTGGTCAACAGGTTGTCGACCGGCGCACCGAGGCGCGTGGTGGCACCCAGCGCCTGCGTGGTGTCCGTCAGCTTGCTGGTCAGCGGCACGATCACCTTGCTGGTCTGGCCGGTCAGCTGTGCGACCGGTCCGGTCGACAGCTTGTCGCCGAGCTTCTCGCCCAACTGCTGCACGCCGCCGGCCACGTGATTGATCACGGCGCCTACCGGCGTGGTCACGGGCGACAGCACCTTCAGCTGGTCCTGGCCCAGCGAGTTCACCAGATCGCCCGTGCTCGACAACGTATGGCCGGCTTGCGTGACGACATTGCCGGTGCTGGCCACGGTCACGCCGACCGGGTTGTCCACCGCGCCCATCTTGCCCAGGCCATCGCGCACGCCAGCACCCAGCGCGGCCACCGTATTGCCCGCATCGATCACCACCTGGCCGGTGGCATTGCCCGTCGCGTCGGTGACGATCGGCAGATTGACGCCCTGGATCTGCTTGCCGATTTCCGTGATGGCATTGCCGGTCGCCGTCACCGTATTGCCGGCGCCTTCGGCCACCTGCCCCGTCGGCGTGGTCGGCTTCGACGTGGTCGGCGGGGGCGTGCCGCCACCGTTATCGCCGCCGCCAGCCGGCGGGGGCGTCGTTGCCGGCGGCCGGGTGCCGCTGCCCGAGCCGCTCGACGAGCAGCCCGCCATCATCCCCAGTACGCATGCGCACGCCAGCGCCAACATGGCCGGCGCGCGTCGCGTCGAATTCGTCCGCTTCATTGTGTTTCTCCTTGTCGATCGGACCGGCGCAGGACCGTGAGCTGTCCCGTGGTGCCGGCGGTCCCCGTGCAGCGAGGACTCGACGCCTTGGTCCGCAAGGCGTGTGCCATGAAGAGAAACGATGCGGATCGTGTCGCCTGCGCAGTCATGCGCATCGCCCGCAAAGCCTTGTGCGGCGCGGCTTCGCGGGCGAGACCACGGCACGAAAACGAGATGATGCGAGAACGCTTTGCCTGGCTTCGCGACGTTACGTGCTACGTAACGTGTTACGGCGCCCATCGCCACACGCCGACGTTCGCAGACACCGCGCTGGGCCGCACGCGCGGCACCGCCTACCCCGCTCCGATGTTCCGGTCCGGCCGTAGCGCGTTACGTAACGCGTAACGCCGCCACACGCTCCGCGCATGGCAGTGCGCGGCCTTCACGCAGTGGTCCCCGTTTCCCGCAAACCCTTGCCACACAAGGCTTTAGGGGAAACCACCGAGCCTCGCCATGCGTATCGGACACGGGCCGCCCGTCAGTGGCACACCGCTTGCGCTAAGACAAGCGGCACGGCGGCGCAACGCGCCCCCTGCCTTCCAACTCGGGAACGTCAAACACGAGAACACTTGTTGACCAGGGGATCAATTGATGAAAAAGACCAAGACAACCTTGACCGCCACGGCGCTGCTCAGCGCATTGCTGCTGCTTGGCGGTTGCGCGAGCGGCAGCGGCTCGACCTCGATGGGTACGGGCAGCAAGGGAGGTGGCACGGTCGGTGACACCAATGGTGGCAACGGCAGCCCGAACGGAGGTGGGACCGGTGGTGGAAGCGGTGGTGGTGGTACTGATGGTGGCGGCAGCGGCGGTGGTGGCACCGGGGGCGGCGGTACTGATGGCGGCGGCAGCGGTGGTGGCGGCGATGGCGGCGGCGGTACCGGCGGCGGCGGCGATGGTGGCGGTGGTGGCGGCAACAACGGCGGTGGCGGCGATGGCGGCGGCGGCGGTGGCGGCACGCCGGTACGCAGCCCGACCGGAGAGGTCATCAACAAGACCGGAGACGTGGTCGGCAAGACCGGCGACCTCATCGGCGGCATCGGCGAACAGCTTCAAAGCGGCGTCAACCTGCCGGTGGTCTCGAACCAGACGCAGAGCGGTGTCGGCGGCGCGATCGTGTCGGTCGGCAACGCGGTCGACTCGCTGGGCACCGGACTGAAGGACGGTCTGGGCAATATTCCGAACAGCGCCAACCCGATCGGCACCACCGTGGCCAGCACCGGCAACGTCGTGACCCATGTCGGTACCGCGGTCAGCCAGGTCGGCGGCGCGATCAGCGGCGTGGGCACCGGCCCGCTGTCGCCGCTCGGCGCGGTGACTTCGCCGGTCGGCGCGCTGGTCGACAAGGTCGGCACCGGCGTCCAGACGCTGGGCGGCACGGTGGGCACGGTGCTGTCGACCGGTCCGGTCGAACAACTGACCAGCGGCGTCAGCCGCGCGATCGTCCCGCTGACCTCGCAGCTGACCAGCACCACGCAATCGCTGGGCGCGACCACGGGCCTAGGCCAGCCCGTCAACAACCTGCTGACCGTGGTCGGCGGCACGGTGGCACAACTGGGCGGCAAGCTGCAGCAGACCAATACGCCGGTCGTCAGCGGCGTGGGCGGCGTGGTGACCGGTGCGGGCAACACGGTCGCCGCGCTGGGCGGCGCGGTGCATGCGCCCGGCGCGACCCCGAGCGGTCCGCTGGCGCCGGTCGGCAATCTGGTCGGCGGCCTGACCGGCGGACTGGCCGGCGGCGGCAGCGGCGGCACGGGTCCGCTGGCGCCGGTGACCAACCTGGTCAGCGGCCTGACCGGTGGGTTGACCGGCGGCAACAACGGCGGCAACGGCAGCGGTCCGCTGGCACCGGTCACCAATCTCGTCGGCGGACTGACCGGTGGTCTCACCGGCGGCAATCAAGGCGGCAGCGGTCCGCTGGCTCCCGTCACCAACCTCGTCAGCGGGCTGACCGGTGGTCTCACCGGTGGCAGCGGCGGCACCGGCAGCGGTCCGCTGGCCCCGGTGACCAATCTGGTTGGCGGCGTGGTCGCCGGTGTCACCGGCGGCGTGACGGGCGGCGGCACCGCGCCGGCTCCCGCCCCGGCTCCCGCTCCGGGCGGCACTGGCGGTGGCGCGACCACCGGTCCGGTCACCGGCGCGGTCGGCGGCATCGTCGGCGGTGTGCTCGGCACCGTCGGCGGTCTGCTGGGGGGTCGCCGCTGATGGGGGCTTGATGCCCGCTTGATGCGCATGGGATTTGCCGGCGATCGGCCGCCTCGGCCGATCACGGCCGATCCCGCGCATCGCCTCACTCAGCCTTGCAGTACAGCCGTTCTCCACTTCGGCATTTCGATAAGCGCGCAGGCAGCGGCAGCCTGCGCGCCGGTGGAGATCCGGCTTCCACAGCCGCATGAGTTTGATTGTGAAAAGGGGATTGACCATGTCGCGCACGCACACTCGCGTCGCCATGCTGCTGCTCGGCCTCGGTGCCTGGCATGGCGGCATGCATCCAGTTCTGGCCGCCGATCCGCGCAGCCCGGTCCAGGGGGACCCGACTCAAACGCTGCCGAAGATCGCGCCACCCAAGCCCACCGGGGAAGTCAAGGTGCAGGTCGAACGTCCGGACCCTGCCCTGCAGAATCTGCTCTCGGCAAAGCTCACGCCGACGCGCTTCCAGATCGAGGGCGTCAAGACGCTGCCCTTCGACCAGATCGCCGAGAAATTCAAGCCGCTCGCCGGCAAGGAAATCACGGTTGCCGAACTGCTGCAGGCCGCCACTGCGGTCACCGAGATGTACCAGCAGCATGGCTATCCGCTGTCGTTCGCCTTCGTTCCCGCGCAATCCTTCGAGAACGGCAATGTGCTGATCACCGTGGTGGAGGGCTATGTCGCCCGCGTGACCATTCGCGGCAATGCGGGGCCGCTGGAGAATCGGCTTCGCGCCATCGCCGAACGGTTGAAGGAAGAGCGTCCGCTGACGCGCGCCAGCTTCGACCGCTATTCCAGCGTGCTGGGCCTGCAGCCGGGCGTGCAGGTCGGCGCGACGGTGCAGCCGCCGACCACCACCGACGGCGCCAGCGAAATGGTGCTCGACGTCAAGCGCAAGCCGATCGCCTTCGGCACCGGCGTCGACTACATGTCGCCCGGCGTGCGGGCCATTGCGACGGCAACGGCCAGCGGCCTGACGCCGCTCGGCGAGCAGCTCACGGTATCGGCGCTGTTCCCGAAGGGACGCGATGACGAGGAGTACTACGCGCTTGGTTACGCGCAACCGATCGGCACCGAAGGGCTGATCGCGCGCGTCAACGCGTCGCACTATCGCGGCGTGCCGCAGAACGCCACGCTCGAGCAGATCGGCTTCAATCGGCGCTATGTCAATGACAGCAAGCGGCTCGGCGCAAGCCTGAGCTATCCGCTGCTGCTGAGCGCGCGGCATTCGCTGACGCTGAGCGGCGGCCTCTACGGGACCGACCAGTTCGAGCGCTATACGCAGGCCGGCACGGACCGCTCGGTGGCGATCGGCACCAATGTGCGGGTCGTCAATGCGGAGCTGGCCTATGTCCAGCGCAATGAAGGCGTGTCGCGCAGCGCCACGCTGGGGCTGTACAAGGGCGTCGATGCGCTCGGTGCACGCCGCGAGAACAATGCCAACGATCTGAGCTTCCTGCGCACGCGGCTGCTGCTGTCGCAGGCGGTCGACCTGCCCTTCGGCTTCGGCATGGCCGTGTCGGCCGCCGGCCAGTACAGCGGCGACCGTCTCGCGTCGAGCGAGCAGATCAGCTTCGGCGGACGCTTCTTCGGGCTTGGCTATCCCGCCGGCGAAGTGGCGGGCGACAAGGGCTGGGGCGCGTCGGCCGAGATCAGCCGGCTGTTCGGCATGGACATGACCTACCTGAAGACGCTGCAGCCGTATGTGATGGCGGACATCGCGCGGGTCTATTCGAACAGCTACTCGCTGACGCACCGCTCGCTGTCGTCGGTGGCGCTGGGGCTGCGCTTCTCCGACCGGCGCTACTACACGCTGGACCTGTCGCTCGCGCAGCCGGTCGGCGACAAGCCGATCAATGCGGAACGCCGCTCGCCGCGCATCAACGCGAGCTGGTCGTATCAGTTCGATTGAGCGGTTCGACTTCGCTCGCAATCGCAATCGCAATTGCAATCGACATCATGCCGAGGCGGCCCAACCGCAAACCATCGGATCGCCTCGGCAAGCGGTCCGGCCTTACTCGGGCTCGTGCCGGGGCGGCCGTTCCTCACGCTGATCGGTGTGATCGGCGCGGTCCGCTGGCGTATCCGGGGGGATCCCTTCGGCTGCATCGGCGATGCGCTCGCCGATCTGCTCCTCGGGCAACAGCGCCTCGGTCCGATTGTCGTGCGGATAGTCCTGTTCCTGTTCAGGCAGGCCTTCCAGGTTCATATCCGAATCGATCGGCTCGATGTCCGTATCGGGATCTAGCGAGCTCGGAATCGCGCGCGCTTCCTCCCTTACCTCGCGTTCGCGCTGGGCGTCGGCGCTGGAGGTAGCGCTGTCGTTGCCGCTGTCGTTGCCGCTGTCATCGCCAGCGGACTCGCGAGCGCGCAGCTTGTCGCGGACATCGTCCTGATCGCCGCGCCTGTTGTCGGTGTTCCGGTTCATCGTTCTCCCTCCATTACGTAGCGCTCTTTCCCGGCGTCGTGGTGCCGCCGTACGGATCGGTGCCCTTGGGCACTTCGCCCGCGCCGACTTCCATGCCGCCGACGTAGCTGCTGGCGGTGCTGCCGGTGGCGCTGCCCGACGCACTGATGCCGCTGACGCGCTGGTCTTCCGACGCGGAGCCCGCCGAACCCTGTCCGACCTGGCCGCCTTCGCGCTGCACGCGAATCCGGTTGTGGACCTCGCGCACGCCGAAGATGTCGTCGGCGATGTCTTCGACGCAGTATTTCTGGCGGCGGTCGCGCACCGCGCCCGTCAGCGTGACCACGCCCTCGCTCACCTGCACCTCGATGTCCTGCACTTCGAGCCGGTCGTCGTGCGCCAGGCGTTCGCACAGGTCTTCGCGAATCCGTTCGTCGCTGCGCTGGTAGCCCTTGGGCGAAACGCGGCGGCCGGGACCGCTGCCGCTGCCCGAGCCTTGTCCCCAGTTCACGCGCTGCGGCGCGCCGCTGAAGCGTTCGTAGGCCTCGTCGCGGCCATGCGATTGCCGTTGGCCACCGGCGCTCCAGTCGTCGCCCGGCCAACCCGACGGGCGGCCGCCGCGGCCCGGACGTTCGCTTTCGGGGAAGCGCCCGCCCTCGTCCATCCAGCGCGCGCTGGCCTGGCGCCGGCCGGCATTGCCGCTGCCGCGCTCGTCCGGCCAGGACTGCGCATCGAGCCGGTCCGCATCCGAGATGCCATAGGCCTGGGCGAGATTCGCGCGGGTCCGCGGGTCGTCGGGTTCGTAGCGATCGCGCCATGGCGTACGCGATTGATCGGGCCATGGGCCGCCGCGCTGTCCGCGCGAGAGCCGGCTGTCGGTCGGATCGCCGCCGCGTTGTTCGCCCCTGCCGGACAACCCGCGGTTGCCGCGCATCACCTCGCCGGTCGACGGATAGGTGCCGTAGGGATTGTCTCCGACCGGTTCTTCGTAGCTGCGGCCGTAGCGGCCCTCGCCGAAGCGACCGGCGCCATAGCCGTGTTCGGCATGGCGCGGCTGCGCGAACGGATCGTCGCGACCGCCGCCGGTGCGAGGCATGCCGGGTTGTTCGACGCCCCGTCCACGACGGATGTCTTCCTCGGCGTCTTCCGCGTAACGGCCGCCCTGGCGCGAGCCGCGCTGGTCGAGCCGGTCTTCGGCGCTATACGGCTGGCGGTAATCCCATACGCGGCGGCTGGTGCTGCGTTCGTTCATCTCTGCCTCCGTTGGTAAGAGTTGCAAATGCTGTGGCGAGGAAGCGGCGCGGACCACGCGTCCCGCCCCGCTTGATCTGGTGGTGATGTCGCCGGTGACGCAATTTCCATTCCGCCGCCGAGGGCTGTGTGTGCTAGGCGACTTTCGCGCCGGTTGGCGGCGGATAGCCTGTCGCAACGCGGGATAGACTGACCGCTCGCCCGCGCTTGGCGCCTCTCCCGTCCCCGGTGGAGAGGCGCCCTTTCTCGTTCGGAATTTTCTGTTCGGACTTTCTCGCCTGGATCGCGGTGCGGGACGGCCACGCCCCAGCCACCCCTGCGGGCGGCACGCGGAACCGCAGCGCTGACGGGCGCCACAGCCATGCCTGCCGCGGCTGCCATGCAAGGGCCGGCCGGGGCTGGCCGCATTGGCGATCACGCAATTAGCGTTCCCGCGCGACATGGGCGTGCCCGCTGAAACGAGGCAACCCGGGTCAATCAGCGCCAGTCAGCGCCAGTCAGGGCCAATCAGGGCCAATCCGGGCCAATCCGGGGATAGAACGTCGGGAGATCGAAGGCGGGAACGGCAATACGCCGCCACCGGAACCGGCGGCGGCGCGAGGCGATCGGGAGATCGCTACAGGAGTGTCTACAGCGTACGCCGGCGCGCGACGACGAACAGGCTCAGCGCGGCTTCGGCCGACCTCGGATCGATGCCGGATAGCCGCTGCGCCAGCCGGATCTTCAAGGGCGGGCGGCCCATCACGCCATCGAGCACGTCCTTGCCGACATAGTGGCTGTGCGGATAGATCGCGATATCGAAGCCCAGCGGCCGAAGGGTCGTGTGGACCAGCTCGCGGGTGAGC
Source organism: Cupriavidus sp. (assembly GCA_031181345.1). GTDB lineage: Bacteria > Pseudomonadota > Gammaproteobacteria > Burkholderiales > Burkholderiaceae > Cupriavidus. The sequence goes on along the minus strand of JAPSLC010000007.1, from coordinate 17,316 downwards.
CCGTCTCCCGGCCGGTGATGCAGCTCGGTCGCAAGCGCCCAGATCTGTTCGTCGTCGGCCGCGGTATGGCCCCCGCGTCGAAGCCAGCGATAGATCGGCAGGCGCATGCGCCAGAGCAGCAACGCGACGCCGCGGAAATTCCACGCCGAGCGCTGCGGGTCATGATCGAGGATCAGCAGGCCACCGGGACGGACCAGGCGCGATGCCTCGACCAGCGCGCGCCGCATATCGTCCATATGATGCAGCGACCCATTGATGGCCACCACGTCAGCGATGCCCGAGCGCAACGGCATGTCGTGCGCGTCGGCCCGCAACGGCAGATAGCCCACTTCGGCAGCTCGCTCCACGCTGCCCACGGCGATGTCGACGCCGATCGCCACCCGCGGCTTGCCGCCCAGCGCGGCCAGCAGATTGCCCGGACCGCAGCCCACATCGACCAGCACCTTGCCGTCGAGCGACCCGATCACCGATAGCCACCGCTCTCGCAACTCCGGATAGCGATGCACGCTGACCAGCCAGTCGTCCATCCACTTGGGATGACTGAAGTAATGCGCGTTGGCGCGCATGCCGGTGGTAAACGCATCGATGCGCGCCTCGGGGAAGGCTCCGCCGCGAACCACGGCACCCGGCTTCAGGAAGGGCTGCAAGCGCTCCAGATAGCTTTCCTCTCGGCCGGCCTGCGTCTGCATGGCCAAGGTGCCATCGGATCGTTCGATATCGCGCCGCAAGACGGGTGGATCGAGTGACTCGGCTCGCGTTGGAACGCATGGGTCGGAGAGCAGGGCGTCGTTCATGTTGGATCCCGGGGTAGAAGCGCCGGCGCGGCCGCAACCACGGCCTACACCGGACGAAAGACGCGAAGGGCCGGCCGGCCGCACGCCGTCGCCGGCGCGATGCCGTTCCTTTCCAATGCGCTGCGTATTGGCAGGCCGGACCCGGCCGGTGCGTGCCGGTCGGTGTGCCTGACCTCCTGGGTATGACATCGACGTGGCCGGCCGCCATCATGCTTCGGCGGGCCAGCCCCAGACCCCGTGGACTGGCGTTGCCTCGCGCCCGCCCTCCCCCACGGCTCGGACGCGATTGCCTTGGCATGCCGGTGTACCGCCACGGTGGGTCGCCGCGGCCGCGACATGCAAAGAATCGCCAGCATGTCAGCGTTGACAAACCCACGAAGGCAATCTAGCTAGCGTTTGCTGCGCCCGCAAATAAAAAGTTGTTTGCCTATGTGCGCGAGCCAACATTTCCGTCCATGCGGCTAATTGCGATCGCGCAAAAAACGGCGCCCACATGGGGCGCCGCGTTCCGACAAGGAAAGGCAGATCCGGAAATGGCTGCTGCCAGCGGGGCCGCTAGCGTGCCTGCGCCGGCGACGCGGGATAGCCATAGCTCTCCGCCGCCGAGGCGCTGCGGCTGTTGCCGCGATTCGATTGGCTTGCGTCGCCGCGCTTGCTGGTGCCGGTGCCCTTGGTCGCATCGTGCTGGCGGGAGCCGCCATGCGCGCCATGCTCCGAGGTGGACCCGCCGCTCGGCCCCTGCACCGGGCGGGTCGGTGCAACGTCCGACGCGGCTGTACCGGGTGCCTTGTCGCTGCCAGGGGGCGTTCCCGTGGCCGGCGTGGCGGTCGGTTGCGACATCACGGCGCCGGACATCAGCGCCAGCATGGCGAAGGTTGCGAAACGTTTCATCTCTGTCTCCTGCGTGGTGGGGGCGGCGGGCGCTGTTGGAGCTGTTGGGGCTGTGGGCGCTGTGGGCGCCTCGCGGTTCGCGTCGTTCAGCGGCGAGCCGACTTGGCCGGCGACTTTCCCACCTCGTTGGCCATCTTGTTGGCCATCTCCAGATGGTGCTGCAGCGTCGGCAACGTCTTGCCGGCGAACGCCTTGATCTCCGGATCGCGCGCCTTGGTCGAGGCCTCGCGGAACAGGGACACGGCCTTGTTGTGCGCCTTGACGCCGACCTCCTTCGCATACTCGCGATCGAAGGTGGCCCCTTCCAGCGCCCCTAGTGCCTCCAGCCGCTTCTTGTCCGCCGACGGCAGCTCGGTCGGCAGCTCGACGCCCTTGTTCGAAGCCAACGCCTTCAGTTCGCTATCCGCGGCCTTGTGGTCCTTGAGCATCTGCGAGGCAAAGGACTTCACCGTCTCGCTCGATGCCTTGCTTTCGGCCAGTGTGCTGGCCTCGATTTCCAGCATGCCGCTCTCGGCCGCCTTCTTCATGAAGTTCGTGTCGGTCTTGCCGACGTCGGCAAACGCCAGGTTCATCGAAGCCGCGGCGGCGACCAACAGCGCGGGACGAATCCATTGCATCGTTTTCAAGAGGACCTCCAATCGGCCAGATCAGTGACAACGGGCGCTGCGCAACTTTCGTGCCGAGCCGGCGCGACAAGCTCCGTGTATGGCGCGAGGCATGCCGGTGCCCTGCTTGCGTCGATGCATCCGTTGCCGCCTCGGATTTTCTACATCGGCTCGTAAGGATTGCAGTACCGCGTTCCGAAGCGTCGTCCAATTCCTACAGGGGATTCAGGCATCGCCTTCGTGAGCGGGCATAGCGCGGCACGTATCGTTAGGTAACGGGCATCGTGTGCCACCGGCCGGTGTCTGTCCGGACGGGCCTGCCCGTTCTCACGTTCAATGGATGGAGCCAACGATGAAGCGAATCGTCACCACTACCGCGCTTGCGCTGTGCGCAGCGCTGAGCCTGCCCGCGGTCGCCCAGCAGGCGCCCCCGAGCAACAACGCGCCGAACCCCAGCGCGCCCCCGACCGAAGGCAATCCGCCCGCGAGCCGCAGCACGACGCCGTCGGCCACTGGCGGCAGCACGAGCGGCAGCGATACCACGATGCAAAGCGGGTCGACCAGCTCGACCGGTTCGACCATGACCGGCAGCGAGACCCGCGACAAGAAGAAGAGCGGCACCACGCATCGCAGCAAGAAGCCGCGCCAGCAAGGCATGCCCGACGCGGTAACGCCGGACTCGCCGTCGGCGCCGAAGGGCGATTCCCCCAGCCCCGCGCCCAAGCAGTAAGCCTGGCGCTCACCGGGCGCATGGCTGGCCCGGCAAGTCGGCACGCAACGACCTTGCGTGCCGGCTTTTTTTGTCCGCGCTCATCGCTCCCCCGAGCGATCGCCGCCGTTCCTTACGGCTCCAGCTTGACCTTCATCCAGCCGGGCTGGCGCCGGTCGAACGCCTCGTACGCCTGCAGCGCACCGGTCAGCGGCTCGGTCTGGGTCAACACTTCGGCGGGATCGATCACGCCGGCGCGCACCAGGTCCACCAACTCGGGCAGGATCGCGCGGTGATTGCAGTTGCCCATCTTCAGCGTCAGGTTCTTGTTCATCGCCTTGCCGATCGGAAAGGTCTCGTGCGTCTCGGGATAGACGCCGATGATCGCCAGCGTGCCTGCCTTGGCAAGCGCCTCGACCGACCACATCAGCACCTCCGACGGACCATCCCCGGGTTGCCACAACGAAGGCTGACCGGTGGAGCCATCTCCATCCGCATGGCGGCGCTGCGCATCGATACCGACCGCATCGATGGCGCGGTCGGCGCCGATGCCGCCGGTCAGGCGCAGGATCGCCTGGACCGGGTCCTCCCGATTGAAGTCGATCGCCTCGGCGCCCTGCGCCTGCGCTGCCTCGAGCCGCGAAGGCACATGGTCGACGGCGAGAATGCGCGACGCCCCGAGCAGATGCGCCGATACGATGGCGAACTGTCCGACCGGGCCGCAGCCGAACACCACCACCGTATCGCCGCGCCGGATCTCCGCGAGCTGCGCGCCGAAATAGCCGGTCGGAAAGATGTCCGACATCAAAATGGCCTGGTCGTCGCTGATCTCGTCAGGCAGCTTGATCGCACCGATATTGGCAAAGGGAATGCGCGCGTACTCGGCCTGCAGGCCATGGAAAGGACCGGAGTTCTGCGGTCCGCCGAAGAAGGCCGTGCCCGCGCGCATGCCGTTCGGGTTGGCGTTATCGCACTGTGCGTGATAGCCGCTGCGGCAGTAACTGCAATAGCCGCAGGCGATCGTGGAAGGAATCACGACCCGATCGCCGGGCCGTAGATTGTTGACGTCCTGTCCGACTTCGGTCACCAGGCCGACACCCTCGTGGCCGAGGATGGTGCCCGGCCGCATGCCGGGCATCGTGCCGCGGACCATATGCAGGTCGGTGCCGCATATGGCGCTGGCGGTCAATTCGATCAATGCGTCGGTCGGCGCTTGCAGCACCGGATCGGACACATCGTCCAGGCGTATATCGCCGACTCCGTGGAATACGACAGCTTTCATCGCGCAACTCCGCAAGACTGGGTTGACGCGGTCCGACCCACCGGACCGCAATGTCACGGCAGGACGCAAATTGCATTCCGGGGTATGCGGCACGATGAGCTGCTGCGATGTCGCTCCCGCGCACGCGGGAACCCAGCGGCTTCATTCCATGCCGACGTGCGAGACGCTGCTTCCCCGCTTTCGCGGGGGCGACGACAAGGGAGACGAAAGAGACGAAACGGGCGGCTTACGCGTGGACCTACGGCAGGGCAAACAACGCGTCGCGGCAATGGGTCATCGCATCGCGAATCATGAAATTGACCAGGGTCGGGGACACGCCAAGGATGGCCGCGATCTCCTTCTGCGTCATCCCGCGAATCCGATACATCTCAAAGGCTTTCTGGGTACGCTCTGGGAGTTCGGCCAGCGCGCCGGCCACCGTGCCCAGCGCTTCGCGGCCCAGCGTGATCGACTCAGGCGACAAGGCATCGCTGGCCACCAGCAGGCCATCGTCCTCGCAGGCGGCATGCCGTTGTTCGAGCGCGGCGCGCCGGTGCCGGTCGATGGCCAGATTGCGCACGGTCTGGAACAGGTAACCGACGGGTTGCCGGACCACGATGGCGCTCTGCTGGTCCATCAGCTTCAGGAACGTGTCCTGCACCACGTCCTCGGCGCCGGCGCGACAACCCAGGATGCGGGCCGCGGCGTCGATCAGGGCTCGGCGATAGCTGAGGAAGGTACCGAACAATTCCTGATTCATATGGCGCGGCGGGTGCGCCTCGACAGGCGTCCGGACCTCGTTGATCGGTTGCTCGGTCATTTCGTGCCCCCTCCCAGAAGAAACCCACGGACATGCTAACGCAAATGCGACTCATTCGCAATTATAGCGATATGTTCGTGCGATTCGAAGAGGCAATGTGTAAAGGTTTGTGGCCACACGAAAGGCGCTCACCCGGGTCTTCTCCCCTCTCCGCAAGCGAGAGAGAGCGAAGCATCGCTAGAGCAAACGCCTTCAGCCGGGACGTGACGGGCGCGGTCCCGTCGTACGCGGCATGCGCGCCTCGAGCGCGGCCTGGATCGAGGGGGTCACCGCACCGGTGGCCTGCCACACGGCGCAGGCCTGGCGGAACGACTCGATATGATCGGGCGACTGGTCGAGCCAGTCGAGCAGGCGTTGTTCGGCGCTCGCGTCGAGCATGCCGTCCCGCATCAGCATCACCCAATCGAGCGCTTGTTGCCAGGCGATGTCGTTGCCCGGCGATCGGTTCTGGACCACGTACAGCTCCCCTTGATGCGTTCTTGTGCGCCGATGTCATGCACCGGCGTCGTGTGACGCGATTGTAGCGGAGTCGCTGCCTGGGCACCGGCCCAACGGACCGGTGTTTCATGCCGCGCGCTGCCGCTCGGTGGCGATCGCCACGCCTGCCGGCTCTGCGGCCGGTTGGTATTCGGGTTGGTATTCGCGTTGATATTCGATGCCCTCCTCCCGTATGCGCCCCTGATCGAGCAGCACGACGCGGTCGCCCGCATCGAAGTAGCGATCGTCGTGCGAGATCACGAGCACTGCCTTGCCCTGCGCGCGCAGCGCCGGCACGATCTCCCGATAGAACACCGCCTTGAAGGCCGGGTCCTGGTCCGCGGCCCACTCGTCCAGCACGATCACGGGCCGCTCCTCGAGGCAGGCTGCAACCAGCGCGAGGCGCTTGCGCTGGCCCTGCGACAGCGCGCGCGTCGAGAACGCGCCGTCGCGCACGGTCACCTTGTGCTGCAACTGCAGACGTGCCAGCAGTTCGTTGGCACGCGCGTCGAGCGCCGCGTTTCCGACCTCGTGAGCGCCGGCCTCACCCGCGTTGGTCGCCGCGCCCAACAGGCTGTCGAACAGATGAAAATCGGAGAACACCGCGGTGCACTGCTGCCGATGACGCTCGCGGTCCGCGGCATCGGCGATGGGCTCGCCGTTGAGCAGCACGCTCCCCCGTTCGGGGGCATACAGCCCGACCAGCAGCTTGGCCAGCGTGGTCTTGCCGCTGCCGTTGCCGCCGACCAGAAACACCACTTCGCCGGCGCGCAGCGACAGCTCGATCGGTCCCAGCGTGAAGGCGCCATCCTCGCCGTCGCGGAAGTAGCGGTGGGTCACGCCGCGCAAGGCAAGCTCGACGAAGGGCCGGCGGTCGCCTGCGGCATCGGCCTGGCCCTGCTCCACCGCCAACGGACCCGTGGTATCCGCGATGCGCTGATAGGCGATGCGCGCGAGATTGAACTGCGGCAGGCTGTTCAGCAGCCCTTCCAGCGGCGCCATCATGTAAAGGAATACCAGCGTATAGCCGCTGGCGACGGCGGCATCCGCGCCCAACGGCCGCTGTACCGCAAACAGAATGATGCCGATCACGGCGAAGAACAGCGTGCTGCCAATCGTCAGCGACAGATACAGCAGCGACAGCCCCTGCGTGCGGTTGGTCCGGACCGCATCGATCGCTTCGGCCAGCGGCCCGTTGGCAAACGCCTCGCGGCGTTGGCGATGCAGCTTCAGCTCCTTGGCGCCTGCGAAAATCGCGCCGAAGCGTTCGATCAGGACGTCGTGCCACTTGCCGGCGTCGCGCAGATAGCGCTGCGAACGCTTGCGGCTGAGCCGGTAGCAGACCGAACCGCTCAGCACGGCAACCAGCGCGAACAGGAACACCTGCCACGACAGATAGGCCAGGTAGGCGAGGCAGCCGAGCACGATGGTGCCGTTCATCACCACGAACGGCAGCGCGACCAGCAGCGTGGCGACCTGGTTGGTGTCCTCGCCGAGCAACGCGAGCCCGCGGCCGAGCCCGACCCGTTCGAGCTCGGCATAGGGCGAGGCCAGCAGCCGGCCGGCGATATGCTCGCGCAGGCTGGCCAGCACCGTCTGGTTCAGCCGCACGAACAGCATCAGCGCGGCGGTCCGGCACAGCAGCACCGCCACCGCCAGTGCCGCGAAACGCAGCCCGAGCGCCGTCAGCTGATCGGCCGGCGTCGACAATGCACGGTTGATGGTCGCGATCAGCCCCACCGACGCCGCGCCGCCGGCCAGGCTGGCCACGATGGCAAACGCCAGCAGATGGCCCGAGGCCCGGAACAACACATTGCGCAGCGAGGGGAAGGCGGACACGGTCGATGGCTCCACGAGGAAGAGGTCTTCTTCCTGTGACGAACGACGGTGCCCGCGAATTAGGCGGGCAGAGGACGCCGCCCCGGCTGGCGGCGTCCGAAGGGCCGGGATTACCGGGGCCTTGCCGGCACCTTACCGGGCCTTACCAACGATAAGTCGCGGTAGCCAGGATGTTGCGGCGATAGCCGTAATAGCAGGTGGTTGCACTGCCGCACTGCCCGACGTACTCCTTGTCGAGCAGATTGGTCGCGGTCAGCGCAAAGCGCCAATGCTGGTCCAGCGTGTAGTGGATCGCCGCGTCGGCCAGCCACACCGACGACACCTTGAAGGTATTGGCCGAATCGCCCCAGGTCGAGCCGATATAGCGCGCGCCGGCCCCCATGCCGAGCCCGCGCAGCATGCCGCCGCGCATCGTGTAGTCGACCCACAGCGCCGCGGTATGGCGCGGGCGGTTGGTCGGCACCTTGCCGAGGTCGGGACCGTTGCTCTTGGTGGTCTCCATATTCATCAAGGTGTACGAGCCGATCGCCTTGAAGCCGTTCTGGAAATCCATCGTGCCTTCCAGCTCGAAGCCGCGCGAGCGGACCTCACCGGTCTGGATCTGGAAATTGGTGCCGGCCGGACGCCCCGGATCGGGGGTCAGGACGTCCTGCTGCCGCAAGTCGTAGACCGCCGCGGTGATGAAGCTGTTGCTGCCCGGCGGCTGGAACTTGACGCCCAGTTCGGTCTGTTTGCCCGTGGTCGGCTTGAACGGCGAGCCCTGCCGATCGGTGCCGGCCTGCGGCTGGAACGAGGTCGAGTAGCTGACGTACGGCGTGATGCCATACGGCGCCTGATACAGCAGGCCGAGGCGATAGGTGAAGTCGTCCTGGTCGATCGGCGTCGTGGTCACGGTGCGCGCGTTGGTCGCGGTGACGATGCGTGTCGACGTCGTATCGGAACTCGCCCAGTCCTTGCGCCCGCCCGCGACGAACGTCAGCCGCTCCGTCAGCTTCATCTGGTCCTGGAAATACACGCCCATCTGACGCTGGGTCTGTTCCGCATTGGTGTACGAGGCGATCGGGTTGATCCTCGCGCCGTAGACCGGATTCCACGGATCGATCAGGCCCAGCGGCGGCGTGCCAACCGTGCCAAAGCCCTGCTTGTCATCGAACTTGCCGTGCTGGTAGTCCACGCCGACCAGCATCTTGTGCCGGACCGGCCCGGTGCTGAAGTCCGCCTGCAGCTGGGTATCGACGCCGATCGTATCGAGCTTGCCGCCCGCATCGAGGGAGCCGCGCCGCAGTTGCTGCTGCGCCGCCGAATTCCAGCCCACCGCATAGACCCCCGTATAGGTCAGGTCGCTGTGCATGTAGCGCACGTTCTGCCGCACGCGGAAGGTATCGTTGAAGCGATGCTCGAAGGCGTAGCCGATCGCGTATTCCTCGCGGTCGAAGGTATTGAAGCCGGGTTCGCCGGTGAAGAACGAGCTTGAAATCCGGCGGCCGTTGACCGTCGGAATCACGGTGCCTTCGCGCGGCAGGAAGTTGATCGCGGTGCCCTGCTTGTCGCGTTGGTAGTGGGTCAGCAGCGTGAACGTGGTATCGGCGGACGGGCGGAACGTCAGCGCGGGCGCGATGAAGATCCGATCGTCCTTGGCGTGGTCGGTCTGCGTATCGCTTTTCCTGAACAGGCCGGTCAGCCGATAGAGCACCGTCTGGTTGCTGTCCACCGCGCCGGACAGATCGAAGCTGGCCTGCTTGCGATTGTGCGAGCCGTATTGCACGTTGACCTCGCGCAGCGTCTCGGCGGTCGGCCGCTTGCTGACCAGGTTGAGGAGGCCGCCCGGTGCATTGGCGCCATACAACACGGAGCTCGGGCCGCGCAGCAGCTCGACACGCTCGAGCCCGTACGCGTCGACGCGCGGCATCAGATAGCCGCTCGTGTAGTAGTTGATGTACAGACCGTCGAGGTATTGCCGCGCGGGGAAACCGCGGATCACCGGCTTGTCGTAGCGCGACTCGACCACGTTGTCGCCGACCACGCCCGCCGAATAGGCGAAGGCTTCCGACACGGTCTGCACGCCGCGATCTTCCATCTGCTCGCGGGTGATCACCGAAATCGACTGCGGCGTCTCCGACAACGGTGTATCGGTCTTGGTCGCGGTGACGCTGCGCCGGGCGACATAGCCGCCGACCGGCCCGGTCCCGGTTTCCGCCCCGGTGGCACGCACCGTGACCTCCGGCAACTGGCCGGCAACTGGCTGGCCCGCCGGCGCCGCCTGCTCCTGCGCATGCGCGCTGCCTGCCAGCGCAAACAACATCACTACCGCCCGCCGGACTTCCGTCCGCCGGCAATCGAACACCCGTTGCATGAGACTCCCCTTGTTATTGGATCGCGCCGGCCCGGTACGCAGAATGCTTACCGTAATGCTGTTGCGAATGATAATGATTCGTAATTATTACGTGAGTGGCGTGAAAACGGCAATAGGGCGCGTGAAAAGGGGAATTGGCGGCTGATCGGGACAGAAACGGGGCGCCGGCTAATTTCTTGCGGCGCCGGTCCGTCTCTCGTGGAAGGCGGCGCCCAATCGCGAAGCCCCAATACGGCCTGTCCGGCCTGGAGATTCCCCGTTGATTGCCGAACTCACGCCCTTCTTCCCCGGCCCGCTGCGGCGCTTCGGCGAAGGGGTCACCACGGCGCCGGCCGGCGCGGGAGCATTGCCGGGAAGCCGGTTCGCCGAGCCGGCGGCCTTGCAGCACCGGCTGGCCGAATACCGCGACACCATCTCCGCCGAGCACGAGCGCGCCCCGCCCGCGCTGGCGTCGTGGTGGGCCCGGCACTACTGCGTGGTGCTGGTGCCGCCCGTGCTGGTCGCGGCGGCTGCGCTGGGCCGGACCGTGCCGGTATCGCTGGACGAGGTCGATGTTTCCTTCGGCCCGGACGGTCTCGTATCGCGCATCCACTTGCGGTCATCGGCGCTCGGCCATGGCACGGCGACGCTGGACGACACGCTTTCGGCCATGACGCACCGGCATCTGGCGCCGGTGTTCGACGCCCTGTCGCAACTGACCCGTGCGTCGCCGCGCGTGCTGTGGAGCCATGCGGCCGAGTTCGTGCAATACGTCGGCATGAACCTGCTTGCCCATCCGGCGCTCGATGTCCGCCGCCGCGAGGCGCTGGCGCAGTGGCTGGGTCGGGACAGGGGCCCGGATGGCCGACCGCACCCTTATCGCGCCGCCTATCTCGACCGTCCACTGCCGGATGGCGGAGAACAACGCGTGCGCCGGGTCTGCTGCCTGAAGTACCGGCTCGACGGTGACGATTACTGCGGTACCTGTCCGCTGCGCGCCGAGTGCGCGGCATTGTTCTGATCCCCGCAGCGCCGCGCTAAATTCCCTGCGCCTCCCTTCGTCTTCATTCTGTCGGACGTGCTGGTGCAGCACCGGTCCATCGATTCGCAAAAGGACAGCAATGCAAGGCGAGACGCTGCTCGACTATTTGATCCATCACGCGACCAGCCGCGCCGATGCGACGGCACTGACGGTGCTGGACGAGGTCCACCCGGAAGGCACGCCCTACCGCTATCGCGACCTGCTGGCGCGTGCCGCCGCCTACGCCGCGCGTTTGAGCGAGGTCGCCCAGCCCGGCGAGCGCGCGATGATCGTGCTCGATACCGGCATCGACTACGTCGGCGCGTTTCTCGGCTGCCTGCTGGCGCGCGTGATCGCGGTGCCGGCCTTCCCGCCGGAATCGATGCGGCCACAGCATCTGGCCCGGCTCAACGCAATCGCCGCCGATGCCCGGCCCCGTGTGGTGGTGGTCGACGAAGGACTCGCCGGCGCCTGGGCCAGCGAACGGTCGGATAGCGAGCAAGCGCGCATCGTCACCGTATCGTCGGTCCGGGAAACGTCGCCCGGCATGACCATCGGCGACGCGAAGGCCTGGGCCGCGGCTGTCCGCCCCGACACCGTTGCCTTCCTGCAGTACACCTCCGGCTCGACCGCGACACCGAAGGGCGTGATGGTGACGCACGCCAATATCGTCGCCAACGAAGCGGCCATCTCCCGCCAGTTCGGCACCACGGCGGATGACGTGATGGTCAGCTGGCTGCCGCTCTATCACGACATGGGCCTGATCGGCGGACTGCTGCATCCGCTCTATGGCGGCATGCCGCTGGTGCTGATGTCGCCGACCTATTTCCTGCAGCGGCCACGGCGTTGGCTGGAGGCGATCGACCGGTTCCGCGGCACCGTCAGCGGCGGACCCGACTTCGCCTATCGGCTGTGTGTGGAGCGGGTGCGTCCGGCACAGATCGGAACGCTGTCGCTGCGCAGCTGGCGCGTCGCCTTCTGCGGTGCCGAGCCTATTCGTGCCGAGACACTGGAACGGTTCGCGACCCACTTCGCCGACGCGGGGCTCGACGCCGGGGCGCTCTACCCGTGCTATGGCTTGGCCGAGGCGACGCTGCTCGCCACCGGCGGGCGTCCCGCCGAGGGCGCCACGATGACCGGCTTTGACGAAGCGGCGCTGGCCGCGGGGTGCGCCGTGCCATCGACCGATGGCGCGGGTACGCGGCTCGTTGCCTGTGGCGACGCGGCTCCAGGCCACCGCATCGACATTCGAGATGTCGAGCATGGCCAGCCGGTTCCGGACGGACAGATCGGCGAGATCTGCATCGACGGGCCGAGCGTGGCAGCGGGCTACTGGCAGCAGCCCGAGGCCACCGCCAGGACGTTCCCCCATCACGACGACGACACCGCATCGCGCTATTTGCGCACCGGCGACCTCGGCTTCCTGCACGACGGCAGGCTCTATGTCGCCGGGCGGTTGAAGGACTTGATCATCGTCCGTGGACACAACCTCTATCCGCAGGACATCGAGATCGCGGTCGAAGCCGCGGTCGAGGTCGTGCGCAAGGGCCGCGTCGCGGCCTTCCCGTTCCAATCGGCCGACGGGCAGATGGAAACGATCGGCATCGCGGCCGAGATCGCGCGCAGCATCCAGAAGTTTGGCTCTCCCGAAGCGGTGGAAACGGCCATTCGCGAGGCGGTGGCGCAAAGCTGCGGCGAGCCGCCGGGGCTCGTGCTTCTGCTGCAGCCCGGCGAGTTGCCAAAGACCACCAGCGGCAAGCTGCAGCGCTCGCGCTGCCTGCCCGCCTGGCGCAGCGGCGAACTGGCGCTGTGGGCAGCATTCGAATCGAGGCGGCGGCTCGCTTCCGCCCTATCGTCGGACGATGCGACGTCACCGGCCGCTACCGGCGGCGCCGTTGCACTGCACGGTACCGAGGCGACATTGGCGCAGCTCTGGCACGAAGTCCTCGGCGTTCGTCCAACGTCGGCCAACGACAACTTCTTTGCGATGGGCGGCAATTCGGTGCGCGCCACCCAACTGGTGTCGAGAACCAGAGAGCGGCTGCATCGCGGCTATGCGTTGGCGCATCTGTTCGCCGATGGGTCGCTGCGGGGCAACGCAGAGGTCATTGATCAGTTGCTGGCTCGCGATGACGGCGAGCCATCCACCGAGGAAGGGGCCATTACGCGCCGGATCGACAGCGAGCTCGCGCCGCTGTCCCCGGTGCAACGGGGCTTGTGGGTACTGTGGTCGATGCAGCCGGACAGCGGCGCCTACAACGTCTCGGGCGTGTTGAAGCTCAACGGTCGGTTCGACCCGGTGGCGCTGCAACGCGCAGTCGACGCGCTGGTCGCCCGGCACGAGTCGCTGCGCACCCGCTTCGAACTGGACCAGCATGAGGAGCCCAGGCAACGGGTGTTGCCTCCCGGCTCCTGCCCGATCGCCATGCTGGATCTGCGGCAGCACGGGTCCAACGCTGCTGCCGAGGCGCAGGCAACGGCCCGACAACTCAGCGCCGAGCCCTTCGACCTGCTTGCCGCTGCCCCTCTTCGCATCGCTCAATTGCGGGTCGCGGACGATCAGGAATGGCTGTCCATCACGGTCCACCATATCGTGTCGGATGGCTGGTCGATGAACGTGGTGATCGACGAGTTTTGCCGGCTGTACGAGGGCTTCGCCGCGGATCGCCCCGTCGACCTGCCGCCGCTTGCGATCCGCTACGCGGACTTTGCCTCGTGGCATGCAGAGCGCCTCGAGGCGGGTGAGCGCGATCGTCAGCTCGGCTACTGGACGGGCCGCCTTGGCGCCGAGTCGCTGGTACTGGAACTCCCCAGCGATCGGCCGCGCCCCGCCGTGCAAAGCCATCGCGGTGGCGCGGTGCCCTTCGTGCTGGACGGCGCACTGGCGACAAGCTTGCGTGGCATCGCGCTAGGCGCACAGACCACGATGTTCGCAGTGCTTCTGGCCGGCTTTCAGACGCTGCTGTACCGCTACACGGGGCAGCACGATGTGCGCGTCGGCGTTCCGGTCGCCAATCGCGGCAGGGTCGAGACCGAGGGCCTGGTCGGCTGCTTCGTCAATACGCTGGTCGTGCGCACGGACATCGACGGCAGCATGCCGTGGGACGCTGTACTGCGCCGGCTGCATGCCACCGTGCTGGAGTCGCAGGAATATCAGGATCTGCCCTTCGAACAGCTGGTCGAGGCACTGCAGCCCGAACGCAGCCTCGCCCATAACCCGCTGTTCCAGGTCAAGTTCAACCTGGCGCTGCCGATTGCCGTCCCCAGGCAGTTGGCCGGCCTCGTTGTCGCGGCTGAACAGATCGAAGGCGATGTCACGCGTTTCGATATTGCGCTGGATCTGGTAGAGAGCGAAGACGGCATTGCTGGTCGATTTGGCTACGCCGCGGACCTGTTCGATCCCGACACCATCGAGCGGATGCAGCGCCACTATGTCGGCATCCTCCAACAGATCGCATCGACGCCGACGCTTCGCGTTGCCGAGTTGGCCTTGGGCAACGAGGACGGGCGGCTCGTCGGCGAGGCGCTGGAGTCAGCGCCGGCCGATGTGCTGGCGGCATGGCGGCGCAGCGTCGAGGCGGACCCGTCGGCCATTGCGTTGCGATATGAGGATCTGACGCTGACGCGCGGCGAAACCGATCAGCTGGCAAATGGGATCGCAGCGGCGCTGGTCGAACGCGGCGTGGGGCGCGAGACGCGGGTCGGGCTTTGTGTCGAACGCTCGCTGGCGTTCGTGACCGGGCTACTCGGCATCCTGAAGGCAGGGGCAGTCTGCGTACCGCTCGATCCCGCGCAACCTGCCGAAAGACTGCGGCAGTTGCTGGACGATGCCGGGGTGCCGGTTGTCGTTGGTTCTGTGCCGGGTCTCGACTGCATCGATCCGGCCTCGGTGGCGCCGGTGGCCGATGCCCCTTCCGTCTCGTTGCTTCCGGGACAGGCTGCATACTTGATCTACACCTCCGGCTCCACCGGCACCCCCAAGGGCGTGCTGGTCAGCCACGATGCATTGGCTCACTACGTCTCGGGCGCGCTGCACCGGCTGCAGTTGCCTGCCGACGCCTCGATGGCGATGGTCTCGACCACGGCCGCCGACCTTGGCCATACCGTGCTGTTCGGCGCCCTTTGCAGCGGCCGGACCTTGCATCTGATTTCGCGCGAGCGCGGCTTCGATCCGGATCGCTTTGCCGACTACATGGCACGGCACCGTGTCGGCGTGCTCAAGATCGTACCGAGCCATCTGCGCGGACTGCTGCAAGCCCGACAACCTGCCGACGTGCTGCCCGAGCAGGCGTTGATTCTCGGTGGCGAGGCGACCTCGGCCGAGTTGGCGCACATGGTGCGTGACTTGAAGCCGCACTGTCGGCTCTTTAACCACTATGGCCCGACGGAGACGACGGTCGGCGTGCTGACGCATGAAGCGGCGACCTTGCCCGCGCGGCAGTTGCCCACCGGCACGCCGTTGCCTGGCTCGCGCGTCTATGTCCTCGACGCAGACCTGAACCCGGTGCCGTCCGGTATCGTCGGCGAACTCTATATCGCCGGGCCGCAGCTCGCGCGCGGCTACCTCGGTCGCCCCGGACTGACGGCCGAGCGTTTCGTGCCCGACCCGTTCGGCACCGGAGCGCGGATGTACCGCAGCGGCGACCGCGTCAAGCAGGATGCCGAAGGCCGCATCGAATACCTCGGCCGCCAGGACGAACAGGTCAAGATCCGCGGCTACCGCGTCGAGTTGGGCGAGATCGCGCATCTGCTGCGGTCGCAAGCAGGCGTCAAGGACGCCGCCGTGATCGTCCATGACGAACGGCTGGTGGCCTACTGCGTGCTGCACGGCACCGACACCGCCACGCTGAAATCCCAGCTCAAGGCACAACTGCCGGACCACATGGTACCGGCGCAAGTCATCACGCTGGACCGGCTCCCGGTCACGGCAAACGGCAAGCTCGACCGTCGCGCCCTTCCCACGCCAGTGTGGGAGGCCGAAGGCTATATCGCCCCGCGCAACCAAATCGAAACCCTGCTCGCGCAGGTCTGGCAGGAAGTCCTCGGCGTCGAGCGCGTCGGCATCGCGGACAACTTCTTTGAGCTGGGCGGCGACTCGATCCTGTCGATCCAGTCGGTCGGCCGCGCACGCCGCCTCGGCCTGCGTTTCACGCCCAAGGACCTGTTCCTGCATCAGACCGTGCAGGCGCTCGCGCAGGTGACCAAGCGCGATGAGGCCAATCGTCGCGTCGACGACAAGCCTGCCGGCGAGGCGCCGCTGCTGCCGATTCAGCGCGCGTTCTTCGAGACGCCGGTGCCGAATCGCCATCACTGGAATCAGTCGGTCCTGCTGCGTCCCGTGCAACGCCTGGATCTGAAAGCACTGCGCAGCGCGTTGAAGGCGCTGGTCGGCCATCACGATGCATTGCGGCTGCGCTACCGCCAGCAAGATGGACAATGGCTGCAACAGTACGCCGCCGCCAGCGACAGCGAGCTGCTGTGGCAAGAACTGGCGGACAACGACGATTCGATCCAAGCGCACTGCGACCGTGCTCAGCGGAGCCTGGACCTCGAACAAGGACCCTTGCTGCGTGCGCTTCATCTGCAATTGCCGGATGGCAGCGAGCGCCTGCTGCTGGTCGTGCATCACCTTGTGGTGGATGGCGTCTCGTGGCGCATCCTGCTGGAAGACCTGCAACAGGCATACCGGCTCGCCCAGCAACACCAGCCCATCGCCCTCCCGCCTAAGACTGCGTCGTACAAGGCCTGGGCACAGGCACTGGTTCAATATGCCAGCTCCGACGGGCTCACCAGGCAAGTGGAGTACTGGTGCAGCCAGCACGGCCCCGAGGTGCGATGCGACCACGCCATGGCGGAAGAGCGCATTGCGGAGGCCGCCACGCTCACGCTGCAGCTGTCGGCCGAGCAGACTCAATGCCTGCTCAAGCAGGCGCCTGCCGCCTACCGGACGCAGATCAACGACCTGCTGCTGAGCGCGCTCGCGCAGGCGGTCGGCCAATGGGCTGGCGTAGATGGCACTGCCGTCCTGCTCGAAGGGCATGGACGGGAAACATTGCCCGCTACGCCGGACATCAGCCGCACCGTTGGCTGGTTCACCACGATCTTCCCGGTCGTGCTGCCGGCGGTCGGTGACATCGCGGTCAGCATCAAGTCGGTCAAGGAAACGCTGCGCGGCGTTCCCGATCATGGCATCGGCTACGGCTTGCTGCGTCATCTTGGGCCGCAGGCCATTCGCGACCAACTCGCGGCGCTCGCATTGCCCCGCATCACGTTCAACTATCTCGGCCAGTTCGATCAGAGCGTCGGCGGCGACGCGCTGTTCGGCTTCGCCACGGAATCGGCCGGAGCCAGCCGCGATCCGCAGGCGCCGCTTGGCAACTGGATCACGATCAATGGTCAGGTGGCCGGCGGCGTGCTGTCCTTGGCCATCAGTTTCAGCACCGCCCGCTACCGGCGGGAGACCATCGCCTCGCTGGTGGACGCCTACCGCGAGGCGCTGGAGAGGACCATAGACCATTGCCTCAGCGGCACGTCGGACGGCGTCAGCGCGCCGGACGGCACGCTGAG
>JAPSLC010000055.1 GCA_031181345.1 Cupriavidus sp. | reverse complement strand
CAGATTTCGAGGGAGCATCCCACTGTGGCACATTGACAGGCGGTCATAGGCACGAGATTGCAGTAGCGACCGCGTAGTCCTGGTAGGCGGGAGGCGACCATTCCATCTATTCATGCCTAACATCCGTGTCGCCGATAATACTTCTTATGTCAAATGCAGCACGGACTTTCAACTGAGCTCACGGCACACGCAGACTCGCTCCCAAAAGCTGGAGCCCAAGGCGTGCCGCAACGCGCTGCGATGAAACGTTGTAGCGGTTCGTGCTGTAAAACAGCTTCCGGGAACGAAGCGATGAAAGTCGTGACCAGCCTGCCGTTGCAACAGCGGCGAAACCTCTTCCTCTAAATCGCTTTATCGTGACCAGTCCGAGTTCGGCACCGGCATCCCCGAGCCTCGCCGCGAATGCGATCGAGGCGACTTCATCGTCGACAATGGCAGCGCACCAAGGCGCCCAGAAGTCCGCTGCCTGACGGAATCCAAGGTCAAACACGGGACCGGGTACTCCATCTGTGGCCCAGCCTTGCATCAGATCCTGACCTTCCCTGGAGTCGCTGCCGATCAGCCGAACATCGCTTCGATATGGGTGCGCGTGCGGCAACTCGTAAATCAGCACAAGCTCGTAGGCAGCGGTACCGTCGCCGCCGAGCAGCGACAGATAGCGTCCAAGATGCTTGGGTGTCGCCGGGTAGATGAACGGTGGCTCGTCGGCGGCGAGGTTTTCCAGCTCTGCGGCGAGCGCGTCGGGTAGATCGACCCGCATCCCATGGGCGTTGCCCTCGGAGCAACCGGCCAGCCAGAAGCGCGGGCCTCGAGAACAGTCTGGGTCGTTCTCACGTTCTATTCGGCCGTCTGGGCGCGATCGAAACAACGTCTGAAATTGGATATTTAGCCAGTGATTGCCTTCGATCATGAAGCAAGCCTTCAACAATGAGACATGGTGTGTCGAGCGCCGTCGGGCCAATCAATGCTGATTTTGTCGGCACATATTACAGCGCGTCCAGTCGGTGAATACTGGGAGCCGCCCTCCCCCTCATGCCTGCCCTGCCCGCCGTGCCGACGTCCGCGACAACGCCGCCCAGTCCAGATGGCCTTCATCGTGCGCGAGGCTTTCGATGTGGGCATCGCGCAGTGCGCTTGCCAACGGCAGTGGTACGTTCACTTGCTCCGCTGCTGCAAGCGCCAGGCGTACGTCCTTGAGGCCGAGAGCCAGCTTGAAGCCGGCCGGCTCGAAGCGCTCCTCGGCGATTGCCTTCCCGTAGCCCTTGTAGACCGGTGCCGCAAATGCCGTTGACGTGACCAGTTCCAGAAAATCGGCCTTGTCCACGCCATGGCCCTGAGCCAGCGCGACGGCCTCGCCCATGGTGCCGATAGCGCTGGCGATCATGAAGTTCACCGCGAGTTTGGCGGCATTGGCCTGCTCGGGCCGCTCTCCCAGGTACCAGGTCTTTTGGCCCAGCACGCCGAACAGCGGCTGCACGGCCGCAACCGTCGCAAGAGCGCCGGCGGCCAGGATATTGAGCTCGCCGGCTTCAGCAACATTGACCCGCCCGAGCACCGGCGCGGCGACATAGCCAACGCCTTGCGTATGGTGCAGCGTTGCAAGTTCGGCCCCCAGGGCTACCGATACCGTGGCCATGTTCACGTGGATGGCGCCGGGCTTGAGGGCGGCCAGCGTACCGGCCTCGAGCACGGCGGAGCGTGTGGCAGCATCGTCGGCCAGCATCGAGATCAGTACATCGGCATCCGCGGCGGCTTCCGGTGGTGTGGCGGCGCTTTCCGCGCCGAGCGCGACGAGCTTCGTCATCGGTGCTGGCGAGCGGTTCCAGCCGCGCACCGCGTGGCCTGCCTTGACCAGATTGACTGCCATCGGCAGGCCCATCGTACCGAGGCCGAGGAATGCGATTCTCATAGGGATCTCTCCTTGATTAAATGGAATGGATCATTTCCTAAATGGGCAAAAAAATCAGGCCAGCGCCTTGAGCGCGGCCTCTACCACGGCATGCATGTCTTCGCCGCTGCGCCCGGTTTTGCCGACCACGCGCATGCCTTGCGTCAGGCACAAGAGCATCCGCGCGGTGGCTTCGACATTCACATGGTCGGCAATGGAACCATCGCCCTGTCCCTGGCGGATCAGGTTTGCGAGGAAGGCTTCGTTGACTGCCAGCGCCGTGGCGATGTGGTCGGCCAATGGTTTCTCGAACGCAGACAGCCCCACCGTGCTGCCGACGACAAGGCATCCTTGCCGACCCGTCGTCCCCTGAGAGGACTCGGCATAAAACGCCAGCGCTTTGCGCAGGCGTTCCAGGCCAGTACCGCCCTCGCCGATGGCAAGGCGCAGCTTCGCCATCCGCTGCGCGCGGTATCGGTCAAACGCCGCCAGGAAAAGCTGTTGCTTGTCCTTGAATGCCTTGTAGAGACTGCCCTGCGCCAGACGCATGGCGTGAGTCAGGTCGGAGATCGAAGCACCGTGGTAGCCCCGTTCGCTGAAGACCCGCACGGCCCGATCCAGCGCCTGGTCGACGTCGAATTCACGCGGCCGGCCCGGGCTGCGCGAGCGGGCGGAGGCTTGATGATGGGTTGCCATGCTGAAGATACCGTTCAATTTGGAATTGATCGTTTTCTAATATAGCACGTGTTCAACGGTGTACGCATGAAGGCAAAGACGGATAGGTATGATGCCTCCGGCGAAATGAACGAGGACCCTACCCTATGACGAGCTGGAACAGCTTTTACCGGCGGAGCGAGAAACGCGGACCCTCTCCGCTGCTGTCCGAGGCGCTGCGCCACATCGAAGACCAAGGATGTCGGCACGCCATCGACCTGGGTTGTGGAGCCGGAATCGAAGCGCAGCAGCTGGTTCAGGCCGGTTGGACGGTCCTGGCGATTGACCGTGAACCCGAGGCGATTGCGCGCACTGCCTCGGCTTGTTCCGGTGCCGATGATGGCGTGCTGACGACCTGGCTCATGGACTTTGAACGACTGCCCGAATTGCCGGCATCCGGCCTGATCCATGCCGGACTGGCGCTGCCGTTTTGCCGACCTGATCGCTTTGGGCGCCTTTGGGATCAGATTCGGCAAGCATTAAGACCCGGCGGCGTGTTTGTCGGACACCTTTTTGGAGTCCGGCACGGTTGGGCAACCCATTCGCATTTGACCTTCCACACCGAACACGAGATTCGGTCCATGTGCGAAGGCTTGGACGTCCTGCGTCTTCGTGAGTCCGAGTCGTCGATAGACGGAGACGCCGGCTCGCTCAATTGGCACCGTTTCGACCTGATCGCGCGCAAACCATTTCACCACCCCGGATGCCGCTTCGATTTGCGTTGATCCCGGTCAGCGTGGTGCAGCACCTGCACTGCCCTGCCCTGCACCCTCCAGCACCTCGCGTACCGCATTGGCCGCATCGATCGCGCGCGGGAATCCGGCGGTCACGGTCGTCAGGTAGACCACCTCTTTCAATTCGTCCGGTGTCACGCCCAGACGCAGCGCATAGCCGGCGTGGATCTTCAGCACCTGGAGGTTCCCCTGCGCCGCGAACGCGGCGACGGCGGCGAGCTGGCGAGTGCGGTCGTCCAGCCCGGGCCGGGACCAGACATCGCCAAGCGAGTAGTCGACGATGGCGTCCGCCAGCGGCGGGAAATCCTTGCGCAGCGCGTTCAGCACGGGCTGGCCTGCGCCGCCGGAAAGTTTGTCCATGGTGGCGTTGCCACGCTCGCGGGGCGTGCCTTGCGCGGGTTCGTGTCTTGTTATTCCTTGGGCGTACACAGTGCCAAGGGTGGCGCCCACGTAGACGGCGGCCAGGACAAGGGCCGGGTCGGTGAAACGAAGACGGGCAAGGAAAGCGAAGCGATGGCGAATTGGCATGACAGGCCCCTCGGCGGTGGTGTTGTCTGACCGAGGCATTGTCGAACTGCCCCCCGCAGGCGCGAATGCCTATTGGTCCGCGATGCTTGCCTGATCCTCTTGGCATCTTCGGTCTCAAGGAAGCGCACCGGGACCCTTACGCTGCTTGCCTGCGCACACCACGCCAGCGTCGAACCAGGAACGGCGCAATCAGCATCGTCATCGAGGCCAGCAGCAAGCCCGCCGAAATCGGGCTCGACCACAACACCGCCACATCGCCATTCGAGATGGACAGCGCGCGGCGCAGGTTCTGTTCGAGCATTTCGCCCAGAACGAAACCGAGGATCAGCGCCGACATCGGGAAATCCATCTTGCGCAGGATATAGCCGAACACGCCGAGCACCGTCATCAGCACCAGGTCGAAGGTGGTCGCGTGCACCGCATAGACGCCGATCGCACTGATGGCCGCGATCGCCGGCACCAGCATCCACATCGGCGTGGACAGTGCACGCGAAAACAGATTGACCAGCGGGATGTTCAGCACCAGCAGCATCACGTTGCCGATAAACAGCGATGCAATCAGGCCCCAGACGATATCCGGCTGCTGCGTAAACAGCATCGGACCTGGCGTGATGTTGTACAGGGTCAGCGCGCCCATCATCACCGCTGTCGTACCGGAGCCCGGCACGCCCAGCGTCAGCATCGGCACGAAGGAGCCCGTCGCCGATGCGTTGTTGGCCGCCTCGGGCGCCGCCACGCCGCGAATATCGCCGCGGCCGAAGGTTCCGTGACTGCCGGAGATGCGCTTTTCGGTCATGTACGTGATCGCGCTGGCAATGGTGGCGCCTGCGCCCGGCAGCACGCCCACGAAAAAGCCGATGACCGACGAACGCACCGTGCACCACCAGGTCTGCATCGCCTCTCGCGTATTGAACATCATGCGGCCGGTGTTCTTGACCAGTTGCTGACCGGTCTCGGTATGCTGCTCCAGCATCAACATCAGCTCGCTGACCGAGAAGAAGCCGATCACCACCACGATGAACTGGATGCCATCGGACAGGTGCACGTTGTCGAAGGTGAAGCGGTACACGCCGCTGTTGGCATCGACGCCGACGGTCGCCAGGGTCAGGCCGATCAATGCTGCGAGCAACGTGCGCACCGGCTTGTCGCCAACCATGCCGGCCAGACAGGCGATGGCGAATACCATCAGCGCGCAGTATTCGGCCGGACCGAAGGCAACCGCCCAATCCGCCAACACCGGCGCAAATATCACCAGGCCGATGGTGGCAATCACCGATCCGATAAAAGAGCTCCATGCCGAGATCGACAGCGCCACGCCCGCCAGCCCCTTGCGCGCCATCGGATAGCCATCGATCGCGGTCATGATGGCGCCGGCGTCGCCCGGCACATTGAGCAGAATCGACGAAATGCGGCCGCCGTATTCGCATCCCATGTAGACCGCGGCCAGAAGAATCAAAGCGGTCTCCGGCGGCAGCTTCATCGCATAAGCCAGCGGCAGCAGAATGGCGACGCCGTTGATGGGGCCCAGCCCCGGCAGCATGCCGACCAGCGTTCCGATAAAGGCGCCGATGGCGGCCACCAGCAGGTTCGACCATTGCGACGCAATGCCGAAGCCATGCAGCAGATGTTCGAACGCGCTCATAGCAGCCCCTCAATCAGGGAGCCGATCGGCAGCGTGACCTCCAGCCAACGATCGAACAGGAAGAACAGACCGATGCCCATGACTGCCCCCGTCGCCACGCAGGCCCGCCAGCCGCCGCCGAACAGCCGGCCCAGCACGACGGTCAGCAACGCGGTGGCAATGGCAAAGCCGAGCCACTGGAACATCAGCGCGTACGTCAGCAGCGCAACCACCATGATGATCAGCCTCACGGCGCCGCGGCGGTCCGGCCAGCCCACCTTGGCCCCCCCCGGGAAGACCAGCAACCAGACACTGCACAGTGCCATCAGTACGCACAACAAGAGCGGGAACGCCCGCGGCCCAACCGGCTCGTAACTGAATTCGGCGGCAAACCCGCTTGCCACCCACCCGGCGGCGGCGCTCAGCAGCAGCCACGCGATGGCGAAAACGCGATCACTATTCATCGATGTCTCGGCGTGTTGGAAGTGGCCGCGAGCGCGGCCCACAGGGAGATGCCGGGCGGCCCGTGCGCCCGGCGCAGACAGGCGTCCGGCTTACTTCAACAGGCCGAACTCGCGTGCGAGGGTCTGATAGCGGGCGACCTCGGCCTTCACATAGGCGTCCAGTTCCGGCCCGGTCCTGGCAAATGGAAAGAGGCCCCGGGCGTCGAGCGCCTCGCTGAACTGGCGCGATGCCAGCAAGGTCTTGAACGAGGAGCTCCACCATTGGAAATCGGCATCGGGCACCTTCGGCCCCATATAGAAGCCGCGCACGATGGGCCATTGGACATCGAAGCCCTGCTCCTTCGCGGTCGGAATTCCCGACAGCTTGCCGGGCAGGCGCTTGTCCGACAGCACCGCGAGCACGCGAATCTTGCCGGCGTCGAGCATGCCGGCCGCTTCGCCGATGTCGCCGGGCACGACCTGCACATGGTTGCCGAGCAAGGCGGTGATGGCCTCGCCGCCGCCCTCGAATGCGACGTAACGCATCGCGCGATGCTCGACGCCGGCCTGCCTGGCCACCAGCGCGGCCTTCATCCAGTCCTGGCTGCCGACCGATCCGCCGGCACCGAACACCACCTTCTGCGGATCGGCCTTCATCGCGGCCATCAGGTCCTTCAGCGTCTTGTACGGCGAGTTGGCGGCGACCGCCACCATGCCGTAGTCGGTGCCGACCGCGGCCAGCCACTTGACGTCGTCCGGGCCGTACTTGCCGAACTTGCCATGCGCGAGGTTCAACAGCGAACCGCTCGAGAACGCGACGATGGCCTGGCCATCGGCTGGCCGCTGCGCGACGACGGCGTTATAGGCCACCGCGCCGATGCCTCCCGGCATATAGGTGACCCGCATCGGGGTCTTCAGCAGGCCGCCGTCCTGCAGCGCGCTTTGTGCCAGCTTGCAAGTCAGGTCGAAACCGCCGCCGGGTTTGGCCGGCGCAATGCATTCGGGGCGTGATGGCTGAGCTTGCGCGCTGGTGGAAAGCATCAATCCGGTCGCGAGCACGGCAGCAACAAGCTTGGGAATGGCGGTCATGGGGTCTCCTGGTCCGGTCGTTGTTATTGGCGCGCGAACACGACGTTGACTTCCGCGCGATTGGCCGTATCGTAGAGCCCGATCCTGTCGCGAGCCTGTCATTGCGACTGTCATGGCCTAGCGTTTACCCTATTTTCATGCGTTTATTGCTGATAGAGGACCACCAGGAGCTTGCCGCCTGGATGGTCAAATCCCTGCGGACAGATGGATTCGATATCGATCATGTCGCCGATGGGGAAACTGCATTGGCGATGCTGCAGGACCAACCTTATGGCCTGATCCTGCTCGATCTGTCATTGCCTGGCATCGATGGCCTGGAGGTACTGCGCATTGCCAGGGCCCGCGGCGTCGGCGCGCCTATCCTGATCCTGACGGCGCGCACCGAGGTTGCCGACCGCATCAAGGGACTGGACCTGGGCGCGGACGACTATATCGCCAAGCCGTTCGACCTTGGCGAATTGATCGCGCGTATCAAGGCCCAATTGCGGCGTACCCATGGTGGCCAACCGGTGACGCGCTTCGGCGAACTCGCCTTCGACTCGGTCGAGCGCGCGTTTCTGCTATGCGACGAGCCGCTGATGCTGTCACGGCGAGAGCATGCGGTCCTGGAGGCCTTGTTCATTCGCGCCGGCCGCGTGGTCACGCGCGAAAGCTTGCTCGGACGGGTGTTCTCGCTCGATGACGAAGTCAATCCCGAGGCCATCGAGCTCTATGTGTCGCGGGTGCGCAAGAAGCTGCGCAACAGCAAAACGACCATCACCGCCGTCCGGGGTATCGGCTATCTGCTCGAAGCAAACCATGACGGCGATTGACAGGCGGCACAGTCTGCGCCGGCGCCTGCTGTGGCGCTTGACGATTCCGCTGGTGGCAGTCGGCATCTTTACCGCCTTCACGTCGTATCGCACGGCGTTGTCGGAAGCCAACCAGGCCCATGACCGCACGCTGCTTGCATCTGCGCGCGCCATCGCCGAACGGCTGGACTACCGCCATGGCCAGCTCATGGTCGATGTTCCCTATGTCGCGCTGGACACCTTCCAGGTCGATACGCGCGGCCGCATTTACTATCGCGTGCGAGATCCGGCCGGCCGTTTTGTCTCCGGTGATCGCGACCTGCCTGCGATGCCCAGGGACGTGCCGCGCAGCGACCACTACCCTGCCCTCGTCCACTTCTACAACACCGACTATCTCGGCACGCCGCTGCGCGTCGCGGCGTTGTGGCAACCGGTGGCCGACGCCCGCGATGGGGGTATCGCCCTGGTCGAGGTCGGCGAAACGCTGGAAATGCGCGACGACATGGCGATGCGGCTGCTGGCGACCACGCTGTGGCAGCAGGCGCTGCTGATTGCCGCGTCGATTGCGCTGATCGCTCTGGCGGTACATGTCGCGCTTCGGCCGCTGAAGAACATCGAGGACACGCTGCGCGCCCGCGACACTGCCAGTCTCGACCCCATCGATGTTCCCGAGCTGCCGCGCGAAATCCATCCGCTGCTGGCGTCGTTGAACAGCTATCTGGACAGCCTGCGCGGCATGGTCTCGCGGCAATCACAGTTTCTCGACGACGCGTCGCATCAGTTGCGCACCGCGCTTGCGCTGGTCAGAACCCAGGCAGATCATGCCGTGCGCACCTATCAGGCCAAGCCCGAATGGCGGGAGATCCGGGACGCGATCGACCGCACCATCCGGCTGACCAATCAGCTGCTGGCGTTGGCACGTACCGATGCCCGGCCGCAGCATTCTGCGCCAGGAGCTGCGTTGCATCGGCTCGACCTGACGGCGCTGTGCCGGGCAGTGTCGGCCGAGTGGTATCTCGCGGCGCGCGACCGGCAGCTCGACTTTGGCCTGAGTGCAAGCGACCAGGTGCAGGCTTACGTCAACGGCGACGAACGCATGCTGCGCGAGATGCTGGCCAATGTGCTGGACAACGCTGTGCAATACACGCCTTCGGGCGGGCGCGTCGAAGTGACGGTCATTGCCGACGCCACCACCCACGTGGTCCTGGTAGACGATAGCGGCCCCGGCATTGCGCCGACGATGCGGGGCAAGGCCTTCGAACGATTCGTCCGCCTCGGCGACTTGCGTCAGCCTGGCAGCGGTCTGGGCCTGGCAATCGTGCGGCAGATCTGCGAAGCGCATGGCGGGCGTGTAGGGCTGGAAGAGGGGCCGGATGGACGAGGACTTCGAGTCCGTATCGAATTGCCGGCCGCATCCGAGCCGTCCATTGCTTCTATCGCCCAACTTCGCCTAAGTTGATCTGGTGCGGCTAGCTTGCGTTCGGACGAGTCCGATCGTTGCGCCCGGCGTTGGCAGACCGGCTTGGGCAGGGAGGTCCCTATGTTCGCAATCTGGGCGTTGGTGATCGGCGGGCTGATGGTGACGATGGGGCTCATCGGGTCGGTGGTGAAACGGATGCCCATTGCGCCCTCGGCGCTGTACCTGCTGTTTGGCGTGGCGCTCGGACCCGTTGGCGCCGGCCTGATCATGCTCGACCTGGACGATCGGAGCCACGTTGCTGCGCTGGAGATCATCACCGAGATAGCCGTGCTGATCTCGCTGTTCGGCGTCGGTCTGCGCTTGCGTGTCCGCATGTCATATCGGATATGGCGGTTGCCGGTCCAGCTTGCCAGCGTGGCGATGCTGCTGACCATCGCCGGCGTATGCGCGGTCGGGGTCGGTTGGCTCGGTCTGCCGCTCGGGGCCGCAGTACTCGCCGGCGCCATCCTTGCGCCGACCGATCCGGTGCTGGCGTCCGACGTACAAATGGCGGACACCGAAGACCGGGACATCGTTCGTCTTAGCCTGACTGGGGAAGGCGGCCTCAACGATGGCACGGCATTTCCCTTCGTGATGCTGGGCCTGGGCCTGCTCGGCTATCACGAGCTGGGCCCCGGGTTGACACGCTGGATTGCCGTCGACCTGATCTGGGCAACGGCCGGTGGCCTGGGTATCGGCGCCGCACTGGGCTTGCTGGCCAGCAAGACGATCCTGGCCTTGCGCATGCGCTTTCATGAGGCTGTCGGGCTCGAAAGCTTCTTCACGTTGGGCTTGATTGGCGTGTCCTATGGCGCCGCATTGGCGGCGAGCACCTATGGCTTTTTGGCGGTGTTCGCAGCCGGCGTGGCAATGCGCCAGGTGGAACGCGACGAGAACCCGGACACGCCTCCGGACGAGGTGCTCGGCACCCTCCCCGTCAAGGGTCTCGAACAGGTCGCCACGCACGAGCACAAGGCCGCGGCCTATCTCACGCAGACCGTATCCGAGTTCTCCCTCGACGTGGAGCGATTAGCCGAGCTTTGCGTCACGCTGCTGATCGGGGCCATGCTGACGCGGGCGACCTTCAGCGCTCCGGCGCTGGGCTGCGCCCTGTTGCTTATCCTGTTGATCCGGCCGCTTTCCGTCTATCTCTCCACGGCGGGCATGGGCTTGCGGCCGGCGCAACGACGGCTCACCGCATGGTTCGGCATTCGAGGCATCGGCTCGCTGTACTACCTGGCCTACTCGCTCGCACATGCGCCCGATATGGCGCACGCCGACCTGCTGCTGCAGATCACCTTGTGCACGGTCGTCTTGTCGATTGTGCTGCACGGATCGACGGCCACGCCGCTGATGGCAATGTACCAGCGGCTCCGCAGGTGACAGCGCTCTCGGCGCTGCAGAGGGTCCGACACCCGTTACGCATGGCCACCTTCCGGCCGACCGGCGCGTGAAGGCAATGCCGTTGCGTGAAACCGACGCAAATAAGAATGATTGTCATTCTTGACGTTATACTGCGCGGCTTCCATCTGTCCGATTCCTGATCTCCCGATGTTCACCCGCCCTTCGACCCGCCGTTTCGCCTGGCCGGTCACCCTTGCCGTTCTGTCGTTGTTCGACGTCGCCCGCGCCGACACGCCCACCGATAACAGCGCTGCCGAACTGCCCGAAGTCCGCGTCAGCGCGAGCGCCGGCGGCGGCTACGTTCCGACCGAAAGCCGGGGCGCGACGCGCACCGAGACGCCGTTGCGCGAGACTCCGCAGTCGGTTCGGGTGGTCACGACCGAGCTGATCGAGGACCTCGGTGCCACGCGGCTGGCGGACACGGTCGACTATGTCAGCGGCATTGCACGCCAGAACGATTTCGGCGGGACCTGGGACAACTATGCGATCCGCGGCTTCAGCAGTACCGACATGGGCTATCTGGTCAACGGATTCCCCGGCTCCCGCGGCTACGGTCCCATGCGCGACACCGCCACCGTCGAGCGCTTCGAGTTCCTGAAGGGGCCCGCCGCCGCGCTGTACGGCAGCAGCGAGCCGGGCGGCACGATCAATATCGTGACCAAGAAGCCGAAGTTCACCCCATCGACCAGTGCGGAACTCAGCGTGGGGACGCTCGGCTTTCGGCGTGCCGCGGTGGATAGCACCGGGCCGATCACCGACAAGCTGGCCTATCGGCTCAACGTGATGGGCGAGGACGGCGCGAGCCGCAGCTCGCTGATCGACAACAACAAGTACCTGGTCGCGCCGGCGCTGGCCTGGGCACTCGACGACAAGACGCTGGTGCAGTACGAAGGCGAATTCATGCGCGTCCGCACGCCGCTGGACCGCGGCATCGTCAACGTCAACGGGCGGATCGACTTGCCGCGCGACCGGTATCTCGGCGAGCCCAACGATCCGAACCTGCACCTGTCGAGCGACACGCACCAGATCACCGTGGACCGGGAGCTGGCCCAGGGCTGGCGCACGCGTATTGGCGCGAGCTACAGGGAAACCGGTTTCGAAGGCTATGCGGCCGACCTGGGCAGCGTGCTGGGCGACGGCCGCACGTTGACCCGCCGCCACAGCTGGCGCACCCTGCCCTCGCGCGACACCTCGGTGCAGGCGGAAGTCGAAGGCAACTTCAACACCGGCGGTCTGGCCCACCGCATGCTCTTCGGCTTGGACGCGTCGCGCCTGCACATGGGCATGGATATCGCCTACTCGACCATCGCGAACAATCCGTATGCGATCGACATTTACGCGCCGGTCTATGGACAACCGAAGCCGCCGCTGGTGATGACCACCTCGACGCGAGAATACCAGCGGAACGTGGGCGCCTTCCTGCAGGACGAGATTTCACTGACCGAGCAATGGAAGGTGCTGGCAGGCGTGCGCTTCGACAACTATCACCAGAGCCTGGACAACCTGATCACCGGCCGGTCGACAAGCCAGGATCAGCATGCGGTATCGCCGCGCCTGGGCGTGACGTGGTTGCCCAACGCGCAGACCTCCATTTATGCGTCGTGGGGCAAATCCTTCCGGCCGAACAGCGGCGTCGACGAAGCCGGCAGTCCGTTCGATCCCCAAAGCGGCCGTGCGCTGGAGGCCGGCATCAAATGGCAATCGCCGGACGCGAAACTTGGTGCGACGCTCGCCGTCTTCGACATCCGCAAGAGCAATGTGCTGACGCGCAGCCCCACCAATCCGAACTTCAGCATTGCGGCGGGCGAAGTGGTCAGTCGCGGCTTCGAGGCGGATGCGTTCGGGCAGATCGATCAGCACTGGCGCGTCAGCGCGAGCTTCACGCTGACGAATGCCAAGGTTACCGAGGACAACGCCATCGCACCCGGCACGCGATTGACCAATATCCCCAAGGTCAGCGCCAGCCTGCTGGCGATCCGCGAGGACGCGATGCCGAAGTTCGGCGGCCGCTATGGCGTGGGCACCGGCATCGTCTATGTCGGCTCGCGTTCCGGCAATGCGACGGACACCTATTCGTTGCCGGCCTACGCAACCGTCAAGCTGGTGTCCTACTGGCAGATCGACCGCAAGACCCGGGTCTTCTTCGACATCCACAATCTGTTCGACAAGACCTACTATCCGGCCTCGTGGGGCAACCTCGCGGTGATCCCCGGCCTTGGCCGTCAGTTCGTGGCGGGGGTCCGGTATCAGTTCTGAGCGGCGGCGACGAAATGCGGTCATGGCGATGGGCGTCATATTTCCCCATCGAGACCGGGTTACACCGCTGCAGTTCGATGGGCCGAGGATCGCCAACAATTCCCTCGCAAGAATCGCCAATTTCCTGAAGGCCTACCGGGCTAGATCACCTAGATTCGTTCGCGCCTCGCGATGCCAGGCGATATGAGCGATCGCCCTCCGGCATTAATTTGCAAGGCCATGTCTTCGTCGCGCTTCGTCGCGCTTCGCCGTGACCCACGAACCAATGCAACGACTTCTTTGGAGCCGATCATGCTTTCCAATGCCGCCGTTTCCCGATCAACGCCGCCGAGTACGCAGTTGCCAGATACGCGATCAGACGAGGCAAGGAATCGTCTGAATGCCGACCATACCGGGCTTCGACCTTGCTTGCAGACGGAAGGCGCCGAGAGCGCTCGGGAAATCGATGCGCCGGAGCCAATCTCCCCTCAACCCGCAAGGGAGCTTCCGTTACTGCACGCCGCTATCGAAACTTACGCCCCCGCGGAGGAAGTCACCGCGCTGCTCGCCGCTGACCGCAACTTTATCTACGACGTAGACGAGGACGGAAACACCGCCTTGCACTTTGCGGCAGCGCACCGGTTCGTTAACCCAGACGTCATTCCTGTCTTGATCGCCGCGGGCGGGCCTCGCTTGCTTACCGCCACCAACCAGCGTGGAATGACGGCATTCGAGGTCGCCAACGCCTCCAATAACGACCTGCTTGCCTTTGAATTGGGCCGTGCGTTGGAGGACACGTTGAAGGAGCAAGCCTGGGGGCGGGATCCAAATGGGGCCTGTTGGCGACGGCTCAATGAAGAATGTTCCTCCCTGTCCTTAACAGAATTTCAATCGCTGGTTTCCCGCGTGGGAGGGCCAAACAGCAGCGACGGCCGGGGCATCACTCCGTTGATGGTTGTAGCGTGGACGAGTCGGATCGATTTGGCAGGCTGGCTGCTAAGCCAAGGCGCGAAGATCAACGAAAAGAGCCGCTGGGTGTGCTGGAGCCGCACGGCGCTGCTCGCCGCGGTGTACTCGCGACAGCGCGACATGGTGCGGCTGCTATTGCAGCATGGGGCGGACGTGAGCATATCGGTGCTGACCGGAATTCCCGGCCGATGCGACTTCAATATCCTGGACACTGCTGTCATCAGACAGGATGTGGAGATTCTGAAAGATATCCTTGGACCAGCCAGTGCGCGCTTATGGTGTACGGATCAAATCGCATGGGCCTTGGACGTGGCTGCCGGCGCCGGGCACTTCGACGGCGTTCGAATCCTGTTGGACCGCGCCGCCGACGTGCCATTGGGGACGCTGACATACGTCGCATCGAAGGCCGCGTTTGCAGGCGCGAACGATGTGCTCATGCTGCTGCTCGAGCAGGCTGTTGACGTAAATGCCTACTGCAGTGAAGACCCGACCAGGCGAACGTTGACTGACCTTGCCACAGAGGGCGGGCAAAGCGAGACAGTCGCGCTCCTGACCAGCAAAGGCGGGTTGCGGCGTGAAGCGCTCGATTTCCAGGAGCCAGAAGGCGAACAGAGCGAGACTGCGGCGCTCTTGACGAGCCAAGGCGAAGTGGTCCGCGAGAAAGGGCCGCGCAACGCCGCCGAGCCCGCTAGAGGCAAAAGGGATTGCGTCCTGCTGTAGGCCACAGCATTGGCGCGTGACGGGGGGCGGACGCGCGCCACTTCACCGCAACGGCAAGGCGACTCAGGTCCACCGCGGTCTGCCGCGATTACTCCGCCGCGATTACTCCGCCGCGATCTTCATCGTCTTGATATCCCGCTCCCAGCGCATCAACTCGTCATTGATGCGCGCGCGGAACGCCGCGGGCGTGCTGCTCTCCGGCTCGACGCCCTGCTGCGCCAGCGCAGCGACCACATCCGGCTTGGCCAACGCCTTGGCCGTTTCGCGCGCCAATTGCTCGATGATGGCTGGGTCGGTGCCGCCGGTGGTGAAGAGCCCATACCAGCTGGAGAAGTCGTAGCCCGGCACGCCGGCTTCGGCCATGGTGGGCACATTGGGCAGCGAGGGAATGCGCTTCCTGGTGGTGACCGCCAGGATCTTCGCCTTGCCAGTCTTCAGCGCCGCCATGGCCACCGGCACCGAGCCGAACACCATGTCGACGTTGCCGGCGTAGAGGTCGTTCATCGCGGGGCCGTTGCCCTTGTACGGGATGTGCAGCAGATCGATGCCGCCGAGCTTTTCCATCAGCGCGCCGGACACATGCAGCGTGGTGCCATTGCCCGAAGAGCCGTAGGTATAGGCGCCCGGCTTCTGCTTCGCGGCAGCCAGCAGCTCCTTGACGTTATTGACCGGCAGCCCCGTCCGGATCATCAGCACGTTGGCGGCCTCGGCGACCAGCGAGACCGGTGCGAGGCCGGTACGTGGGTCGTACGGCATCTTGCGGGTCAGTGCCGGCATGATGGTCTGCGCGCCGGCGCTGCCGAGCAGCAGCGTGTAGCCGTCGGGCGTCGCCTTGGCGACCATGTCGGAGCCAATCAGGCCGCCGGCGCCGCCGCGGTTTTCCACCACCACCGATTGGCCCATGCTCTGCTGCAGCTCCTTGGCCAGGATGCGGGCGATGGTGTCGTTCGCCCCGCCCGCCGCAAAGGCTACGACCATGCGGATCGGCTTGGACGGGTACTTGTCCGCGGCGACAGTAAGCGAAGGCATCGCGCACAACGCGGTGATGGCGAACAAGGTGCGACGGCGAACGGTGTTGCGGACGGCGGGCATGACGGGTTTCTCCTCCTGATAGTCGCCCGATCTTAATGGCCCGCTCGCATAAAGAAAATTAAGACTTTATTTGCCGTTCCAAAAGAAAACCTTAAGTCCAATGCCCGCCCCGGAAAGGGGCCACCCGAAGCACTATGTTGGGGAACGTTGCCCCGCTGTGGGCGCTTCCGCCGCATTCGTCCTCTCGCTCGACCACCCTCCCCCCAGCGCGCGAAACAGCGCAGCCAGCGCGCTCTGCCGCTGCGCGGCCACGTCGATCAACGCCGTTTGCGCCGCATAGTGGCTGCGCTGCGCCTCCAGGTAGCGCAGATGGTCGTCTACGCCGGCCCTGTAGCGCGCCTCGGACAGCCGCAGGGTCTGTTCGCTGGTCTGGGCAACGGCACGGCGGGCCACCTCTTCCCGGCGAAGCGTATCGGTCGCCGCGAGCGCGTCCGACACTTCGCGGAACGCGGTCTGGATCGTCTTCTCGTAGTTGGCTACGGCGATGTCCTTGCGCACATGGGCCAGGTCGAGATTGGCGCGGTTGCGGTCGCCGGAGAAGATCGGCAGCGTCAGCTGCGGGGCAAACGACCACACCGTCTGGCCCGCGCCGAACAGGTTCGACAGCTCGCCGCTGGCGCTGCCGAACATGCCGGTCAACGTGATGCGCGGGAAGAACGCGGCGCGTGCCGCCCCGATATCGGCATGGCGCCCGCGCAGCCGCTGCTCCGCCGCCAGGATGTCGGGCCGGTGGATCAGCAGTTCGGAGGGCGTGCCCGGCGCCAGCGCCTGGACCAGCAGCACGTCGTCGCGCGGCGCCTGCGGCAATTGCGCGGCAATATCCGGCACGCCGACCAGCAGCGCCAGGGCATTGGTGGCCTGGCGGAACTCCCGGTCGGTTCGTTCGAGGTCGGCGCGCGCCTGGTCCGTCAGCCCGCTCGCCTCGAAGAAGTCCAGCGCGGTGGCCGTGCCGGCCTGGCGGCGCTGTGCGATCAGGCGCAACGACGACTCGCGCGTCTGCAGTGTCTGCGTGGTCAGCAGATGGCGCCGCTGCGCGCTATCGCGTGCCAGATACGCCTGGATGACCTCGGCGACCAGGCTGATGCGGGCGCTGCGCGCGGCCTCCTCGGTGGCCAGGTATTCCTGCAGCGCGGCTTCAGACAGGTTACGCACGCGGCCGAACAGATCCAGTTCGAACGACGGCACCGCGATGCCGGCCTGCATGGTTTGCTGTACCGACCCCATGCCCGGCTGACGAAGGTCCTCCGGGACGCGCTGCCGCGTTCCACCCGCCTCCGCCTGAAGTCCCGGGACACGATCGGCGCGCTGCACGCGATACATCGCCCGCGCCGCCTCGATGTTCAGGACCGCCTGCCGCAGGTCGCGATTGTTCTCCAGCGCGAGCGCCACGAGCTCGCGCAGCTTGTCGTCGACGATGAAGTCGTCCCATTGCAGCACGGCCGCGGATGACGGCGCAGTTTGCGTATCGGGCCCGGCTTCGCCCGTGGTCCATTGCGTGGGAATCGGAGCCGACGGCCGTTCATAGACCGGCGCCAGCGAGCAGCCCGCCAACACCGCGGTGAGGCTCAACAGCAGGCATGGCACCGTCGTCCGGGATCGAATCGATTTCATTGTGCGCCCTCCGTCGTCGTGGCCGCAGTCGGCATGGTGGTACGTGCGCTGTCCCGATAGCGCTTGAAGCGCGACAGCACCCAGACGAAGAAGATGGGGGCAAATACGACGCCCAACGTGGTCGCCGTCAGCATGCCGCCGATCACGCCGGTGCCGATGGCGCGCTGGCTGGCCGCGCCCGCGCCGGTGGCGATGGCCAGCGGCACGACGCCGAGAATGAACGCCATCGACGTCATGACGATCGGGCGGAACCGCAGCCGGGACGCCTCGAGGGCGGCGTCGATCAGCGGCATGCCCTGCTCGCACAGCGACTTGGCGAACTCCACGATCAGGATCGCGTTCTTGGCGGCCAGGCCGATGATCGTGATCAGGCCCACCTTGAAATAGACATCGTTGGGCATGCCGAGCGCATTGACGGCCAGCACCGAGCCCAGCGCACCGATCGGCACGATCAGCATCACGGCCCCGGCGATCGCCCAGCTCTCGTACAGCGCGACCAGCAGCAGGAACACCACCAGGAAGGACAGCGCCAGCAGCAGCGGAGCCTGCGCGCCGGCCTGCCGTTCCTGATACGACAGCCCGGTCCATTCGTAGCCGATGCCGGCCGGCAACTTGGCGGCGATCCGCTCGATTTCGGCCATGGCTTCGCCGGTACTGAAACCGGGCGCGGCGTCGCCCATGATCTTGATGGTCGGATAGCCGTTGTAGCGCGATACCTGCACCGGGCCGATCTCCCACTCGGGCGTGGCGAACGCGCTCAGCGGCACCTGCTCGCCGCGCACGTTGGGCACGTTGAGCGACAGCAGCGCTTCGGGCGTCATGCGGTCGCGCACGTCGGCCTGCACCACCACGCGCTGCAGGCGGCCCACGTTGGCGAAGTCGGCCACGGTCGCGGAGCCATAGGCGCTGGAGAGCGCGGTATTGATGGCCTCGAAGCCGACGCCCAGCGCCTCGGCCTTGTCGCGATCGATGTCGAGACGAAGCTGGGGCGCATCCTCCAGGCCTTCCATCATCGCGTACGCCAGCACCGGCGAGGCGTTGGCCTGGCTCAGCAGCGTATCGCGTGCCGCCACCAGTGCCGCGCGGCCCAGGCCGCCGCGGTCCTGCAGACGCAGCGAGAAGCCGCTGGCGTTGCCCAGCCCTTCGATCGGCGGCGGATCGACCGCCATCACGCGTGCCTCCTTCAGCCCCGCAAATTTGGCGTTGAACGCTGCCACCTCGTCGCTGGCATGCTGGCCGCTGCCGCGCTCCGACCAATCGGTCAGCGTCGGAAAGCCCAGCGCCGCGTTCTGGCCGCTGCCGGAGAAGCTGAAGCCCAGCACCATCGTGGTCGATTCCATCGCCTTGCGGCCGAGCAGCCAGCTCTCGAGCTCCTTGACGACGGCCTCGGTGCGCTGGTTGGTCGCCCCGGGGGGCAGCTGCACGTCCACCACGAAGTAGCCCTGGTCCTCGATCGGCACGAACGATTCCGGCAGCCTCGTGTATAGCAGCGCCAGCAGCGCCACCACCATGCCGTAGACGATCATGCAGCGGCCGGCGCGGCGCAGCAGCTTCGAGTTCAGCACGGTGAAGCGCTCGGTCAGGCGGCTGAAGCCGCGGTTGAACCAGCCGAAGAAGCCGCGCTTCTCTTCATGGTGACCTTGCGGAATCGGCTTGAGCAGCGTCGCACAAAGAGCGGGCGTCAGCGTCAGCGCGAGGAAGCCGGAGAACAGGATCGACACGGCCAGGGACAGCGAGAACTGGCGGTAGATCACGCCCACCGATCCGGACATGAAGGCGAGCGGGAAGAACACCGCGGCCAGCACCAGCGTGATGCCGATGATGGCGCCCGACACCTGGCTCATCGCCTTGGCGGTCGCCTCGACGGGTCCGAGCCCCTCCTCGGCCATGATGCGCTCGACGTTCTCCACCACCACGATGGCGTCGTCTACCAGGATGCCGATCGCCAGCACCATGCCGAACATCGTCATCATGTTGACCGAGAAGCCGATCGCATACATCACCGCGAGCGTACCGGCCAGGCACACCGGCACGACAATGGTCGGAATCAGCGTGTAGCGCAGGTTCTGCAGGAACAGCAGCATCACCAGGAACACCAGCACCACCGCTTCGAGCAGCGTATGGATGACCTTCTCGATGGCGACCTCGACGAAGCGCGAGGTGTCGTAGGGAACCGAGTATTCGATGTCGTCCGGGAAGGACTTCGACAGCTCGTCGAGCTTGGCGCGCACCGCACGGGCGGTCTCCAGCGCGTTCGCACCGGGGCGCAGCTGCACCGCGGCGCCGACCGCGCGCTTGCCGCTGGTCAGCATGTCGAAGTTGTAGTCCTGCAGGCCGACCTCGAGCCGCGCCACGTCGGCGAGGGTCACCTTCGAACCGTCGGGATTGGCGCGCAGCACGATGGCGCCGAATTCGTCGGTGGTCGTCAGCATGCCTTTGACCGCGATGGTCGCGCTCAGCTCCTGGTCCGCGCTGCCCGGCGGGCTGCCGAAGCTGCCGGCCGGGACCTGCACGTTCTGCGCGGCGATCGCTTCGTTGACATCGGCTACCGACAACCCATAGCCGAGCAACTTTTGCGGGTCGATCCACACGCGCATCGCCGCCTCGGCGCCGAAGAACTGGACCTTGCCGACACCCGGCACGCGCCGGATCTCGTTGTTGATCCGGCGCGCCGCATAGTCGGCCAGCGTGACCATGTCCTTGCCGGCTTCGTCTCCCTTGAAATTGATCGAATAGACCATCAGGAAGCCCGCGCTGACCTGCTCGGTACGCAGGCCCTGGCGCGTGACGGCGGCCGGCAGGCGCGCTTCGGCCTGCTTGATCCGGTTCTGCACGTCGACCTGGGCCAGATCCGGATCGACGCCGGGCGCGAACGTCACGGTGATTTCCGCAATGCCGGCGGAGCTGCTCGACGAGTCGTAGTACAGCATGCCCTTGGCGCCGTTCAGCTCCTCCTCGATGACGCTGGTCACCGAATCGACCAGCGTGGTGGCCGACGCGCCCGGGTACATCGCCGAGATGGCGATCTGCGGGGGCGCGACCGTCGGGTATTGCGAGACCGGCAAGGACGGCATGGCGAGCAATCCCGCCAGCACGATGAAGATCGCCAGCACCCAGGCGAAGTTGGGGCGATGAATGAAGAATCTTGGCAGCATGATGTCTGTTCAGTGGCGCGGCGCCTGCGCGCCTAGCCTCGTTCCGCCCGTTGGCCGTTCGACGGCGGGGCATCGGCGGCACGCTTGTCCGGCGCGGCCGGCGCGATGGTGACCTTCTGCCCCGGGTTCGCCTCGCCGCCGACCACGATGCGGTCGCCCGGCTTCACGCCCTCCAGGATTTGCCACTCGCCGCCCTGCATCGGGCCGGTACGGACCTGCCGGGTCTCGGCCACGTCGCCCTTGCCGACGACCAGCAACTGGGCCTTGCCATCGGGATTGCGGCGCACCGCGCGCTGCGGCACCAGCATCGCCGCGGGATCGATCGCATGCGTGACATGCACGCGCACATACATGCCCGGCAGCAGCAGGCTGTCGCCGTTGGGCAACTGGCCGCGCAGCGACACCTGACCGGTGCCGCGCTCGACGGAGATGTCGGAGAACAGCAGCCGTCCTTCGCGCTTCTTGTCGGTACCCTCGATGGTCACCACGATCGGCACGCCGTCCTCCGGCTCCCGCTGCAGCCGGCCCTGCTCCAGCGCCTCGCGCATGCGAAGCACATCGGCGACCGGCTGCTTGAAGTCGACGTAGACCGGGTCGAGCTGCTGGATGGTCGCCATCGGCGTCGCCTCGCCCTGCCCGACCAGCGCGCCTTCAGTGACCAGCGCGCGGCCGATGCGGCCGGAAATCGGCGCCCGCACCGTCGCGTATTCCAGATTGAGGCGCGCGGTTTTTACTTCGGCAGCCGCACTGCGGCGCGCCGCCTGCGCGCTTTTGAGCGTCGCCTGCGCCGCATCGAAATCCTGCCGGCTGACCGCCTCGATTTCGACCAGCGGGGCATAGCGGCGCACCACCGCGTCGGCGTCGGACAGCACCGCCTCCGCGCGCGCAAGCTCGCCTTCGGCGCGCGACAACGCCGCCTGCAACGGGGCGGGATCGATCTGGAACAGCGGATCGCCGGCCTTGACGTCGCTGCCTTCCTTGAAATTGCGCTTGAGCACGATGCCGGCGACCCGCGCCCGCACCTCGGCGACACGAACCGGTTCGATGCGGCCCGGCAGCTCGCTGCTCACGGCCATCGGCCGCGGCTGCACCGTCAGCACATCGACCGACGGAGCCGCCGGGGCGGCCGCCTGTTCCGCATTGCCGCATGCCGCCGTGACGATGACCGCCGTGGCCATCGCCAGCGTGCGCCATCCTCGCGTTGGAAAGTGATTCATGTCTACCTTCTTCAATGTTCGGCAAAGGAGCGCATGGTACTCCGGTTAATCATATGAATCAATGGAGATTCATATTGGTGTGGTGATTGTCGTTTTTGCCGGATAATCCGTTCCCAGACGCTGCGTGTCCCCGCAACAGTCCCCGAAAAAGTGCTTCTAGAGATACAAAAGAATGGATTTCAACCCGTCATGACGGCTGTTCCCGCATCGAACGAAGACAACAGCCGGCTCCTGGCCGCCCTCGCGCTGGCGCTCGTCGACCAGCCTCGCGGCACCCTGCAGGACCTGGCGAAAGCCGTCGGCATCAGCAAGGCCACCCTGTACCGGTTCTGCCGGACACGGGACGAACTGATTTCCCGCCTGGTCGACCACGGCGTGCGCGTGCTGGCCGACGTGGTCCAGCGCGCCGGATTGGACGACCCCTCTCCCCTCGACGCACTGCGACGCCTGAATGCGAACATGGTCGAGCAGCGAGAGGTCGCGGCGTTCCTGATCTACTACTGGCGCGAGGTGGTGTCCGGCGTTTCGTCGGATTGGCAGACCGACTGGGAGGGAAAGCTGGACGCCTTCTTTCTGCGCGGGCAGCAGCAAGGCGTCTTTCGCATCGACATCACCGCGCAGGCCCTGACGGAGATCTGGGCGTCCGTGCTGATCGGCCTGCTGGACGGGGAGCGGCGCGGACGGATTGCGCGCGCCGGGTTGGCAGGGCTGGCGGAGCGGGCCTTCCTGCAGGGGGCGGGGGTGACGGCCGGCTGATTTCCGAATGTCCGGGCGCTGCTGGCATCATCGGCCGCAGAATCCGGGCATCAGGCCGTCGAGCAACAGCATCAGGTGGGCCGACACGTAGAGGCCAAGGCCGAACACCGCGTGCGTGACGATGCTGCGCAATCGCGCGATACCCGGCTTCGGCGTACGACGGGCCGCAATGCCGGCGCCCATGCCGGGCTGCATCAGCAGGAAGGGAAACGCCACGCTGGCGAGCCCGACGGTCAGCGGGGGGCCGATGGTCGGATGGCAAGCCCACTGCGGACCCCATACCGCCAGCAGCACCGTGGCGAACACGATGCCGGTCAGGTAGTGCGCAGTCCAGCCGATGAGGCGTTCGGCCGGGATGGCCGGCGCCTGTGCAATTGCGTCGTGGAAGAAGCGGCCCCGCGGCATGTGGCCGAGCCAACGGCCGACCATGCCGTAGTCCAGCGGCTTCATGCCGAGCCAGTGCTTTTGGGCCAGGCCCCAGAGGTCCATCGCCAGCGTCGCGCCGGCGCCGATGGCGACGGCAAGGAGCGGCAGCTTGTCATGCATGGCCGCCCTCCTGGCGCGAGCCGGCGATGCCCTTCACCATCCAGCACGCCGCGGTAAAGCGGACCTCGCCGCCGCGCATATACGGTTCGAAAGCCGGAAGCACCATCGCGAGGATCGCGTCGCGGGCATCCGCATCCAGCTGCGGGTACACGCGTCCCAACGGCCCCACGCTGGTGACGTATCGCTCGAGCTCGCTCACCGGAAAGGCGCACATCAGATCGACCGGACGCACCTCGATGCCGGTCCATCCTCCGCCGTCGAGAATGCTGCGGATCCTGCCGGCATCGGCGAACGCGAATTGCCCAGGACCTGCGGACACGCGCGCCGGCAACGCCGGCAGCAACGGTGCGGCTGCCCTCTCGGCCGTGGTCATGAACGGGTTCTCGTCCGGGCCGCGCCACACGATAAAGCGCAGTGCCGCGCCGTCGCGCGCGGCGCTGCGCAGGTTCGCGAAAGCGGCCACGGGATCGTCGAAGAACATCACGCCGATGCGCGAGATCACCGTATCGAAGCCGGCCCGCGGGAACGGGTATCGCTGCGCATCCGCGCAGACGAAGCGCGCCGCGGATCGCTCCTGCTCGGCACGACGCCTGGCCGCATCGATCATCGGCGCGGACACGTCGATGCCGGTGCAGTGCCCGTGGTCGGCGACGGCGCCCGCCACTGCCAGCGTGGTCGCGCCGGTGCCACAACCCACGTCCAGCACCCGGGTGCCGGCACTGTCGCGCACCGCCTGCACCAGAAGGTCTGCCATCGGCTGGAACATGCGGTCCAGCACGTCCTGCACCGCTACCCACCCGTGTCCGGCCGCGCCGTTCCATAGCGCTGCCTGCTCGTCGTAAGGCTGCTGCTTGTCGTCCATCGTCGCCTCCCGGCAGTTGCATTGATCGTTGCATTGATCGTCCATGGAAGCCATCATGGCACTTCAAGTCAACTTGAAGTCAAGGACCGCGGACATGGACATTGCCGAAGTGGCGCAACGATCTGGCGTTCCCGCCTCCACGCTGCGCTTCTATGAGGAAAAGGGACTGATCGCGTCGGTGGGCCGGCGGGGATTGCGCCGCGTGTTCGAGCCGGCGGTGCTGGACCGGCTGGCGCTGATCGCGCTGGGGCAGGCGGCGGGCTTTTCGCTGGACGAGATTGCGCTGATGTTTGCCAGCGACGGCCGGCCACGGATCGACCGCGCGCTTCTAGCCGCCAAGGCGGACGAACTGGATCGCACCATCCGCCGGCTGACGGCGATGCGGGACGGGCTGCGGCATGCCGCGGTGTGCCCGGCGCCGAGCCATCTGGAGTGTCCGACGTTCCGGCGCATGCTGCGCGCCGCGGCAGCCGGCGCGCTGGGGCGCAGCGCGGCGGCAGGCACGGCCACGGCTCCGGCACGCCCACGGCCCGTGGCTATCCGTGCCGGGTCCGCTTCCGCTTCCGCTTCCGGTTCCGGTAAAGCGCGGCCATCCGGACGCCGGATCGATCGCTGAGCCGGTTCAATGGGCGCGCCTGGCCAGCACCTCGTCGCGCGGCCCGGCATCGACCACCTTGCCGCCCTCCATCACGACGATGGAGTCGAACCGCGCGAGCAGGCTGGGCCGATGGACCGAGGCGACGATGCAGGCGGACGGAAAGGCGGCGTGCATGCGGTCGAACACCCGGCCCTCGGCCTGCGGGTCGAGCGCGCTGGTGGGCTCGTCGAGCAGCAGCAGCGAGCTTCCCTGCGCCGCTAGTGCGCCGCGGGCCAGTGCCAGTCGTTGCCGTTGACCGCCCGACAGGTTGCCGCCGCGCTCGTTGATGGCACTGGCCAGGCCCTCGGGAAGGCGGTGCAGCACCTCGTCGAAGCCGCCCGTATGCACGGCGCCGCCCAGCGCCGCCGGGTCGACCGGCAAACCGAACGTCAGGTTCTCTTCCACGCTGGCTTCGAATACCTCGGCCTCCTGCGGAATCAGCGTGGCGAGCGCGCGCAGTTCGGTCCAGCCCACCGCCGCGCCATCGCGCCGCAGTTCGCCGTGTTGCGGGTGGTAGAGGCCCGCCAGCGTCCGCAGCAGCGTGCTTTTGCCACCGCCGCTCGGGCCGATCAACGCCACGCGCGCGCCCCGCCGCAGCACCAGGTCGATGCCGTGCAGGCCGCCGCGCGCACCGTCGGCATAGCGCACGGTGGCGCCGCGCAGTTCCAGCGTCTGCCACGGGGCATCGGGCACCACGGCCGGCACCGCGGCGTCCGGATCGCCGGGCGCATCCCAGATCGGCTCGGCGCTGCCGTAGTCGGTGTGCATGCGCGCGAAGCTCTGGAAGTTCGCGGCCATCGAGCCGACCACGGAGGCGGCCTGCTGTGCGTACTGGTAGATCATGAAGACGGTGCCCAGCGCCACCGCCTGACCCGGCGAGCGCTCCTGCAGCACGTACATCACCACCAGCGTCCAGGTCAGCCCCATGCCGAGCAGGTCCACCGCGAACCACTTGCCCTCGTTGACCATGACCGCACGGCGCAGCGGCGCCATCACCGCCGCCATTCTGCGGCCGAGCAGCTTGCGCGAAGCGGCCTGCAAGCGCAGCCCGATCACCGTGCCGGCGTTGCCGACAAAGTCCAGCAGCGCGGCGGCATAACGACGCTCCGCATCGTTTTCCGCGCGGGCCAGCTGCATCAGCGTGCGGTCGAAGCGCAGGATGATCAGCGCGATCACCACGTAGCCGGTGACCGCGATCAGGCCGCTGGTGCGCGAGAGCATCGCCAGCGCAACCAGCGGACCGACGAAGTTGAAGGCGTTCTGCAGGTAGACGAACTGGTTCTGCGCGAAGTCCGACAGCGCGCGGCTGGACTGCACCACGCGGTGCTGCAGCTCGCCCGAATGCCTGCCGTCGCGCCAGGCCAGCGGTGCCGCGGCGATGCGCGCATAGAGCTGGTCGCCCAGCCGCTCGCGCACGCGCACGCCCACGTTGCGCTCGAGCACGCGGCCCGGGCCGTGAAGCAGCCACGAAAGCAGATAGATGCCGAGCAGATAGACGATCCAGCGGCCGGCCTCGGCGATGTCGTCCTGCTGCAGCGCATTGATGGCCTGGGCGGCCAGCCAGGGCATCGCCAGCCGCAGCAGCTGCGCGGCGGCCAGCAGACCCGAAGCGCCGAGCAAATGGACTCGCACGCCGCGTGCATGACGCCACAGCGCCCGATAGAGATCGCGTGCCGCGCCGGCAAGGCCGATGGCGGGCGCTCGGGTGGCGGAATTCGACGCCGTCATGAAGTCCTCATCGTTTTATTCGGTGTCCTCGGATGCGAAGCCGCCCTGAGTGGCGGCCCGGACGAAGGATACCGCCGGTGTTGCCTCGGACCGGCAAAAGACGCGCTGTCGCCCGAATGGCAAAGCGGGCGAGACCCTTGACCCTGACGCAAGAATCATTTGCCGTGCAACGGGTTTTTCCAAACAGACGGGTTCCCCACAATGGCCTCATCGCGACATCGGCATGGCCCACCGCCACGCCGGTCCGCAACCGAAACCGAGAGGAATCCATGCTGTTTACGCCCTACCGCCTTGGCGCCCTGACCACCGAGA
The DNA here is from genome assembly GCA_031181345.1 of Cupriavidus sp. GTDB lineage: Bacteria > Pseudomonadota > Gammaproteobacteria > Burkholderiales > Burkholderiaceae > Cupriavidus. The sequence goes on along the minus strand of JAPSLC010000055.1, from coordinate 985 downwards.
ACCGTATCGCGATGCCGCCGATGACCCGCTCGCGCGCCGGCGATGGCGGCGTGGCGACCGACCTGATGGCGGAGTACTACCGGCAGCGCGCCTCCGCCGGACTGATCATTTCCGAAGGCACGCAGATCAGCCAGCAGGGTCAGGGCTACGCGTGGACGCCGGGCATCCACACGCCGCAGCAGGTCGCGGGCTGGCGCAAGGTCACCGACGCCGTGCACGCCGCCGGCGGCATCATGTTCGCCCAGCTGTGGCACGTCGGCCGCGTTTCGCACACCTCGCTGCAGCCCGGCAATGCGGCCCCGGTGTCGTCGTCCGCGCTGGTCGCCGAAGGGGTCAAGGTGTTCATCGATGTGGAAGGCAAGGGCCCCGCGGGCGGCGCCGGCGAGATGGTGCAGCACTCCGCCCCGCGCGCGCTGACGGTCCCCGAGATCCACGGCATCGTCGCCGACTACGCGAAGGCTGCCCGCAACGCGCTCGACGCCGGCTTCGACGGCGTGGAACTGCACGGCGCCAACGGCTACCTGATCAACCAGTTCATCGATTCGCAGGCCAACGCGCGCACCGACGAATACGGCGGCTCGCTGCACAACCGCCTGCGCTTTCTGAAGGAGGTGGCCCAGGCCGTGACCGACGTGGTCGGCAAGGACCGCATCGGCGTGCGCCTCGCCCCGCTGACCACGCTGCAGGGCGCGGTCGACGACACGCCGGAGGCCACCTACCTTGCCGCCGCGCACGCGCTCGGCAAGATCGGCGTCGCGTATATCCACATCGCCGAGGCCGACTGGGAAGACGCGCCGGTGATGCCCGCCGCGTTCAAGGAGGCGCTGCGCGAGGTCTATCCGGGCACGCTGATCTATTCGGGCAACTACAACAAGGCGCGCGCCGAGGAAGCGCTCGCCAGGGGCTGGGCCGACCTGATCGGGTTTGGCCGCAGCTTTATCGGCAATCCCGACCTGCCCTACCGCCTGCGCCACGACCTGCCGCT
>JAPSLC010000110.1 GCA_031181345.1 Cupriavidus sp. | reverse complement strand
CCGGCCTGATCGCGATGATCGGCAAGGCCGAGCGCGGCCCGGTGGCGATCGAATCGATCCAGAAGCACAAGTCGGCCTACCTGATGGCCGTCGGCGGCGCGGCTTACCTGGTCTCGAAGGCGATCCGCGGCGCCAAGGTGCTGGCCTTCGAAGACCTCGGCATGGAAGCGATCTACGAGTTCGACGTCAAGGACATGCCGGTGACGGTGGCGGTCGACAGCAGCGGTACTTCGGTGCACAAGACCGGTCCGGCGGAATGGCAGGCCAAGATCGGCAAGATTCCGGTCGCGGCGGTTTAAGGTTGGTGGTTGCCCGGCGATAGCGGATCGCGATCGTCGGGTACCATCCACCGCCCTTGCCCTCTCCCCGACCCTCTCCCGCAAGCGGAAGAGGGAGCACACACCGGGCAGTCTCCGACGCGATCGGTTTGCTCCCCTCTCCCGCCTGCGGGAGAGGGGCCGGGGGAGAGGGCAAGCCGTACCTCCTATCCCTTCCGCAAGCCCCTCCCACCCGTGTCCCCCTCCCCCATCGGCATCTTCGATTCCGGCCTGGGCGGCCTGTCCGTGCTGCGCGAGGTCCGCGCGCTGCTGCCGCACGAACGCCTGCTCTATCTCGCCGACTCGCGTTATGCGCCCTATGGCGACAAGCCGCAGGCCTTCGTGCAGGCGCGCACGCTGCAGGCCTGCGAATGGCTGGCGGCGCAGGGCTGCAAGGCCCTGGTGGTGGCCTGCAATACCGCCACCGCGCACGGCATCCAGGCGCTGCGCGAGCGCCTGCCCTTGCCGATCGTCGGGGTGGAGCCGGGTCTGAAGCCGGCGGTGGCGGCCAGCCGCAGCAAGGTGGTCGGCGTGCTGGCCACCGCCAATACGCTGGCCAGCGACAAGTTCGCGCGGCTGCTGCATTCGCTGGAGGACCAGTGCCGCTTCGTCTGCCAGCCCGGCGGCGGATTGGTGGCGCGCATCGAGCAGGGCGATGTCGACGGGCCGCTGGTTCGGGAACGTCTGCAGACCTGCCTGGCGCCGATGCTGGATGCGGGCGCCGATACGCTGGTGCTCGGCTGCACCCACTATCCCTTCCTGAGCGAGACCGTGCGCGACCTGATCGGCGAGCGGATGACGCTGATCGACACCGGCGTCGCGGTCGCGCGGCAATTGCAGCGCAAGCTTGCCGAGCACGGATTGGCGGCGGATGCCGAGACGGGCGTGGACCCAGGCGCCAATCCGATCGCGGTGGCGCGCTACTGCACCACCAGCGACGCCGAACATCTGCGCGGGATGGCGCGCGCGCTGCTGCATGTCGACGCCGCGGCGGAAACGGTGGTCATCGAACCGGCGCCGATCGCGCCTTGATTCCAGCCGCGGCGCGCTACGGCGTCATCGCACGAAGCCGAGCGGACGACGCTCCCGCACCTCCGGCTTGACCGCATGTTCCTGGCGCAGCTGCGCGAGGAACTCGTCCGGCGTCAGGGCTTCGCCCAGCAGCGCGCATTGCCGCTTGACGGTGGCGAAGTCGCCCGGCGTCAGGCCATCGAGCGCCGTCAGTTCGCGCCGCATCGCATCGTCAAGCGCGGAGGCGTCGCCGTCGAGCGCCTCGTCGACGAACATCGATTCGCGCTGCGCCGGCAGCAGCGGCATGAAGCGGATCTTGAACGAGAAGCGGCGCAGGGCGGCCTCGTCGAGCCGGTCGAACAGATTGGTCGTGCAGACGAAGATGCCGTTGAACCGCTCCATGCCCTGCAGCATCTCGTTGACCTCGGATACCTCGTAATTGCGCACCGCCTGCTGGCGGCTCTGCATGAAGCTGTCGGCCTCGTCCAGCAGCAGCACGGCGCCGTCTTCCTCGGCGCGCGCGAACATCGCCGCGATCTGCTGTTCGGTCTCGCCGACGTACTTGCTCATCAGGTCCGACGCCCTGCGCATCATCAGCGGCAGTTCCAGCGCGGCGGCGATATGTTCGGCCAGCGCGGTCTTGCCGGTACCCGGCGGGCCGTAGAAACACAGCGTGCCGCGGCGCCGCGCCTGCAGCGCCTGGATGATGCGCTCGACCCGATAGCGGGTCTCCAGGTTCAGCCGGTCGAGCCGGTAATGCGTGACCACCGGCCGCGTCTCGGCTTCGGGCCGCAGGCCCATCGCCCGGTCGGCGTGTTCGAGCTGGCGCAGGATCAGCGTCTCGACCGGCTCGCCGATACCGGGCTGGGCCAGCTGCACGAAGCGTGCGGCCGATTGCACCTGCGCCGGCGTCAGCGTGCGGCGCGCCGCCAGCGACGCGATAAAGGCATCGCTGACCGCCAGCCCGCCCAGATGCTTGCGGATGATGTTCTCGCGCACCTGCGGCGGCGGAATGCGCAGCTCCAGATGGAACTGGAAGCGGCGCAGATAGGCGGGATCGATCTGCCGGATCGAATTGGAGATCCAGATCACCGGGACGGGATTGCGCTCCAGCGTCTGGTTGACCCAGGCCTTGCCGTTGACCGAGGCGCGCGTGTCCTCCTGCCCGAACAGGCTCATCAACTCGCGCGCCGAGCCGGGGAACACGTCCTCGACCTCGTCGAACAGCAGCGCGGTATTGGCGCGGCCGCGCAGAAAGGCCTGCGAGACCTGCAGCGAGCGATAGCGGTCCTTGCCCGACAGGCTGTTGCCGTCGCGGTCCAGGCAGTCGACCTCGTACAGCTCGCAGCCGGCCTCGCGCGCGAGCAGCCGCGCGAACTCGGTCTTGCCGGTACCGGGCGGCCCGTAGATCAGCACGTTGACGCCCTCGGCATGCTGGCGCGTCGCGTTGGCCAGCAGCGCGGTCAGGTAGCGGGCGTCGCTCTCGACATGGGGGTAGTCGGTGCTCGACAGCGTCGGCGGCGCGGCCGGCCGCGTGAACACCGCCATCATCTCGGCCTCGTCCGTGTAGTTTCCCAGCAGCACATGCAGCAGCCGGTCCGACAGCCGCATCAGGTCGCCCAGGTCGGTGACGCTGTTCTCGGGCAGCGGCTGCTCGATCAGGTTCAGCGTCTCCAGCCGCGAGCCCGGCCGCAGCGACGCGGCCACCTGGGCCGGCGTGGCGCCGGTCAGGCCGGCGAGGATCTGGAAGGCTTCCTGGCTGTGCGCGACCTTGCAGTCGACCATCACCGCGCGCAGGTCGCGCTTGTACTTGGCCAGCGCGGCAAACAGCAGCAGCTTGCGCTCGTGGTCGGGCAGGTCCAGCACATGGCTGAGCATGTCGATATTGCGCACCAGCAGCACGCGCTCGCCGTCGAGCCGGGCCGCCAGCGCGGCGGCCGAGACCTCGAACACGGTGAACATGTCCTTGGCATGGTGCTTGACGTACTCGTCCAGGTAATAGAACAGCGCCCCCTCGTCGAAGGCGCTGTTCCACTGGCCGTGCCGCTCGAGAAATTCCTCCGGTGTCAGCCGGCCAGCGCCGCGCCAGGCCGGCATGTCGGCGCAGCGCGCGGCGAGGAACCGCTGCACGCGCATCACCACGCCATAGGGCCAGACCAGTTCCTGCGCGCTGACGGTCAGCACGTCGTTGATATTGCTGCGCAGATTGAAGCGCGGCCCGAGCGCGCAAACCACGCGCAGCGCGAACTGGGCGCACATCCAGTCGAGCGCCGTGGTGGCGCCCGCCCCGGGGGCCGCGCGCAACAGCGCGGGCCGGTCCTCGTCGATGCTGCGGGTGAAATCCATGGGCAAGGCTCCTCGTCCCGGACCAGCGACGGAGGACCGTCGCCGCCGCTTCCTTCGCCGTTTTTTTCGCTTGGTTCTCGGCCTGCTTTGCCGCTGTTCCTGCCGCGTGCGCTTTTACTGACCGCGATCGCCTGCTGTTCCGCCTGCTTCTTCCCCTTTGTCGTGCCGGCCGCCTGCCAGTTCACCGGCCCCTTTTTCGTATGCTAGCTCGCTTTGCCGGGTGCAGTTAGTCGGGGCGACCCCGCAGGCCCAACCCGGGCCAACCCATCTTCCGGCAGGGTTATGTGGCGAGAAGGCCCACAAATAGGAATCATTATCGTTTATACTCACGCGCTGACACGCTGCCAGAGAGTGGCGCTCCCCCGGGCTTTGACTTTGAAGGAGCGTTTATCATGGAACTGCTGATTAGCC
>JAPSLC010000006.1 GCA_031181345.1 Cupriavidus sp. | reverse complement strand
CCCCGGCCTTCAGCCTGACCGGCGCGGCCTACTACGAAGACACCAAGAACACCGGTGCCGATCCGTGGATGTTCGTGCTGTCCGCCGACTACTCGCTGTCCAAGCGCACCGACGTCTATATGAACGTCGGCTACGTGCGCAACAAGGATGGTTCGGCGCTGGGCCTGAATGGCGCGGGTACCGCGCAAGCCGGCGAGAACCAGACCGGCGTGACGATCGGCATGCGTCACCGCTTCTAAGCGAAGCTTGCGAAGGCCCGCCACGCGGGCATGCGGCGGCGCCCGGGCATCACGCGCCGCCGCGCGAACGATCATATCGACCTTGTCTTCTTCATGGGTGCAAGGACGTTGGGCCGGTAGGACTACCGGCCCTTTTTTATTGGCGCCCATCGAATGCCGTACCGCGGCATGGCTTGAAGATTTTTGATGGTGTCGCACAAACCGGCGCCCGCACGGCGGCCGGATCGCGAGCTAGCATCGGGGCTTTCGTTGTTCTGCCGTCCCCGCGCATTGCCCCATGACGTTTGTCGTAACGGATGCCTGCATCCAGTGCCGCTATACCGATTGCGTCGAAGTCTGCCCGATGTCGTGTTTTCACGAAGGGCCGAATTTTCTCGTCATCGATCCCGACGAATGCATCGACTGCTCGATGTGCGTGCCGGAATGTCCGGTCGGTGCGATTTATTCCGAGGAAGACCTTCCCGCCGATCAGCGGCATTTCGTCGCGATCAATGCCGAACTGTCCCGCAAGCCGGAATGGAAACCCCTGATAAAGGCCAAAGGACCGTTGCCCGATCATGAGGTCTGGGCCACGGTCCACGGCAAACTGGATCGGCTGATTCGCGATTGAATGCTGGCCCTCGACGGAGAGAGCAAAAAAAGATAGGCCCGCAGGCCTATCTTCACGCGTTGCAGAGGGGCAAGGCCGCGATCAGCAGCGCCCCTTCTTCGCCTGTCCCGGCGGGCAGTGATACGGGCCGGGGCCCGGATCGACCACGACCGCGCCCGGCGTCACCACCGCACCATGCGGGGTATAAACCGCGCAGCCGCCGAGCAGCGTGCCGGCGCCGATCAGCAGCGCGCAAATTCCCTTCATTGCCTTCATTGGGTTTCCTTGTCTTCTGTTGGGGTTCAGTGCATCAGAACTGGAAGTTCGCCGTTGCATCGCCCGCCGAGACGTCGCGGTCGGTGCTCAGCGTGGCACCAGTGATCGATGTCGCCGTGACAGTGTACTTGCCTGCCGCGGCCGTGTCGGCGGCGAGCGTGATCGGCAGCATCGGCTGATAGGTACCCACCAGCGGCGCGGCGGCCGGCACGTTCAGCTGATAGGCGCCGGTATCGAAGTTCGCGTTGGCGACCGCCACCTCGATCGGCGAGCCGGCGACATTCTGCTTCGCCTGCACGAAGGCCTGGGCTGATGCCGGCAGCACCGAGCCGGTGATCCGGCGCATCGGCGAGGCCGGCAGCGTGATCGGCGCTGCGGACGTCGACACCGTGGTGGTGGTCTGCGCGGTGACCGGCACGTTCCGGATCACGCCCGTGGCGCGATCGTTCTGCACCACCACCACGCTGTAATTGCCCGCATCGCTGCTGCGCAGCAGCGGCGACAGCGTAAAGGCGCCGTTGCTGTCGGCCAGCGTCCCCTTGATGGTTACGCCATTCTGCTGGGCGTAGACCGTCGCGCCGGCCTGCGCGGGCGAGACATAGCCCTGGATCGCACCGCTGACCACCAGCGGCACCGCGGTCACGACGGGCTTCAGCGCATAGGAACCGTTGCCGCGCTGCACGATCGAGCGGCACGCATCGAAGTCGAGCACCAGGTCGACCAGCGTGTCGCGCTGCACGGTAAAAGGACGGATGATCTTGTACCCGCTCTGCGTCGCGCTCGGCGTATCGAGCGCCTGTTCGGTGCCGCCGGTCGGCACCACGGCGTTGGCGAGCGAATTGCCGGTATTGCGATCGAGCACGAGGCGGATCTGCTGGTACTGGCCGGCCGGCAGCACGGTCTGCCCCAGCTTGGTCAGCGTGCCGTTCTGCAGCGACAGCAGGTCGATGCGGCGGGAAGGATTGACGTCGATCTCGGCCCAGCCGCCCGTGCCGTCCTCGGCGTTGGCGCTGGTATGGACGCGGATCTTGTCGACGGTGACGAAGACATGATCGAAGCCGCAGGCGGGCGCGTCCGTCATCGATACGCTGAGCGTACCTCTGCCGCCGCCACCGCCATCGTCATCGCCGCCGCCACCGCAGGCGGCCAGGATGGCGGCCGATGCGGCCACGCCGAATGCCAGCCCCCAGTGTTTGAAATTGGTTCTCATTTCCCTCTCCTTCACTTCCTTATTGGGAATCTTGAGCATAATTTCACGTCAATCAGGAAAGGCGTGACATATTGTAAGAGCTGAAACAGGGCGCGCCTTTTGCGAACGCCATTGCGGATGCGAGTCCCCGAATTAACGGAGCGATTACCGCAATTCCGGTCTCAGAACGCATACGACAGCGATATCCCCGCAAAGGCATTACGCCCCGCCGCCGGCTCGAAATATCGTCCATTGCCATCGTTGACGATCACCGAGCCCGCATAGCGGCGGTCGAACAGGTTGTCGATGCGCGCGAAGGCGTTCAACGTCCAGCGGCCGATGGGCATCGCGTAGCCGGCTTGGACGCCCGTGACGAAATAACCCGGCGCGCGGTCGCTGTTGCGGTCGTCGACCGGGACCGCGCTCAGATAGCGCAGATCGATGCCGGCGCGCCAGCCGCGCGGCGGGGCCCAGCCGAGCGAGCCATAGACCGCGTGGCGCGCGGTGCCCGGCAGACGGTTGCCGGCGACGATTCCTGGCGGCACCGTGTCGCGGAACGTCGCGTCGACAAAGCTGTACGCGAACTGCGCCTGCCAATGCCGGCGCAGCACGCCGCTCCAGCCGAGCTCCACGCCCTGGCGCAGCGTGCGGCCGGCATTGCGATAGCTGGCGCGGCCGCCGCTGCTGGTCGCGGTGACGATCTCCTGATCGGTGCGGGTCTGGAACAGCGCGGCCGTCAGCAGGCCGCCGGCCAGTTTCTGTTTGGCGCCGGCTTCGACCGACGTGCTGGTGGCCGGGCGCAGCGCGAAATTGAGTCCTGCCGTGCCATCGGGCCGATACGAGATCTCGTTCAGCGTCGGCGTTTCGAAGCCGCGTCCGGCGGTGGCATACAGATTCAGCGATTCGCTGACGCGATAGCGCACCGCGCCCACCGGCAACCATTTGTCGTAGCGCACCGAACCGCTGTCGTCGCCATTGGTGCCGGCAATATAACGGTCGCTCGACGAGAAGCGCACCGTGCTGTGGCGCAGGCCGGCTTCGACGGTCCAGCGCGCGCTCAGGTCCAGCGAAGCCTGCAGATACTGGTCGAAGTTCCAGACCGTATTGCGTTCGTCGCGCCGCAGCCGGCCTTGTTCGCCGAGCACGGGCTGCTCCGCGCTGCCGATGAAGTTCTCGTAGCCACGGCGCGCTTCCTCCATCGTGTCGTAGGCGAGCCCCGCGATCAGCGTCAGCGGCATGCTGCCCAGCTGCGCATGGTGCGTCCAGCGCAAGTCCGCGCCGCCGTAGTCGCGCGTCAGATCGATGACGCCGCCCGCCGATAACGGGCTGCGCTGTGCCGCGGGTGGAATCGACAGGAACTGGCGAGTCTCGCGCTGGCCGTAGTAGACCATCGCCATCAGCGTGTTGTCGGCATCGATCCGGCGTTCATGGCGCAGCCCGGCCTGCGCCTGCTGCACGGTCTTGCGCGTGTTGAACTGCTCGGCCAGCGGTGCCGAGCGCGGCGCTGTCTCGAACTGTGTCCGCGTCAGCCCGAGCGGGTCCTGCGCGCTCAGGTCGACGGCGTTGGCGACCAGCGTCCAGCTGCTGTCGGCGTCGGGTCGCCACGTCAGCCTCGCATTGCCCAGGTTTTTGCGCGCGGCGCTGTGGTCGCGATATCCCTCGGTGGTGAAGCGCGATGCGCTGACCAGATAGTCCAGGCCCGGCTCGCCTTCTGCCGGCGCGCCGCTGGCCTTCAGGCCATAGCGCCAGGTGCCGTAGCTGCCGGCGCCGAAACTGCCTTCGAGCAGCGGCGGACGGTCGCCCGGCTCGGTCCAGACCTGGAGCACGCCGCCCGATGCGTTGCCGTACAGCGCCGATGCGGGGCCGCGCAATACCTCGACGCGATCGATCGAGGCGATATCGATATTCGAGGTCTGCCCCTGCCCGTCCGGCATCGTGGCCGGAATGCCGTCGACATACAGGCGCAGGCCGCGCACGCCGAAGCTCGAACGCGCGCCGAAGCCGCGGATCGACAACTGCAGGTCCTGCGCGTAGTTGTGCCGGTCCTTGACCAGCAAGCCCGGCACGCCGCCCAGCCCTTCGCTCAGGTTGATCTGCGGCCGGCCTTCGCGCAGCGCGCTGCCGGACACCACGTCGGCCGATGCGGGCGTATCGAATACCGAGGCGTCGATGCGCGTGGCGGTCACGACCACCGGCGCCAGCGCCCGCTCCGCGTCGGACACGGGCGCAGCGGGCGCTGCGGGCACATCCTGTGCACTGGCCCATCCCGACAGCGGCAGCAAGATGACGGCCGCCCACCCGGCTCCTGTGCCCCTCATCGACGCTTCGCCGTCATCGCCGTCACGCGCCAGACCACGTTGCCGACATCGTCGGTCACCAGCAGCCCGCCGCGGCGATCGTCCTTGACGTCGACCGGGCGGCCGTGGGCTCGCTCGTCGTCATCGAGAAAGCCGGTCAGCACATCGATGGGCTCGCCCTTGGGCACGCCGCCGCGGAACGGCACGAAGATCACCTTGTAGCCGCTCTTGGGCTTGCGATTCCAGGAACCATGCTGGCCGACGAACAGTCCGTCGCGGAACGGCTCGGGCCAGCGCAGCCCGTCCGCGAACGTGATGCCCAGCGATGCGGTATGTGGGCCCAGCGCATAGTCGGGGACCAGCGCGGTGGCGACCAGTTCGGGCCGCTGCGGCTTGACCCGCGTATCGACATGCTGGCCCCAATAGCTGTAGGGCCAGCCGTAGAAGCCGCCATCGCGCACCGCGGTGATGTAGTCGGGCACCAGGTCGCTGCCGATCTCGTCGCGCTCGTTGACCGCGGTCCACAGTTGGCCGGTCACCGGTTCCCAGGCCAGTCCGTTCGGATTGCGCAGGCCGGTCGCATACAGGCGCATCTTGCCGCTGGCGCGATCGAGCTCCCAGATGGCGGCGCGGCCCTCTTCGATCGCCATGCCTTTCTCGCCAACATTGCTGTTCGAGCCGACCGTGATGTACAGCTTGCGGCCGTCGTGGCTGGCGATCACGTTCTTGGTCCAGTGATGGTTGATGCCGGCGGGCAAGTCCACCACCTTGACGCCGGGCTCGTCGATACGGTCCGCGCCGGGACGATAGCGAAAGCGCATCAACGCATCGGCATTGGCGACATAGAAGTCGTTGCCGACGAGCACCATGCCGAACGGCGAGTTCAGGCCCTGCAGGAACACCGAGCGCTTGTCGGCGACGCCGTCGCGGTCGGTATCGCGCAGCAGCGTGATGCGGTTGGCGCTGGGCGTGCCGGCGCCGGCGCGTTTCATCACCAGCTTCATGACCCAGTCGCGGATGCCCTTGCCAGACTCCGGCTTGGGCGGCGCGTTGGACTCGGCCACCAGCACGTCGCCGTTGGGCAGCACATAGAGCCAGCGCGGATGATCCAGCCCGTCGGCGAAGGCCGTCACCGCGAGCCCGGGTGCGGGCGTCGGTTTCGCGCCTGCCGTCCAGCCGATCGCCGGCGCGATATCCACGGTCGGCAGCAAGGTCTTGTTCGGCGGCGGCAGGGTCGGCGAAGGGCCCGTGCCCTGCGCCACCGTCAGCCTGGCGCGATCACCCATGCCCAGCAGGAAACAGCCGCCGACCAGCAGCATGACGGCGCCCAGCACGATGACAAGGCGAACCTTCCTCATGACGCACTCCTCGATGGTTTGCGACCTGACAGGTCTTCCGACAAGTATCGACGCGAATGCCGCCGCTGCCAGCGGTGGCAAACCCGGTTCTGTGCATTCTAAGGCAGCAAATCCGCGTCGTTCCCGCGTGGGCGGGGACCCAGCGTCTTGCAGCCCCTCACGACAAGCCGCTGGGCCCCCGCCTGCGCAGGGGCGACGGTACCGGGGGGTTGTCGATTCGGGCCGGCCCCGTTCGACAAGGGGATAGGAGCCGCCGCGCGGCCGGATCAGGCCGGCGGCGGGTTCGAAACCGAACCGACAAGGAGCACATCATGCGCATCAGCAAGGACGAGCAGACCGATGAACGCACCATCAGGCAGATGATGGAGGACTGGGCCCGCGCGCTGGAACGGCGCGACGCCGCCGCCATGACGGCGAACTATGCGCCCGACGTGGCGCTGTTCGACGTCAAGCCGCCGTATGCGCTGCAGGGCATCGACGCGTATCGCGCCACCTGGGAGGCCTGCTTTCCGTATCTCCCCCGGCGCTTCCGCTCCGAACGCAAGGACATCGCCCTGACCGTCGGCACCGATCTCGCCTTCTGCCACTGCCTGAGCCGCATCACGCCGGTGGACGAGCCGGACCATCCGGCCGGCGGCACCTGGATCCGCATCACGGTCTGCTTCGAGAAGCGCGATGGCCGCTGGCTGGTGGTGCACGAACACGGCTCGCTGCCGTTCGATCCGATGACGGAGAAAGTTGTCTATATCGACGACACGGAGGCGCAGACGGCCGCCTGAGCGTTTCATCCAGTGGCTTGACAAGGGCAGCGCGAGGCATAAAATTGCACGACGTTCAAAATTAAGCGACGTGCAAATGGAAGCCACGCATCAGCGAACCGCCCAGACACCGTTTGACTCACCCGCCGCCCCGGCGCCCCCCGGGCGGCGCCAGCGCAAGCGCAGCCGGACCCTCGATCATCTGGCGGCGACCGCCTTCGATCTGTTCGAGACGCATGGCTACGACGCGGTCACGATGGAGCAGATTGCCGCGCAGGCGGACGTCGCCAAGGGCACGCTGTACAACCACTTCCCGGTCAAGGAGGCGCTGCTGGCCCACCAGTTCCACGGCGAGCTGGCCGCGGGACTGCAGCAGTTGCGCGCGGCGCTGGACGGGCTCGGCAGCTTCCAGGCGCGGCTGTGCTATCTGCTGTCGGCGTCGGCCGACTGGTGCGAGGCGCGGCGCGGCTACCTGCCCCACTATCTGCGCTTTCGCTTTCTCGACCTCGGGCCGGGCCGCTTCGGGCCGGGCGGCGGCGGCACCAGCCACGGGGAGGGCAACGGGGAAGCCAACCCGGGGCGCAGCGGCATGGACCTCGCCTTCGATGCGCTGATGGCGGCGGCGCAGCATGGCGGCGAGCTGCGGCGCGACCTGCCCTCGGGGCAATTGGCGACGCTGTTCCACCACCTGTATCTGGGCGCGCTGATGCGCTGGCTCGCGGCGCCCGCTGCCGATCTGCGCGCCGAGTTCGCGGCCATCGTCGACCTGTTCTTCCATGGCGCGGCACGCGCGGCCGAGCCGGAGTCCGCACCATGAGCGCCCTGCTGCTCGACTGGCCGTCCGCATCGGCGCAAGGCCCGGCCGCCGCCGGCGGCAAGGGCTGGCAACTGGCGCTGATGGCGCAGCTTGGCGTGCCGGTGCCGGACGGCTTCGTGATCCATGCCGATGCCAGCGGCGGCCGGCGCGCCGGCGATCCGGTGCCCCAGGCCCTGCGTGATGCGCTCGCGCGGGAACTCGCGGTGCGGGATTGGGAAACCACGCCGCTCGCGGTTCGCTCGTCGGCCCCACAGGAGGATTCGGCCCAGGCCTCTTTTGCGGGCATCCACCTGTCGCGGTTGAACGTGATCGGCGTGGATGCGGTGGCCGAGGCGGTGCAGGCGGCGTGGGATTCGGTGTGGGAGCCGGCGGCGGTGGCCTATCGGCAGCGCCTCGGGCTCGATGGGGAAGCACCGGCGATGGCGGTGGTCGTGATGCCGCTGCTGCCTGCGGTGGCGGCCGGCATCGCCTTTACCTGCGACCCGCTGTCCGGCCGCGACGATCCGTTGCTGATCCACGCGCATTGGGGCCTGGGCGAAGCGCTGGTCGGCGGACAGGCCGATGGCGACGAATATCGGCTGCAGAGCAACGAAAGCACCGATGGCGACGATGCGCTGCGCGTGATCGAGCGCCGCCTTGGGGGCAAGCAGCGCATGACGCGGGTCCTGTCCGGCGGCGGCACGACGGTGATCGACACGCCCGCGCAGCAGGCAGCCCAGGCGGTGCTGTCCGACGCGCAAGCCGTCGCGCTCGGCAAGCTGGCGCGCGACGCCGCCAGCGCGCTCGACTTCGCCAATCCCCGCTACGACATCGAATGGGTCTGGGACGGCGAGCGGTTCTGGATCGTGCAGGCGCGTCCCGTCACCGCACGGGCGCGCCACACCTATCCGGCGCTGCGCGAGCAGCCGCGCTACTGGTCGCGCGGCAATACCCGCGAGATCATGCCCGACCCGCTGTCCGCGCTGGACTGGCACGGCTGCCGGACGATGGCCAACCGGATGCTGACGCTCGGCTTCTCGCTGTCCGGCTATCCCATCCTGGCCGGCACCGAGCACGCGGCGCTGTTCGACGGCCGCCTGTATCTCGACGTGTCGCTGATGCAGTGGGAATGCTACGACGCGCTGGGCGTGCGTCCCGACGCCGTCAACCGCCTGCTCGGCGGCACGCAGCCGGAGATCGCCGTGCCGCCGCCGAGCGCGCGCGACCGGCTCGCCCGCGGCCTGCGGATGCTGCGGTATCTGGTGCGCTCGCCGGGGCAGCGCCGCCTCGGCGAAGCCGCCCTGGCGCGCGCTGAAGAACAGGCGCGCGACTGGCGCGAGCAAACGCTGCCCGACGATCGCGCCGCGCTCGCCCGGCTGCTGCGCGAGCAGTTCCGCACGGTGGCGCAGGCCGATCCGCTGTTCTTCCTGCAGGGCTCGGCCGGCGGCACGCTGGCGGGGCTGATCGATCTGGTCGAGAAGTACTGTCCCGGCGAGGGCTATGCCGTGACGGCCGCGCTGATGGCCGGAGGCGAGCCGAGCGTGACCGCGCAGCAGGGCTATGCGCTGATCGCGTTGGCCGAGACGGCCGCGGCGGATGGAGATGCGCTGGCGTGGCTGCGCAGTCCGCAGCGGATCGGCGCGCAGTGGGCACGGCAACTGCCCGCGCACAGTCCCTTCCGTCGCGCATTCGCCGAGTTTCTGGATCGCTATGGCCATCGCGCCACCGCGGAAAGCTATGTGCGGCAGCCGCGCTGGCGCGAGGCGCCCGACTATCTGCTCGATACCGTGCTGGGGATGATCGGCAGCAACGCCGAGGCGGTACGGCAGCGCCAGCGCGTTGCCGCGGCGCAGGCATGGCAGCGGCTGCGCCGGGCGATCCCGCCGCTGGCGCGGCCGGCGATGCTGGCGGTGCTGAAGCGATTGGTGCGAGTGGCCACGCGCGAGTGCAATCAGCGCGAAGCGGCGCGCAGCGCCTTGATGCGGTATCTGGAAGCGGTGCGCCGTACCGCGCTGGCCCTGGGCACGCAACTGGCCCGTGGCGGCAAGGAGGACGGATTCGAGCGGCCCGACGATGTATTCCATCTGACCGCGTTCGAATTGCTCGCTGTCGCCGAAGGGCGCATGCCGCTGCGGCATGCGGCGCGGCGCGCGGCACGGCGGGCAGAGGTGCTGGCCGATCAGGCGGACCGGGCCGAGCCGGCGGTGATCGTCGAACAGCCGGGCGCGTTGCCGGCGGTGTTCTCGTCAGCTGAACCAAGCGCCACGTACGTGGCCGATGCGGCCGCCGGGCGCTGGTCCGGCACGCCGGTCGGCGCCGGGCAGGCGCGCGGACCGGCCTGCGTCGCGCGCAGCCCGCAGCAGGCGACCGCGATGGCAAACGGCGACATCCTGGTCGCGCCCAGCACCGATCCGGCCTGGACGCCGTTGTTCCTGCGCGCCGGCGGCCTCGTGATGGAGACCGGCGGCTACCTGTCGCACGGCGCGATCGTCGCGCGCGAGTTCGGCATTCCTGCGGTGGTCAATCTGCCCGGCATCCTGTCGCAACTGGCCGACGGCGACACGCTGATGGTGGACGGCAATCGCGGCACCGTACAGCGGGTGGCCGCAAGCTAGCGCGGCGCGGGCCATCGAGGGGCCATCGAGACCCCGGGCCGGCGCTTTCCGCGTCAGGCCGCGGCCAGCTGTGCGCGGGCAGCCGCGGGAGCCTTCGACGGCGCGGCGGCGCCGTGGCCCGCCGCGAGGCGGAACATGGCTACCGTTTCGAGCAGGCGCGTTGCCTGTTCGTCCAGCGAATGCGCCGCGGCCGCGGCCTCTTCGACCAGCGCGGCGTTCTGCTGCGTGACCTGGTCCATCTGGCCGACCGCCTGGTTGACCTGCTCGATGCCGCGGCTCTGTTCGCCGGTGGCCGCGGCGATCTCGCCGATGATGTCGGACACCTGCTTGACCGCCTGCTGGATCTCGTTCATGGTCGCGCCCACGCTTTCGGCCTGGGCCGAGCCGGTGCGCACCGTCGACACCGAGGCGTCGATCAGCTCCTTGATCTCCTTGGCGGCGC
The DNA here is from genome assembly GCA_031181345.1 of Cupriavidus sp. GTDB lineage: Bacteria > Pseudomonadota > Gammaproteobacteria > Burkholderiales > Burkholderiaceae > Cupriavidus. Next base: position 134,343 of record JAPSLC010000006.1, on the reverse strand, counting down.
TCGAGGAGCGCTGCGCCAGCGTGCGCACTTCGCCGGCCACCACCGCGAAGCCGCGGCCTTGTTCGCCGGCACGCGCCGCTTCCACCGCCGCGTTCAGCGCCAGGATATTGGTCTGGAAGGCAATGCCCTCGATCATGCCGGTGATCTCGGCGATGCGGTTCGAGTTGGTGCTGATTGCGCCCATCGTTTCGACCATCTGGCCGGTGGCGACATGGCCGTGCTGCGCGACGGCGGCGGCGTTGTCGGCCAGCGTGCTGGCCTGACGGGCGCTGTCGGCGTTATGGCGCACCGTGGTGGTCAGCTCTTCCATGCTGGAGGCGGTCTCTTCCAGCGAGGCCGCCTGCTGCTCGGTGCGCGACGACAGGTCGGCGTTGCCGGCCGCGATCTGGCGTGCGGCCACACCGACCGAATCGCTCGACTGCCGCACTTCGCGCATCGCCGTGGCGACGCGATCGAGCAGCGCATTGAAGCTCTGCGCGGTACGACCGACCTCGTCAAGACGATGCACCGGCGAGCGATGGCTCAGGTCCAGCGTTTCGCTGACATGCTGCATGCTGGCCTGCATCTCGCCGAGGCTGTCGCGAATGCGGCGATACAGCAGCCACGCCAGCACGGCCACCACCAGCACGGTTACGCCGATCACGGTGCCGAACACGCGCACCGCGATCGTGCTGGCGCGCTGGTTCTCGGTCACCGAGTCGTCGCCCATCTTGCTGTTGAAGTCCAGATGCGCGTCGATCTGCTTGCGCAGCGCGGCCGATGCCAGATGCAGCTCGCCCGACGACAGCATCGCGTGCAGGCCGGCGGTGTCGTTGGTGCGCGAGAGCGCGAAGAACGCGGCATGCTGGGCGCGATAGCGCGCCAGCGCTGCACGGTCTTCTTCCAGCAGCTTGCGGTCGGCATCGTTGGAGATGTCCTCGCGCTCGTATTTGGCGGCCAGCTCATCGAAGCGTGCGACCGCCTTGGCGACCTCTTTCTCCGCGTCGTCCTTGGCAGGCGCATCGTCGGCGAGCGCATGGCGGTACAGCTGCACCCGGATCGCGGTGGTGCTGTCCTTGATCGCATTGAGCCGACGCACGCTGGTCAGCGTGTTTTCGTTGAAGTACTCGAGGCGTTGTTCGGCCTGGTTCAGTTGCCAGATGCCGCCGAGGCCGACGACGAGCATGGCGAGCAGGGAAAAGAACAGCGTGAAAAGCAGACGTTGACTGATGTTCATGATGGGCCAGGGGACGGCTATCATCAAAAAAGCGACTCAGTAGCCGCTTAATTCTGATGTTAGTGTGGTTTCATTCAGGGTTTACGTCAGCCTCGGCGCACACTTGAGCCGCGCTTGGCGTGAATTTCGCTAGATCAGGGATATCGAGGACAACGACGGAGACGACAAATGGCCATGTCCGAAACCTATATGGCGATCGAACCGCCACGCGAGGATATCGACGCGCTGCCCGGCGCCGCGGTGCTGGAGTTCGGCGCGCCCTGGTGCGGCTACTGCATGCGGGCGCAGGGGCCGATCGCGTCGGCCTTTGCCCGTCACCAGAAGGTGCGGCACATCAAGGTCGAGGACGGCAGCGGCCGGCCCCTCGGCCGCTCCTTCCGCATCAAGCTGTGGCCGACGCTGGTGTTCCTGCGCGACGGCAAGGAAGTCGCGCGGCTGGTGCGGCCGACCGAGGCCGAGGAAATCGAGAAGGCGATGCAGCAGATCGATCGGGGTGCCGGCGACGAGGCGGCCGCCGCTTAGCAGTGTGCGGATCGGCGCTGTCGGTGCCGCTCTGTTCCGCCCCCGGGAGGCGGAACAGCGGCCTGATGGTTGTCGGGGCGCCCCATGGCTGGGTACATTGCGCGATACGATCAACCACGCCCGTACAAGCGCCCCGCACAAGATGATCGACGCCGCCACCCTTGCCGCCCTGCGCGACTTCCCGCGCCAACTGGAAGCCTTCCACGCGGCCGTTCCGGCCACGCATCACAACTGGTCACCCGCCAGTTGGGAAGGCGTGCCGAGCGAGCCGTTCACCCCGATCTGCCAGCTGTGCCACGTTCGCGATATCGAGATCGACGGCTATCACGTGCGCTTCGCGCGCGCACTCGAGCAGACGCACCCGCTGCTGCCGTCGATCGACGGCGACGCGCTGGCGATCGAGCGCGCGTATGCGACGGCCGATGCCGCGCAGGTGCTCGCAGACTTCCGCGCGGCACGCGAGAAGACCGTCGCGTTGATCGCCGGCCTGGACGATGGGCAGCTTGCCCGCACAGCCGAGTTCGAGGGCTATGGAGCGCTGACGGTCCGCAGCCTGGTGCATTACCTGTGCAGCCACGACCAGCAGCATCTGGCGGGGCTGCAGTGGCTGCTGGGGAAGATTCACGCCGAGACCGCGATCGCTGCATAGCCTGCGGCAATCGGTGCGCGCAGCCATGTCGCCCCCGCGAAGGCGGGGGCCCGGCGTCTAGCTGCGACATGACCGCGGCCATCGGTAACGCGGTGTGTTCTCCCTCTCCCCGCCGGGGAGAGGGTTGGGGAGAGGGGCGAACGGCGTCGGCATAGCTGCCTCCCTTGCCCTCTCCCCCGACCCCTCTCCCGCAAGCGGGCGAGGGGAGCAACCTTGGGCCCTCTTCAAGCGGGCCCGCGTATCAATCCGGCAAGCGTGGCACGACCTTGCCCGCCGCTTCGCGCGCGTTGGCCCGCGCAGTCTCGACATCGCCCTCGCAGGCGAGCGCCACGCCCATGCGGCGCCTGGCGAAGCTCTCCGGCTTGCCGAACAGGCGCAGATCGGTGCGCGGCACGCGCAGCGCCTCGTCGACGCCGTCGAACACCACGCCCTCGCCTTCCACGCCGCCATAGATCACCGCGCTCGCGCCGGGGCTCTTCAGCGTGGTGTCTACCGGCAGGCCGAGAATGGCGCGCGCATGCAGCTCGAACTCGCTCTGCCACTGCGTGATCATCGTCACCATGCCGGTATCGTGCGGGCGCGGGCTGACCTCGCTGAACCAGACCTGCTCGCCCTTGACGAACAGCTCGACGCCGAACAAGCCCTGCCCGCCGAGATCGCCGGTGACAGCACGGGCGATCTCGCGCGCCTTCTGCAGCGCGGCCGGGTGCATCGGATGCGGCTGCCAGCTCTCGACGTAATCGCCTGCCTGCTGCAGATGGCCGATCGGCTCGCAGAAATGCGTCTCGATGCTGCCGTCGGCGCCGCGGGCGCGCACGGTCAGCAGCGTGATCTCGTAATCGAAGTCGATGAAGCCCTCGACGATCACGCGGCCGTGGCTGACGCGCCCGCCGGCCATCGCGTATTCCCACGCCCGCTCGACGTCCTGCGGGCCATCGAGCTTGCTCTGGCCCTTGCCCGAGCTGCTCATCACCGGCTTGACCACGCACGGGTAGCCGATGCCGCCGTCGATGGCCTCGCGCAGTTCCTGCAGCGAATCGCAGAAGCGATAGGGGCTGGTGGGCAGGCCCAGCGTCTCGGCCGCCAGCCGGCGAATCCCTTCGCGGTCCATGGTCAGGCGCGCGGCGCGGGCGGTCGGAATCACGCGCACCGTGCCGGCGGCCTCCAGCGCTTCGAGCATCGGCGTGGCGATCGCCTCGATCTCGGGCACCACCAGGTCGGGCCGCTCGGCCTCGATCAGCGCCTTCAGCTGCTCCGGGTCGCTCATCGCGATGGTGCGCGCATGGTGCGCAACCTGCTGGCCCGGCGCGTGGTCGTAGCGATCGACCGCAATGGTTTCGACGCCGAGTCGCTGCAGGGCGATCAGCACTTCCTTGCCGAGCTCCCCGGAGCCGAGCAGCATCACTTTGGTGGCACGGGGAGAAAGGGGCGTTCCTAGCGTGGTCATGAGGGCGTGGGGGTCAAGAGTCGGCGCGAGCGGAAAGCCGGCATTGTACCGGGGCCCAGGGGCCCAAGACGTCCAGGCCAAAGCGGGGGACGCAAGCGAAGCGGGCCGGGCCTGCTCGCACAGGACCCGGCCCGCCACGCCGCAGCGGCGCTAACGCGCCGATATCACGGCCGGAACGTATCGCCCAGCACCACGCCCTCGCGCCGCGGATCGGCACCGCCAACCAGTGCCGGCGCCCCGCCGATCGTCTCTCGCACGATCGCGGAGAGGCCGCTGGACTGGTTGCCCACGCTGACGGTGTGGCCCAGATTGCGCAGGCCCTTGACCAGCGGATCGTTGTCGCCCGGCAGTCCGCCCTGCGGCGTGCTGGTATCGACGTTCGGATGCTCGCCGCCGACGATCATCGTCGCGTTGTTCGAGCCGAAGTCGATCATCGACACCGCCTGCTGCGCATCCATTTTCCAGTCGAGCACGCCGACCAGGGTCTTGGCGACGTACTGGATGATGGTGGCCCCGCCCGGCGAACCGGTGGTCATCTTGAAGTCGCCGCGGCTGCCGTCGCCCTTGCGCTCGAACACCAGCGTCGGCGACATCGAGCTGCGCGGGCGCTTGAGCGGCTGCACGCGGTTGGCGATCTGCGCGCCGTTCGCGTCGACCGGCTCCGCGCTGAAATCGGTCAACTCGTTGTTCAGCAGGAAGCCGCCGGTCATGTGGTACGAGCCCAGTCCCGATTCGATCGTCGTCGTCATCGCCACCACGTTGCCGTACTTGTCGACCAGCGACAGATGCGTGGTGCCGCGCTCGGCGATGATCGGCGCCCCCATCGGCGCCCCACCGAAGTTGCCGGCCGGCACCGGCCGCGGCATCGCCGCGGTCAGGCTGATCATGCCGGCGCGCTGGGCCAGATAGCTCTTGTTGAGCATCGTGTCAGGGCTGCCGCCGGGCAGCGGCACGAAGTCGGTGTCGGCCACGTACTGGTTGCGATCGGCATAGGCGAGGTTGCCGGCCTCGCCAACCAGATGCACGCCGGTGACGCTGGGCTTGCCGCCGTTCTGGTCCATGCTGGTGGGCGCATGGCTGGCCATGTCGAAGTTCTCCAGGATGCCGAGAATCTGCCCGACCGCGATGCCGCCCGAGGACGGCGGCGGCATGCCGCAGATCTCGTATTGCCGGTAGGTGGTGCAGACCGGCTCGCGCTTCTTGGCCTGGTAATTGGCGAGGTCGTCGAGCGTGGTCACGCCCGGCGTGGTGCCACCGTCGTAGGTCGTGCGGATCTTGTCGACGATGCCTCGGGCGATCGGTCCGTCCTTGTAGAAGGCATCGGCCCCGCCCTCGGCCACCGCGGTGAAGGTCTGCGCCAGCGCCGGGTTCTTCAGGATCGTATTGACCGCGCGCGGCGTGCCGTCGGGGTTCAGGAAGTAGGCGGCCATCTCCGGATCGCGCTTGATGTTCTGTACCGTGGTGGCGCTGGAGATCGACGCGGCCATGCGCGGCGGAATCGCGAAACCGTCGGTGGCCAGCTTGATCGCCGGCGAGAACAGCTCCTTCCAGGTCTTCTTGCCGTAGTCGCGATGGGCGAGCTCGAGCACGCGCAGCGTGCCGGGCGTGCCGATCGAGCGGCCGCTGCGCACCGCGTTGGGCAGCGGCGGGGTCTGGTCGGTCGAGGACTTCCAGCGCAGGTAGTTTTCATCCGCCCCGGCGGGCGCGGTCTCGCGGCCGTCGTAGGCGATGACCTTCTTCGTCTGCGCGTCGTAATGCATGATGAAGGCGCCGCCGCCGATGCCCGACGACTGCGGCTCGACCAGGTTCAGCACCATCTGCGCGGCCACTGCCGCATCGACCGCGGTACCGCCGTCCTTCAGGATGTCGCAGGCCACCTTGGTGGAGACCGGATTGTTGGTCACCGCCATATAGGTCTTCGCATAGACCGTCCGCTTCGGCGCGTAGCCGGTCGCCACCTCGGGCGCGCCCGGTTCGCCAGGCAGCACGATCACCTCGCCGCCGGTCGTGCCGTTCAGCTCGCAGCCCGCGACCGGCTGCGGGGGCGGCGGCTTGTGGCCATGGTCGTCGTGATCGTGGCCGCCGCAAGCGGCCAGCAACAGCGCGGCGGTGGCCATGGCGAGCCAGCTGCCCGAGCGTCTGACTGGTGATGAGGAGCGAATGGCGGGATCGAAGGTCGTGCGCTGTCGCATGGCTGTCTCCTTGTTGTCGGGCACCAGTTGGATGGGCTGGCTCGGTGCCCGGGATGCGAACGCGTCCGCCGGCGCGCATCACGCGCCGGAACGGCGGCGGTGGGGAACGACAACTACGACGCTAGTACGCGCAAGGCCACTATGCAATGGTCCTTAATGAGGATTTGGCGCGCGGCGAGCCTTTCGCTTCGGCGGGCTCACCGCTCCATGCCGCCGCCGGGCTCGGCCATGCGGCGGTGCTGCTCGGCCAGCAGATCGGCCGGCGTCACGTTCGAGATCGCGGCGCGCAGCTTGTTCTGCCAGCCCGTGACGACGTCGCCGTCGCCGCGCAGCATCGCCTCGAAGCCCGCGCGGGCGACCTCGGCCGGATCGTCCTTCTTCTGCTGGCCCAGGCGCGTGTCGAGCATGTCGGCGCGCTCGAAGAAATCGGTCTCCGTCGCGCCCGGCATCAGGCAGGTCACCGTGACACCGCAATCGCTCAATTCATGCCGCAGCGCAAACGAGAACGAATCGAGGAAGGCCTTGGTCGCGTTGTAGACGGCCTGATAGGTGCCCGGCATGAAGCCCGCGATCGAGCCGGTGATCAGGATCCGCCCGGTGCGGCGGTCGCGCATGTCGCGGCCGATGCGGTGCAGCAAGTCCAGCGTGCCGGTGACATTGGTCTCCACCACGCGCTGGATATCGCGAAAGTCCTGGTCGAGAAAGGCGCGGCCCAGCCCCCGGCCCGCATTGGCGCACAGCACGTCGACGGGACGTCCGCGCGTGGCCCCATAAAGCGCCTCGACGCCCGCCGGATCGGCCAGGTCCACGCACAGCGCATCGACGGCCATGCCGGTATCGCGCAGCGCCACCGCCGCGGTGTCGATCGCGGGCTCGTCGGCCGCGATCAGCAGATCGTAACCTTGCATCGCACAACAGCGCGCAAGCTCGAAGCCGATGCCCGACGAGGCACCGGTGACGACGGCAAAGGGACGGACGGCTTGGTTCACGGCGGTCTCCTGATGGCTCGGTGCATGCGGCCCGGCGCAACGCTGCGCGCGGCGGCATGGCCAATCGAGCCATCAAGCAAACTTCGTTCCGCCGGTGGCGGTGCCATGGCACGCCGGCCGCTTCGCTCTCCCGTTCGCCGGAATTACAAAGCCGGCAGGCCGTGCAGGCATGTCAGCGGAAATCGCTGAAGCGGATGTCCGGTGCGCTGGTGTTGTGCCGCGACGGGACGGTACGCCCGAAGCGGACATCGCTGGCCTGCCAGGTCGACACCTCGGCGACCGTGGCATCGCGCGCGTGGCCGGCGGGGTCCTGCCAGCTGACGCGGCTCATGTCGGCATTGTCCTCCGTGACATACATCGAGCGCAGCATCGCGAATGGCGCCTGCGCGCGATACGGCGGGCTGAAGGCGACATCGAGCGCGGTCCGAGCGCGGCTGATCTCGCGAATCGCCACCTGCGCCTCGCCGCCCGCGGTGAAGCGCAGGCCGATCGTGCGGCCGCGCGGATCGATATCGATGTGGGCGATATCGACGATCGGCCGCAGGTCCTGCTGCACGGGTCCCATCAGGAACGAGGAACCGTAGGCGTTGTCGGGCAGATGCGCGGCGGGCAGCGGCTTGGCGCGCCAGTAGCCGTCCGAAGGATAGAGCACCAGCACCTCGGTCTCGACCACCTTGCCCTTGGCGCCCTTGCGCTTGTCGAAGAACTGGATCAGATGAAAGCCGCCGTCCTTGCGTCCGCCGACGGTGACCGGCACGCGCTGGGGCCGCCAGAAGCTGTCGAAGGTGATGCCGACGATGGCGAGGTCCTTGCCGTCATAGAGACGGACCTTGCGCGGCTTGAAGGCATGGCGCGGATCGGTGGGGTGCGGCGTATCGCCGAAATTGCAGCCCGAGAAATCCGGCGCGGAGCTGTCCTTGCGGACCTTGCCGATATAGCCCGGATGCAGCGCCTCGACGCGGAATCGCTGGATCGACGGGGCCGACAGCGCGAAAGACACGTTGTCCTCTTCGGCGCAGGTGGTCGGCGTGGTCAGATTGCGGACCTCGACCGCGGCCGGGACCGGGTCCGTCGATGCAGGCGGTGTGGAGGATTGCGCGAGGGCGGTGGCAGTCAGCAGGCTGAACAGCAGGGCCGGGATCAGTCGGAGCGGGCGAATCTGGCGGCGTGGCATGCGTTGGCAGGTTCCTTTTGCAGACCCGCGCCGTGCCGGCTGCATGGCGTTGCCGGCCCCGGCCTGCCCGGGCCTGGATCTGGCCCGGGTCTGGCGTCGAAAGCCCTAGCGGCGGTCGCCCAGCACGGTCGCGCGGGTGAAGTCTTCGATATTGTCGAGCAGCGCGTCGAGCGCCGCGCCCGCGCCTTCGACATCGCCCTCGGCGATGGCGGCGGCGACACGGGCATGCAGGCGGGCCATCTCGGGAAGATCGGCGGCCTGCTTGTAGTGAAAATACCAGAAGCGGCGCGACAGCCCATGCATCAGCCGCATCGCGCCCTCGGCAAACTCGTTGCGGGCGGCCTGCAGGCACAACTCGTTGAAGCCCGCATCGGCGCGCACGAACGCGACTTCGTCGCCCTTCTTGACGGCCCGCTCGAAGTCGGCGGCAAGCCGCCGGAACGCCTGGCGCTCTTCGACGGTGGCGCGGCGGGCCGCACTGCGGCAGATCAGCCGCTCGACCTCGCGGCGCGTCTCCAGCAGCCGCAATTGCTTGGCGACGTCCATCTGCGGAATCAGCAGACCGCGCTGCGGCAGCACCACGATCAGATGCTCGCGCGCCAGCCGCTGAATCGCCTCGCGGATCGGCGTGCGGCCGATCCCGGTCATCTCGCTCAACTGGAATTCCGAGACCGACGAACCCGGCGCGAGCTGCAGCGTGACGATCGCTTCCTCGATCCACCGATAGGCCTGATCCGTCAGCCGCCCGCGGGGGCCGGCCCCGTTCTCACTGCCTTCGTCCTCGACATGGGTCGCTGCCGCCCGCCTGACTGTCGCCGCTTTCTTGACCATTGACGTCGTTTGCATGTTTGACGAATGCAAATTGTATATGAGTCATTTGGGCGAGAGGTGCCTGGCTCCGGGCACTGGGTTTGCGCGGCTGAGTATTGCGGCGATATCGCTACCGGGTTTTCTGCTTGTAGCGCCCGGCGAGCGCATGCCCCTTCATCGCAAGCAGGGCCGGAATCGAGCACACCGCAATTTCCACGCGATTGGTACCGCCGGTCGGCATCGGCCCCGCAATCGCCACCATCTGGTAGAAACGCAGCGCGAGATCCGTGCCGTCGGCACGCTGTACCGCGAAGTCGCTGATCAATGGCGGAACGTTCTTCACGATCTCGGCATCCCGCGGCATCAGGAAATCGACGATGACGTCGATGGGCGGGCCATCGTCCATGGCCGGCACCTGACGCACCAACTGAAAGCGCCGGAGGGACCGGCGCTTTTCGTAGCCATGCTGTCGCAACGCTTCGACCAGCGTCGCATACTGGCCGTCAGCCAATGCCTCGGCATCGAGTCCCAGATCGACATCCATGGTGCCGACATGCGGCATATCGTCGGTCTTGCCCAGCAGCAGCCACGGCACGGCGCCGCCGACGATGGCGAATTTTCCTTTGAAGCTCCCACCGTCTGGACCGCCGCTGTCGTGCGATCGTCGTAGTCCACCGCGGACTGCGGTTCACCGGGCGTCATGTCTGCCAATTGAGCTGATGCTGTCGCAAATGATCGGCCGCTTCCCTGCCCCGCTCGCCGGCAATCGCGAGGTCGAGGTAGGTCTGAACGGGGCTCGTGCAGATGACGCCTGGGACAGGCTCGACCGTATCGCGGAATGGGCCCTGCTCCCGCAGCGTCATCACCACGGCATTCTCGCCTTTCGATGCCGGTGACAATTTCAACGCCGAGCGCAGTTGTTCGAGTCCGGCCTCGTCGGCGTAGAAATACTGCGTCGCCGTGCGGGCATAGGGGGAAAGCCATTGCGCCGCCGAGAACGAGGCAAGCATCATCAGGCCGGTCCGCGCCCGCATCGCATCTCGTACCGCTTGCTTGAGCGCACTGCCATGCAGGGGCGTATAGAAGCCGTGACGCTTGCCGGCCGGCGGCTCGTATGCGTCGCGCCAGGCATCGAGCAGCGCATCGGGATCGGAAAGGAAGAGGCCGTCTCGCGAGACCTTCGCCCACTCGCGATCGAGCAAGCCGGCTCGGACGTTGCTGGCGTGGCCGAGGCTGATGCCGGCGGCTTCGGCCAGTGCCGTGAGGCGCCACGCGCGCCCGGGCTCACGCAGCATGAGGCGCAGCATCTGTGCCGACTTCGGCTTGAACAAGGAACGGAGGTCGCGGCGTTCCGCCACCGGCTTGCTTGTCACCGTGCGTTCGATGAAGACGCTGCCGAATACCAGATAAACATTGCCCTCGAGGTCGAGGTAACCCGAGTTGTGCTCGCGGCACAGGGTGCGCGCTCCGGCGGACAGATACGGCGCGATCAACACTGGCGTCGCGTCATCAGGTCCTTGAAGCGCCGCGAGCCGAAGCTCCAGCAGTGCGACCCGTACATGGCGGGGCTGGCCGCTGGTGCATACGCGACAAATCAACGTATGGCGCCTGCCATCGACGCAAATATCGGCGACAACGTCCGCCTCCACGTCCTTGCTCCGCGGGGATGCCAACTCGAGGCGTTCGATGACCGGCACCTGCCGCAACAGCGCATGCAATGCTGTCGCCTCGCGTTCATGTGTCTTATTCGTGGCTAGCGTGAGTGGCATTTGAAGAAGGAGCACGACCAAGGACTGTAACCGCCCAATTTTCACTGAAACGCCGGCTTTCAGCAAACGCTGAAAGCGCCTAATACGGTGAAAAAAATCCTCGGGACCGCGTCCCGCCGGACAGGCCGCCCTCCTCGTGCCGACAATCGGCTTGCCTTTCAGCCCGCCTGTCCACTACTATGATCCATCTAATATATTAGATGTACAGGAGACACCATGGCATCAAACTCCATGGACGTGATCGAGATTGGCAGTGGGCCGTTGTGCGTCGTGGCGCTGCACGGCATTCAGGGAACGCGGGCGGCGTGGTTGCCGGTGGCGCAGCGCTTGAGCGCGCTCTGTACCTTCGTGCTGCCGAATCTGCAAGGACGTGGGGCGGCGCCGCGGCCTGCGACGGCCGATGGCTACAGGCTGGAGCGCTATGCAGATGCGGTACGCGAAGTCGTGGAACGGCACGTCGATGGGCGTCCCTTCGTGCTGGCGGGCTGGAGCATGGGCGTATCGGTAGCGCTCGAGTATGCGGACCGCTACCGCGCAGAACATGGCGATCGGCAAGCGCCAGCCGCGCTGCTGTTGCTGTCCGGCTCCCCCGCCTTGTGCGAGATGCGCTGGTTCTGCGCCGACGATCAACCGGCACTGCTGGCCGAGATCGCCGCGCGCGAGCGTCGCCTGGGGTTGAGCGAGGCGGCCGACCATGCCGCGGTCGCCCATACATGGCAGGCGATCCGGCAGACCGATCAGCGTTCGCGCTTGCCCACGCTGCCGATACCGGCGCTGGTCCTCCATGGCCGGGACGACGACGATTGCCCCTGGCCGCACGCGCAGACGCTGGCCGATGGATTGCCGGCAGGCCGCCTGGCCACCATCGAACGGGCGGGCCATGGTTTGCTGACCGGTCATGCCGATGCGGTCGTGAAGCTTGCTCTGCCCTGGCTCCAACAGCTCGCCGATTCGATGCGCCCGGCCGGCGCAACCATCCTTCCTTCGCCCATCCCCCTGGAGTTGCCATGAGAATCGAAGACCTGGTGTTTTTCTGCGCGCCGGCGCGTCTGATCGTCGGCCCCGGCACGCGCGCGCAACTGCCGGCGCTGCTGCAGCGGCTCGGCCATCGCCACGGCGTGCTGGTGACCGATCCCTTCTTCACCGAACGCACGCCATGGGTTGGCGAATATATCGAGGCCGCACGGGCGGCCGGCATCGATACCATCGTCTACGACGGCGGCATGCCTGATCCGAGCACGACGCTGTGCGACGAAGCCACGCTCGCGCTGCGAGCGCGGCTGGGTGGCCGTACTCCCGATCATCTGGTTGCGCTGGGCGGCGGCAGCAATATCGACCTCGCCAAGGCGCTGAGCCTCACTCTGCCGGAAGGCCGGCCTGTGCGGGACTTCGCCGGTACCCTGCCCGCCGGCACGCGGCCGATACCGCTGGTGGCGCTGCCCACCACCTCGGGTACCGGTTCGGAGGCGACCCCGGGCGCGATCCTGGTCGATCCGGACAACGCGACCAAGATCGCGGTGATGGACAACGCGCTGCGCCCGCAGATCGCGCTCATCGATCCCGAGTTCACCTACACCTGTCCGCCGCGCGTGACCGCGGATGCCGGCATCGATGCCCTGACCCATGCAATCGAGTCGTACCTGACCGTCGACAGCGCGGCGTACCCGCGGCAAGGCAACGCCGATCCGGGCTATAGCGGGCGCTCGGCGCTGACCATGCTGTTCGCCCGCGAGGCGATCGCGCTGTGCAGCCGCTACCTGGTGCGCGCCTACCGCGACAGCGGCAGGCGCAGCGATGGGGGCGGCGGCGACGATGGCAGCCGCGATATCGAGGCACGTATCGGCATGTCCTACGCCAGCCTCTACGCCGCGCTGTCCTACGGCAGCGCCGGCCTGAATGCGGTGCATGGCATCGCCTACGCCGTCGCGGGACTGACCCACCGCTCGCATGGCAGCACCAATGCCGTGATGCTGCCCTATGTACTGGACGCGCTGCGTGCGTCGCGCGGCGCCGATCTGCTGGCGCTGGCGCCGCTGTTCGGCCTCGACCGGGGCAGCGACGAGGCCCGCATCGCCGGCGTGCCGCTCGCGGTGCGCGATCTGATTGACGCGCTCGACATCCCCTCGACGCTGCAGGCATTCGGCGTCCCGCGCGACGCGCTGCCCGCGCTGACGCGCGACGCATTGGGCGTCACCCGGTTGGCGCAAGCGTTCCCGGTCGAGGACGTGCCAGGCACCTATGCGCGCGTGATCGAGCACGCGTGGCGCGGCGAACTCTCCGCCCATGGCAGCACCGCGGCGGCCCGCCGGGCGGCTTAGGGCAAATCCGGAGCTTCACCCAGCGAGCCCCGTCGGACAACGCTTTGCGGGCGAGAACACGGCGCTTCGAACGCCAGCGGGTCTACACGCGGCCGCACGCGGCTTGCATACCTATTACATCCATCTAATATATTACGCAGACCGCCGGCAGGCGGCCCACCACAAAGACAGGAGACAACCATGGACATGTCGGCAGGCAGCGTGGCGCTGACCCCCGGAGTCGCGGCGCGGCTCGAGCGCCTTCCCATGACCCGCTACCAGCGCACCTTGTTCGGCATCATCGCCACCGCGTGGTTCTTCGATTCGATGGACCTCGGCATGATGACCTTCGTGCTGGGCTCGATCAAAGCCGAGTTCGGCCTGAGCGCGGCGCAGACTGGCCTGCTGGCCAGCTCCAGCTTTCTCGGCATGTTTGCCGGCGCGGCCGTGGCCGGCATGCTGGCCGACCGCTTCGGCCGCAAGCCGGTGTTCCAGGTCAGCATGATCTTCTGGGGCGTGGGCAGCCTGATGTGCGGGTTGGCGGACAGCGTCACCTCGCTGATGCTGTACCGCGTGCTGCTGGGCTTCGGCATGGGCATGGAGTTTCCGATCGGGCTGTCGATGGTGTCGGAGATCGTGCCGGCCAAGAGCCGCGGCAAGTATGTGGCGATCCTCGAGGGCTTCTGGCCGATCGGCTTCATCGCCGCGGGATTGCTGGCGTATCTGACGCTGCCGGTGATCGGCTGGCGCGGCATCTTCATCGCGATGGCGCTGCCGGCGGCCTTCGTCTTCGTGGTGCGCCGGATGGTGCCGGAATCCCCGCGCTGGCTCGAAGGGGCGGGACGGCAACGCGAAGCCGAGGCCGTGATGGCCGGCATCGAGGCACGCGTCGAGCGCGCCAGCGGCAAGCCCCTTCCCGCGGTACAGCAGGGCTTCGCGCCCGCCACGGTGCACGACCGCAAGTCCATGTTCGGCGAGCTGTGGAAAGGCCCGTACGCCAAGCGCACCGTGATGCTGTGGGGCGTGTGGTTCTTCGCGCTGCTCGGCTATTACGGCCTGACCACCTGGCTCGGCGCGCTGCTGCAGCAGGCCGGCTACGCGGTGACCAAGTCGGTGCTGTACACGGTCTATATCTCGCTGGCCGGCATTCCCGGCTTCATCTTCTCGGCGTGGCTGCTGGAGAAATGGGGGCGCAAGCCGACCTGCGCGCTGATGCTGCTGGGCAGCGCCGCGTCGGCCTATCTGTACGGGCAGGCCGCGGTGCTGAAGCTGCCCGTCGAACAGCTGATCGCCGCCGGCCTGTGCATGCAGTTCTTCCTGTTCGGCATGTGGTCGGTGCTGTATGCCTACACGCCCGAGCTGTATCCGACGCGCTCGCGCGCCACCGGGTCCGGCTTCGCCTCGTCGATTGGCCGCATCGGCTCGCTGGTCGGTCCCTATCTGGTCGGCGTGCTGCTGCCCATCACGGGCCAGGGCGGCATCTTCACGCTGGGCGCGCTGTCGTTCGCGATCGCCGCGATCACCGTGCTGTGGCTCGGCATCGAGACCAAGGGCCGGTGCCTGGAGGAAGTCTCGAGCTGAGCAGTCCCCCATGTCGCTCCCGCGAAGGCGGGAACCCAGCGTCTCGAAACGTCACGGGGTCCCCGCTTTCGCGGGGACGGCAGACTCCGCACGGCCCTCGCTTGCGAGGGCCGCTTTCTTGATGCACTCAGGGCGCTGAAAAATCCTTTGACACGCACGTATATACGACTAATATATTAGTACGATGTCAGCACGCCATAGACAGGAGACAACATCATGATGAGCGAACGCCAACGCAAATTCCGCGAGCAGTACAAGGCCGATATCAGCCCGCTATATAACGGCCTGCTGCATATCGGCGTGATCTTCGCCGCCGGCATTGCGGCGCTCTACTATTGCGCGACCCGCCTGGAGAACGCGACGTGGGAGTGGCTGCTGGTGCTGCCGGTCTTTGTCGCCGGCAATCTCGTCGAATGGTTCATGCACAAGTACGTGATGCACCGGCGCATCGACGTGTTCGCGCTGCGCGCGATCTACGAGCGGCACACGCGCCAGCATCACCAGTACTTCACCGATATCGAGCCCACCATCGACACCACGCGCGAATTCCGCATCGTGTTCTTCCCTTGGCGCGTGCTGATCACGCTGGGAGTGGGCGGCGGTCTGCTGGGCTATCTGGCCTATCTGCTGATCAATACCAACGCCGCGTACATCGTCTTCATGACGATGGTTGGCCACTACCTGGTCTACGAGGTGTTCCACTACTGCTGCCACGTCCATGACAACTGGTTCGTGCGCAATATGCCGTTCATCAACACGATCCGTCGGCACCATACCGCGCACCACAACCAGGGAATCATGATGCACTACAACATGAACCTGACCTTCCCGATCGCGGACTGGATGATGGGCACCAGCGACCTGCGTCGCGGCCTGCTGGGCCATCTGTTCAACGGCTACAACGAGGACCACATCAAGGAGGAGCTCAAGCCCATCATCCGCAAGTTCCGCTACGACGATTCGCGCGTGACGCTCGACGGCCCGCAGCTGACCGAGGACGAACAGCGCGCGATGGCGGCCTGACCGCAGACCGATTTCAGCGTCACGGATGGCCGGGATTTCGATCCCGGCCATTGTCGTTGATGGCCGACCGCCGTCGGCCCTGGCACCACACATCGATTTCCCTCGCAGCGACCTCACGGCTTGACACTTCAGCCCCGCAGCGGCAATCATCGAACCCGCTGGACCTTAGCTGAACCCGCTTCCCCGTCATCCCAATGGGCGCTGCCACGGCCGAATACCAGTTCAAGCCGCACGAGCGGCCCACCATTCCGGGCTCCCCGGCGACACCCGATCATCCGACGCCACGGCGCGTCGGCTATTTCTGCGTCGGCGTGCTGATCGGCCTGACCGCCGGCTTCGGCAACGCGCTGGTGATCGCCAACCTGAACAACATCCAGGGCGTGTTTGGCCTCTACAGCGACGAGGCGGCGTGGCTGTCCACGGTCTACGTGATGACCAACGTCTGCGCCAGCATGCTGCTGATCAAGTTCCGGCAGCAATACGGCCTGCAGCATTTCGCGCGGCTGTTCCTGCTGGGCTATGTCGTCGTCACGCTGGCCCACATCTTCGTCCATACCTTCGAGACCGCGCTGCTGGTGCGCGCGGCCAATGGCATCGCGGCCAGCGGGCTGAGCACGCTGGCGCTGTACTACATGATCCAGTCGATGCCGGCGGCGCACCGGCTCAAGGCGATCGTGCTGGGCATCGGCGTGCCGCAGCTGGCCACGCCGCTCGCGCGCATCTTCACCTCCGGCATGCTCGAGGCCGGCAACTGGAAGACGCTCTATCTGTTCGAGCTCGGCCTGGCGCTGCTGTCGCTGGTCGCGGTGGCGCTGCTGCGGCTGCCGCCCAGCGAGCGCATCCGCGCCTTCGAGAGACTGGACTTCCTGACCTTCGCCCTGTTCGCGCCCGGCATGGCGCTGCTGTGCGCGGTGCTGAGCCAGGGCCGCATCCTGTGGTGGACCGAGGCCGCGTGGCTCGGCTACGCGCTGTGCGGCGCGGTGGCGCTGATCACCGCCGCCCTGTGGATCGAGCACAACCGCGCCAATCCGCTGCTCAATACGCGCTGGCTCGGCAGCCGCGCCATGCTGCGCTTCGCGCTGGTCGCCATCGCGGTGCGCGTGCTGCTGTCCGAGCAGGCCTACGGCGCGGTCGGCCTGCTGACCGCGCTCGGCATGGGCAACGACCAGCTGGTGCCGCTGTACGTGGTGGTCTCGCTGGCGACCATCGCCGGCCTCGCCGTCAGCGCGCTGACCGTCAACCCGCTGAACCTGGAGCGGCCGATCCGCATTTCGCTGCTGCTGATCGCGATCGGCGCCTTCATGGACGCGCATTCGTCCAACCTGACGCGGCCCGCCAACATGTATCTGAGCCAGGCGCTGATCGCCTTTGCCGCGGTCTATTTCATGGGGCCGACGCTGCTGATCGGCATGCTGCGCGCCCTGTCGAAGGGCATGAGCCATATCGTCAGCTTCTCGGCGCTGTTCGGCATCACGCAATCGCTGGGGGGCCTGGCGGGGTCCGCGCTGCTCGGCACCTTCCAGATCCATCGCGAGAAATTCCATTCGCATTCGCTGGTGCAGTCGATCACGCTGACCGACCCGCTCGATGCGGCGCGTATCCAGGCACTGGGCGGCGCCTACGGACGCGTGCTGACCGATCCCACACTGCGGCAGGCCGAAGGCTCGGCACTGCTGGCGCAGCAGGTCACGCGCGAGGCCAATGTGCTGGCGTTCAACGACGTCTTCCTGATCATCGGCATCATTGCGTCCGTGACCTTCGTCTGGCTGCTGACGCTCTACCTCCGTGATCGCATCCGCGGCCACAATCCGATGGCCGAGCCGCTCGAAGCGATGGCCAGAATGCGGCAACGCCAGCAATAGGAACGACATCTGGAGCCACCGGTGACCGACCCAACGCCGAGCCGCGAACCCGGCCCCGCCGCTTCCGCGCAGAAGCCCGAGAGCATCGAGAAGACCGGCAGGACCGAGCAGACCCGGCAGGCCGAATCCCACGAACGCCTGCAGGATCCCGTCGAGGTACCGCAGCAGGCCTCGGCCCCGCCGACCGGCTGGTCGCCGCCCAAGGGCACGCGCCGGGCCACCATCATCGTCGTCGCCATTGCGCTGGCCAGCATCCTGATCATCCTGTACGCGTGGGGGCTGCCGCCCTTCACGCGCGTGATCCAGGGCACCGACAACGCCTATGTCCGCGGGCAGACCACGGTGATCAGCCCGCAGGTCAGCGGCTATGTCACCGACGTACCGGTGCGCGACTTCCAGCAGGTCAAGGCGGGACAGGTGCTGCTGAAGATCGACGACCGCATCTATCGCCAGCGGGTCGAGCAGGCACGGGCGAACCTCGCCACGCAGATCGCCAACCTGAGCAACACCGATCAGACACGCCGCTCGCGCGAGGCCACGGTGCTGGCGCAGCAGGCGAGCCTGGCCAACGCGCAGGCGCAACTGCTGCGGGCGCAGGCCGATATGCGGCGGGTCGACGAGCTGGTGGCGGACGGTTCGGTCTCGCTGCGCGAGCGCGACCAGACCCGCGCCGCGCTGCGGCAGGCCGAAGCCGCGGTGCGCCAGGCCCGCGCCGCCGCCGAAATTGCCCGCCAGGACGTGCAGGCCGTCGCGGTCAGCCGCGAGGGGCTGCAAGCCGCGGTCGAAGCGGCGCGCGCGGCGTTGAAGCTGGCCGAGATCGATCTGGCCAATACGGTGCTGCGTGCCCCGCAGGACGGACAGCTGAGCCAGATCGGCGCGCGCCTGGGCCAGTACGTGACGGCCGGCACGCAAGCGATGTTCCTGGTGCCGCCGACGCTGTGGGTGATCGCCAACTACAAGGAAGCGCAGACCTCGCACATGGCGCCCGGCCAGCCGGCCAGCTTTCGCGTCGACGGGCTCGACGATGCGCGGCTGACCGGCCATGTCGAACAGCTGGCTCCGGCCGCCGGCTCCGAGTTCGCGGTGATTCAGCCGGACAACGCCACCGGCAACTTTGTCAAGGTCGCGCAACGGATCTCGGTGCGCATCGCCATCGATCCTGATCAGCCCCTCGCGGCCAGGCTGCGGCCCGGCATGTCGGTGCGGGTCGAGGTCGATACGCGGGCAGCGGCGCCGCGCACGCGATGAGGGCCCACGCTCGCATCCGGCGCATTCGCACAGGGTTGCGCATGGCCATGTGCGCGGCGGGCCTGCCGCTGCTGTTCGGCTGCATGGGCCCGCGCCCCGAGCCGCCGGCCACCGCTGCGCTGATACCGCCACCAGCATGGCGCGTCGAGCCGGGCCCCAGCGCACCGCTGGAACGCGACTGGTGGCGCCGCTATGGCGATCCCGTGCTGGCGCAATTGGTCGAGCGCGCGCTGGCCAACAACGCCGATGTCGGCATCGCCGTGGCGCGGGTCGCCGAAGCGCGCGCGCAGCAGCGGCTGGCGCAGGCCCGGTTGATGCCGACGCTTGACGCCACCGCGGCCGGGGGACGCTCCCGCAGTCTGAATGCGCTGGGACGGGAATCGATCTCCAACTCGTTCGAGCCGCAGTTCCAGGCGGCCTATGAGGTCGATCTGTTCGGCCGCCTCGCCGACCTGTCCGAGGCCGCGCGCGCCGGTACGCTGGCCAGCGAAGCCGCCCACGACGCCGCGGTGCTGTCGGTCGCCGCGACCACGGCGCGTGCCTATCTGACGCTGCGCGCGCTGGACGCCCAGCTTGCCGTGGTACGCCAGACGCTGGCCGCCCGCGAGGACGCCTTGCGGCTGGCGCGGCGCCGTGCCGACGCGGGCTATACCTCGCAACTGGAGTTCGCGCAGGCGCGCGCCGAGTACGAGTCCACCGCGCAGGCGGTGCCGCAGGCCGAGCTGGCCGTCGCACGGCAGGAGAACGCCTTGCTGCTGCTGATGGGCGATCCGCCGTCGGGCGAGCTCGCGCGCGGCGCGGCGCTATCCGCGCTGCGTCCTCCGCCGGTCCCCGACGGCCTGCCCGCCGAGCTGCTGCGGCGTCGCCCGGATATCGCGCAGGCCGAATTCCAGCTTGCGGCGACCGATGCCAATCTGAGCGCGGCGCGCAAGGCCTTCCTGCCGCAGCTGCACCTGTCGGGATCGGCGGGTCTGCTGTATGCGAGCGGCGTCGCGAGCCCGGTTCGCATTTGGTCGCTCGGAGCAAGCATCCTGGCGCCGCTGTTCGAGGGCGGCCGCATCGAGGCCGGCGCACAGGTCGCGACGGCACAGCGCGATCAGGCCGCCTTCGCCTACCGCCGCACCGCGCTGACCGCCTTCCGCGAGGTCAACGACAACCTCGCGGCGCTGCGCCAGCTCGAGACGCAAGTCGTGCACCTGGGCCGGCAACGCGATGCCCTCGCGGCCGCGCTGCGCCACGCGACCAACCGCTATCGCGCCGGCTATTCGCCGTATCTGGAGCAGCTCGATGCGCAGCGCGGATTGCTGAGCGCGGAGCTGAACCTGATCCAGGCGCAGGCGGACTGGCTCAATGCCAGCGTGGCGTTGTACCAGGCGATGGGGGGCGGCTGGACGCGCACCAATTGAGGGTCGATCGAGGGTCGATCGAGGGTCGATCGGCTTTCCTATGCGATGGCGGGAAGCCAGCGGCCGGCGGCGCCACGCATCGACGCTCCGGCCACCTGGCATCCATGAGGCCGATCCCGACGGCTCAGCCGGTACGCTAGCGCGCCGGCACGGCCCAGACCCGGCCGTCGCCGACCACATAGAGGCGCCGGTCCGGCCCCCGCCTGACCGGCGCGTGACCGGTAAAGGCCCCGAACGCCGGCAGAATGCCGGCGCGCGCACCGAAGACGAAGCACGGCAACCGGACCGAGTCGGAGCCGGCGCGCAGCGTATAGGCGGGATGCAGGTGTCCGGCGAGTTCGTAGCCGCCTTTGGCGGCCCCCGGCAGATGGCACAGCGCGAACGGGCCGCGCCGCCACGGCTCGGAAACCACGGCGATATCGAGCGAAGGCGGCGGATCGCCGGCGCGTGCATCGTGATTGCCGCGTACCAGCGTGCAGCGCAGCGCCGACGGCAGCCCGCGGCGCCAATCCGCGAGGGCCGCCAGCACTGCCGGCGTGCGGCTCGCGCGGGCATGGAGAAAATCCCCGAGAAAGACCAGCTCGCGCGCCGGATAGCGCGCCGCCAGATCCGCCAGCCGCGCCAGGTTATCGCGCGTGGTGCCGGCGGGCACCGGTTGGCCCAGCGCGCGATAGGCCGCGGCCTTGCCGAAATGCACGTCGGCCACGAGCAGCATCGAGGCCGCCGGCCACCAGAGCGCGCGCTCGGGCAGCAGCCACAGCGTCTCGCCGGCGACCTCGACCTGGCGCGCGGAGGAAGAAGCCGACGAAGGCGACGACGGAGCGGACGAAGAAGCAAACGACATCGGCAAGCTCATAGCGGCGGCAGCGGCTTCGACACCTTGCGCGGGCGCCGGCGGCGGGACGACGATGAGGACGACGAAGACGAGGCGGTCGATGGCAACGACGGTGAGCGTCCCGCATGATCCGCCATGCCGAAGCGCGCGATCTCCGCGACCCGATTCGGCGGCGGCTCTTCCACCGACACGGACACAGCGTCGCCCTCGCTCTCCGGCCCCGCCGCCCGTTCGAGCTCGGCCAGCATCCGGGCGATGCGGTCGGCCAGCTTCTCGGTGCTCAGCTTCTCGCGCAGGAATTCGACGATCAGCGGGAACGACAGCGGCGTCGGCCGCTTCAGCACGCGCAGGTCCAGCCGCAGCCCCGCCAGCCGGTCCAGCGTGCGCGACAGCCGCGCGGCGTCGAGTTCCTGGTTCAGGACCTCGCGCTCGGCCTGGCCCAGCAGCAGATTGCCGGGGTCGTGCTTGCGAAAGACCTCGTAGAACAGGCTCGACGAGGCTTGAAGCTGCCGCGCGCTCTTGTGGGCGCCGGGATAGCCCTGGAACACCAGCCCCGACACCCGAGCAATCTCGCGAAAGCGCCGCAGCGACAGCTCGCCGGCGTTGAGGCTGGCCAGCACGTCGGCGACCAGATCGCGTTGCCGCTCCTGCGCCAGCACGAGCGGCAGCCAGTGCGCCCAGTCGAGCGGCGCGGCCGACAGCAGCTCCAGCCCATAGTCGTTGACCGCCACCGAGATCGTGGTCGGCAATTGCGAGCCCAGCCGCCACGCCAGCAGACTGCCCAGGCCAAGATGCACCGAGCGGCCGGCAAAGGGATACAGGAACAAATGGGAGCCCTCGCGCGAGCTCAGCGTCTCGGCCAGCAACGTGGTGCGTGTCGGCAGCGCCGACCATCGTTGCTGCAGGTCGACCAGGGGCTGGATCAACGGCAGCTCCGGCGTGTCGGCGGCATCGAGCTTGCCGGCGGCGGCGTCCTCGAGCGTGGCGACCACCGCGTCGGCCAGCTCCGTCGACAGCGGCATGCGTCCGCCATTCCAGCGCGGCACCACGGGCCGCCCCTTGTCCGCGCGGCGGACATAGGCGGTCATCTCCTGCACGCGCACCAGTTCCAGCAACCGCCCGCCGAACAGGAAGCAATCGCCCGGCGACAGCCGCGCGATAAAGCCCTCCTCCACCGTGCCGAGCGATGCGCCGCCGCGCCCCGCGCGACTCCAGTAACGCACCTGCATGGTGGCATCGCTGACGATCGTGCCGACGCTCATCCGATGGCGGCGGGCAAGGCGAATGTCCGGCACGCGCCAGACGCCTTGCTCGTCGGGCTGCACGCGCCGGTAGTCCGGATAGGCCGACAGGCTGCTGCCGCCCTGCCGCACGAAGTCGAGGCACCACTGCCATTCGGCGTCGGTCAGCGTGCGATAGGCGTAGGCGCCGCGCACTTCGTCGAGCAGCGCGTCGGGAACGAAGCCGCCGCCCAGCGCCACCGTGACCAGATGCTGGGCCAGCACGTCGAGCGGCTTGTCCGGCGACTCGCGCGCTTCGATGCGCCCTGCCATGACCGCATGGCGGGCCGCCACCGCTTCCACCAGTTCGAGGCTGTGGGTTGGCACGATCGTCACGCGCGATGGCCGGCCGGGCGCATGACCGGAGCGTCCGGCGCGCTGCAGCAACCGCGCCACGCCCTTCGGCGAGCCGACCTGCAGCACGCGCTCGACCGGCAGGAAATCGACGCCGAGGTCGAGGCTGGAGGTGCAGACCACCGCCTTCAGCGCGCCGGTCTTCAGGCCGGCCTCGACCCATTCGCGCACGTCGCGGTCGAGCGAACCGTGATGGAGCGCCAGCTGTCCGGCCCAATCGGGCCGCGCCTCGAGCAGCGCCAGGTACCAGCGCTCGGCCTGCGAGCGGGTGTTCAGGAAGACCAGCGTGGTGCTGCTGCCGTCGATCTCGCGCACCACATGCGGCAGCATCGACAGGCCCAGATGCCCGGCCCACGGAAACCGCCCGGCGGCATCGGGCAGCAGCGTATCGACGATCAGCTGCTTCGGCATCTTGCCGCGCACCAGTTCCCGCCGATCGGCCGGCGTGCCCGACAGCAGCACCTCGCTGGCGTGTTCGAGATTGCCGAGCGTGGCCGACAAACCCCAGACCACCAGATCGGGACACCAGCGGCGCAGGCGCGCCAGCGCCAGCTGCACCTGCACGCCGCGCTTGTTGCCGATCAGCTCGTGCCATTCGTCGACCACCACCATGCGCACGCGGCCCAGCGCTTCCTTCGCATCGGCCCGCGTCAGCAGCAGCGACAGGCTCTCCGGCGTGGTGACCAGCGCGGTCGGCAGCCGCCGAGCTTGCGCGGCGCGCTCGCTGCTGCCGGTGTCGCCGGTGCGCAGGCCGACGGTCCAGTTCAGACCGAGCTCGGTCAGCGGTGCCTGCAGGGCCCGCGCGGTATCGGCGGCCAGCGCGCGCATCGGCGTCAGCCACAGCACGGTCAGCGGCGCTGCCACGGCGGTCTGCGCGGCGGTCTGCGCCGGCTCGCCATGGCGCAGCAGCGCGCCGAGCCAGGCCGCGTAGGTCTTGCCGGTGCCTGTGGTCGCGTGCACCAGGCCGCTGCGGCCGGCGGCGATTGCCTGCCACACCTGCCGCTGGAACGGGAACGGCTGCCAGCCGCGCTGCGCGAACCATTGCGGCAGCGCCTGCGCCAGCGGCGCGGCGGGCAAGGCCAGCGCATCGGCCGCGCGCGCGCTCATGCGGCCTCCCCGCGTTCGCCGGCAGGCAGCATGCCTTGCAGCGTCTGCAGCGTGTCGGCCTCCTCGATCGTCTTGTCGGTACGCCAACGCAGCATGCGCGGAAAGCGCACCGCGATGCCGCTCTTGTGCCGGCTGCTGCGGGCGATGCCCTCGAAGCCCAGCTCGAACACCTGGGTCGGCTCGACGCTTCGCACCGGCCCGAAGGTCTCGATGGTCGTCCGCCGCACGATGGCGTCGACCTGCCGCATCTCCTGGTCGGTCAGCCCCGAGTAGGCCTTGGCGAACGGCACCAGCACGCGGCCCTCGGTGCCCGGCGGCGCGCTCCATACCGCGAAGGTGAAGTCGGTGTACAGGCTGGCGCGGCGGCCGTGGCCGCGCTGCGCGTAGATCAGCACCGCATCGACCGCATACGGATCGATCTTCCATTTCCACCAGACGCCGACATCCTTGGTCCGGCCCGCGCCATAGGCGGCATCGAGCGCCTTCAGCATGAAGC
Organism: Cupriavidus sp.; assembly: GCA_031181345.1. GTDB lineage: Bacteria > Pseudomonadota > Gammaproteobacteria > Burkholderiales > Burkholderiaceae > Cupriavidus. Next base: position 110,086 of record JAPSLC010000006.1, on the reverse strand, counting down.
CCTCGACGCCGAGCTCGCGCGACGATTCGCGCAGCACCGCATACCCGGGCCAGTCGTCGGCCTGCACCAGCGGACTGAGTTGCAGCGACGGATGCGGATGCGCGGCCAGCACGCGCTCCAGCGCGGCACGGCGCTCGCCCTGCGCGCGGCGGCGCCAGTCCTCGCCCTGCCATTCGAGCAGGTCATAGGCGAGCAGCGCCGCCGGCGCGTCGCGCAGCAGCTTCGCGCCCAGGTTCTTGCGGCCGATGCGCTGCTGCAGCAAGGCGAACGGCTGCACCCGCTCGTCGCGCCAGACCACGATCTCGCCGTCGATCACGGTGCCGTCCGGCAATGGCGCGGCGGCCGCGGCCAGTTCGGGGAAGCGTTCGGTGATCAGGTCCTCGCCGCGCGACCAGATCCAGGTCTGGCCATCGCGCCGCACGATCTGCGCGCGGATGCCGTCCCACTTCCATTCGACCTGCCATTGCGTGACCGGGCCCAGCACCGCGTCGAACTGTTCGAGCGGCGCCTGCAGCGGATGCGCCAGGAAGAACGGATAGGGCTGGCCGCCGCGGCTGCGCTGGACGCTCGCGCCATCGGCGGCGTCGTCTCCGTGCTCGCCACCGTCCGGCGCGATCAGCGTCAGGTAGTGCTCCGCATCGGGCCGCGCCGAGATATCGGTATAGCCGACCATCCGTTCTGCTACGCGCTTCGGATCGATCCCGGCCACGTCGCCCAGCGCGCGCGTGACCAGCAGCCGCGAGACGCCCACGCGAAAGGCGCCGGTGATCAGCTTGAACAGCACCAGGCGCGCCTGCGCATCGAGCGGTCGCCACAGCGCATCGAGCCTGGGCAGCAGCACGTCGGGCGGCAGGCCGCGCAGCGGCAGCAGCCGCTGTTCGACCCACTCGGCCAGGCCCGCGTCGTCGGTATGTTCCGACTCTTGCAGCAGCAAGGCGATGGTCTCTGCGAGATCACCGACGGCCTGGTAGCTCTCCTCGAACAGCCAGGTCGGCAGCCGCGCCGCCTGCTCGGCCAGCGTGCGCAGCATCGCCACCGGCACCATCTGGCGCGGCTTGCCGCCGGCGAGGAAATAGACCGCCCAGGCGGCGTCGGCCGGCGGCGCGGCCTGCAGGTAGGAGCGCAGCGCCGCCAGCTTGGCGTTGTTCGAGGTGGTCGCGTCGAGCGCGGCGTACAACTCGGCGAAGGCCTTCATGATCCGTCCCGCGGGTCGGCGGCAGACGGGCTGGCCGCGTCGACGCCCGGCTCGTCCTCGACCACCGGTGCCTCTGCGGTGGCGCCACTGTCCGGGTCGTCCCGGTCGTGGTCTTCCTCGTCGCCGTACTGCGTCTCGAAGCCCTGCGCCTGCAGCCCGCGTTCGCACAGATAGCGCACCATCGCATGCACATAGCCATGCGTGACGAATACCCGCTGCGCACCGGTCGCCTCGATCGCGGCATGCAGCCCCGGCCAGTCGGCATGATCGGAGATCACGAAGCCGCGATCGACGCCGCGCCGCCGGCGCGTGCCGCGAATCCGCATCCAGCCGCTGGCAAAGGCCTGGGAGGCATCGCCGAATCGCCGCAGCCACGGCGAGCGCTGCGCCGACGGCGGCGCGATCACCAGCGCCTGACGCAGCAGCGGGCTGCGTGCCGGCAGCTCGGACGCATGCATCGTCGCCGGCAGCGCCACGCCGGCGGCCGCATAGGCACGGTTCAGCGCCGTCATCGCGCCATGCTCCACGATGGGTCCCGGCAGCCCCGCTTCGCCGGCCTGCGTCATCAGCCCATGCAGGATCCGCTGCGCCTTGCCGAACGCATAGCAGTAGAGCACGCTGGCCCGCCCCTGCCCGGCATTGGCGCGCCACCACGACAGGATCTGCGTCATCAGGTCGGCCTGCGACTGCCAGCGGTAGATCGGCAGGCCGAAGGTGCTCTCGGTGATGAAGGTATCGCAGCGCACCGGCTCGAACGGCGCGCAGGTGCCGTCGTGCGCGAGCTTGTAGTCGCCCGATGCGACCCAGACCTCGCTGTTGTACTCCAGGCGAACCTGGGCCGAGCCGAGCACGTGCCCGGCCGGATGCAGGCTGATGCGAACGCCGTTGTGCACGACCGTCTCCCCATATCCGAGGCTGTCCAGGTGGATATCGGGCAGCCGCGACAGCAGCACGCCGCGCCCTGGCGCCGCGCACAGGTAGTGGCCGCTGCCGGCGCGCGCATGGTCGGAATGAGCGTGGGTGATGACGGCCCGCGCCACCGGGCGCCACGGGTCGATATGGAAGTCGCCCGGCGGGCAGTACAGGCCCTCGGGCCGCGCTACGACAAGGTCCATGGGATGCGGACTCCGGCTGCGATGGCGTTGCCGATGGGTCCATCGGCCGGCACATCGATAAGACGATGTTATGCCAGCGGCCGCTGCCGGCCCATCGGGCTTAGGCCGACGTGGCACGGGTCGCCCTCTGGACCCCCAAGCCTTGGGGGCACGCTTCTTGCCGCTCTGGACCGAAGTGGACACGGACGCCGCCTTCCCGCCAGACCTGCGGCGCGGCGGCGAGCGCTTTTTTACCGCCGGCCGCAAAAGCTACAAGGTCGGCCCGGGTCCCCTTCCGTACCGACGCATCGACGCATCGACGCATCGACGGATCAACGTATTGACTTCCCTGTGCAACGAGGACCGCAAGATGAACCGCAACACGTCCCCCGACGCCAATCATCCCCTGACGGGCAAGCGCATCGCCTTCCTCGTCACCGACCTGTTCGAGCAGGTCGAACTGACCGGACCGCGCCAGGCCCTGCAGCAGGCCGGCGCCGAAACCGTCATCGTTGCGCCGCACGATGGCGAGGTGCAAGGCGTCCAGCACGACAAGAAGGCCGACCGCTTCGGCGTGCAGGCGACGCTGGCCGACGCCCATCCCGACGACTTCGACGGCGTGGTGCTGCCTGGCGGCACCATGAATGCCGATGCCCTGCGCATGGACCAGGCCGCGCAGCGCTTCGTGAAGAAAATGCAGGACGACGGCAAGCCGATCGCGGTGATCTGCCATGGTCCGTGGCTGCTGGTCTCGGCGGGCCTGGTCAAGGGGCGCACGCTGACCAGCTGGCCGTCGCTGGCCGACGATATCCGCAACGCCGGCGGCGAGTGGGTCGACCGCGAGGTCGTGCGCGACGGCAATTGGGTCAGCAGCCGCAAGCCGGACGATATCCCGGCGTTCAACCAGGCGATCGTCGCGCTGTTCGACGAGCTGGGCAAACGCACCGGCCAGCGCAGCGAAGCTCGCGCCGGCCAGGCCTGATCTTCCCCACCACGCAGCCACACGCAGCCAGACGCAGCCACACGCAGCCATGCAGACTCGCATTGCCATCGACGCAACCGACGACCTCGCGAACGCGCATGACGCGGCCACCGAACTGGCGGTGCGCTGCGGCTTCGGTGAAATCGCCACCGAACGGCTCGGCCGCGCGGCGGTCGCGGCCGCCACCGGCATGCTCGACCACGCCGGCGGCGGCGTGCTGCATCTGCGGCCGCTGCAGGAGGAGGTGACCGGGGCCGCCGCGCCGCAGGTCGAGATCCTGGCCGTCGACCGGCCCCTTTCCCCCGATGGGCCCTATGCGTCCAGCGGCGAGGATGGCACGCACGCCGGCGCCCGCGCGGGCGACAGGCTGGCGGCGCTGTACGAACTGGCTACGGCGCTGGACCGCTACGACAGTCCCGCCGGCTCGGTGATTCGCATGACGCTGTCCCCGGCCGATCGGCCCGGACCGGTGTCGCTGCCGGCCGTGGCGGTCGGCGTGGTATGGGCGCCGGCCGACGGCGATGTCGCGCCGTGCGGGCTCAACATCCATTCGGCGCGCGGGCTGTCGACGGTGGTGCTGGGCCTGGGACGCGGCGCGGAAGCGGCGCGCCGGGTCGCCGCGCTGCAGGGTTTTAGTGCGCAGATGCAGCAGATCGACCGCGTGCGCGCCACGCTGCCGGGGGGCGGCGACATGGCGCTGGCGGCCGCCCAGATCGAAGCGCAGGCGGGTCACGTGCGCGTGGCCGGCGCCGGCCGCTTCTGCGCCTGCGTGGTGGAAGCCGGAGCCGATGGTGCCGATGGCACCGATGGCGCCGCCACGGTCGCGGTACAGCCGTTGCTGCGCCAGAGGGAGGCCCTCGTCGACGGCGGCGCGATGGTGCGCGGGCCGCTGGCGCAGGCCCAGGCCGGCTGGCCGCCGCACGCGCTGCTGGTGCTGCATGACGACGGCCTGTCGTGGCCGTGGACGCTGGAGGCCTATCCGGGCCTGCTGGCCTGCCATCCGGCCATCGTGGCCGCGGTGCTGCACCGCGATTACTGCCGGCAGCCCGGCCATGGCTGCGTGCTGGTGTGCCGGCGCAGCGACGAATGCACGGCGCGCGCCCCCGCCCGCGCGGCCCTGCCCGCCGCAGCGGCCACATCGGCAACGACGGCGGCAGTGACGGCCGCCGATGGAGACGGCACCCGCCCCGTCGCGGCCGCACGGCGCTCCGCCGGCACCACCCGACGGCGGCGCACTCCCGGTCCGGGACGGCCGGCCGCCTGAGCCGGATCGCGCGGCACCGCTTCGGATACTTTCTGCCAGAACGGCACTGTAGTTTTTACAGGCCACATTTGGGTGCTTGTCATTTCGGCAAGCGGCGTGAAGGCCGCAATCGCGCGCCATGCCTTACCCGGCAAGGCCAGCTCTGCGGGCGCGTCGGTGGATGTCCGACGCGGCGGTATATTGGCACGCGCTTCGCATCAGTGCCCGGACTGTCCTCCTTCCGACGAGCCAATCCGTGCGCATCTGCCAGATCGACCCGAATTTTGTCCACCAGGCCAATGACGGCACCCTCGGGGCCCTGGCCCGGGCCAAGGCGCTCGGCTTCGATCATGTGCTGCTGGCAGGCGCCTCTCCCCTGCATACCCCGGCCGAGACCCTGGCCGCGATCGCCGCCCACTGCCGCGCGCAAGGGCTGGCCTGCCTGCTGGAACTCGCGCTGGACCGCTATCCCGACGGCGCGGCGCCGATCGATCCCGGCTGGCGGCACGACGGCGCGATGCCCGATCCGCGCGACACCGACAACCATCTGCCCGGGACGCGCCTGCGCTGGCACGACGACGGCGCCGCCGCGGCGCTGGTGTCGTGGTGGACCGAACGGCTGCAAGGCCTGGCCGAGCTCGATATCGCCGGCTATGTGTGCCGCGCGCCGGCGCGCGTGGCGGGCCGGCACTGGGCCAGGCTGATCGCGGCGTTGAAGGGCGCGGGCGCAGGTGCCGGCGCAGGTGCAGATGCCAAGGCGGGCGGCGCGCGCCGCCCGCCGCTGATGCTGGCGTGGACGCCCGGCACCAGCCCGGGCCAACTCGCCGACCTGGCCGGCGGCGGCTTCGATGGCGCCTTCTGCTCGCTGCCGTGGTGGGATTACCGCAGCCCCTGGCTGAGCGAGGAAATCGCGCGGCTGCGCCCCTTCGGCGCGGTACTGGCAGCGCCGGCGATGCAGGCCCGCGGCCTGGACGCGCTGGCGGCGCGGCGCGCCTTGTGGACGGCGGCGGCGCTGGGCGACGGCATCCTGGTGCCGGCCGGCTTCGAATGCGGCGGCGGCGATTGCGAGGAGGACCCGCCGCGCGACCAGCCGGGCGGGGCCGATGGCGATGCGGACCCGGGCCTGATCTACGACCTGTCGCACGAGCTGATCCACGCCAACGCCTGGATCGCCGCGCGCGGGCCGGCCCCGGCGCTGGCGGTGCGGCAGCTGACCGGCGCCGATGGCGCGCTGATCGCGCTGGCCCGGCTGCCGACGCCCGCCGCGGGCGCCCCGCTGCCGCTGGCCATCGTGATCAATCCCGATACGCAGCAGCCGGCCCGCCTCGGCGCCGATCGCATCCTCAGCGCCCTGCCGCATGGCGCCGGCACGCTGCTCGCGGCCGATGGCGGACCCGGCGGCGGCGTCGAGCCCGGCACGCTGCTCGATGCGCTGGACAACATCACGCTGGCCCCTGCCGGCGTGCAGCTCTTCCATGCCGCCCCGTCGGCGGCGCTGGCCGAGCCGGCCCGGCGCGAGGGCAAGCGCTTCGGCGCGTCGGTGCGCGCCGCGCTCGAGCGCAGCGTCGCCGCGGCCGTGCAGGCGCCGCGCATCGCCATCGAGAACGTCGCGCCGGCCTGCGACAACGGCCGCTTCGCGGTACGCCGCGTGACCGGCGAGCGGGTCGAGGTCAGCGCCGACATCTGGATGGACGGCCACGACAAGCTCGCCGCCGTGGTGCTGTGGCGCGGTCCCGGCGAAGAGAGCTGGCACGAGGCGCCGATGGTGCCGACCGTCAACGACCGCTGGGTCGGCAGCTTCGCGCTGACCGCGCTGGGCCGGCACGAATTCACCGTGGAGGCGTGGCACGATGCCTTCGCCACCTGGTGCGACGAGGTCACCAAGAAGAAGCAGGCCGGCGTCGACGTGACGCTGGAAATCGAGGAAGGCGCGCGCCTGGTCGCCAATACACTGCGGCACGGCCGCACCGGCGAGCGCGAGGCCTCGCGGGCCTTGCGCGACGTCGTCGCGGAGCTCGAGGCCGCAGCCAGGGACGACCTGCGCCGGCTCGAGATCCTGCTGTCGCCGCACACCCGCACGCTGATGCAGGCGGCCGATCCGCGCCACTTCTCGACGCGCCATCCGGTCGCGATACCGGTCGAGGCCGACCGGCTGGCGGCGCGCTTTGCCAGCTGGTACGAGCTGTTTCCGCGCTCGCAAAGCGGCGACGCGGAGCGCCACGGCACCTTCGACGACGTGATCGAACGCCTGCCGGCGATCCGCGCGATGGGCTTCGACGTGCTGTACTTCCCGCCGATCCATCCGATCGGCCGCGCCAACCGCAAGGGCCGCAACAACAGCCTGCGCGCGGCGCCCGACGATCCGGGCAGCCCGTATGCGATCGGCTCGCCCGAGGGCGGCCACGACGCGATCCATCCGCAGCTTGGCACCATCGAGGACTTCCGGCGCCTGCGCGCGGCCAGCGCCGCGGCCGGGCTCGAACTGGCGCTGGACTTCGCGATCCAGTGCTCGCCCGACCATCCCTGGCTGCGCGAGCATCCCGAATGGTTCGCGCACCGGCCCGACGGCTCGCTGCGCTATGCGGAGAATCCGCCAAAGAAATACGAGGACATCGTCAACGTCGACTTCTACGCCAAGGGCGGCGCCGCGCCCGCGCTGTGGATCGCGCTGCGCGATGTCGTGATGTTCTGGGTCAGCGAGGGCGTGCGCATCTTCCGCGTCGACAATCCGCACACCAAGCCGCTGCCGTTCTGGGAATGGATGATCGCCAACGTGCGCGAGCGCCATCCCGACACCATCTTCCTGGCCGAGGCCTTCACGCGGCCCAAGATGATGGCGCGGCTGGCCAAGCTGGGCTTCAGCCAGTCGTACACCTACTTCACCTGGCGCAACCACAAGCGCGAGCTGATCGACTACATGACGGAGCTGACGCGCACGCCGCTGCGCGAATATTTCCGCCCGCACTTCTTCGTCAACACGCCGGACATCAACCCCTACTTCCTGCACGACTCGGGACGGCCTGGCTTTCTGATCCGCGCCGCGCTGGCCACGCTGCTGTCCGGGCTCTGGGGCATGTACAACGGCTTCGAGCTGTGCGAGGGCACGCCGCTGGTAGTCAACGGCGTGACCAAGGAGGAGTATCTCGATTCGGAGAAGTACCAGCTGCGCGCGTGGGACTGGAACCGGCCCGGCAATATCGTTGCCGAAATCACGCGGCTGAATCAGATCCGCGCCAGCCATCCGGCGCTGCAGAACCATCTTGGCCTGCGCTTCCTGCACGCCAGCGACGATGCGGTGCTGTATTTCGCGCGCTACGTGCCCACCTCCCAGGATCCGGATGCGGGCTTCGGCGACGACGTGCTGCTGGTCGCGATCAACCTGGACCCGCGCGCGGTGCGCGAGGCCGATATCGAACTGCCGCTGTGGGAATGGGGCCTGCCCGATCACGGCGCGCTGTCCGCCGAGGACCTGATGCACGGCCATCGCTTCCAGTGGCAAGGCAAGCACCAGCGCATCCGGCTCGATCCGCACGCGCTGCCGTTCGCCTTGTGGCATGTCAAGCCAAGACGCGAGGAGTCTGCATGAAGCGCCTCTCCGAGCGCGGCAGCACCGCGCTGCTCAACGCCGATCCGCTCTGGTACAAGGACGCCGTCATCTACCAGCTGCACATCAAGTCGTTCTATGACGCCAATGGCGACGGCGTCGGCGACTTCGCCGGGCTGCATGCCAAGCTCGACTATCTGGTCAGCCTCGGCGTCGACACGATCTGGCTGCTGCCCTTCTATCCGTCGCCGCGCCGCGACGACGGCTACGACATCGCGGACTACCGCAATGTCCATCCGGAATACGGCACGCTGGCCGAGGTGCGGCGCTTCATCGCCGCGGCGCATGCGCGCGGGCTGCGCGTGATCACCGAGCTGGTGATCAACCACACCTCCGACCAGCACCCGTGGTTCCAGCGCGCGCGCCACGCCAAGCCGGGCTCGGCCGCGCGCAATTACTATGTCTGGTCCGACACCGACCAGGCCTACAGCGGCACGCGCATCATCTTCTGCGATACCGAGAAGTCGAACTGGAGCTGGGACCCGGTGGCCGGGGCATATTTCTGGCACCGCTTCTATTCGCACCAGCCCGACCTGAACTTCGACAATCCGCTGGTGCTGCGCGACGTGCTGTCAGTGATGCGGTTCTGGCTCGACATGGGCATCGACGGGCTGCGGCTCGACGCCGTGCCCTATCTGGTCGAGCGCGAGGGCACCAGCAACGAGAACCTGCCCGAGACCCATACGGTGATCCGCCAGATCCGCAAGCATCTGGACGACCACTACCAGGGCCGGCTGCTGCTGGCCGAGGCCAATATGTGGCCCGAGGACGCCCAGCAATACTTCGGCGGCGCGCCGGCCACCGGCGAGCGGCCCGCGCACGGCGACGAATGCCACATGGCCTTCCACTTCCCGCTGATGCCGCGCATGTACATGGCGATCGCGCGGGAGGACCGCTTCCCGATCACCGACATCATCCGGCAGACGCCGGAGGTTCCGCCGAACTGCCAGTGGGCGATCTTCCTGCGCAACCATGACGAACTGACGCTGGAGATGGTGACCAGCAGCGAGCGCGACTATCTGTGGGAGGTCTATGCCTCGGACCGCCGCGCGCGCATCAACCTGGGCATCCGCCGCCGGCTGGCGCCGCTGATGGAACGCGACCGCCGCCGCATCGAGCTGATGAACAGCCTGCTGTTCTCGATGCCCGGCACGCCGGTGATCTACTACGGCGACGAGATCGGCATGGGCGACAACATCCATCTGGGCGACCGCGACGGCGTGCGCACGCCGATGCAGTGGTCGCCCGACCGCAATGGCGGCTTCTCGCATGCCGACCCCGAGCGGCTGGTGCTGCCGCCGCTGCAGGGCCCGCTGTACGGCTACGAGGCCGTCAACGTCGAGGCGCAGTCGCGCGACACGCATTCGCTGCTCAACTGGATGCGCCGCATGCTGGCGCTGCGGCGCCAGCACCGGGCGTTTGGCCGCGGCACCTTCCGCTTCCTGTTCCCGGGCAACCGGAAAATCCTGGCCTATCTGCGCGAATACGAGGGCGAGCACATTCTTTGCGTGGCCAATCTGTCGCGCGCGCCGCAGGCGGTCGAGCTCGACCTGTCCGAGTTCGAGGGCCGGGTGCCGGTCGAGATGCTCGGCGCCACACCCTTCCCGGCAATCGGCCAGCTGACCTATCTGCTGACGCTGCCGCCCTATGGCTTTTACTGGTTCGTGCTATCCACCGAGGCGCAGCCGCCGTCCTGGCACGTCGACGCTCCGCAGCAGATGCCCGAGCTGATCACACTGATCATGCAAAACACCGCGCAAGCCGACCTGACCGAAGCGTCGCGTCGCATCCTGTCCAACGAGGTGCTGCCGGACTACATCAGCCGGCGGCGCTGGTTCGGTGCCAAGAGCGAGAAAATCCAGGGCGTCACCATTGCCTACGCGGTGCCGTTCGGCGGCGCCGCGCCCGGCGAGGCGATCTATCTGTCGGAGGTCGAGGTCGCGCTGCAGGGGCGCAGCGAATGCTACCAGTTGCCTGTCAGCGTGCTGTGGGATCACGACGCGCCCGGCGCGAGCGTCCCCCAACTGGCGCACGGGCTGGCGATGGCGCGCGTGCGCCGCGGCAGCCGGGTCGGGCTCGCCACCGACGGCTTCGTGGTGGAGCGCTTCGCGCGCGAGGTCGTCAAGGCCCTGCGCGCCGGCGCCGAGATCGCCACGCCGCGCGGGCCCATCCACTTCCGCGGCGGACCGGGCCTGGCCGCGCTGGCGCTGGAAGACGATCCGATCCAGTGGATGTCGGCCGAGCAGTCGAACAGCTCGCTGTCGTTCAACAACTCGGCCGTGCTCAAGCTGGTGCGGCGCGTCTCCGGCGGCATCCACCCGGAAGCCGAAATGACGCGCTACCTGACCGAGCAGGGCTATGCCAATGCCGCCGCTCTGCTGGGCGAAGTCGTGCGCACCGGCGCCGACGGCACGGCGCATACGCTGATGCTGCTGCAGGGCTACATCCTGAATCAGGGCGACGGCTGGAACTGGACGCTGGACTATATCGGCCGCGCCATCGACGACGCGCTGCCGATGGAGAACGAGAACGGCGACGATGAATTCACCGAGGCGATGCACGGCTTCGCCGCCATGGCGGCGACGCTGGGCCGACGCCTGGCCGAGCTGCACGCGGTGCTGGCGCGGCCGAGCGACGACGAGGCCTTCACGCCCGTGCCGGCCGGCCAGGCGCAGGTGCGCGAGTGGACCGACGACGCGATGGCCGCGCTGAACACCGCGCTGCAATTGATGAGCGCCGGTGCCGGCCAGCCGCCGCAGGGTGCGATCGGCGAGCGCTACCGCGCGGACGTGCAGGCGGTGCTCGACAGCCGCGAGCGCCTGCCCGAACTGGTCGCCTCGCTCGCCGCGGCGGCGCCGGGCAGCCTCCAGACGCGCATTCACGGCGACCTGCACCTGGGTCAGGTGCTGATCGCGCAGAACGACACCTACATCATCGACTTCGAGGGCGAGCCCGGCCTGCCGCTGGCTTATCGCCGCCGCAAGAGCTCGCCGCTGCGCGACGTGGCGGGCATCCTGCGCTCCTTCGACTATGCCGCGGCCACGGTCGGCACCGACCGCAGCGAGCGCACCCATTCCGCGCTTCCGCCGGCGCAGGCCGAGCGGCGCGAAGGCTTGCTGGAGCGCTTTCGCCAGACCGCCTCCGACGCCTTCCTGGGCGGCTACCGCGAGGTGGCCGACTCCGCGCTGCACCCGTGGGTCGGCGCCGGCCAGATGCAGCCGCTGCTCGACCTGTTCCTGCTCGAGCGCGCCGCCTACGAGGTCAAGTACGAGGCCGACAACCGGGTCGCGTGGATCGATCTGCCGGTGCACGGGCTGGCGCGGCTCATCCGGACGCTGACCGGCACGCCGGCCGGCAGCGCGGCGGCGCCGCCGGCCTCGCCGCCTCCTTCCCCCCACGTCTGAGACGCAATCATGGCCACTACGACTTTCTCCGGCCCCGCGTCGACGCGGGGCCAGCACGGGCAATCCGAGCACGCCGCGGCGCAATTCGAGGCCCTGCTCGGCGCGCGCCACGCCGATCCGTTTTCGCTGCTCGGACCGCACCGCGAAGGCGATCGCATGGTCGTGCGCGCCTGCCTGCCCGGCGCGCAGTCGGTCGCGCTGGCCGACAACCTCGGCAACGCGATCGGGCCGATGCAATGCATCCACGCCGGCGGCATCTTCGCCGGCACGCTGCCCGACAGGCTGGGCCGGCGCGACTACCGCCTCGATATCACCTGGGGCGACGGTACCCGCCAGCTGAGCGCCGATCCCTATTCGTTCGATCTGCTGCTCGGCGAGCTGGACCTGCATCTGATCGGCGAAGGCCGGCATTTCGAACTGGGCCGGTGCCTCGGCGCGCAGTGGATGACGGTCGACGGCATCGAGGGCGTGCGCTTCGCCGTGTGGGCGCCCAATGCGAGCCGCGTCTCGGTGATCGGCGACTTCAACGGCTGGCATCCGGCGCGCCATCCGATGCGGCTGCGCTACGGCGTCGGCGTCTGGGAGCTGTTCGTGCCGGCCGGGCTCGGCGTGCAGCCGGGCAGCCGCTACAAGTACGACTTGAGCGACGCGCACGGTCACCCGCTGCCCGACAAGGCCGATCCGCTGGCGCTCGCCACCGAGCTGCCGCCGGGCACCGCGTCGGTGGTGACGCAGGCCGGCGTGTCGGCGCCACCGTTCGGCTGGACCGACCAGGCCTGGATGAGCCGCCGCTCCAGCCAGGATCCGTACTCCACGCCGATGTCGATCTACGAGGTCCATGCCGGGTCGTGGCTGCGCGAGGTCAACGATCCCGCGCGCGGCTGGGAGATCCTGGGCGAGCGCCTGATCCCCTATGTGCGCGACCTGGGCTTTACCCATATCGAGCTGCTGCCGATCACCGAGCATCCGTTCGGCGGTTCCTGGGGCTACCAGCCGCTGTCGCTGTTCGCGCCGACCGCGCGCTTCGGCCCCCCGCAGGCCTTCGCCGCCTTCGTCGACCGCTGCCACGAGGCCGGCATCGGCGTGATCCTCGACTGGGTGCCGGCGCACTTTCCGACCGATCCGCATGGCCTGGCGGAGTTCGACGGCACCGCGCTGTACGAGCACCAGGACCCGCGCGAGGGCTTCCACCAGGACTGGAACACGCTGATCTACAACCTCGGCCGCAACGAGGTGCGCGGCTTCCTGCTGGCCAGCGCGCTGCACTGGCTGCGCGAATTCCATATCGACGGGCTGCGCGTCGACGCGGTCGCCTCGATGCTGTACCGCGACTACAGCCGCAAGACGGGGCAGTGGGTGCCGAACCGCTTCGGCGGGCGCGAGAACCTCGAGGCGGTGTCCTTCCTGCGCGAACTGAACACGGTGGTGCGCGAACGCTGCCACGGCGCGATGACGATCGCCGAGGAATCGACCGCATGGCCGGGCGTGACGGCCCCCGTCGACAGCGGCGGGCTCGGCTTCACCTTCAAATGGAACATGGGATGGATGCACGACACGCTGCGCTACCTGTCGCACGACCCGGTGCACCGCGCCTGGCATCACCAGGACATGACGTTCGGCATGGTCTACGCGTGGTCCGAGGCCTTCGTGCTGCCGCTGTCGCACGACGAGGTGGTGCATGGCAAGGGCTCGCTGATCAACAAGGCGCCCGGCGACCACTGGCAGAAGCTGGCGAGCCTGCGCGCGTACTTCGGCTTCATGTGGACCCACCCGGGCAAGAAGCTGCTGTTCATGGGCGGCGAGCTGGCGCAGTGGCTCGAATGGAATCACGAGAGCGAGCTCGACTGGGTGCTGCTCGACCACCCGAACCACCGCGGCATGCAGATGCTGGTGCGGGACCTGAACCGCGCCTATCGCGAGCTGCCCGCGCTGCACGCCTGCGACCATCATCCCGGCGGCTTCAGCTGGGTAATCGGCGACGACAGCCATAACAGCGTGTTCGCCTACCTGCGCCGCGCCGCGCCGGACAGCGACGACGTGGTGCTGGTGGTGGTCAACATGACGCCGTTGCCGCGGCCCGGCTACCGGCTCGGCGTGCCGCACGCCGGGCGCTGGCAGGAGATCGTCAATACCGATGCGGCCTGCTACGGCGGCAGCAATGTCGGCAACGGTGGCGAGCTCCATGCCGAGCCGGTGCCGTCGCACGGCCTGCCGGCCTCGCTGTCGCTGACGCTGCCGCCGCTGGCGATGCTGCTGCTGCGCCATCTGCCCGACTAGGAGGGTCCTGCTTGTCGCGTTCCCCGATCGCCAGCACGCTCCTTCCCGGCAAACCCTACCCGCTCGGCGCCCACTGGGACGGCCTCGGAATCAACTTCGCGGTGTTCTCGGCCAACGCCACCAGGGTCGAGCTGTGCCTGTTCTCGCGCAACGGCCGCAAGGAACTGGCGCGGCTGACGATGCCGGAGTGCACCGACGAGGTCTGGCACGGCTATCTGCCGCACGCCGCGCTCGGTACCGTCTACGGCTACCGTGTGCACGGCCCGTACGAACCGCATCACGGCCATCGCTTCAACCCCGCCAAACTGCTGTTGGATCCGTACGCGCGCAAGCTGACCGGCCCGCTGCGCTGGGCCGATGCGCTGTTCGGCTACCGGCTGCAGAGCCCGCGCGCCGACCTGACGCCGGACCGGCGCGATAGCGCGCCGATGATGCCCAAAGCCATCGTCGTCGACGAGAGCTTCCATTGGGGCGACGACCGCCCGCCGGCGGTGCCGTGGGAGCGCACGGTCATCTACGAGGCGCACCTGCGCGGGCTGTCGATGCGGCGCGACGACCTGCTGCCGCATCAGCGCGGCACCTTCGCGGCGCTGGCCGACCCGCGCTTCGTCGACCACCTGCATCACCTCGGCGTGACCACCATCGAGCTGCTGCCGATCCACGCCTTCCTGCAGGACCGCTTCCTGGTCCAGCGCGGACTGCGCAATTACTGGGGCTACAGCACGCTGAGCTACTACGCGCCGGAGCCGGCCTATCTGAGCGGGGGCGAGCTCAACGAGGTCAAGGTCGCCATCCGCCGGCTGCATGCGGCCGGCATCGAGGTGATTCTCGATGTCGTCTACAACCACACCTGCGAAGGCAACGAGCTGGGCCCGACGCTGTCGTGGCGCGGGCTCGACAACGCCAGCTACTACCGGCTGGTGCCGGGCGACGAGCGCCATTACATCAACGACACCGGCTGCGGCAACACGCTGAACCTGTCGCACCCGCGCGTGCTGCAGATGGTGCTCGATTCGCTGCGCTACTGGGTCCAGTGCTATCACGTCGACGGCTTCCGCTTCGACCTTGGCGCCACGCTGGGCCGCGAGGGCAACGGCTTCGATCCCGGCGCCGGCTTCTTCGACGCAGTGCTGCAGGATCCGGTGCTCTCGCGCGTCAAGCTGATCTCGGAGCCGTGGGACCTGGGCCTCGGGGGCTATCAGGTCGGCAACCATCCGCCCGGCTTTACCGAATGGAACGACAAGTTCCGCGACTCGGTGCGGCGCTACTGGCGCGGCGACCCCGGCCAGCGCGGCGATCTGGCGGCGCGGCTGACCGGTTCGGCCGATCTGTTCGACCGGCGCCACCGCAAGCCCTGGGCCTCGATCAACTTCATCACCGCGCATGACGGTTTCACGCTGGCCGACCTGGTGAGCTACGCCACCAAGCACAACGAGGCCAACGGCGAGGACAACCGCGACGGCACCGACGACAACGCCAGCGCCAACTGGAGCCCCGACGGCACGGTGGAAGGCCCGACCGACGACCCCGCGATCCTCGCCACGCGCAGCCAGGTCGCGCGCGCGATGATGACCACGCTGCTGCTGTCGCAGGGCACGCCGATGCTGACCGCCGGCGACGAATGGCTGCGCTCGCAGCAGGGCAACAACAACGCCTACTGCCAGGACAACGAACTGTCTTGGCTGAACTGGGACGACGCCCAGACGCCCGCCGGGCGGGGCATGGTCGAATGCGTGCGCCGGCTGGTAGGCCTGCGGGCACGGCTACCCGCCTATGTGGAGCGCCAGTTCCTGCACGGTCGTCAGGAATTCGCACCGGGTCTTCACGATATCGGCTGGTTCGGTATCGACGGCCAACCGTTGACGCCGGAACAGTGGTCCAATCCGGAGGAGCGGACGCTGGCGCTCAGGCGCGCCACGCGCGACGCCGAGGGGCAGATCCACGTGACGGTGCTGCTGCTGAACGCCGGCAGCGAGCCGGTCGAGTACAGGCTGCCGCCGCCGGTGCTGATCTGGTCGCGGTTGTTCGACAGCGCCCGGCCGGAGCTGCCGGAAGCGCCGCTTGATCACCCGACGCAGCGAGTGGCGCCGCACGCGGCGGTCCTGCTGGCCGCCACGCTGGCGCTGAGCGGGCCGTCGTAGCTGACGGCCCGCTCAGCGGCCCGCTTCAGCGATCCGATCATCGATCACCGGCCACCCGTCCGCCACCGTCCGCCATCCCGATCAGCCAGCCACAAAGGAGTCCACCATGCCGCGCCAAGCCAATCCCGATGCCGCGCTAGCATCGCTGCACCTGCTCGCCGAGCGCGCCGGCCTGCTGGTGCATTGGCAGGATGCCCAGGGGCACGACCGCGTGGTCCCGGAGGAATCGCTGCGCGCCGTACTCGAGCGGCTGGGCCTGCCGTGCAAGACCATCGGCCAGTGCGAGGCCTCGCGCGCCCGCATGCTGGCCGACGACGCCGCCACCGCATTGGCCCCGCTGCTGACTGCCGACCAGGGCAAGCCGATCCGCGTGCCGCTGGCGCATACCCGGCAGGAGCAGCCGTTCCGGCTCGAACTGGAAGACGGCAGCGTGCAGACCGGCGTCGCACGGCGCGATGCGCGCGGCGCACTGGTGGTGCCGGCGGTGCAGAGCCCTGGCTACCACCGTCTGCTGATGGGCGACGTCGAGGTCCAGGTGGCGGTGGCGCCGGCGCGCTGTTTCGGCGTGCAGGACGCACTGCGCGGCATTGGCCTGTCCGAGCAGGAGCGCATGCGGCGCAAGCCCTGGGGCCCGTCGGTGCAGGTCTACGGCCTGCGCCGCGGCGCGCCGGCCGGCATGGGCGACCTGAGCGCGCTGGCGATGTTTGCCGAGGCGGCCGCGCGCGAAGGCGCCGACGCGGTCGCGATCAGCCCGCTGCACGCCGGCTTCGCGGCCTTTCCCGAACGCTACAGCCCCTACTCGCCGTCCAGCCGGCTGTTCCTGAACGTGCTCTATGCCGATCCGGCGCCGGTGTTCGGCCACGCCGCGGTGGCGCGCGCCATTTCGGCGCTGCAGCTGGGCGGCGCGCTGCAGACGCTCGAATCGAGGGCCGAGATCGACTGGCCGGCGGCGGCGCAGGCACGGCTGAAGCTGACGCGCTGGCTGTGGGACCACCGGGATCAGCTGTTGCCCGCCGACGCCGCCGACGACCTGGCGATCTTCCGCCGCAACGGCGGCACGCCGCTGCTCGCGCACGCCGCCTTCGAGGCCCTGCAGGCCCAGCACCTGGCGCAGGCCGGCACCCGCGCCGAGATCCAGATGGCGGCCGACTGGCGGCGCTGGCCGGTCACGCATCGCTCGCCGCAGGACGCGGCGCTGTCGGCCTTCGCCAGCGCCTTTCCCGACGAGATCGGCTACCACGTGTTCCTGCAATGGCTGGCCGAGGACGGTTTGCGCGCGGCGCAGCGCAGCGCCCGCGATGCCGGCATGGCGATCGGGCTGATCGGCGATCTGGCGGTGGGCACCGATCCCACCGGCAGCCATGCCTGGACCCGGCAGAACGAGATGCTGCAGGGGTTTTCGGCCGGCGCGCCGCCCGACGTGTACAACGCACTGGGGCAAAGCTGGGGCATCACGGTCTTTTCGCCGCGCGCCCTGCGCCGGCACGGCTACACGGCCTTCATCGAGATGCTGCGCGCGAACCTCGCGCATGTCGGCGGGCTGCGCATCGACCATGCGCTCGGGCTGGCGCGCGTGTGGCTGGTGCCGGACGGCATGCCGCCGGAGTCGGGCGCCTATCTGCGCTACCCGATGGAGGACCTGCTGCGGCTGATCGCGCTCGAGTCGTGGCGCCATCGCGCCATCATCATTGGCGAGAACCTGGGCACGGTGCCGGACACCTTCAACACCACGCTGGCCGAGCGCGGCATGCTCGGCATCGACGTGCTGTGGTTCGAGCGCGCGCAGCCGGCCCGCGAAGGCGACGGCGAGACCGCCGCGGCCTCCGGCGGGAAGCCCGGCGGGCGCTCCTCCCACGAAGAGACCGGCACGATGAACGGCAATGCGGGCGGAAATGCGAGCGCCCATGCGGGCGGCAATGCGGCCGATAAACCCGCTCCCTCGCCCGCGGAAGACACCGCCGCGCCCGAGCCGGAGGCCGCCGCCTTCGTGCCGCCCGAGCGCTGGCCGCCGAACGCGATCGCGACCTCGACCACGCACGATCTGCCGACCATCGCCGGCTGGTGGGCGGGGCAGGACATCACCTGGCGCGCACGTCTGGACCAGCTCGGCCCTGACGTGACCGAGGCCGCGGCCCGCGCCGAACGCGCCCGCGACCGGCAGGCGCTGTGGCAGGCGCTGTGCGAGGCGGGGCTGGCCAAGGGCGAGGCGCCCGACCCCGACCGCGCACCGGTGGGGACGATCCTGGCCTGGCTGTCGCGCGCGCGCACGCCGCTGCGGCTGGTGCCGGTCGAGGACCTGCTGGCCGATGTCGAGCAGCCCAATTTGCCGGGCACCACCAGTGGCCATCCGAACTGGCAGCGCCGGCTGCGCTTCGACGTGCAGGCACTGTTCAGCCAGGCCGGGGTCCAGCGGCGCATCGAGGCATTGCGCTCGGGCCGTGCGCCCAGGGGTTGAGGCGCCGAACGGCGCCCTGACGCCCTGACGCCATACCGTCATACCGTCATGGCGTCAGGGGCGGCGGCGATCGCCGGCCCCTGGCGCGCCGCTTGCATGGCAACGTCGAAACGATTGCGATCTGCCAACACAAGGTCTTGCCGTGCGAACCGTACTCGTCGTCGATGACGATCCCGCCGTGGCCCATGCAATGGCCAGCGCCCTGAGCCGCGCGGGTTTTACCGTCGAGTTGGCCGAAGATGGGCTGGCCGGCTTCGATGCCGCCCAGCGGCTGCACCCGTCGGTGGTCGTCACCGACTGGGTGATGCCGCGCGGCGACGGCGCCTTGCTGTGTCATCTGCTGCTCGGCGATGCGTCGCTAAGTCGTACACCGATTGTCGTTTTCACCAGCATCCAGACGCTCCCCGAGGTGCCGAATCCGAACGTGCGCTACTGCCGCAAGCCGTGCGCGCCCGAGGCGCTGATCCGCACCATCGACGAACTGCTCGAACACAGCGGACCGGCTTGAGTCCACGAGCGCCGCGCTAGCCGGGCTAGCCGCGCCCGCCGGCCGCCACGCCCTGCGCTTCGAGCAACGCCAGCAGCCGGGTCTCGTCCATGCTGAGCGCCGCCACCGCGCGGCGGCACTGCGCGCAGGCCGCCATCCGTTCGTTCATATAGGCATCGACCACCGTGGGGTGGACATAGCACTGCCGGCATACCGCCACCGTATTGCGCAGGCGACGGGCGACGATCTTGATGGTGGCCGCCACCGCGCGCTTGCGGGCGGCCTCGGTCTCGGCGGCCGGCGCCTTGCGCAGTTCCGCCAGCGCATGCACGCTGCCGGCCCACGTGCGGAAGTCCTTCGCGGTGAAGTCCTCGCCGGCCAGTTCGCGCAAGTACGCGTTGACATCGTCGGAACCGACCTCGCGGATCTCGCCATCCTCGTCGCGGTACTTGAACAGATGCTGGCCCGGCAGATCCGCGCAGGTGCGCACCAGCCGCGCGAGCTGGCGGTCCTGCAGCGTCACGTCGTGCTCGACGCCGCTCTTGCCGGTAAACAGGAAACGCAGCCGGCTGCCGCGCACCTGCACATGGCGGCGGCGCAGCGTGGTCAGGCCATAGGTGCGGTTCTGGCGCGCGTAGCGCCGGCTGCCGACCCGCACCAGCGTCGCGTCGAGCAGCAGCAGCACGGCGGCCAGCACCTTCTCGCGCGGCATGCCGTTGCGCTGCAGGTCGCGCCGGGCGCGCCGGCGCAGCCGCGGCAACGCGCGGCCGAACGCAAGCAGGCGGTCGTACTTGTTCTCGCCGCGCAGCGCGATCCAGGCCGGGTGGTAGCGATACTGTTTGCGGCCGCGCGCGTCGCGGCCGGTGGCCTGGATATGGCCGCGCGGGTCGGGGCAGATCCAGACGTCCTGGTAGGCCGGCGGAATCGCCAGCGCGTCGATGCGGGCGATGGTGTCGCGATCGCGGATGCGGGTGCCGTCCGGCGCGAAGTAGGCGAAGCGGCCGCGCACCAGGCGCCGCGTGATGCCAGGCCCGGTGTCGTTGACATAGCGGACCCCGGGCGGCAATGCCTCGCGCGCCGCCGCTGCCGCGGGCGTTCCCGTGGTTCCGGCTGTCGTCCCTGCTGTCACCCTCTCAGCGCCCGGCGTCGAAGCGCGCATCGTGGCTCCCGTCTCCGCCCTTCCCGTTCGGCGCCGTGCCGCGTCGTTATCGGGATGGCATTCCGACATTAGTCCGGGGCGACGCCCGCTGCATCCCGCCGCACGCGCAATCGTTTGTAGGAATGGGACGACATGGGGCCGGTGTTCTCCCTCTCCCGCACGCGGGAGAGGGGAGCCCACCACATGCCTCGTCAGATCTAACCGTTTTCTACAAACTCACCAATAATTGGCAAGAACTGCGCGGCGCCATGCCCGTCCGGCCAAGCGAAACGCGCTTGCCTTGGGCAAGGTACGTCTCTTGCAACTCCCTCCGGTTTTTCACCGGAGGACCGCCATGACGCCAGCCGCCCGGGCCCAGCTCGCCGAAACCATGCCCGCCGACAGCCACGAAGACACCCGCACCGCGATGTCGGGCGCGACCATCCGCCGCGCCTTCCTCGACCATGTCTTCTACACGCAGGGCAAGCTGCCGGGGCTTGCCAGTCCCAACGATCTGTATCAGGCGCTCGCGCATACCGTGCGCGATCGGCTGGTGCAGCGCTGGATCAGTACGGCGGAAACCTATCTGGGCCAGCCTTCGCGCACGGTCGCCTATCTGTCGGCCGAATTCCTGCTGGGCCCGCACCTGGGCAACAACCTGGTCAATCTGGGCATCTTCGACGAGGTCAAGGACAGCATGGCCGAGCTCGGCCTGGACCTCGACACGGTGCTGGCGCAGGAGCTGGAGCCGGGCCTGGGCAACGGCGGCCTGGGCCGGCTGGCGGCGTGCTTCCTCGATTCGCTGGCGACGATGCAGATTCCGGCGCTCGGCTACGGCATCCGCTACGAGTACGGCATCTTCCACCAGTCGATCATCGACGGCATGCAGGTCGAGAGCACCGATACCTGGCTGCGCCACGGCAATCCCTGGGAGATCCAGCGCTCCGAATGGGCGGTGCAGGTCAAGCTGGGCGGCCAGACCGAGCACTACACCGACGACCGCGGCCACTACCGGGTGCGCTGGGTGCCGGCGAAGACCGTCGTCGGCGTGCCGTTCGACTCGCCGATCCTTGGCTATCAGGTCAACACGGTCAACACATTGCGTCTATGGCGCGCGGAGGCCACCGAGGCCTTCGACTTCGGCGTGTTCAACCGCGGCGACTATCAGGGCGCGGTCAGCAAGAAGGTCACTTCCGAGAACCTGACCAAGGTGCTCTACCCGAACGACGAGACCGAGCAAGGCAAGGAACTGCGGCTCGAGCAGCAGTATTTCTTCGTCTCCTGCTCGCTGCAGGACATGCTGCGGCTGCTGGACGCGCACGGCATTCCGGTGACGCGCTTTCACGAGAAGTTCGCCGTCCAGCTCAACGACACCCACCCCGCCATCGGCATCGCCGAACTGATGCGGCTGCTGGTCGACGAGCACGGCGTGGCCTGGGACGAAGCCTGGGAGATCACACGGCAGGCCTTCGCCTATACCAACCACACGCTGCTGCCGGAAGCGCTCGAGATGTGGCCCCTGCCGCTCTTCCAGCGCACGCTGCCGCGCCATCTGGAAATCATCTACGAGATCAACGCCCGCTTCCTGCACGAGGCGCGCATCCGCTTCTTCGGCGACGAGTCGCAGCTGTCGCGCCTGTCGCTGATCGACGAGCGCGGCCAGCGTCATGTGCGGATGGCGCATCTGGCCTGCGTCGGCAGCCATACGATCAACGGCGTCGCCGAGCTGCATTCCCGGCTGATGCGCGAGGACGTGCTGAAGGACTTCTACGCCATGTGGCCGGAGAAGTTCACCAGCATCACCAACGGCGTCACGCCGCGCCGCTGGCTGGCGCTGTCCAATCCGCGGCTGTCGCGGCTGGTGTGCGAGTCGATCGGGGACGGCTGGATCGGCGATCTGGACAGGCTGCGCGAGCTCGAGCCGTACGCCGACGACGCGGGCTTTCGTGACCGATGGCAGGCCGTGCGGCGCGAGAACAAGGAAGACCTGGCGCGGCTGGTGCGCGAGACCACCGGCGTGGTGGTCGACCCGGCGTCGATGTTCGACGTGATGGTCAAGCGCATCCACGAGTACAAGCGCCAGCATCTGGCGGTGCTGCATATCGTCGCGCTGTACCACCGGATCAAGTCCGACCCGAACGCGGACATCGTGCCGCGCACCTTCCTGTTCGCCGGCAAGGCGGCCCCGGGCTACCACTACGCCAAGCTGATGATCCGGCTGATCACCTCGGTGGGCGACGTCATCAACCGCGACCCGCAGGTGCGCGACCGGCTCAAGGTGGTGTTCCTGCCCAACTTCAATGTGACCTATGGGCAGAAGATCTATCCGGCCGCCGACCTGTCCGAGCAGATCTCGCTGGCCGGCAAGGAGGCCTCGGGCACCGGCAACATGAAGTTCGCGATGAACGGCGCGATCACGATCGGCACGATGGACGGCGCCAACATCGAACTGCGCGACGCGATCGGCGCCGACCACTTCTTCCCGTTCGGCCTGTCGGCCTCCGAGGTCTACGCGCTGAAGGCCGCGGGCTACCGTCCGGCCGCGTGCTACGAGAGCCACGCGGAGCTGCGCGCGGTCATCGACCTGATCGGGCAGGGCTTTTTCTCGCGCGGCGATCCGTCGGTGTTCCAGCCGATCTTCGGCGGCCTGCTGGAGCACGACCCCTATATGTTGCTGGCCGACTTCGCCTCCTATCTGCATTGCCAGCAGGACGTGTCGACGGCGTTCACCGACCAGCCGCGCTGGCAGCGAATGTCGGTGCTGTCGTGCGCGCGTTCGGGCCGTTTTTCGTCCGACCGTGCGATTCGCGAGTACTGCGAGCGGATCTGGCGCGTGAAGCCGGTTCCCGTGCCGCTGCTGCATCGCGCCGCGATGAGCACCGCCGGCGCCCGCCACAAGGGCGGCCCCGGCATGTAGTTCTTACATCGGCCGGCGGAGGCTTTACGCAGCGCTTGTTTCAATAGTTACGAACTGGTTACGCAAACCGTTGAACGCAAAGCCATTGCGAAACTTCCGCCACGCTGGCATGCCATTCGCATTGCATCAACGCTTCACGCGCCGGTGCCATGCAACGACGCCGCGCGGGTGAAGCGCAACAGCGGCGGGGCAGCCCGACCGCCGCTCCACTACCAGCGCATTCAGAATGGCGGAGATCAACTTGAACACGAACGTGCTATTCGTGGCGGCCGAGGCCATGCCCTTGGCCAAGACAGGCGGCTTGGGAGATGTCGTCAGCGGGCTGGCCCGCGCCCTGCAGCAGCGGGGCCTCGATGTCACGATCTTGATGCCGGGCTATCCGCAAGCCCTGGCCGGCGCCGTGGGGCTACGCAGCCTCGGCGCGCTGAAACTGGCCGAGAGCGCGCCCGGGCTGGCGCTGCCGCCCGGACACAGTCAGATGCGGCTGATGCTGGGCCGCCTGCCGGGCAGCAACGTGCAGGTCGCCCTGCTCGACTGCCCCTCGTTCTACGATCGCGCCGGCACGCCCTACACCGACCCGACCGGGCGCGACTTTGCCGACAACCCGCAGCGTTTTGCCGCGCTGGCGCACGCCGCCACCGCGATCGCCGCGGGCCGCACGCCACTGCCGGTGCCCGCCGCCGTGCATGCCCACGACTGGCATGCCGGGCTGACGCCGCTGCTGATGCGCGCCGCCGGTCTGGATACGCCAAGCATCGTCACGATCCACAACCTGGCCTTCCAGGGCATCTTCCCGCTGTGCCTGGCGCGGCAACTGGGCCTGCCGGAAGACTGCCTGACGTCCGACGGCGTCGAGTTCTGGGGCAAGCTCAATTTCCTGAAGGCCGGCATCCGCTACGCCGACCGCGTCACCACGGTCAGCCACAACTATGCGCAGGAGATGCTGACGCCGCAGTTCGGCCACGGGCTGGAAGGACTGCTGCAGGCGCGGCGCGAAGTGCTAGGCGCGATCCCGAACGGCATCGACACCGAGGACTGGGACCCCGCCAGCGACGATCTGCTGCCGCACTGCTATACGCCCAATTCGATGGCCGGCAAGCGCGCCTGCAAGGCCGCGCTGCAGAACCGCTTCGGGCTGCCGGCGGATCCGGCTGCGCCGCTGGTCGCGATGGGCAGCCGTCTGACGCACCAGAAGATGGCCGATGTCGCGCTGAGCGCCATTGAACGCGCACTGCAGTCCGACGACAGCGTGCAGTTCGCCGTGCTCGGCTGCGGCGAGGCGGCCATCGAGCGGAGCTTCGAGGCCCTGGCCGCGCGCTATCCGGATCGCGTCGGTGTGTCGATCGGCTATCGCGAGGAAACCGCGCACCTGCTGCACGCGGGCGCCGACGTGCTGCTGCACGGCAGCCGCTTCGAGCCCTTCGGCCTGACGCCGGTCTATGCGATGCGCTACGGCACGGTGCCGGTCGCCTCGCGCGTCGGCGGCCTGGTCGATACGGTGCGCGACGCCGGCCATGGATCGACTCCGCAGCCCGGCGCCACCGGCTTCCTGTTCGACGGCGAGACCGCCGAGGCGATGTGCGCGGCGATCGAGCGCGCGCTGCAATGGTTGCGGCGGCCGCGCGCGTGGAAGGTGCTGCAGCGCGCCGGCATGCAGGCGCTGTTCTGCTGGACCAAACCGGCCGAACAGTACCTGTCGCTGTACAGCGTGCTGTCCCCCGCGCTGGCGTCGGCGCTGGCGATGCAGCGCGCCGCGCAGCGGGCGGCCGAAGTGGCGCAGGCCGAAAGCGCGCACGAGCCGCAACGCTCGCCGCAGCGCGTGCCCCGTTCCACGCCGGCCATCGCCCCCGTCATGGCACCCGAGCCGGCAGCCGAACTGGCGATCCAGGCCTCCTCGTCGCGACGGCGCAGCCGCAGCGCACGGGTCGACCGCGACGCGGTTCCCGCACAAGCCGGTGCGGCCACCAATAGCGGCGGATTAGGCGATGCGCTGCCGACGGCGGCTGCCTGATGCCGCTGTCTGATGCCGCAAACCGGCGGGACGGCAAGGTGCGCGGGCCGCGCGCCGCTGCCGGCCCCGCCGCCCGCTTTCAATCGATACGGAAATCATCATGAGCGTAGAGCCGAACCCCGCTGCCGCGACGGCCGCGGCCCAGCCGCGCGGCGGCTGGGAAACGTTGGGCACCGCGCCGGCGCCCGCCCCGCTGGGCAGCGCCTCCGAGGCCGCACCGGCGCGCCTGCCGCGCTTCGGGCCATTGCGGCTCGCCGACGGCCGCACCTGTTTCCGGCTGTGGGCACCCGATATGGCGGCACAGGGCGAGATCCCCCGGCTCGAGATCCACGACGCGGGCCCGGTGCTGATGACGCCGGCCGGCGACGGCTGGTTCGAGGCAACGGCCGCCTGTTGCGAAGGCGCGCGCTACTGGTTCCGCCTGGGCGACGGCACCATCGTGCCGGACCCCGCCTCGCGGGCGCAGGCCGGCGATGTGCACGGCGCCAGCGTCGTGGTCAATCCCGCCACCTATCAGTGGTGCCATCCCTACTGGCAGGGGCGGCCGTGGCACGAAGCCATCATTTACGAAATGCACGTCGGCCTGTGCGGCGGCTACGCCGGCGCGGCGCGCGAACTGCCGCGGCTGGCGGCGCTCGGCTTTACCGCGGTCGAACTGATGCCGCTGGCCGAGTTTCCCGGCAGCCGCAACTGGGGCTATGACGGCGTGCTGCCGTTCGCGCCGGAGTCGAGCTACGGCACGCCGGACCAATTGCGGGCACTGATCGACGCGGCGCACGGCCTGGGCATGATGGTGCTGCTCGACGTGGTCTACAACCACTTCGGCCCCGAGGGCAACTATCTGCCGCGCTACGCCAGTGCCTTCTTCCGCGAGGATGTGCGCACGCCATGGGGGCCGGCGATCGACTTCCGCCGCCAGGAGGTACGCGACTTCTTCACGGAGAACGCCAGCTACTGGCTCGAGGACTTCCGCTTCGACGGATTGCGGCTCGACGCCGTGCATGCCATCGCCGACGAGGGCTGGCTGGCCGAACTGGCGCCGACGCTGCGCGAGCGCTGCGCCGGGCGCCAGATCCATCTGGTGCTGGAGAACGACCACAACGACGCCGGCTTGCTCGCCGATGGCTACGACGCGCAGTGGAACGACGACGCGCACCACGTGCTGCATGTGCTGCTGACCGGCGAACACGACGGCTACTACGCCGACTATGGCGCGGTGGTCGCGCCCGAATTCGGCGCCGGTGCGGACGCTGCCCACCGGGCAGACTCCGGCCATCATCCCGGCCCCGATTACGGCCGCGCCTACGACCAGGACGCGGCGCCGCGCGGCGATCACCAGCCGCTCGGTCCCACCACCCGCCATCTGGCCCGCGTGCTGGCCGAGGGCTTCGCCTATCAGGGCGAGGCGTCGCCGCACCGCACGCGCGAATCGGCCGGCGACAAGCCCGTCCATCGCGGACAGCGCAGCGCGCATCTGCCGCCGACCGCCTTCATCAGCTTCCTGCAGAACCACGACCAGATCGGCAACCGCGCCTTCGGCGAGCGCATCACGGCGCTGGCGCCGCCGCGTCCGCTGCGCGCCGCGATCGCGCTGCAGATGCTGTGTCCGCAGATCCCGATGGTGTTCATGGGCGAGGAAGGCGGCACGCAGACGCCCTTCCTCTATTTCACCAGCCATCCCCCCGAGCTGGCGGACGCGGTGCGCGAGGGCCGCCGCCGCGAGTTCGGCTCGATGGCCGGCTTTGCCGACGGCGCGCGCGCGGACAGCATTCCGGACCCCAACGCGCCGACCACCTTCGAGGCGTCGCGCCCGCAGTTCGATCCCGACGGCGATTACGTGCAGTACTACAAGTCGCTGATCACGCTGCGCCGGCGCGAATTGCTGCCGCGGCTGCCCGGCACGCGCTGCGAAGGCGTCGACGTGCTCGGCGACGCGGCGGTGCGCGCCAGCTGGCGCATGGGAGACGGCGCGCTGTTGACGTTGTGGGCCAATCTCGGCGACGCGGTCGTCTCTTGCGGCGATGCGCCGCAAGGCAAGTTGATGGCCGAGAGCGAGTCCGGCGCCGCGCGCCAGCTGGAGAGCGGCACGCTGTCCGCCGGCGTCACGGTCGCCTATCTGCAATCCGGGCAGCAGACGCTCCCCGAAAACATCACCGGCTGAACGCCGGGCGCCTGCCACCATGTCGTCAGCCCCAGTCAACGAGTCTCACCCAGGCGCCGCTCACCCTGCCCCGCAGGCGGCCGAACACGCCGCCGACGTCGGCAACACCATCGTTCCGCGCGCCACGGCAAGGCTTCAGCTGCATGCCGGCTTCACCTTCGCCGACGCCGAGCGCCAGGTCGACTATCTCGCCTCGCTCGGCGTCAGCCATCTATACCTGTCGCCGATCTTCACGGCCAAACCGGGCTCGACGCACGGCTACGACGTCACCGACTTCCAGCGCATCAACCCGGAGCTGGGCGGCGACGCCGGCTTCCGGTCGCTGGCCGGGCGCGCGCGAGCGGCAGGACTAGGCGTCATCATCGATATCGTGCCCAACCATATGGCGGCCAGCTCGACCCACAACCGCTGGTGGGCCGACGTGCTGGCGCGCGGCGCGGAGAGCCCCTATGCCGGGCACTTCGATATCGACTGGCATTCGCCCGATCCCGAACTGCACGGCAAGGTGCTGCTGCCGATCCTGGGCCGCCCGTATTGGGAAACGCTGCAGGCCGGCGAGATTGCGGTCCGCAGCGACGGTCAGCGCCATTGGCTGCAGTACGGTGAGCAGGAGGTGCCGTTGTCCGAGGAGTCGATGGCTTCGTTCGATGCCGGCCGCGACGGCGCCAGCTTCGATACCGCGACGCCTGGCGGCCTGGAACGGCTGCACGCGCTGCTGGAGCAGCAGAACTATCGCCTCGCCTGGTGGCGGACCGCCGCGGACGAACTGAATTGGCGGCGCTTCTTCGAGGTCAGCGAGCTGGTCGCGGTGCGCGTCGAGCAGCCGCAGGTGTTCGACGACGTGCATGCGCTGGTGCTGCGGCTGGCGACGGAAGGCTTGATCGACGGCGTGCGTGTCGATCATGTCGATGGCCTGGCCGATCCCGGCGGCTATTGCCAGCAGCTGCGCGGACAATTGAACGCCGCGATGGCGGCGCGCGGAGCGCGGCCCTGGATCGTGATCGAGAAGATCCTGGCCGAGAGCGAAACGTTGCGCACCGAATGGCAGATCGACGGCACCACCGGCTACGACTTCATGGACGAGGTCGGCGCGGTGCTGCACGACGGCGCCGGCGAAACGACGCTGACAACGCTGTGGCAGCAGGTCAGCGGCGACAGCCAGGAGTATGGCGAGCAGGTGCGCGAGGCGCGCCGCCACCTGCTGTCGCGCTTCCTCGTCACCGAGTTCGAAGGCGCCTGCCGGCGCCTGCATGCCTGCGCCCGCGCCGAGCCCGCCACACGCGACCTGACGCTGGCGAGCTGGCGCCGCGCGCTGGCCGCGCTGCTCGAGCCGCTGGAGGTCTATCGCACCTATCTGGGCGAACACGCGTGGTCGCGCGAGGACCGCTTGCGGCTGGAGACCGCGGCCGAGCTGGCGCGCCGCGCGGTACGGCCCGACGACACCGCCACCGTCGATCGGCTGCTGGCGTGGCTGTGCGCGGGTCCGCATGCCAGTCGCGGCCTGCGCGAGGCGCGCGCGCGCGTGCAGCAGTTGATGCCGCCGCTGGCCGCCAAGGCCGCCGAAGACACGATGTTCTACCGCTACGGACGGCTGCTGTCGCGCAACGAGGTCGGCAGCCACCCCGCCACGCTGGCGATGCCGCCCGATCGCTTCCACGCCCGCATGACGGTGCGCGCGCAGGTCTGGCCGCACGCGATGCTGGCGACCGCGACCCACGACCACAAGCGCGGCGAGGACATGCGGATGCGGCTGGCGGTGCTGAGCGAACTCGCGCCGGAATGGCAGGCCGCGGTCGGCGAGTGGGAAACGCGCGCCGTGCGGCTGGCGGGCGGGCTGGCGGGCGCGGCCCAGCGCGCCGGTCCCGATGGCGCCGACCGGCTGATGCTGTATCAGACCCTGGTGGGTGCCTGGCCGCCCGAACTGCCCGCCGACCGCGATGCCGAGGACGCGGGAGTCGCGGCGCTGCTCGAACGCGTGGGCGCGTGGCAGACCAAGGCGGTGCGCGAAGCCAAGCGGCACGGCCACTGGACCCGGCCGGACGAAGCCTACGAACAGGCCTATGCCGGGCTGCTGCAGGCGATGGCACAAAGCGATCTGCTGGGCAGCGTGGCGCGCTTCGCGCAGCGGATCGCACCGGCCGGCGCGCTCAACAGCCTGGCGCAGACGCTGCTGCAGCTGACCGCGCCGGGCGTGCCGGACCGCTATCAGGGCACGGAGGGCTGGGACTTCAGCCTGGTCGATCCCGACAACCGGCGCCCGGTCGATTACGACGCGCTGCGCGCGGCGCTGGCCTGCAACGCGGGCTGGCAGACCTGGCTCGAGCAATGGCGCGACGGCCGCATCAAGGTGCAACTGGTGCGCGCGCTGCTGGCCGCGCGTCAGGAACAGCCGGCGCTGTTCCGCGATGGCGGCTACCGGCAACTGCACGGCGAAGGACCGGCGGCCTCGCATGTGCTGGCGTTCGAGCGCCGCCACGGGGACGAGCGCGTGATCGCCATCACGGCGCGGCTGGCCGCGCGGTTGGTGCAGGACCGGCCGGCGATTGCACAGGCGGCATGGGGCGACACGCTGCTGTGTGTCGGCGAGCCGGGCGCCAGCCGCTGGACCGATGCGCTGACCGGCCGCACGCTGTCCGCGCCGAACGGCCGGCTGCGCATTGCCGACGTGCTCGAACCGCTGCCGGTCGCGCTTCTGCGCCGTACCGGCTGATCGGCAGCGGCTGAGGGCTACAGCCGCGACGGACTCGACTGTCCGTCCACCGCTCGCGTCGGCGCCAGGATGCCGGCCTTGACCAGTGTCTGCGCGTTCCATGGCTTGAGCAGGAACGGCAGTCCGGACACCGATGCCAACGCGATCATGTCGGCGTCATCGGTCATCAGGATGACCGGCAGGAACGGGAAGCCGCGGGTCAGCCGATCGCGCAGCGCCAGTCCACCGAGCGCGGGACCGAGGCGCGCATCCGCGATCACCAGATCGAAGCCGTAGCGGTCCGTCGCCGCCATCGCCTCGGCCTCGTCGCGCACCAGCGTCACGCGGTGGCCGGTTGCCTGCAGTGACTCCACCGCGCTCTGCACGGTGCGCGGCTGATCGGCGACGATCAGCACCGCGCTGGCGCCGCCCCCCCAACCCGTCCGCACATGGCTGTCGCCATGCTGCCAGGCCGGCAGATAGAGCCGCACCGTGGTGCCCTTGGCGGGCTCGGACTCGATCACCGCCACGCCATCGACTTCGCGGCAGAAGTCGTGCACCTGCGCCAAACCCAAACCGCTGCCCAGGCCCGCGGTCTTGGTGGTGAACAGCGGCTCGAAGACCCGCTCCACCACCTCGGGCGGCATGCCCTTGCCGTTGTCGCGCGCCGACAGGCAGACGTAGTTGCCGCGCATGCCGCCCGGACGGCTGCCGTCGAGCGTCACGTTCGATGCCGTCACCACGAACTGCCCGCCGCCGGGCATCGCATCGCGCGCGTTCGACGCCAGGTTCATCATCGCCAGTTCAAGCTCGTTCCGGTCGGCGCAGACCGGCCAGCAGGCCGGATCGACCTCGTAGCGCAGCTGCACGCGCGGGCCTAGCGTCGAACGGATCAGCGGCGTCCAGCCCTCGGCCTCCTGCGGCAGCAGCAACACCTCCTTGCGGTGCTGGCGCTTGCGGGCCATGCCGATCAGCTGGTTGCTCAGCGCGACGCCGCTCGCCACGCTGCGCTTGATGCCGGCCAGCGCCTTCTCGCGCGCGACATCGGGACGCGTGATCATCAGATCGGTGTTGAACGAGATCACCGACAGCACATTGCGGAAGTCGTGCGCGACCGAGGTGATCAGATGCCCCACCGCCTCGAGCTTGCGAGACTGGCGATAGCGTTCCTCGACCTCCTGCCGGCGCGTGACCTCCTCCTGCCAGCGCAGATAGGACTGCTCTTCGCGCTTGAGCCGGCGCAGGCTCATCCAGGCCAGCGCCCACAGCGCGAAGGCAGGAATCGCCGCGACGGTGGCGCCGATATACAGACGGTGCCGCCACTGCGCGTGAATCACGCGCATCGGAATGGCGACGACCGCGTGCAGCAGTCCGCTGCCGATCGACCAGTGGGCAACGATGCTGTCGTCGCCGCCCAGGCCCGTCATCTGGGCGACGCTGTCGCCGGACCCTTCCGATACCCGCTGCAGCCCTTCCCGCACCGCATCGGGCACCGGGTCGGGCACGCTGTCCGGGAAGGCGGCCAGCACCACGCCGTCGCTGCGCACCAGCGCGGCCTCGGCGCCGGTCTCCTGGCTCAGCACGTCGCGGTAGAAATCGGCGAAATACGACGGGCGCAACGCCACCGACACCAGCCCGGCGACATTCGCGTCGGGGCCGAGCCGCGGCATGCTGACGTTGATCACGCGTTCGGGCACCACCTTGTCGCTGATCACGCCGGTCACGTCGAACGGCCGCAGCCCGCCGACGATGGCGCGAAAATCCTCGCGCTCGCTGATCGAGACGCGCGGCACCGGATAAAAGCGGCTGCTGGCCAGCAGCTCGCCATGCTCGTCGTAGACCGCCAGCGACGAAGCCTGCGGCAGGCCGCCGACGATGTCGGCAAGGCGGGTATGGACGTCGTCCTCGTGCTGGCGCAGTTGCGCGTTGCTCCAACCCGCGGTCGCATCGCGGATGCGGCTGTTGATCTGGTGATTGCCCTCGAAGACCTTGCTGGCATGTTCCTGGATCACGCGCGCCAGCCGTGCCGAGCGCAGTTCGGCCTCGGCCACGTCCGCGCGCAGCGACAGCCACGCCCAGGTGGCCAGCACCGCCGCAGGGAACAGGATGGCGCCGAACAGCAGCGCGACAAGCGTGCGGCGCTGCGTGGCGAAGTAGTGGCGCGTGCCGAGGTAGCTGTGGGGCATGGTGGCAAGGGGCTGGACCGGGCAACCGCGATGGCGGCCACTGCACGAATGCGCAGCTTACCCCAGCAAGCATTCAGGTTAGACGCCGAGCCTCGAACGTCAAGCGCGAACGCCACCCCGATGGGCCAGTGCGGGCCCGGCCCATCGATCCCTTGCCACAACGAAACTTGCCTTTGCGCTAGCCGTTGATCACCTCGCCGCCGTTGATATGCAGCACCTGCCCGGTGATATAGCTGGCCGCGCGCGAGGCGAGGAAGACGAAGCCGGCGGCCACCTCGAACGGCTGGCCGGGGCGCCCCATCGGCGTCTCCTTGCCGAACTTCTCGACCTGCTCGGGCGGGAACGTCGACGGAATCAGCGGCGTCCAGATCGGCCCCGGCGCCACGCCATTGACGCGAATGCCGCGCTTGACTACCTGCAGCGCCAGCGAACGCGTGAACGAGACGATCGCGCCCTTGGTCGACGAGTAGTCGAGCAGGTGCGCGCTGCCGCGATAGGCGGTGACCGAGGTGGTATTGACGATCGCCGAGCCCGGTTGCAGGTGCGGCAGCGCGGCGCGCGTCAGGTGGAACATCGCGAAGACATTGGTGCGGAAGGTCGCCTCGACCTGCCCTTCCTCGATTTCCTCTGGCTCCTGCTTCGGGTGCTGCTCTGCCGCGTTGTTGACGAGGATGTCGAGCTTGCCCAGTTCCTTGACGGTCCGTTCGACGACCTGCGCGGCATGGGCGCTGTCGCCGAGATCGCCGTCCATCAGCAGGCAGCGGCGGCCCGCTTCCTCGACCAGCCGCGCGGTCTCCTTGGCATCCTCGTGCTCGTTCAGGTAGGCCACCGCGACATCGGCGCCCTCGCGCGCGAAGGCCACCGCGACGGCGCGGCCGATGCCGCTGTCGCCCCCGCTGATCAGCGCGACCTTGCCCGTCAGCTGGCCGCTGCCGACATAGTCGTCGGCGCCGCTGTCCGGCTTCGGATGCATCTCGCTTTCCAGGCCGGGCTGCCGGTCCTGGTGCTGCGGCGGGAGTTGCTCGGGTGTGGCCATGGGCTTTCTCCTGTCTGGCAAACGTTGGCAAGAACGCCACGCCTGTTGCGTGGCACCTCGCCGTGTGGCCGCAACTTTCATGCCGCCGCCGGCATATGGCGTGCCTCCCCCGTCAAGCCGGCTCCGCAGCGTTCCACGGTCCGGCTGGCCACGGCCCGCCAATCGCCCTCCTTACAACCGCGCTGGCAATCCTTACCGGCGAGACGCGTCGTGCGTCCTTCTTACGGGTAAACCATGATCGCGTCTAGCCTAAGGTCCGCCCCGAAGCCGCCGATATCGTCGGTGCGGCGGCATGCCGTCGTGCGGCCGCGATAACAACATGCACAACGAAAGCGAACCAATTGCAACGACAGGGGGGATCGAATGGGCAGCAGTACGCTGGCTTTGCGCGCCGAAGCGGGTCACACCGCCACGCGACCGGATGAATTCTTGCCGCAGGCGCAGGCCCCCGGCACGTTGCTGGGCGCGGTCCACCGGCGCGCCGACCGCCTGCTGGTCGGCACGATCTGGCTGCTGTGGGCCGCGTCGCTGCTCGCCGGCTGGCGCTACGGCACCATCGGCCCGAGCCTGGCGGTCGGCCTGCCGCTGTCGGTCGGGGCCACGCTGTGGGCCGCGGCACTGCCGGGCCGGCTCGGCACGCGTCTGGCGACCGCTGCAATCTCGATGGCGATGGTCGGGCTGCTGATCCACCAGGCGCGAGGGCAGGCCGAGTACCACTTCGCGGTGTTCGTGCTGCTGTCGGTACTGCTGGCCTATCGCGACTTCCGGCCGATCCTGCTGGCGGCCGCGCTGATCGCCGTGCACCACCTGAGCTTCAACTATTTCCAGACCTGGGGTTGGGGCGTGATCTGCTTCACCGAGCCGGGCCTGGGCATCGTGCTGCTGCATGCGGCCTTTGTGGTGGTGCAGACCGCGGTGCTGGTGGCCCTGGCCTATCGGATGGAGGCCGACGCTCGCTCCGCCGGCGAACTTGCGGCGCTGGCCGCCCGCATCGGCCAGGACTCCGGCCGTCTGACGCTGACGCCGGCGCGCGCCGACGAGGCGCGGCCGGCCAGCGCGCTGGCGCGTTCGTTCCAGGCAACGCTGGACGCGGTGCGCGGCACGCTGCTGCAGGTGCGTGACAGCGCCGCCGCAGCGGCGGCCGCCTCCGGCGACATCCTGCAGCGCAATACGGTGCTGGCCGAACGCACGCACAGCCAGCAGCGCGCGCTGGAGGAGATCGTCGCCGCGATGAGCGAGCTGCGCCGCAGCGCCCACGAGAACGCCGACCACGCGCAGGCGGCCCACACGCTGGCGGGCACGTCGCGCGCGGTGGCGGCGCAGGGCGGCGAGGTGATCGGCTCGGTCATCCGCACCATGGGCGAGATCCATGCGGCCAGCGAGCGGATCGCCGACATCATCGGCGTGATCGATGGCATCGCGTTCCAGACCAATATCCTCGCGCTGAACGCCTCGGTCGAAGCTGCGCGCGCGGGCGAGCAGGGCCGCGGCTTCGCGGTGGTGGCGGGCGAGGTGCGCACGTTGGCGCAGCGCAGCGCCGCGGCGGCCAGGGAGATCCGCGCGCTGATCGGCGAATCGGTCGACCGCGCGCGCGCCGGCTCCGAGCTGGTCGGCACCGCGGGCAGCACGATGAGCGAGCTGGAGGCCAGCGTCGCGCGGCTCGCCGCCATCGTCGACCAGATGGCGCTTGCCACCGGCGGGCAGCGCGCCGGCATCGACCAGGTGGATGGGAATATCGCCGGCATCGACGCGGCGTCGCGCCAGAATGCCGACCATGTCGACCAGACCGCCGACGAGGTCGCGCGCCAGCAGCAGCAACTGGCGCGGCTGACCGGCGCGGTGGGGCAGTTCAGGCTGGACTAGTCGGTAGCGGACTGACGCAGGGTGCGACGCAGGCCGGGCTGGTCGGCGTTCACCCCAGACCCGGCAGCGAGGTCAGGTATTCGCTGATGCCGGTCATCATGATCTGCACGCCGATGCACAGCAGCAGGAAGGCCGACAGCCGCGTGACGACGTTGGTGCCTTCCGGACCCAGCACGCGGGCCAGCAGCTCCGCGCGGCTGTAGACCACATAGACGACGATCGCGACCGCCACGCTGACCGTCACCGACACCACCGCCGACTCGATCGCATCGCGCCATTCGCGGCTGCGGCTGGCGTTCAGCGCGATCGCGGTGGCGATCGAACCGGGGCCGGTGGTCAACGGGATCGTCAGAGGGAAAAACGCCATCTGCGTGACATCGCCGGTCGAGACCGATTCGATGCGCTTCTCGGCGGGCTGCGTCGGCGCGTTCAGCATGGTCCAGCCGCTGAACGCCACCACGAAGCCGCCGGCCAGGCGCAGCGCCTGCAGCGAGATGCCGAAGAAGCCGAGGATGGCGGTACCGAGGAAGAAGGTCACCAGCAGCACGATCAGCGAATTGATCGCGACCTGCCGGCTGAGCTTGCGGCGCTCCTCGACGGTCAGGAAGCGCGTCCGGTCGAACAGCACGAAGGCCATGCCGAACGGGTTGATGATACTGAGCAGCGCGGAGAACGCGAGCAGGAACTCCGCTACCAGATTGCTCAAGCTCAGGATGCCCATTGTGCGCGCCTATCCTCACCAAATCGCGCAAGCATAGCGCATGGGGCACTGCGGCGGGCGACGGCGAGGTCGTGTTGGATCATGTCGTGATATGGCGAGCGCCGCTTTCCCTCTCCCCCGGCCCCTCTCCCGCAGGCGGGAGAGGGGAGAAAACCTGGCGCGAGCTTGCCGGCGATATGCGTCGGCGGACTGTGGATGCCGATGGTGTTCTCCCTCTCCCCTTCAGGGGGAGAGGGCCGGGGAGAGGGGGTGGTTTGGTTTGCGAAGGCTTATTGATAAGCCCCCGCCGCGCTGGCACTCGGGCTGGTCGGAACTGTCGCGGCAGGCGGCGCCGCCGGGGCAGTTGGCGGCGCTGCAGGTCCTCCCGCCGTACCATTCACCGGCCCCTGCACCGCCCCATTTCCCGGCACCGCAGGCGGCGGAACCGGAACCGGAACGGGAGCCGGTGCCGGAGCCGTGCCGCCGACGCCCGCGCCGGCGGTCGGGCCCTGATATGCGCCGGGGCTCGGTGCGGAGATGGTTCCGTTGCCCGGGCCAACTGCCGTGCCGCCCGGCTCGACCGCCGAAGCTCCCTGCCCTGGCGCCGGCACCGGCTCCCCGAACGGCGCCGAGGCCTGCGGATCGGCCGGCATCGGGAGCGGCTCGGCCTCGTCGAGCACCTCGGGCTCGGAAGCCATGCCGTTGTCGACCGGCTGCTCCTGCCGCGCAGCCGGCACCGGCGCAACGTGGACCTCGGCCGCCGCTTCCGGCTCCGACGCCGGGCCGAAGGTGCGCGCCCACCAGCCTTCGACCGACTTCAGCCACGGGTCCAGCATGCCGGGCTGCTGCTGGTTCTCGAAGCGCACGCGCTGGTCGATGGCGCGGGTCTGCAAGGCGCGGCGGAAGACGTCGCCGACGATCGGCAGCGCGCTGTGGGCGCCCTGGCCCCAATAGTCGCTGCGCAGCGTCACGCGCGCGTCGTTGAAGCCGACCCAGGCGCCGGCCACCAGCTGCGGATGCATCAGGATGAACCAGCCATCGGCGTTGTCCTGCGTGGTGCCGGTCTTGCCCGCGACGTCGGCATGGATGCCGTAGCGGCTGCGGATACTCGCGCCGGTGCCGCGGCTGACCACATCGCGCATCACGTCCAGCAGCGTATAGGCGACCGCCGGCGGCAATACGCGCTCGGGCGACGCCGGCCGGAATGACTCCAGCACATGGCCGTCGCGGTCCTCGATGCGGGTCACCATGGTCGGCTGCAGATAGGCGCCGCCGTTGGCGATGGTGCCGTAGGCCGCGACCATTTCCTTCAGCGTCACCGGGCTGGTGCCCAGCGCCAGCGAGGGCACCGTATCGAGCCGGCTCTGCCGCACGCCCATCGCCCGCGCCAGATTGGCCACGCGCACGGGGCCCACCTGCTGCATCAGCTGCGCGGTGATGGTGTTCTTCGAATAGACGAGGCCGTCGCGCAGCGTCAGATCGCGCCCGCTGGGCGGGCCGCCGTCGCTCGGGCGCCAGACTTCGCCGCCGGCCAGCCGGATCTCGACCGCCTCGTCGCGCAACGTCGTGTCCGGACCAATACCCTGCGCAAAGGCCGCGCCGTAGACGAAGGGCTTGAAGGTCGAGCCTGGCTGGCGGCGCGCCTGTTGCACGTGATCGAACGCGTCGTCGGCGAAGTCGCGGCTGCCGACCCACGCGCGGATCTCGCCGTTGCGCGGATCGAGCGCGAGAAAGCCCGCCTGGATGCGCGTCTTCTGCTCATGCAGCTTCTGCATCGCGTCGCCGTCCTTGCGCAATTGCACCAGCGCGTCCGCATCGCTGAGTCCCGCCTCGCGCGCCGCCCGGTACTGGGCGGTTTCGCGCATGAAGGCCTCGACCAGCGCGCGATTCGCGCTCCAGCCGCCGCGCGGGGACCACGCGGCATTGGCGATGCCCTGCAGCCGCGCACCCTGGCGCGCCACCGCCTGGTTGGCCATCGCCTGCAGCCGAGAATCGATGGTGGTATGGATCACCAGGCCGTCGGTGTAGATGTTGTAGTCGTTGCGGTCAGCCCACTCGATCAGCCACTTGCGCAGCTGCTGGGCGAAATGCGGGGCCGGCCCCTCCTCCGGCGACTGCCGTTCGAAGTCGATGCGCAGCGGGCGCTTCTTCAGCGCGTCGAATTGGGCCGGCTTGAGCTTGCCGCGCTTGACCATCTGCGCCAGCACGATATTGCGGCGCTCGACCGCGCGCTCGGGATTGAGCACGGGGTTGTAGTAACTGGTGCCCTTGAGCATGCCGACCAGCGTGGCGCTCTCGAGCACGTCGAGCCGATCGGCCGGCTTGTCGAAGTACGTCCGCGCCGCCATCTCGATGCCGGTGGCGTTGTACAGGAACGGCACCGTATTCAGATAGGTCTCGAGAATCTCGTCCTTCGAATACAGCGCCTCGATCTTCAGCGCGGTAATCGCTTCCTTGATCTTGCGCGTCACGCTGGCGGCGCGGCCGATCTCCTCCGGATACAGATTGCGCGCCAGCTGCTGGGTCAGCGTGGACCCGCCCTGCCGGTCGCCGGACAGCGTGTACCAGGCCGCCGCCGCGGTGCGCCGCCAATCCAGGCCGAAATGCTGGTAGAAGCGGTGGTCCTCGGTGGAAATCAATGCCGCCACCACGTTGGGCGAGATCTTGTCCAGCGGCACCCAGTCGCGGTTGGCGCGCTTGAACTCGGCCAGCAGCTTGCCGTCGGCCGACAGCACCTGGGCCGGCCGCTCGGACTTGGCCTTGCGGATATCGCTGATGCCGGGCGTGAACGGCACCAGCGCCAGCGTATAGGCGAGAAACAGGACGGGCACCGCGGCCGCGCCCCAGGCGATCTGGCGGCCGGTCGGCCGGCGCAGCCGTGCGCGCCAGTCGGCCAGCGTGCCGCGCAAACGTTCGCGCATCATGGTGCGCGGTCGCCGGCGTGACCGGCGTTGAGCAGGAAAAGACGCTTCACACGGAGTACGGCGGATTCGGAAAGCGTGCATCGTACCAAAACGGCCGTACGCCCCGCCCCGCTCGCACCGGCGCGGCGTCGCCAAGCCATGCGGCGGGCCGCCATCGCTCATCCCGGCCTCATTCTGCGCCGCTACGCTGCGTGCTTTCCCGGACCGAGGGTGCCCGGCATGCTCGCCCGGCCCCCGCAGCCCTTGCCAGTTCTCCGATGCCTTCCGCCCGACTGATGACGCTCGCCGCCCTCCTGCTCCAATCGGGCGGCGCGGTGCTGTTCGCCAGCCATCTTGCGGGGCTGCATGCCGCGCACTACGTGTTCTGCAGCCTGCTGTTGACCGCAGGGGCATGCCTGGCCGGATCGCGCGGCAGGCTGCCGCGGCACGGCTGGACGTGGCTCGCGCTCGCCAACGTGCTGACCGCGGTGTCCTATATCGGCTTCTTCTTCGCCCTGCGTTATCTGGCCGCGGCAGTCGTGGGCGCACTCGAAGTCGGCGTCGCCGTGCTCACCGCCATGGCGTTCGCCTGCGCGCGCGACCAGCGGAGCCTGCCCGGCGCGCGCTTGCTGACCTGTGCCGGCATCGCCGCCGGCTGCACGTTGCTCGGGTGGTCTGCGCACGATCGCGGGGTGGCCGAGCATGGCTGGGCGCTGGCGATGGCGGCGCTGGTCTGCTGCGTTGCCTCGGGCGTCTGTTCGGCACTGACCGTGCACGTCTGCAAGCGGATGCAGCGACTTGGCTGGTCCCCGGCGACCATCGTCGCACACCGCTTCCATCTCGCGCTGGGCCTGGCGCTGGCGTGGAGCTGGCTCGAAGCGCCGAGCGCCATCCCGGCCGATCCGCGCCTGCTGTTGGCGCTGGTGGCAATCGGCACGCTGTGCGTGCTGGCGCCGCAGTGGCTGCTGCAACGGGCGATCAGCCGCACCGACCCGCTTTCCGTGCAGCTGTGGACGGGCTTGCAGCCGGCCATGGCACTTGGACTGTCGCACCTGTCCCCGGCCTATCGGTGGCATGGCCCGACCTTTGTCGCCGTGCTGCTGGTCACCGTATCGGTGCTGGCGGATCTGCGGCTGCAGGAAGGCTGGCAACCGCCGCGGCCGCTGGCGGGACGGTTGGCGGGCTGGCTGGCGGGCGGATGACGGCCCGCGTGCAGGGCGCGTCGCCCGCAAAACGCTTATGATCGCGTTTGCTCGCCGCAGCCCATCGCGCGATGCGCGAGGGCGCCATCCCGAAATCGGATCCCCGGCTGCTGCTGCGGCGATCGTCCTGCCCAGCCACGACCAAGGAACCATGCCCGATCTTTCCGCGTACCCGATCACCCGCAAATGGCCCGCCCAACATCCCGACCGGCTCCAGCTCTATTCGCTGCCGACACCCAACGGCGTCAAGGCGTCGATCATGCTGGAGGAAATCGGGCTTCCCTATGAACCGCACCTGGTGCGCTTCGACACCGACGACCAGCTGTCGCCCGAATTCCTGTCGCTGAATCCGAACAACAAGATTCCGGCGATCCTCGATCCGGACGGCCCGGGCGGCAAGCCGCTCGCCCTGTTCGAATCCGGCGCGATCCTGCTGTACCTGGCCGACAAGACCGGCAAGCTGGTCCCCGCCGATCCGGCCGCGCGCTATCAGGCCATCCAGTGGGTGATGTTCCAGATGGGCGGAGTCGGCCCGATGTTCGGACAGCTCGGCTTCTTCCACAAGTTCGCCGGCAAGGAGTACGAGGACAAGCGCCCGCGCGACCGCTACGTCGCGGAATCGCGGCGCCTGCTTGGCGTGCTGGAGAAACACCTGGCCGGGCGTGACTGGATCATGGGCGACCAATACACCATCGCCGATGTCGCCACCTTTCCCTGGATCCGCAACCTGATCGGCTTCTACGAGGCCCGGGAGCTGGTTGGCTTCGACGATTTTCCGCAGGTTCAGCGCGTGCTGGACGCCTTTGTCGCGCGGCCCGCCGTCATCCGCGGGCTGGAGATTCCCAAGCGCGGCTGACAGGCTCGAACCGCCGCCCTTCTTCGGCGGCACTTCGAGAGGCCGCCCGGCATTTCGCCACGCGAAACGTCGGGCGGCTTTTCTTTTACTTTTCATCTCCTCGTCTTTAGACTTCGTGCACGGTCGTTCGTTTTCCTGACGAAGCGATGTGGCAGTGCGTCATGAGGACGAAGGCCTCCCGAATGTCCAGAACGAGATAACGAGGAGACAACCATGCAGCTCACGACGCGCGCCGCCCTGGCGTTGGCGCTAGCCGCCGCATTGCCGCTCGCCGCCTGCGGCGGCGACGACGACGACCCGCCGCGCCAGCCGGAAGAGACCCGCGCCCAGGACAGCCGCACCTTCACCGTCAACGAAGCCGCCCTCGCCTTCCCGGCGCTGGCGGGCGCACCGGAGACCGACCGCTGGACCGGCACGCTGAAGGGCTCCGGCTATCGGATCGAGGTTCCCAAGCAGTGGAACGGCAAGCTGGTCATGTACGCGCACGGCTATGCCGGCACCGGCGCGGTGCTGGGCGTCACCACGCCAAGCATCGCCGCCATCTGCTCGAGGCCGGCTACGCGTGGGCGGCGTCGAGCTACAGCAAGAACTATTACGACGTGCGTGCCGGTGTCGAGGACACCAATGCGCTGGCGCTGGCCTTCGTGCAGATCGCCGCGCAAAACCGGCGTCCGCTCGCGCCGCCCAGCCGCGTCTATATCGTCGGCCATTCGATGGGCGGCCATATCGCTGCCGCGGCGGTCGACCAGGAAACGCTGGACACCGCCAACAACAAGGTCCGCTATCACGGCGCGGTGCCGATGTGCGGCGTGATGGGCGATACCGAGCTGTTCGACTACTTCGCGGCCTACCAGCTCGCGGCCCAGCAGTATGCGGGCCGTCCGGCCACGGCATGGCCGGTGGCCAACTGGGCCGAGATCGGGCCGGCGGTGCGCGACGCGCTGTTCACCACCTTCCCGAGCGCGACCACCGCACAGGGCGACAAGGTCAAGGCGATCGTGCAGAACCTCACCGGCGGCGCGCGGCCCATGTTCGATCAGGGCTTCGCCGGCCCGGTGCAGAACACGGTATGGGGCACCTTCGGCGGCGACGGCACCATCAACGGCATCCTCAACCGCAACGGCGTATCGACCGCCAACTTCGTCTACCAGCTCGACGGCGATCCGGCCCTGTCGGCGGAGGAAACCACGCTGAACGACACCATCCTGCGCGCCAGGGCCGACCCGGAAGCCAACCGCCTGCGGCGCGACGGGCTGCGCTGGATCCCGAAGGCCAATGCACGCATCAACGTGCCGGTGGTCACGTTGCATACGCTCGGCGACATGTACGTGCCGTTCAGCATGCAGCAGATCTACAAGCGGCGGGCCGATGCGCAGGGCACCGCGCAATGGCTGGTGCAGCGTGCGATCCGAGGCGTGAGCCATTGCGATTTCACCGTGGCCGAGCAGACGGCGGCGTTCGATGCGATGGTGCAGTGGGAACAGGGTGGCCCCAGGCCCGGGGGCGACGACGTGCTGGACGCCGCCACGGTGGCGCGGCCCGACTACGGCTGCCGCTTCACTAACAACACGGTGAGCGCGGATGACTCGCCGGCCGTCGCCCAGGGCCGGCCGCAAATCGCCGCGGCATTGCCGTGTCCGGCGTCGTGATGGCCGGGTGAGGCGTTGTCGCACGTCGAGCGCCTGTACCCTCTCCCCCAGCCCCTCTCCCGCAAGCGGGAGAGGGGAGAAAACCGAGGCGCGCGACACTGGCAAACCGCAAATTGGCTCCCCTCTCGCGCAAGCGGGAGAGGGAGAAAAGCGGGGCGCGACGACACTGGCAAACCGCTGCTCTGCTCCTCTGTCCCGCAAGCGGGAGAGAGGCGAAAAGGAGCCGACCACACTGATAGACCGACGTTCTGCTCCCCTCTCCCGCTTGCGGGAGAGGGGTCGGGGGAGAGGGCAAACAGCGCTCGC
This sequence comes from Cupriavidus sp., assembly GCA_031181345.1. Taxonomy (GTDB): domain Bacteria; phylum Pseudomonadota; class Gammaproteobacteria; order Burkholderiales; family Burkholderiaceae; genus Cupriavidus. The sequence continues at coordinate 67,587 of JAPSLC010000006.1, read as the reverse complement.
AGACCGCTGCCTCACGCCCGTCGCTTGACAGGCCGTGCCGACTCCAGCGATACGCGCGCGAAGTCCGGATGCGCGGCCAGCGTCTGCACCAGGAAATCCGCCAGCAGCCGGTTGCGCCGCGGCACATGCGCGCGTGCCGGCATGTACAGGAACGCCCCGTAGCGCTCGGTCGCATGCTGCGGCAGCAGTGGCACCAACCGCCCCGCCCGCAGGTGCGCGGCCACCGCATAGTGGAAGAACTGCCCGATCGCGGCCCCGCTGGCCACCGCCTCGACTTCGGCATCGACATCGTTGGTCGCGACGAACGGGGCAAAGATGCGCGTCTCGATCTCGCCATCGACCAGGAACTCCCACGGGAACACCTTGCCCGTGCGCGGATGCAGGAAGCTGGTGCAGCGATGCCGCTCGAGCTCGGCAATGCTTCGCGGCACGCCGTGCCGTTCCAGATAGGCCGGCGCCGCGCAGACGATCAGCTGCAGCGGCGCGATGCGGCGCGCCACCAGCGAACTGTCAGGCAGGGTGCCGGTACGCAGGCCGATATCGATGCCCTGCTCGATCACATCGGTCAGCTGGTCGCCCACCATCAGCTCGACCGCAACGTCGGGATAGGCCTGCACGAATTCGGCGACGGCCGGCGCCACATAGCTGCGTGCCAGCGAATACGGCGCCGCCACCCTGACGGCGCCCGCCACCTGCTCGCGGTCGCCATCGATATGGCGCAGCGCCACCTCGAGCGATTCGACGGGGCGCTGGCACTGCGCCAGCAACTGCTCGCCCTCGCGGGTCAGCCCTACCTTCTGCGTGGTACGGTGCAGCAGCCGCACCCCGAGCATGCGCTCCAGCAGCATGACCTGCTTGCTCGCCGCCTGCGGCGTCATGCCGAGTTCGCGCGCGCCCTGGCTGAAGCTGCGGGCCTGGGCCACGCGCACAAATACCGTCAGCGCTCGCAAGCGATCCATCGGGCCATCCTGTCGGTGCGGTTCGAAGTGGAAAACGTTGGGGCGTCCGTCCCGTCCCCGCATGCGTCGATCGCACCCCGGCGGGGCCTGGCTTGCAGTATCGCGACAATGCGCTGACAAGCCGCTGACCCGAAACTGTCACCACGCTGACAGCGTCGTGACGATGCGCTGACGGCGCGACCGCCAACGCCAGGCCCCGCCTCGTTCCCTGCCATTCGGTTGAAGAGGTTTCAACCGCGCCGAGGCTACCACCCGATCAAGCGATTGCGCAAACTGCGCCCGATCGCGCTGGCTGCCGCATCGGACCACCCACGGCAGCGCCCGCGCCCCGCCACCACGACTCGGGAGCATCCAGATGGGCAATCGCAACGACGACACAGGCACGCCACGGCTGAGCCGGCGCGCGTTTCTCGGCACCACGGTGGCCGCCGGCGGCATCACGGTGCTGCCTGCCACCTCAGCCGTGGCGCAAACGGCCGCCGCCACCACCGAACCGATGCCGGCCGGCGCCAGCGCGCCAAACCCACCGGTCACGTTGACCGTCAATGGAAAACGCCATCAGCTGGCGCTCGATGTCCGCACCTCGCTGCTCGACGCGCTGCGCGAGACGCTGCGTCTGACCGGCACCAAGAAGGGCTGCGACCACGGGCAGTGCGGCGCGTGCACGGTGCTGCTGAACGGCCGCCGCATCAACTCCTGCCTGACGCTGGCGGTGATGCACCAGCAGGACGAGATCACCACCATCGAGGGGCTGGAGCGCGACGGCCAGCTGCATCCGGTGCAGGCGGCCTTCATCGCGCACGACGGTTTCCAATGCGGCTTCTGCACGCCCGGGCAGATCTGCTCGGCGGTCGGCATGCTGCGCGAGGTCGCCGACGGCGTGCCCAGCCATGCCAGCGCCGACCTGAGCGGCGCTCGCACGGTGTCGCTGCAGGACCTGAGCGAGGCCGAGGTGCGCGAGCGCATGAGCGGCAACCTGTGCCGCTGCAGCGCCTATCCGAATATCGTCGCCGCGATCCGCAGCGCGGCCGGGAGCCAGCGATGATGCCATTCACCTACGAGCGCCCGACCGCGCTCAGAGAAGCCATCGCGGCGGCGGCACAGCCCGACGCGCGCTTCATCGCCGGCGGCACCAATCTGCTCGACCTGATGAAGCTGCAGATCGAGCGGCCCACGCGACTGGTCGACGTCAACGCGCTGCCGCTGCAGGGCATCGAGGCCGGCGCCGACGGCACGCTGCGCATCGGCGCAACGGTGCGCAACAGCGACCTGGCGGCCCATCCGCTGGTGCGCGAACGCTATCCGCTGCTGACGCGCGCGCTGCTGTCCGGCGCCTCCGCGCAGATCCGCAACAAGGCCACCACCGCCGGCAATCTGCTGCAGCGTACGCGGTGCCCTTACTTTTACGACACCGGGATGCCGTGCAACAAGCGTGCGCCGGGATCGGGTTGTTCGGCGCTGCGCGGTTTCAACCGCATGCATGCGGTGGTCGGCCACAGCGAGGCCTGCATCGCGGTGCATCCATCCGACATGGCGGTCGCGCTCAGCGCGCTCGATGCGCGCATCGAAACCGTGCAGCCCGATGGGCGCATGCGGGTGATCCCGATCCAGCAGTTCTATCGCGCGCCGGGACAGACGCCGCATCTGGAAACCAGCCTGGCCCCAGGCGAGCTGATCGGCGCCGTGGTGCTGCCGCCGGCCCCGCCGGGCGTGCAGTCGTATCGCAAGGTGCGCGACCGCGCCTCGTTCGCGTTCGCGCTGGTGTCGGTGGCGCTGGTCGCGGACGTCGAAGGCGGGCGCATGCGCAACGTGCGCGCGGCCTTCGGCGGCATTGCGCATCGGCCGTGGCGCGTGCCGGAAGCCGAAGCGATGCTGACCGGCAGGGCACCGTCGGCGCAGCTGTTCGCCCGGGCCGCCGATGCGGCGCTGGCCGGCGCGCGCGGCTTCGGCGGCAACGACTTCAAGATTCCGCTGGCCAGGCAGGTACTGCAAGCGAGCCTGACGCAGGCATCGCAACGCGACGGAGCGCACCATGGATGAACTTCAGCAGCGCCAGCCCACCGGTCAGCAATGGATCGGTGCACCGGTCGATCGCGTCGAGGGGCGCCTCAAGGTCACGGGCCGCGCGGTCTACGCCTGCGATCACGTGCCGAACGGCCCGCTCGCCTACGGCTATCTGGTCGAGAGCACGATCGCGCGCGGCCGCGTCGTCGCCATCGACACCGAGGCCGCCGCGCAGATGCCCGGCGTGATCCTGATCGTCACTCACCGCAACGCGCCGGCGCAATCGCCCTATGGCCCGCCCAAGGTCGCCCGCCGCTTCGAGCGGCCAAAGCCGATGCTCGACAGCGACCGGGTGCGCCACTACGGCCAGCCGGTCGCGCTGGTGATCGCCGACTCGTTCGAAGCCGCACGCGACGCGGCGGCGCAAGTGCGGGTCCAGTACACGCCGGAATGGGGCGCGAAGTTCGACATGGCCGCCGAGCTGCGCAACGCCTACGAGCCCGACGGCATCAACGCGGGCATGCCGCACGATACCGCGGTCGGGAATTTCGACGCGGCGTTTGCCGCCGCGCCGGTGCGAATCGACGCCACCTACACGACCCCGTACGAACACGTGAACCCGATGGAGCCGCACGGCACCGTCGCGCAATGGTCGGGCGACCGGCTGCTGCTCCATACCTCGACGCAGATGATCGATACCTGCCAGATCGCGGTGTCGCGCACGCTGAATCTGCCGACCGAGAACGTGCGCGTGGTCTGCAAGCACGTCGGCGGCGGCTTCGGCTCGAAGGTGCCGACCCACGCCGATGCGATCCTCGCGGCCATCGGCGCACGCATGACGGGCCGGCCGGTCAAGGTCGCGCTGACCCGGCAGCAGATGTTCGCCAACACCAACCATCGCGCCGAGATGCGCCAGCGCATCCGCCTGGCCGCCGACCGCGAGGGCCGCATGACCGCGATCGCGCACGACGTCATCGAGCAGACCGCGATGTACGACGAGTTCGCCGAGCAGACCGCGGCCTTCACGCGCTCGCTGTATGCCGCGCCGAACCGGCGCACCAGCCATCGGCTGGTGCGGCTCGACCTGCCACCCTCGGACATCATGCGCGCCCCGGGCGAGGCGCCGGGCGCGCTGGCGCTGGAGTGCGCGGTCGACGAACTGGCGCACGCGCTGCGGATGGACCCGATCGAATTGCGCATCCGCAACGAGCCGCGCGTCGACCCCGAGCGCAACGTTCCCTTCTCCACGCGCGGGCTGGTCGCCTGCATGCGCGAAGGCGCCGAGCGCTTCGGCTGGGCGCGCCGGCCATCGACGCCGGGCAATATGCGCGACGGACGCTGGCTGATCGGCTACGGCATGTCGGCGGCGATCCGGCCCAATTATCTGCAGGCGTCGAAGGCCGAGGTCACGCTGTACCGCGATGCCACCGCGCGCGTGCGGCTGTCGATGACCGATATCGGCACCGGCACCTATACGATCCTGACGCAGATCGCGGCCCAATCGCTGGGCCTGCCGATGCAGGCGGTGCAGGTGGAGATGGGCGACAGCGACTTCCCGCCCACGCCCGGCTCGGGCGGGTCCTGGGGCGCGGCCAGCACCGGCTCGGCGGTCTTCAATACCTGCGCAGCGCTGTGCCGCAGGCTGGCGGAGGCAGCGTCCGCGGACCGGGCGTCGCCCCTGTTCGGCGCGGACCCGGCGCAGGCACGCCTCGCCGAGGGCCATCTGCACGCCGGCGGAAAATCGGAGCCGCTGCGCGCCCTGCTGGCGCGCGCGATGCCGGACGGGCTCAGCGTCACCGGCGAGGTCCAGCGCGGTCCCGAGTATCAGACCTACTCGCAGCACGCCCATGGCGCGCACTTCGCCGAGGTCGGCGTCGATATGGACAGCGGCGAGATCCGGCTGCGGCGCATGCTCGGTGTATTCGCCGCCGGCCGCATCCTGAACCCGAAGACGGCGCGCTCGCAGATGATCGGCGGCATGATCTGGGGCGTGGGCGCGGCGCTGATGGAAGAGAGCATGGTCGACCCGCGCTACGGCGCCTTCGTCAATCGCGACCTGGCCGGCTACCACGTGCCCGCGCACGCGGACATCCCGGCCATCGAGGCGGTCTTCCTCGACGAATACGACGACAAGGCCAATCCGCTTGGGGCCAAGGGCGTCGGCGAGCTCGGCATTTGCGGGGCAGGGGCTTCGCTGGCCAATGCGGTGTTCAACGCGACCGGCATCCGGCTGCGCAGTTATCCGCTGACGCTGGACAAGGTGCTGGACGGCATGCGGGCTTGATCGAAGCGCAGCGGGCCGAAGGACAGGCATGGCAGGCGCTCCGGCAACGGCGACGTTAGAATGCAAGCCGCGCCGTGGGCCCGCAGCGAGCCCCACAGTGCGTCCCGCAGCAAGCCGAACGCCAGCCGACCGTCATGCCCGTCCACGCCATCGATACCGGGGATTCATGGATACCGCCTCCGGGGTCTCCCCAGGCTCGCGCCCTGGCCCATGTCGCCGCGCGCAGCCTGGGTGAGCCGATCGCACTGGCGCTGCGCGTCACGCTCAATTTCCATCCCGACCGCCTGCATCGCGGCGTGCCCTTCCTGCAGGCGCTCGCCCGCGATGGCGTCTATCGCTCGCAGTTCGAGACCGGCACCAGCAACGGCGGCCTGACCGCGCATCCGGGCGGCGACCGCTGGCAGTGGGAGAGCCGGCTGTTCGGCGGCGCCTACGATCAAGCCGCGCCGGCCGAGCGCCCGAAGTACGGGGCGCTGAATTTTCGCCGCCGTGCCGCCGGCGGTTCGCCGCGCTTCGGCTCGGCACACCTTCGCTTGCGCGGTGCGGTGCTGGCGCGCACGACGTTCTGCTATCCCGACAGCGTCTACCAGCCCACCGCGTTCGGCGTGGCCGAGCGCATGGGGCTGACGGCACTGGCCGCCACGCCGCAGCCCGATCCGCTCGACGACTATATCGAGGCACAGGTGCACGGGCCGGTCAAGCTCGCGCGGGACGCCGAGGCGCTGGTGCTCGACCCGTGCTATCGCGGCACGGACATCGAGGCGCTGGCCCGCACGCTGCCGTGCGCGCTGGAATGGCATGCGGGCTTCAGGCTGTCGGCGGACGAACTGCGCCGCCACCCCGACTATCGCGGCGAGCGCTACGTCCAGCTGGGCTGCGCGCTGGCGCGCGACGGCTGGCTGACGCCCGCGACGATCGGCGAGGCCGCCTGCAGCGGGGCCTACGACTCGCAGGACCTGAAGAAGGTGTGGCACTGCCTGGCGCGCTTTGGCGACATGAATGCCGACATGACGGACCGCCGCGACAGCCGATGAACGGCAGCACGGCCCGTCGGCCTCACGGGCCCTGGTGTCGCCCCTGTGCCTCCGGCCGATCCCTCAGCTCCTGCGGCTCGACGTAGCGGCCCGGCTTCACCGCCACCGTCCGCTCGGCCGGCTGCTGCCCTTGCAGCGACCCGTAGCGATGCGCGTAAAGCCAGGTGAATTCCGCTCCCAGCAGGAAGATCTGCGCGGAGTAGTAGACCCACACCAGCAGCACCACCAGCGAGCCGGCGGCGCCGTAGCCCGAGGCCACGCCGGTCTTGCCGATATACAGGCCGATCAGGAACTTGCCGATCGAGAACAGCAGCGCGGTGACCAGCGCGCCGAGCCAGACGTCGGGCCAGCGCACGCGGGCACGCGGCATGATCTTGTAGATCATCGCGAATACCGTGGTGATCACCGCCAGGCTGAAGACGAAGTCGACGATATGGGCCAGGGCCTCTTCCTCGCCGAACAGCGGCGCCCACCCGCGCGACAGGGCCGCGAGCGCGGCGCTGGCCAGCAGCGACACGATCAGCAGGAAGCCGATGCCCAGGATCATGCCGAACGACAGCACACGCGCGCGCAGCAAGCCCCATAGCCCCGAGCTCTTCTGCCGTTCCGGCACGCGCCAGATCCGGTCGAGCGCGCTCTGCAGTTCCGCGAACACGGTGGTCGCGCCGATCAGCAGCGTGACCAGGCCGGCCAGTGTCGTCAGCGTGCTGGTGGCCGGTTCGCTGACCGCCGCCAGCATGTCCTCGATCGCCTTCGCGCCCTCGGTGCCGATAAAGCCTTGCAGCTCGGTGACGATGGCCCCGCGTGCGGCGTCGGCACCGAACACGATGCCGGCCACGGAAATGACGATCAGCAACAGCGGCGCCACCGAGAACACCGTGTAGTAGGCGATCGCCGCGCCCATGCTGGGCGCGTAGTCGTCGATCCAGGCGCTGACCGTGTCCTTCAGCAGTCCGTAGAGGTTACGGACCGCGCCCACCGCGCGGCGCGGCATGGCGGCCTCGGCGCTCAGCTCGCGGCCTGGCCGCCGGACCGATCGCCGGCGAACCTGGCGGCAAACAGCCGTTCGGTCAGTTCGCGCTCGGGCAGATGCACCAGGTCCTTGTCGATTTCCTCGGTCACCACGTTGGCGACCTGCGCCGGCAGATGCTTGCGCAGCAGGCCCAGGAAGCGCGGCGCGGCAGCGATGCGCAGTTCGTCGTAGCGCTGCTTCTGCAGCGCCTCGGCCAGATGCCCGGCGACGCGCCGCGCGAAGCCTTCGGCCTCGAGATGCAGTTCGTCCTCGCCAGCCGACGACGTGACGCTCGACGGCGCACGCTGGCGGCCGGTGCCGCCGCCCACGGCCGGCCCGGCGCCCGGTCCCGCTCCTGCGCCCGCGCGGCGCCCGTAGGCGTCGCGGCGCAGATCGGCGGCGTCGGCATGCGCGCCGGCATCGGTCAGTTCATCGATGCAGGCCAGTTCCTGGCCGGGCTTGTGCCCTTCGAGAATACGGGCGATGGCCTCGTCGGCCACCAGGACCCAGGTGGTTTTCATCGGATGCTCCTGTGCTGTTGACGCCTGACGTATCGACGCCGGTAACGCCCGTCGACGCGCGGCTGCGATCCATCGCTACTGGCTGGTCGCGTCCTCGTCCCCGTGTTCGTCGCCTGCGACGGCGATCTTCACGGGGCCCTGCTGGCCCTTGTCTTCCTTCCTGGCGTCCTGTTCCTCGCCCTGCCCCTGCTGGATGACCTTGCGCTCCTCGACGTTCTCAGCCCCACCGGAGGTCATGCCCTCGCCCAGCGTGTTGCCGCTGCCCGACACGCCGCCCTCGGCGCGCTCCTCGGCCTGCACGGTTTCATCGGTGTTGGCGCCCTCGGGATCGGGACGTTGCGCCGGATCGGTGGCGGCGTTCTGCTGGTTTGCGTTGCCACCCTGCCCGCCTTGCGGTTGCTGTGCCATGGTGTCCTCCATACGTCACGATGTCTGGAGGCCAAGCTGCAAGAAGCCTGCCATTGGCCGGTGCGCATGGGCACCATCGGCCGCAATACCGCGTCAGGGCACGCGTGGGGCCGCAAGCTGCCGTCTATCGCCAGGATGGGCTGGGGCGTGCGCGCCGGCCGCGTGAGTAACAAATACCCGGGCGGTAAGGTTCTTCACGCGGTCTTTGCCGAAATTTCGCCGGCCGGCGTGCCGCGCCGGCCGGCGAACCAACGATGCACCGCGACATAGAACAGCGGCACCCAGAAGATCGCCAGCACCGTCGCGGTGATCATGCCGCCGATCACGCCGGTGCCGATCGCATGCTGGCTGCCCGAGCCGGCACCGACCGATGTAGCCAGCGGCACCACGCCCAGCACGAAGGCCAGCGACGTCATCACGATCGGCCGCAGCCGCATCCGGCTCGCCTCGATCGCGGCCTCGACGATGCCCTTGCCCTGATCGTGCAGCGCCTTGGCGAACTCGACGATCAGGATCGCGTTCTTGGCCGACAGCCCCATTGTGGTCAGCAGCCCCACCTGGAAGAACACATCGTTGGGCAGGCCGCGCAGCAGCGTCGCGGCCAGCGCGCCGACGATGCCAAGCGGCACCACCAGCATCACGGAGATCGGAATCGTCCAGCTTTCGTACAGCGCCGCCAGGCACAGGAACACCACCAGCAGCGACAGCGCGTACAGGGCGGGGGCCTGCGCGCCGGACAACCGCTCTTCGAACGACAGCCCGCTCCACGAATAGCCGACCCCGGCCGGCAGCTGCGCCATGATGTCCTCGACCGCCGCCATGGCTTCGCCCGAGCTGTGCCCCGGCGCCGGCTCGCCCAGCATCTGGATCGCCGCCACGCCGTTGTAGCGCTGCAGCTTGGGCGAGCCGTAGCCCCAGCTGCCGCTGGCAAACGCGGTGAACGGCACCATGGCGCCGCGATCGTTGCGCACGAACCATTTGGCCAGATCGTCGGGATTCATCCGCGCGTCCGGCCTGCCCTGCAGATAGACCCGCTTGACCCGGCCCTGGTCGATGAAGTCGTTGACATAGCTCGAACCCCAGGCGATCGACACGGTGCTGTTGATCTCGGCCAGCGACACGCCGAGCGCGCGCGCCTTCTCGTCGTCGATCTCCAGCCGATATTGCGGCTCGTCGTTCAGGCCGTTCATCCGCACCCGCTGCAATTCCGGACGTTGGGCGGCGAGCTGCAGAAAGCGGTCGCGCGCCTGCATCAATACGTCGCGCCCGACGCCGGCACGGTCCTGCAGATAGACGTCGAAACCAGTCGCGTTGCCCAGTTCCATCACGGCCGGCGGCACGAAGGCGAAGGCCATGGCATCGCGCATCTCGCGAAAGCGCGCCTGCGCGCGCCGGGCCAGGTCGAACACGCTGGTTGCCTCGCCGATGCGTTCGTGCCACGGCTTGAGCAGCACGAAGGCAAAGCCAGAGCTCTGGCCGCGGCCGGCGAAGTTGAAGCCGTTGACGGTAAACAGCGACTGCACCACGCCGGCCTCCTCCTTCAGCAGATACTCGCGCAGCCGGTCCAGTACCTGCTGCGTGCGCTGCGCCGACGCGCCGGGCGGCGTCTGCACCTGCGCGAACAGCACGCCCTGGTCCTCGTCGGGCAGGAACGAGGTCGGGATCCGCGTGAACATCCACGCCGCCAGCGCGAGGATCAGCAGGTAGACGGCGAAGTAGCGGCCGCGCCGTTTCAGCACCGCCACCACGCCGCGCTCGTAACCGCGCGTGGCCGCCTCGAAGCCGCGATTGAACCAGCCCAGCGGGCCGCGTTTCGGCGCACCATGTCCGTGTCCCAGTCCGTGCTGCGGCAGCGGACGCAGCATCGTCGCGCACAGGGCCGGCGTCAGAACCAGCGCGACCAGCACCGACAACACCATCGCCGACACGATGGTGATCGAGAACTGCCGATAGATGACGCCCGTCGAGCCGCCGAAGAACGCCATCGGCAGGAACACCGCGGACAGCACCAGCGCGATGCCGATCAGCGCGCCCTGGATCTGCCCCATCGAGCGGCGCGCGGCTTCCTTCGGCGACAGGCCCTCTTCGGCCATCAGGCGTTCGACGTTCTCGACCACCACGATGGCGTCGTCGACCAGCAGCCCGATCGCCAGCACCATGCCGAACATCGTCAGCGTATTGATCGAATAACCGAACGCCGCCAGCACGCCGAAGGTGCCGAGCAGCACCACCGGCACCGCAATGGTGGGAATCAGCGTCGCGCGCACGTTCTGCAGGAACAGATACATCACCAGGAACACCAACACCACGGCTTCGAGCAGCGTGCGCACGACGCCCTCGATCGAGGCGGAGATCACCGGCGTGGTGTCGTACGGATAGACCACCTGCATGCCCGGCGGGAAGAAGGGCTCCAGCTCGCCCAGGGTCGCGCGGATCGCCTTGGCGGTATCGAGCGCGTTGGCGCCGCTGGCCAGCCGGATCGCGATGCCGGAGGCCGGGCGGCCGTTGTACTGCGCGTTGATGTTGTAGTCCTGGCCGCCGAGACCCACCTCGGCCACGTCCTTCAATCGCACCTGCGAGCCGTCGCCATTGACCTTGAGCAGGATCTCGCGGAACTGCTCGGGCGTCTGCAGCCGCGTCTTGCCGACCACGGTGGCGTTCAGTTGCTGGCCCGCGACCGACGGCAGCCCGCCGAGCTGGCCCGAAGCGACCTGAACGTTCTGCGCCTGGATCGCGGTCCGGACATCCGACGGCGTCAACTGGTAGGCCGTCAGCCTGGCCGGATCGAGCCAGATCCGCATCGCATACTGCGCGCCGAATACCTGGAAGTCGCCCACGCCCGGCGTGCGCGACAGCGGGTCCTGGATGTTCGAGACGATGTAGTTGGCGAGGTCCTCGCGCGTCATGCTGCCGTCGCTGGACACCACGCCGACGATCATCAGGAAGTTGCGCACCGACTTGGTCACGCGGATGCCTTGCTGCTGCACCTCCTGCGGCAGCAGCGGCGTCGCCAGCTGCAGCTTGTTCTGGACCTGCACCTGGGCGATGTCCGGATTGGTACCTTGCTCGAAGGTGACGGTGATGGTCATGTTGCCGTCGCCGTTGCTCTCGGACGAGATATGGCGCAGGCGATCCAGGCCGTTCAGCTGCTGCTCGATGACCTGCACCACGGTGTCCTGCACGGTCTGCGCCGACGCGCCGGGGTAGTTGACCTGGATCGCGATCGTCGGCGGCGCGATGGCCGGATACTGGCTCACCGGCAGCGCGCCGATCGACAGCGCGCCGGCCAGCATGATCACCAGCGCGATGACCCACGCGAAGATGGGACGTTCGATAAAGAATCGGGACATCGGGGCGCTCCGTTCAACGCTGGGAAACGGCGGCGGCGCTGGCCGGGGCCGCGCCGTTTGCCGGCACGGCGGCCATCAGCGGCAGCGGCCGGACCTTGATGCCCGGCCGCACGAACTGCAGCCCCTCGACGATCAGCCGCTCGCCCGGCTGCAGGCCCGCGCTGACCAGCCAGTTGTCGCCGATCACGCGTTCGGCCTCGATCCGGCGCAGTTCGACCTCGTCGTTCTGATTGACCAGCAGCGCGGTGGCCTGCCCCTTCGCGTCGCGCGTCACGCCGCGCTGCGGTGCCAGCATGGCGGCGGGCCGCACGCCCTGCTGCATCCGCGCCCGCACGAACATCCCGGGCAGCAGCTCGTGCCGGGGATTGGGGAACACCGCGCGCAGCGTCACCGAGCCAGTACCGGTGTCCACCGCCACTTCGGTGAACTCGAGCCGGCCGGGCTCCGCGTACTCGCTGCCATCCTCGAGGATCAGCCGCACGCGCGCCGCGTTGTCCCCTGCCGCTTCCAGGCGACCGGCCGCGAGATCGCGGCGCAGCCCGAGCAGCGCGGACGACGGCTGCGTGACGTCGACATAGATCGGATCGAGCTGCTGCACGGTGGCCAGCGCGCTGGCCTGGCCGTTGGTGGCGAGCGCGCCCTCGCTGGCGAAGGAGCGGCCGATGCGCCCCGAGATCGGGGCGAGCACCCTGGTGTAGCGCAGGTCGATCGCGGCGCGGTCCACCGCCGCCTGCGCCGTCAGCCAGGCCGCGCGCGCCTGCTCGTATTCCTGCTGACTCACCGCGCGTTCGCGCGCGAGCCGCTCGTAGCGCTGGGCCGTCTGCCGGGCGGACTCCAGCGTGGCCGCCGCGCTGGCGTGCGCGGCCTGGTAGGTGGACGGATCGATCTGGTACAGCTGCTGGCCCTGCCGTACCTCGCTGCCCTCCTTGAACAGCCGGCGCAAGATGATGCCGTCGACCTGCGGCCGAACCTCGGCGACGCGGTAGGCCACGGTGCGGCCGGGCAGCTCGGTGCTGAGCGCCACCGGTTCGTGCCGCAGCGTGACATAGGCGACCTCGGGGATCGGCGCGGCGGCGGGGGCGTCGTCCTTGCCGCAGGCGGCAACGGTCAATCCCGTCAGCAGGACCAGCGCGGCGGCGCGCAGTCGGGAGGTAGAAGACGAACAAGGCGAGGAACGCGAAAGGGACGCGGCGAGACAAGAGGCGGCAGGCATGGCGGCAATCCGAAAACATCGGGCGGCACCGATGCTATCCGTCCATGCCGGTCAAGCCGCTGGCGCCAGCCTGACGGTTTTGTCATGTATCCACACCGGTGCGACTCCCGCCCGGCCTGGTTCCCCCGCTAGGCCTCGCGCTTCAGATAGCGCGGCACGAAGCGGCGGATCGCGCCGTCCGGGAAGCGCACATCGACGCGTTCGCGCGTCGTCGCGACGACGGTGCCGACGCCATGGCGGCGGGCGCGCACCCGGTCCCCTTCGGCGAAGCGCGGCGCGCTTGCCGGGCCTTTCGCTTCGGGAAGCGGCTCGACCGGATGCCGGTCTGCCTCGGCCGCCCGCACGCAACTGTCGCAGGTGCCGCAGCGCTCGGGGCCGCCGTGCTCGCCGTAGTACTCCAGCAGCATCGCCCATCGGCAGCGGCCGCTGCGCGCGTAGTGCAGCATGGCCTCGAGCGTGGCGCGGTCCTTGTCGCTGCGCTGTGCGTACTGCGCCGCGATGGTCCGCACCGCCTCGGCATCGTTCTTGCCGGGCTGCCGGCTGTAGCTGCCGTCCTTGTGGCGCCGCGCGATGTCGGCCTCGCACAGCATCGTCAGCGCGACCTGCAGCTTGCGCCGTGCGACGTTCGGCAGCTGCTCGTGCAGGGCATCGAGCGACAGCGTCGCGGCGGCATCGCGGTCCCGCATCGTCGCGACGATCTGTTCGAGCGACTCCGCGCTGGGATAGCGGTTCGACAGGAAGAACTGCTGGACCCGCTTGTCGCGTTCGTCGTGCAGCAGCGTGCAGCGTGCCGGCTCGCCATCGCGGCCCGCACGGCCGGTCTCCTGGTAATACGCATCGAGGCTGCCCGGCAGCTGCGCGTGGACGATGAAGCGGACGTCGGGCTTGTCGATGCCCATGCCGAACGCGTTGGTGGCGACCATCACGCGGCAATCGCCCGCCATGAAGGCCGCCTGGCTGTCGCGGCGCTGCGCGGCGCTGCAGCGGCCGTGATAGAGGGCGACGTCCTGCCCCGCCTCCTTCATCCCCGCATGCAGGCGCTCGGCCTCGCGCACCGTGGCCGCGTAGACGATGCCCGCGCCTTCCTCGCGCGCGACCAGGCTGCGCACCTGCGCCAGCCGCTCGTCGTCGCCGGCGACATGCTGGACCGCATAAACCAGATTGGGCCGGTACAGGCCCGCCTTGACCACGCACAGCGACTGCAGGTCGAGCTGCGCGGCGATGTCGTGGATCAGCGCATCGGTGGCGGTCGCGGTCAGCGCGAGCACCGGCGGCCGTCCGAGCGCACGCACCGCGTCGGGTATGCCGAGATAAGCCGGCCGAAAGTCGTGGCCCCACTGCGAGATGCAGTGCGCCTCGTCGACCACCAGCAGGGCGATGCGATTGCGCTGGATCGATGCGATGACCTCCGGGTCCTGCAACTGCTCCGGCGTGGTCAGCACGATCCGCTCGTCGCGGCGGGCCACGCTGTCCAGCGCGGCATCGGCAGCCGCATCGCCGACGGCGCTGTTGACGACCGCCGGGTCAAGCTCGAGTCCTTCCAGTTTCTCGGCCTGGTCTTGCATCAGCGAGATCAGCGGCGATACCACGACTGTCAGGCCGTCCAGGCACATCGCCGGGACCTGATAGCACAGCGACTTGCCGCTGCCGGTGGGCATCACCGCCAGCGTATCGTGGCCCTTGAGCACGCTGTCGATGACTTCGGCCTGGCCGGGGCGCAGCCGCTGGATGTCGAAGCGCTCGCGCAGCAGGCGTCGGATGGATTCGGGCAGCCGGGTCGTCATGTCGGAGCGGCAGCTGCAATTTCCGTGCCGCGCGCGCCCCTACCGCGCGCGTTCCACCATCCGGCCGCAGCGGTCCGTCTTTGAGAAAAATTGACACCCCCGAACGGACGGACTTACGCTCGGTCGTCCCTGGACATGCCCCGCACGCCGCCTCGCGTCGCCGCGCCGCAAGCCCTTCCGGCACCGCAGTACCCCATACCCATAACGACAAATCTCTCCGAGACAGCCCCGTGCCTTCCTCCCGCCCGAATCCTTCGCTGCTCAGCGAGCTGCGTCCCGCCCTGCCGATCCTGATCGGCGCCTCCGTGATGCTGAGCCTCGCGATGGGCCTGCGGCAAAGCCTGGGCATCTTCATGCCGCCGCTGACGCGCGATATCGGCATCTCGGTATCGGACTTCACCGTCGCGATCGCGGTGCAGAACCTCGCATGGGGACTGCTGCAGCCGATCGCCGGCGCGTGGGCGGTACGGGTAGGATTTCGCCCGCTGATGATGAGCGGCGCCGCGCTCTACGTGCTGGGGCTGGCGTTGCTCGCCGGGGCGCAGGGGATGATCGGCGTCACGCTGGGCGCCGGCGTCGCCATCGGCGCGTCGATGGCCTGCACCGGCAGCGCGATCGCGATGGCGGTCGCCGCGCGTCCGATCTCGGCGACGCTGCGCAGCACGGTGCTCGGCATCGTGTCTGCGGCGGGATCGCTGGGCGCGTTGATCGCGGCGCCGATCGGTCAGGTGGTCGCGCAGGGCTACGGCTGGCGCGTCGGCATGGTGGCCTTCGTCGTGCTGGCGCTGGCGATGCTGCCGGCCGCGTGGTTCGCGGGCCGCGTCGACCGGCTGCCCGCGCCGGTGTCGGCGAGCGGCATCGAGCAGAACGCCCGCCAGGCGCTGGGCACGGCGCTGCGCCACGCGCCCTTCCTGGTGATGGCGCTGGCGTACTTCGTCTGCGGCATGCAGCTGGTCTTCCTGACCACGCATCTGCCGTCGTATCTCGATGTCTGCGGCATGGACGCGATGCTCAGCGCGCAGGCGCTCGGCGTGATCGGCGGCTTCAACGTGCTGGGCAGCCTGTTCTTCGGCTGGGCCGGCGGCCGCGTCAACAAGCTGCTGCTGCTCGGCGGCATCTACACGGTGCGCTCGCTGGCGCTGACCTGGTATTTCTCGTCGGCGCCGACGCCGGAGAGCACGCTGGTGTTCGCTGCCGTGATGGGCTTCCTGTGGCTGGGCGTGGCGCCGCTGGTGGCGGGCTGGATCGCCGAGACCTTCGGCCTGCGCTGGCAGGCCATGCTGGGCGGCGTGGCCTTCTTCAGCCATCAGATCGGCAGCTTCGTCGGCGCCTTCGGCGGCGGACTACTGTTCGACGCGCTCGGCTCGTACACGCTGGCGTGGCAGGTCGGCGTATCGCTGGGCCTGGCGGCCGGCCTTGCGCAAATCGCGTTCGCGGTGGCGACGCGGCCGCGGCCGCCGCGGGTGGCGACGGCGTAGGCCGCGCCACCGGGCGGCACTATCGAACGAAACGGCGCGCCTGCCTTATCTGCCTTATCTGCCTTATTGCGCTGCCTTATTGCGCCGGACGGATGTTCTGGTTGCCGCGGAACAGATTGTCCGGATCGTATTCGCGCTTGATCTGCGCCAGCCGCCCGAAGTTGGCGCCGTAGGCGGCATCGACGCGCGTGGTTTCGTCCTGCGTGAGGAAGTTCACGTAGACGCTGCCCAGCGCGAACGGCGTCAGCGCATCGAACAGGCCGCGCGTCCATTGGATGCAGCGCTGATCGTCGGCGGGCTGCTGCCAGCGGCCATGGATGTTCATCACGAAGTTGGCATCGCGATGCGCATAGGCCGTGGCGTCGACCGGCACGCGGCCGACGTGGCCACCGAGCGCCCCGATGAAGATCTCGCATTCTGGCGACGGCAGCGTCGCCAGGCCGTCGTTCAGCACCGCCAGCATGCCGTCGTCCAGCCGCGCGAAATTGTGCGACTTCCAGTAGTTGCGCGCCCCCGGGGTCAGCAGCGGATCGAAGGCCTTCTGCCAGGCGGTATAGGGCATCGCTCCCAGATGCTCGCCATAGGGCTGGCCGAATTCGCGCAGCGGCGCGACCGCGTCCGGGCCATCGGCCGGCGGGCCGATATAGCAGGCGGCCAGCACCATCACCGGTTTGCCATGCACCTCGGGCGGCAGGAAGGGCAGCGGCGGCGCCAGCCGGAACACCGCCCACACCGTGACATCGTCGGGCGCAGCCTCGATAAAGTCGCGATAGCGCGGGAATACCTGCGCCGCCTGTTCGAACGGATAGACCACCAGGCCACCGTAGATCTCGGGGCCGACCGGATGCAGCTCGAACTCGAATTGCGTGACCACGCCGAAATTGCCGCCGCCGCCGCGAATGGCCCAGAACAGGTCGGGATCGTTGTCGGCATCGACACGGCGGAACTGGCCGTCGGCCGTGATGATGTGCGCGCCGAGCAGATTGTCCACCGTGGTGCCGTACTTGCGGCTGATCCAGCCGAAGCCGCCGCCCAGCGTCAGGCCGGCAACCCCTGTGGTCGAGTTGATGCCCAGCGGCGTCGCCAACCCGAACGCCTGCGCCTCGTGATCGAAATCGGCGAGCGTCGCGCCCGGGTCGACCCAGGCCACCCGCGCTTGCGGATCGACCACCACGGACCGCATGGTCGACAGATCGAGCACCAGCCCTTCGTCGCAGACCGCCGTGCCCGCAATATTGTGGCCGCCGCCTCGCACCGCGGCGCGCAGGCCATGCCGGGTGGCAAAGCGGATCGCGCTCATTACGTCGGCGGCGCCGGCGCAGCGGGCGATCGCTCCGGGCCGGCAGTCCACCGTGGCATTCCACACCTTTCTCGCTTCCTCATAGCCGGGATCGTCGGCCTGCAACACCGCTCCGCGCATACCCGACTTCCATTGGTCGATGGTTTCCCTGGTCACACTGGTCATGGCGCACCTCGTCTTGCTTTTTGACGCAGCGTCCTCGACAGGCTGTCCGGCCTGGGGCCGCGCGGTGGCGGGGTGATGGCCATCACGTGGTGGGCGTGCCCGGATCGATCGGGTCTGGGACCTGGGAGGATGAGGGTAGAAGGCGGGATCGGCGGAGGGCGCTGGTGCGGAACATTTAAGGCACGCGGTCCGAAAATGTAAAGCCACGCCTCCCCCGACATTGCAGACAAAGGCAAGCAACATTTGCCGGTGCTGAGACGGGTCCGCGATAAAATCCCACCGTCGAAAAAGACAGCGGCGGTATCGGTTAGTCCGCCCGCTCCGGTTTCCGGAGTTCTGTCGGCGCCCGCCGACCCGCGACCTTCGCCTGCAGTTCGAGTGGGCCGGGTCGCGCGCGTCCATATCTCCTGCCGCCTTCGATCCACGCCCGCTTCTTTTCGGCGAAGCCTTTCGTTCGACGCTGGTCCGGCTGCCGCCATGGCATGCCGTTCCGCCTATTAGCGAGGCCATCATGAAACAAAGCATCTCCGTCGTTACCCTTCCCGTCGCCGACCTGGATCGCGCCAAGGCGTTCTATTGCGATGGGCTGGGCTGGTCGCCGGTATTCGACAACGGCGACATCGCGTTCTTCCAGTTCAACGGCTTTATCGTCGGCCTGTGGAACAAGACCTCATTCGAAGCGGAAATCCATGGCCCTTCGAGCCCGGGTGCGCGCGGCTCGGCGCTGGGCCATAACGTCGAATCGCCCGAGGAAGTCGATCGGCTGTTGGCGCAGGCCGTGGCCAGCGGCGCCGAACTGGTGTCGCCGGCGCGCGCCTTGCCGTGGGGCGGCTACTCGGGCTATTTCGCCGACCCGGACGGGCACTTGTGGGAGGTCGCCCACAACCCGGCCTGGCCGATCTCGCCCGAGGGCTACGTCACGTTCGCGCGCTGAACGTTGCCGCATCCGGCCCCGGTGTCGGAATCGGCTGACAGCCGATGCGGCCCGACCCCGGTGCCCTGCCATCGCCACCGCGGCCTATTCTGGCAGCGTTTGGCCTGCATGGGCCGACACGCAACGGGGAGAGGCGATGGACTGGATCGACATGCTGCAATGGCCCGCGATGGCCATCACCGTCGCGGCCACCTGGCTGATCGGTTCCCGTGTCGCCACGCGCCGCAAGGTCGGCTTCTGGGTCTTCCTGCTCAGCAACGCGCTGTGGGTCATCTGGGGACTGCACACCAGCGCCTATGCGCTGGTGGTGCTGCAATTCGCACTGGCCGCGCTCAACCTGCGCGGGATGCGCAAGGCGAAGCAGGTCGAACAGAATGGAGGAACGCAGGCGGGGCCGGCGGGGAGTGCGGAGGCGCAGTAGCGGTTCATTCAGTACACCTGCGCGACGGCGACACGTCGCAGGCGCGCCTTCCGCGGGATGGCTCCACATCCTCTTTCCTTCGACTACACTTGCGGCTCCTGCACTACCGCGACGGCATTGCTCTGGCGCGGTTCTGATCGGCGCTCCGGTCAGGTCCACAAAAATTAAAAACAGCCGTGTCCTCTCCAAGCTCCCAAGACCGTTCCACCCTGCTCGCCGTGCTCGCCCTGATGGGTTCGATGGCGTCGCTGTGCGTCGGCACGTCGTTTGCCAAGGGCCTGTTCGATGCGGTCGGCGCACAGGGCACCACCGCGCTGCGGGTCGGGTTTTCCGCGCTGATCCTGCTGGTGGCGTGGCGGCCGTGGCGGTGGCCGCTGAAGGGGGCCGATGCGCGTGCCATCGCGCTGTACGGCGCGGCATTGGGCGCGACCAACCTGATGTTCTATATGTCGCTGCGGACGGTGCCGCTCGGACTGGCGATCGCGATCGAGTTCACCGGCCCGTTGGCGGTGGCGATCGCCTCATCGCGGCGCGCGATCGATTTCGTCTGGATCGCATTCGCGGTGGCGGGATTGCTGTTGCTGCTGCCGCTGCGCGAACACGCCGACAATCTGGACCCGGTCGGCATCGGCTACGCGCTCGCGGCGGGCGTCGGCTGGGCGCTCTATATCATCTTCGGCCAACGCGCGGGCAATGCCCACGGCGGCCAGGCGACGTCGCTGGGCTTGCTGATGGCATCGCTGGTGGTCTTCCCGTTCGGCCTCGCGCATGCGGGCACGGCGCTGTTCAGCCCGCCGTTGCTGCTGGCCGGGCTGGCGGTAGGCATCCTGTCGAGCGCGATTCCCTATTCGCTCGAGATGGTCGCGCTCAAGCGGCTGCCGCGGCGGACCTTCGGCATCCTGCTCAGCATGGAGCCGGCGATGGGCGCCTTGGCAGGGCTGGTGATGCTGCACGAGCAGCTGAGCGCCACGCAGTGGCTGGCGATCGGCTGCATCATCGTCGCGTCGATCGGCTGCACCGCGACCGCCGGTGCGCGCCGCCCGGCCAACGCGGACGCGCGCGGCACCGGCACGGCCGCGTGACAGCACATGATGCCCCGCCCTGGCGGGGCCTTCGTCGCGCTCAGGCTACCTTGTAGCGCTCCAGCCAGTGCGCGTACGGCGCGGGCAGCGTCCACGACGGGCGGTCCACGCCGAGCACCTTGGCCGCGTGGTACGGCCAATGCGGATCGGCCAGATGCGCACGGCCCACCATCACCAAGTCCAGCTGCTGCTGCGCGACGACGCGTTCGGCGAGTTGCGGCGTATCGATGCCCCAGGCCGATGCCACCGGCAGCCCGGTCTCGCGACGCACCCGCTCGGCCACCGGCGCGAGGAACGCCGGGCCCCACGGAATATTCGCCTCCGGGGTCGAAAAGCCGACGCTGACGCTCAGCATGTCCAGCCCTTCCTGCTTGAGCCGCTGCGTCAGTGCGATGGATTCGCTCAGCGTTTCCTCGTCGCGGCCGTCGTATTCGATCACGCCGAAACGTGCGGTCAACGGCAAGCGCTCGGGCCAGACCTTGCGCACCGCCGCCAGCGTCTCCACCAGGAAGCGGCCGCGATTCTCGGCGGAACCGCCGTAGGCATCGTCGCGCTGGTTCGAGTGCGGCGAAAAGAAGCTCTGCGCCAGATAGCCATGCGCGAAATGCAACTCCAGCCATTCGAAGCCGAGGTCGCGTGCCCGCACGGCGGCGGCGACGAAATCGGCGCGCACGCGGGCGATATCGTCGAGCGTCATCGCGCGCGGCACCTTGGGCAGGCCGGCACCGAAGGGGATCGCCGAGGGCGCGATGGTCTGCCAGCCGCGCGGATCGCCTTCGGGAATGTGGTCGTCGCCTTCCCATGGCCGGTTCGCGCTGGCCTTGCGTCCCGCGTGGCCGATCTGGATGCCGGGGACCGCGCCGGCGGCCTTGATGGCACCGATCACCGGAGCGAAGGCTTCGGCCTGCTTGTCGTTCCACAGGCCGGCGCATCCAGGCGTAATGCGGCCTTCCGGCGAGACGGCGGTCGCCTCGGCGATCACCAGACCCGCACCACCGCGCGCGATGCCGGCCAGATGAACCTTGTGCCAGTCATTGATGACGCCATCCTCGGCGACGTACTGGCACATCGGCGGCACCGCGATACGGTTGCGCAGCGTGACGTCTTTCAGTTGGAACGGTTGGAACAGCGCGGACATCTATTGTTTTCCTTCAGTGAGATCGAAACAGCAGTGAGATCAGCAAGTAGCAAAGTGCGGCCGGCTCAACGGCCGTTTGCCGCCAGGGCGCCCAGCAGCGCGTGCGCGGCCGCCTCGGAGGAGGCCGGATTCTGGCCGGTGATCAACAGCCCGTCGGTGACGGCGTACGGCTGCCAGTCGGCGGCCTTCTCGTAGCGGCCGCCATTGGCCTTCAGCACGTCCTCGACCAGGAACGGCACCACGTCGGTCAGGCCAACCGCCGCTTCCTCGGTATTGGAGAAGCCCGTCACAGTCTTGCCCTGGACCAGCGGCTTGCCGTCCGGTCCCTTGACATGGCGCAGCACGCCGGGCGCGTGGCACACCGCCGCGACCGGCTTGCCGGCGGCAATGGCACGTTCGATCAGCGCGATCGAGTGCTGGTCTTCGGCCAGGTCCCACAGCGGACCGTGGCCGCCGGGATAGAACACGGCGTCGAAATCGTCGATCGACACCTCGGCCAGCTTGCGCGTCGACGCCAGCGCGGCGCGCGCCTCGGCATCGGCTTCGAAGCGCCGCGTGGAATCGGTCTGCGAAGACGGGTCGCTGCTCTTCGGATCGAGCGGCGGCTGCCCGCCCAGGGGCGAGGCCAGCGTGATATCGACGCCCTGGTCGCGGAACGCGTAGTACGGCGCCGCCAGTTCCTCCAGCCAGAAGCCGGTCTTCTGGCCGGTATCGCCAAGACGGTCGTGCGAGGTCAATACGATCAGCAGTTTCATGATGCGAATCCTTGTCGGTTCGGTGAAACGGAGACGTCGGAATTAGACCGGTCGTCTAGTAACGAAGTCAAAAAAAGCGACGCGCTGTTTCGCGTCGCCGCCGCCGGTTTGTCCGCCGGCCCTGCTCTTCTACGACAACTTCAGCAATTGCCGCGTCGCGGCCATCGCCAACGCGAACGGCTTGCCGTCCTGCCGGAATTTTCCCAGCAGCGTGGCCCCAAGCCACAACTGGTACAGCGTCGTGGCCAACGCATGCGGGTCGTCGATCTCCCGCAGCGAATCATCACGCAAACCCGCCTCGATGCAGGCCGCCAGCCGCTGCACGATCTGCCCGGTGCCGCGCTCCAGCACACCGCGCATCGCCTGCGACAGGTCGCACACCTCGGCCCCAAGCTTGACCGCCAGGCATTTGCCCTCGGGATCGTCGGCGTCCTGCGCGTTCTGCCACTCGGTCCAGTAACGCAACAGCCGCTGGCCATGATCGCCCTGCCCGCGCACGAGCATCTGCTCGAGGTGCGCCAGATAGTCGGCGAAATAGGATTCGAGCAGTGCCTCGCCGAAGGCTTCCTTGGACCCGAAATAGTGATAGAACGAGCCCTTCGGCACCCCGGCCGCCTGCAGAATCTCGTTCAGCCCAACCGCCGAGAAGCCCTTGCGGAGCATGATTGGCTTGGCCGTATCGAGGATGTGCTGGCGGACGTCAGCGGTGGTGGAGGTTGCCATGGGGTGGAATGATAGCAGAATTAGACCGGTCGTCTAGTCCCGTTCTTGGTGACCGGCGGCATTGCGTTGATGATCTAAGAAGAATCTCATAAGTCGCTCGAGCATACCGAAATCGACTGACAGTCCCGTTCATCGAAAGTCGCGTATCCGGCATCCGGGCAGCATCTCGGCTTGCGCACAACGGAGAACAGACTGTGATTCCGGCTTTTACGCCATCGGGCGTGTTACCCCCTTTCGTAGGCGACTCCCCGGCACGGCGTGGCTCCATGTCGCCCTATCAGGTGAGCATCGAAGATGTGGCACGGAGATTTGCGACATCGCCAGCGCGACAGACAATCTTTCATGGCCTGCTGGCATATCGGAAGGCACTCCGCGACATTGGCTTTAAACGAGGTTTTCAATGGCTCGATGGCAGCTTTGTCGAAGACGTTGAAAGCGCCCGCATGCGTCCGCCCGGCGATATTGACATCGTCACCTTCGTGGAGCGCCCGAAGGAAGCTCGCGAAGAAGCAGAGTGGAAGTCCTTTCAGCACCAACATCTCGATTTGCTGATACCGGCAACGGTAAAGGCGCGATATCACTGTGAGGCCTTCCTGATGGATCTTCACAGTCCTGGGCCCCTGCTGGTCGATGACACGCGCTACTGGTTCGGGCTCTTCTCCCACCAGCGGAGTTCATATCATTGGAAAGGCATGCTGCAGGTTGACCTTGTCGACAACGATGCCGCCGCACTGGCCGCGCTTGAAACAGGGGGCTCTGATGAGAAAGCTGGAACTTGACAGCCTGCAGGCGGAGCTGGCTACCCTCGATGCACTACTGGCCCGGCGCACGGAGAATGAGGACCCGCTAGGTTGGCTGCAGCTGACGCATCGCCGCGCCGATGTCGCTGCGCGGCTGGCGCGGATGGAGTCGGAGTTCCCTGCCAACGCGGAAGTTGCGGTCTTCTTTGGCGGAACGCCTGTAGTGGGATCCCGGGGGATCCGAGCTGACTTCGCTGCCGATGCCCTCAGCCACTATCAGGAGCTGGTCACCAAGCGCATGGTCAGCCAGGCGTTGGGCCCGCTGGCGACACGTGGACCGATACCTCGCCGAGACATCTCCACGATGCTGGTCACCGATGTTGTGCGGGGTTCCTTTGGATTCGTGCTGCAAGAAAGTGGTGAGTCCAGTGAACCGACGATGGCTGCGACGCTTCGGCACGCCCTGGACGACGTCAGCAATCTGTTGGCCAACATCGCGGCCGAGAATCCGGCGCTATTCGAAGAAGCGGCAGAGACCCTCGACGACAGGACGCTGTTTGCGATCAGGGATTTTCTGCGTGTTCTCGACGACAATGGCGCCACGCTGCGGCTCGTCGAAGGAGAGCGCGAGCTGTCGTTCGATAGCCGGAGCCTGCACCGAGGCAGGGAGCGAGCGGATGCGACCGTGATCGACGAAACGGTTATCCGGCGAGAAGGTGTCCTCTTTCTCGTTCCCGATGCGCGCCGGTTCGAGTTGCACCCCACCACTGGGCCCGTGCTCAAGGGAATCGTTGCCGCCGATGTCATCCAGCGAAATGGAGAACACGAACATCGCGGTGCCGGCGTCCGTGCTGCCGACATCGTGGGAAAGCGCTGGTTGGTAGAACTGCAGGAGAAGACGGTCAAGCAAGGCAGTGGCAGAACGCGGGCCTCGTACACCTTGCTTCGGTTTATCCAGGCTCAATAGTCCGACAGGTCGGACAGGGCGTCTTCTACGCGCGCTTTGATGACGGCGTTCGCAGCAGAGAGCGGCCATTCGGGTTAATCTGTCGCGCACCATTGTGGCCGTACGACACAGTCACATTCCAGATCCGATCGCGTCCCGGAAAGACTTATGCCCCAACCCATAAAAATCGATTTCGTCTCCGACATCGCCTGCCCCTGGTGCGCGATCGGCCTGTCCTCGCTGCAACTGGCGCTGTCCCGTCTTGGTGATGAGGTCGATGCCGAGGTCGTCCTGCATCCGTTCGAGCTGAACCCCGAGATGGGTCCCGAGGGCGAGGCCATCGTCGATTATCTGGGCAAGAAATACGGCCGCACGCCGGCGCAGATCGCCGAGACGCAGGCGACGATCCGGGAGCGCGGCGCCGACGTCGGTTTTTCGTTCGGTCCCCGGGAGCGCGTCTACAACACCTTCGATGCGCATCGTCTGCTCCATTGGGCACGGTTGGAAGGCAAGCAGGTGCCGCTGAAGCTCGCGCTGCTGCGGGCCTATCACGGTGAGGGCAAGGATACGAGCGACCACGAGGTGCTGGTTGAAGCAGCGCAATCGTCGGGGCTTGACGGCGCCGTCGCTCGGCGGGTGCTGGCAAGCGGCGACTATGCCGACGAAGTCCGCGCCGAGGAACGGAAGTTCGATGCGATGGGCATTCGATCGGTGCCGTCGATCATCTTCAACGATCGCTATCTGGTGACGGGTGGCCAGCCGGCTGAAGCCTTCCAGCAGGTCATCCGGCAGATCGTGGCCGAAGAAGCTGCCGGGGAGTCCGGCGCACCGTCTTCGCAGTAGCAGTCCCTCCCACCGGCCGACTCGGCCAGGCTGTCACCGCATCGCGAACCAGTCCTCCGGCAGCCACTCGGTGGCTTGCCGGGCCGTTGCCAGGGCCAGCGTGGCCTCGTGCAGCAGCGCGTCGCCCGGATGCAGCCGCACGGAAAAGCCATGCTCCCGCAGGATCGCCAGCATGCGGCGGTTCTCGCTCAATACCTCGCCACGCAGCGCATGCAACCGTTGCGTCCGTGCGCCCTGCACCAGCGTCTGCACCAGCCGGCGACCGATGCCGCGGCCCTGCCAACTGTCAGTCACGACGACCGCCAGTTCCGCGACGCCCCCTTCCCCGACCGCGTACTCCCCATTGGCGACGATGCTTTCCTTGCCGTCGCCATCGCCGCGGGTCGTCAACACCAGCGCGCAACGGCTGCGAACGAATTGGCCGACCAGATCGTCGGACACCAGCCCACCGGTCAGGAAGCGGTAATAGCGGCTCTCGCGCGACAGGCCATCGACGAAAGCCCGCTGGCGGACAAAGTCATCGAGGCGTACGGCGCGTGCCGTCAACGTCTGTCCACCCTGGACGGTCCAGGTCTGCGGGAAGTCGCCGAAGGCCAGGGGCTTGGCAAACAGAAAGGGGGCAATTTCGGCGGCACGCAAGACGGCGGACATGGCTGGCATCCTGACTTCATTTGTCGTAGCCAGAGTATAGGCGAGATCCTGACTTTTGCAAATGAAGTCAGCCTGCTATGCTGCGAACATGGAACCGACCTCCGAAGACCTCCGACATTGTTCGATCGCTGGCACGCTGGGCCTGATCGGCGAGAAGTGGTCGATGCTGATCCTTCGCGACGTCCTGAGCGGCGTCAGCCGCTTTGACGACCTCCTGACCCGGCTGCAATGCTCGCCGGCAGTGCTGTCCGCCCGGCTGAAGACGCTGACCGAGGCCGGCCTGCTGCGGCGGGTCAGCTACCGCGAGCCGGGCGCTCGCGAGCGCTTCGCCTACCGGCCCACGCGGGCCGCCGTCGAGCTGCTGCCCGTGCTGATCGGCCTGATGCAATGGGGCGATCGCCATCTGAAGGGCGGCTGCGGGCTGATGGAGGTCCGCTCGGCCACCAGCGGCCTCAAGGTCCATGCCGCACTGATCGACGAAGCCGGCAACGAAGTGCCCTTGACCGAGCTCAAGACCGTGCGATCGCGTCATGCGATGCCAGTCCGGCCGGACCAGACCGGCGCGTCGCCCTCATCACCGCTACCGGACGTCGCCCCCACCGCGCCCGACACCGCCAGCGCCGACTGACCCCGCGCACCGCCGCCGCGCATTGCGGCGCACCATCGTCGTGCCGCCCCGCCCCATCAACGCGCATCGCGTGGCGCTTGCCGCGCTGCGACAGCGCCGTTTCTGCATCCGACAGCACAAAGCCCGCTGGCATGCCGCTTGCTGAATTGTGACGCGAGCGGACCAACGGCGGCCCGCTCCAGACACACAGCGCGTCGGCGGTCTTCACCGCCGGCGTCAGGACAACGGCGTCCCCTGAACCGATCGCATCGGCTGCATCGGCTCTCGGGACGCCTTTTGTTTTCTTGGAGCCAGCATGGCAGCGACCCCCAGCCCGGATGCAAGCCTGAATCCCAGCGCGCAAGGCAAAGCGACCCGCATCGCGCTGTTCACCTTCCGCACGCCTCAGATGCGCGCCTTCCATATGACGTGGATGGCGTTCTTCGTCTGCTTCTTCGCCTGGTTTGCCTGCGCGCCGCTGATGCCGATGCTGCGCGGCGAGTTCGGCCTGACCCCCGACCAGGTCGCCAACATCAATATCGCCGCCGTGGCGGTGACGATCCTGGTGCGGCTGATCATCGGCCCGCTGTGCGACCGCTATGGCCCGCGCAAGGCCTATACCGGCCTGCTGGTGCTCGGCGCGATTCCGGTGCTGGGCGTGGCGATGGCCCAGACCTACGAAGCGTTCCTGTTCTTCCGGCTGCTGATCGGCGCGATTGGCGCGAGCTTCGTGATCACGCAGTACCACACCTCGGTGATGTTCGCGCCCAACGTGGTCGGCACCGCCAACGCCGCGTCCGCGGGCTGGGGTAACGCCGGCGGCGGCGCGGCGCAGGGCCTGATGCCGCTGCTGCTGGCCGGCGTGCTGATGCTCGGCGTCAGCGAGACGATGGGCTGGCGCGTCGCGCTGCTGGTGCCCGGCGTTGCGATGCTGATGATGGCCGCGCTGTACTGGCGCTTCACGCAGGACTGCCCGCAGGGCAACTACGCGGACCTGCGCAAGCAGGGTATCGCGATCGATGGCGGCAAGAAAGGCGGCTGGGCCAGCTTCGTCGCCGCCAGCGCCAACTACCGCGTGTGGCTGCTGTTCGTCACGTACGGCGCTTGCTTCGGCGTGGAGATCTTCATCCACAACGTCGCCGCGATGTATTTCGTCGACCGGTTCGAGCTGTCGCTGAAGGCCGCGGGCCTGGCCGCCGCCAGCTTCGGGCTGCTGGCGCTGTTTGCTCGCGCGCTGGGCGGCTGGGCTTCGGACAAGGTTGCGCGCACGCACGGCCTGAGCGCCCGCACCACGCTGCTGTTCGTGCTGATGCTCGGCGAGGGTCTGGGCCTGCTGTGGTTCTCGCAATCGAATTCGGTCGTGCTGGCCGTGGTGGCGATGCTGGCCTTCGGCCTGTTCACCCATATGGCATGCGGTGCCACCTATGCGCTGGTGCCCTTCATCGACCGCAAGGCGCTGGGCGGCGTGTCCGGAATCATCGGCGCGGGCGGCAACGTCGGCGCGGTGGCCGCCGGCCTGCTGATGAAGGGCCTGGGCAGCCTGCAGCAGACCCTGATGGTGCTCGGCGTGCTGGTCGTGCTGTCGGCGCTGTGCGCGGTGGCGGTGCGCTTCTCGGCCGAACACAAGGCCCGCGAACAGGCCCTGCTCGAGAACGCGCTCGCCAGCTAGGTGATACCGCACCTCCGCTCCTGACAACAACGCACCCGAGATGCCCACGCAGGCGCCCACGAACAAGGAACGCATCATGAAGCTCGTCATCATCGGCCACGGCATGGTGGGCCACAAACTGCTCGAATGCCTGGCGCAGGCGCGCGAAGAGGGCGGCGACAACCTGCAGGTCACCGTGCTGTGCGAGGAACCGCGCCCCGCCTACGATCGCGTGCACCTGTCCGAATTCTTCTCGGGCAAGAGCGCCGAGGACCTGTCGCTGGTCGAGCCAGGCTTTTTCGACGAGACCGGCTTCGCGCTGCGGCTGAACGCGCGCGCCACGGCGATCGACCGCGCCGCGCGCACGATCACCGTGTCGACCGGCGAGACGTTGCACTACGACAAGCTGGTGCTGGCGACCGGTTCCTACCCTTTCGTGCCGCCGGTACCCGGTCGCGATCGCGCCGACTGCTTCGTCTACCGCACCATCGAGGACCTCGAGGCAATGCGCGAATGCGGAGCGCGCGCGCGTACCGGCGTGGTGGTCGGCGGTGGCCTGCTCGGCCTCGAATGCGCCAAGGCGCTGCGCGACATGGGCCTGCAGGCCCATGTGGTCGAATTCGCGCCGCGGCTGATGGCGGTGCAGGTCGACGACGGCGGCGGCCAGATGCTGCGGCGGAAGATTGCGGCGCTGGGCGTCACCGCGCATACCGGCAAGAACACCGTGGAGATCGTCGACGGCGAGGCCGGCACGCACCGGATGCGCTTTGCCGACGGCACGCATCTGGACACCGACATGATCGTGTTCTCGGCCGGCATCCGGCCGCGCGACGAGCTGGCGCGCGCGTCCGGCCTGGCGATCGGCGAGCGCGGCGGCATCGTGATCGACGACCAGTGCCGCACCTCCGACCCCGACATCTTCGCGATCGGCGAATGCGCGCTGTGGCAGGGCAAGATCTTCGGCCTGGTCGCGCCAGGCTACGACATGGCCCGCGTGACCGCGAGCCAGCTGCTCGGCGACGAGGCCGCCTTCACCGGCGCCGACATGAGCACCAAGCTCAAGCTGATGGGCGTGGACGTGGCCAGCCTCGGCGACCCGCATGGCCACACGCCGGGCGCGCGCATCTACCAGTTCGCCGACGAGCGCAAGGAGGTCTACAAGAAGCTGGTGGTGTCCGAGTGCGGCAAGTACCTGCTGGGCGGCGTGCTGGTCGGCGACGCGGCGGAATACGGCACGCTGCTGCAGATGATGCTGAACCGCATGCCGCTGCCGGAATCCCCCGAATTCCTGATCCTGCCGCCGTCCGACGGCCAGGCCAGGCCCGGCCTGGGCGTCGACGCGCTGCCCGACACCGCGCAGATCTGCTCGTGCAACAACGTCTCCAAGGGCCAGATCTGCGCCGCGGTCGGCGACGGCGCCACCAGCATCGGCGCGCTGAAGTCGTGTACCAAGGCAGGCACCGCCTGCGGCGGCTGCGTGCCGCTGGTCACGCAGCTGATGAAGGCCGAGATGAAGAAGCAGGGCCTGGCGGTGAACAACCACCTGTGCGAGCACTTCGCCTATTCGCGCCAGGAGCTTTATCACCTGGTCCGCGTCGGCGGCTTGCGCACCTTCGACGCGTTGCTGGCTGCGCACGGCAAGGGCCATGGCTGCGATATCTGCAAGCCCACGGTCGCCAGCATCCTCGCCTCGTGCTGGAACGAATTCGTGCTCAAGCCGGAGCACGCCAGCCTGCAGGATTCGAACGACTACTTCCTGGCCAATATCCAGAAGGACGGCACCTATTCGGTGGTGCCGCGCATGCCGGGCGGCGAGGTCACGCCCGACGGGCTGATCGCGGTGGGCCGCGTGGCGAAGAAGTACGGCCTCTACACCAAGATCACCGGCGGCCAGCGCGTAGACCTGTTCGGCGCGCGGGTCGAGCAGTTGCCGCTGATCTGGGAAGAACTGATCGCGGCCGGCTTCGAATCGGGACACGCCTACGGCAAGTCGCTGCGCACGGTGAAGTCGTGCGTCGGTTCGACCTGGTGCCGCTACGGCGTCGGCGATTCGGTGGGCCTGGCGATCGAGCTGGAGAACCGCTACAAGGGCCTGCGCGCGCCGCACAAGATCAAGTTCGGCGTGTCGGGCTGCACGCGCGAATGCGCCGAGGCGCAGGGCAAGGACATCGGCGTGATCGCCACCGACAAGGGCTGGAACCTGTACGTCTGCGGCAACGGCGGCATGAAGCCGCGCCATGCCGAGCTGCTGGCCAGCGATCTGGACCGCGACACGCTGGTCCGCTACATCGACCGCGTGCTGATGTTCTACGTGCGCACCGCCGACCGCCTGCAGCGCACCAGCGTCTGGCGCGACAACCTCGAAGGCGGCCTCGACTATCTGAAGGCCGTGGTGGTCGACGACAGCCTCGGCATCGCCGCCGAGCTCGAGGCGCAGATGCAGCTGGTGGTCGATACCTATGAATGCGAATGGAAGAAGGCCGTCACCGATCCGGAGACCCGCAAGCGCTTCCACCATTTCGTCAACAGCGAGCGAGGGGACGAGCATGTCGTGTTCGTGCAGGAGCGTGGCCAGATCCGTCCGGCCACGCCGGAGGAACGCGACCTGCAGGGCGCCGGCGCCGGCATGCCGACGCAGCGCCCGGTGGCGGTGCCGCTGGTCCGCATGGACCGCGTCGCCGAGGCGGACCCGGTCGCCTGATCCGAAACCTTCGCCATCTGAATGACGTCAGCCGCCACGTCAGCCGCCATGCCCTACGCAGCCGAGGAAATCATCATGAGCCAGCTTGCCACGCACGCTTCTTCCGAACAGTGGACCGCGGTCTGCGCGCTGCGCGACATCGTGCCGAACACCGGTGTCTGCGCGCTGGTGGGGCATCGACAGATCGCCGTGTTCCGGATCGGCCCGGACAACCAGGTCTTCGCGATCGGCAACTACGATCCGAATGCCGACGCGGCCGTGCTCTCGCGCGGGCTCGTCGGCAACCTGGGCGACCGGCTGGTGGTCGCCTCGCCGATCTACAAGCAGCATTTCGACCTGCGCACGGGCGAATGCCTGGAGGCGCCGGAGCATTCGGTGCCGGCCTATCCCGCCCGCGTCTACGACGGCAAGGTATGGGTGGCCGCATGACCCGCATCGACAAGCCGCGCCTGGTGGTGGTCGGCAACGGCATGGCCGGCATGCGCACCGTCGAGGAGCTGCTGGCGCTGGCGCCCGACCTGTACGACATCACCGTGTTCGGCGCCGAGCCGCATGGCAACTACAACCGCATCCTGCTGTCGCCGGTGCTCGCCGGGGAAAAGACGGTCGACGACATCATGCTGCATCCGCGCGAGTGGTATGCGCGCCATGGCATCACGCTGCTGGCCGGCGATCCGGTCGTGGAGATCGACCGCGTGCGTCGGCGGGTGCGTTCGCAGTCCGGCACAGAGGTCCGTTACGACCGGCTGCTGCTGGCGACCGGTTCGCGTCCCTTCATCGTGCCCGTACCCGGCCACCAGCTCGACGGCGTGATCGCATTCCGCGACATCCAGGACGTCGAGACCATGCTGGCCGCGGCGCGCGCGCATCGCCATGCGGTGGTGATCGGCGGCGGCCTGCTCGGGCTGGAGGCGGCCAACGGCCTGCTGCGCCAGGGCATGGACGTCACCGTGGTGCATCTGGGCGATGCGCTGATGGATCGCCAGCTCGATGCCAACGCCGCCGCCCTGCTCAAGCGCACGCTGGAACGGCGCGGCCTGCGCATCCTGCTCGGCGCCAATACCAGCGAGATCCTCGGAGACACGCGAGTCAGCGGCGTTCGCCTTGCCGACGGGTCGCAGATTCGCGCCGATCTCGTCGTAATGGCCGCGGGCGTGCGTCCGAACGCAGAGCTTGCCCGCGCGGCGGGTCTGCATTGCGAGCGCGCCATCGTCGTCGATGACACGCTGCAGACCTACGACCCGCGCATCTACGCGGTCGGCGAATGCGTGCAGCACCGCCAGGCCACCTTCGGGCTGGTCGCGCCGATCTGGGACCAGGCGCGCGTCTGCGCGGCGCACCTGGCCGGCGCGGGTCACCGGCGCTACGTCCAGCAGGCCACCGCCACGCGGCTGAAGGTCAGCGGCGTCGAGCTGTACTCGGCCGGCGATATCGTCGGCGGCGAGGACAGCGAGGACCTGGTGCTGCGTGATCCGCGCCGCGGCGTCTACAAGCGGCTGGTGCTGCAAGGCGGCCGGTTGGCCGGCGCGGTGCTGTATGGGGACGTGCAGGATGGTCCGTGGTATTTCGAGCTGATCCAGAACGGCACGCCGATCGGCGCGATGCGCAATCGGCTGCTGTTCGGCAAGGCGCAGTGCGAAGCGGTGGCCGCGTGACTGGACACAGCGAGCGGACTCAGCGAGCGCACACAGTGATCGCACACAGCAGCAAGCCAGCAAGGGGCAAGGTGTGAAACTCTCCGATATTCCAGTCGCCATCGCCGAAGATGCCGCGGCGCGGTCCACGCCGGTGGCGAGCGTGCAGACGACCTGCCCGTACTGCGGCGTCGGCTGCGGCGTGCGCGCCGAGCGGCATGCCGACGGCACCGTCGAAGTCGCCGGCGATCCCTCGCATCCGGCCAACGCCGGGCGCCTGTGCGTCAAGGGCTCGGCGCTCGCGGAGACGGTCGACCTGAACGAACGGCTGCTGCATCCGCAATTGCGCGCGGCCGACGGCACGCTGCGGCGCGCGTCGTGGGACGAGGCGCTGGATCGGGCAGCCTCGGGCCTGCGCGACATCATCGCGCGTCACGGTCCGGAATCGGTCGCCCTCTATGTTTCCGGGCAGCTGCTGACCGAGGACTACTACGTCGCCAACAAGCTGATGAAGGGCTTCATCGGCACGGCGAACATCGATACCAACTCGCGGCTGTGCATGTCGTCCGCGGTCGCCGGCCACAAGCGCGCGTTCGGCGAGGACATCGTGCCGGGTTGCTACGAGGACCTGGAACTGGCCGATGTGGTGGTGCTGGTCGGCTCGAATACCGCGTGGTGCCATCCGATCCTGTTCCAGCGGTTGGCGAAGGCCAAGGCCGATCGCCCGCAGATGAAGCTGGTGGTGATCGACCCGCGCCGCACCGCGACCTGCGATCTGGCCGACCTGCATCTGCCGGTACGGCCAGGCACCGATGTCTGGCTGTTCAACGGCCTGCTGCAGCATCTGCACCGCGAGGGCGCGGTCGATGCGCCGTTCGTGCAGGCGCATACCGATGGCGACGCCGCGCTCGCGGCCGCGCTGCAGGCCGCCGCCGGCGAGGCGGATCTCGCTGCCGTCGCGCGCGCCTGCAAGATCGATCCGGCCGATCTGCAGACCTTCTACCAATGGTTCGCCGACACGCCGCGCGTGGTCACCGCCTTCTCGCAGGGCGTCAATCAATCGTCGGCCGGCACCGACAAGGTCAACAGCATCATCAATTGCCACCTGCTGACCGGCCGCATCGGCAAGCCCGGCATGGGCCCGTTTTCGCTGACCGGCCAGCCGAACGCGATGGGCGGGCGCGAGGTGGGCGGCCTGGCCAACATGCTGGCCGCGCATCTGGAGCTGACCGAGCCGCGCCATCGCGAACTGGTGCAGACCTTCTGGGACGCACCGGCGATGGCCGACCGCCCGGGCCTGAAGGCGGTCGAACTGTTCGAGGCCATCGAGCAGGGCCGCATCAAGGCGGTCTGGGTGATGGCCACCAATCCGGTGGTCAGCCTGCCCGACGCGGACCAGGCCCGCCGCGCCCTGCAGCGCTGCGAGCTGGTGATCGCATCGGATATCGTCACCCGCACCGATACCAACGACAGCGCGCATATCCTGTTGCCGGCGCTCGGCTGGGGCGAAAAGGACGGCACGGTGACCAACTCGGAGCGGCGCATCTCGCGCCAGCGCGCCTTCCTGCCCGCGCCGGGCGAGGCCCGCGCCGACTGGTGGATCGTCTGCCAGGTCGCGCGTCGCATGGGCTTTGCCGGCTTCGACTATGGCTCGCCGCGCGAGATCTTTGACGAGCATGCGCGGCTGTCGGCGTACCGTAACCAAGGCGAGGCCGGCAGCGCGCCCTGCAGCGAAGAGACGGTCCCGCGTGCCTTCGACATCGGCGGGCTGGCCGGCCTCGACGCGCGCGCCTACGACACGCTGCAGCCGGTGCAATGGCCGGTGCGCGCGGACGGGACCGGCACGGCGCGCCTGTTTGCCGGGGGCGGCTTCTCGCATCCGGACCGCCGCGCCCGCTTCGTCGCCACCGCGCCGCGCAAGCCGGTACACGCCACCGACGAGGACTACCCGCTGATCCTGAACACGGGGCGCGTACGCGACCAATGGCACACGATGACCCGCACCGGCAAGTCGGCGCGCCTGGCCGAACACCTGCCTGAGCCCTTCGTCGACATGCATCCGCAGGACGCCCTGCTGTGCGGCGTCGGCGAAGGCCGGCTGGCGCGGGTGTCGACGCGCTGGGGCGCGATGGTGGTGCGCGTGCGCCATGGGGGCGGCATCCCGCGCGGCAGCGTCTTTGTGCCGATCCACTGGAATGGCCGGTTCAGTTCCGATGCGCGCGTCGGCGCGCTGGTCAATCCGGTGGTCGACCCGGTGTCCGGCGAGCCCGAGTTCAAGCACACGCCGGTCCGCATCGATCCCTTTCCGGTCTCGTGGCACGGCTTCGCGCTGGCCCGCGACACGCTGGACTGCGGCGCGCTGACCTGGTGGACGCGCGTGACCGGCCGGCAGTTCCAGCGCTACGAATTCGCCGGCCGCGAGTCGGTTGGCGATCGCACCGCCTGGGCGCGGCAGCTGCTCGGCGTGGCCGACCCCGAGGCCGACTGGATCGAGTACGAGGACCGTTCCGCCGGCGTCTACCACGCCGCCCTGGTCGTCGACGACCGGCTCCAGGCCTGCATCTATGTCTCGACGCGACCGGACCTGCCGGCACGGGCGTGGCTCGGCAGCCTGTTCGCCAAGGGCCAACTCGATGACGATGACCGCATCGGCCTGCTGATCGGCCAGGCCGCCGAGCCCGGCGTCGATGCCGGTCCGACCGTCTGCTCCTGTTTCGGCGTCGGCCGCAATACCATCTGCGACGCGATCCGCGAACACGGCCTGCGCAGCGCGGCCGAGATCACGGCCTGCGTCAAGGCCGGCGGCAATTGCGGATCGTGCGTGCCCGAACTGAACGCGCTGCTGGCGGCGGCGAAGGTGGATCGGGACGAGCCGGTGTTTACCGGGTAGTCCAGCGACGGGTTAGCTCGTTCATTGGCCGCATTGGCGGCCACCCGATTCAAAAGGGTTCTGACGGGGAACCGGATAGATCCTTGATGACTGCCTGCTGATAGACGTGGTCCGGCGCCATCGCCAGACGGCCGCCGTCCCATTCCTTGCGCAGCGCCTTCATCAATGTTGCGTCGATTCCCGGGACATCGGCCTGCAGCGTGTCGCTCATTGCATCGCCGATGCGCTCGAAGACGTGCTCTGGATTGGCCACTCCACATACGTTCTTGCCGAATTCAATCAAGGTCTTGCGGTCCGGATAGCGTTTGGATTTCGCGACCTTGAGTGCCAGTTCGCGGTCGGTCAGCTCCATACCGTACCTGTTCTGGTATTTGTACACGGTGGTGGTGACGACATCGTAAAGCGGCGAAAGCTCCGGTGCGCTCGAATGGGGATCGCGATAGAGCAGACCGAAGTTCTTCAAGTGTGCATCGCCATTGCGCACCATCACTGTCAAGGCGAGATAGTCGAAGAAGCGCCTGCAGCTATCGGGCGCGTTCGGCCCGCAATAGACATTGATCACCTTGGCGATATGTTCGTACGCGCCGAGGTATTTCTCTTCGGCGGTCTTGTTCATCAGCACAGCCATGTCCTCGAAGCCGAGCTGCCGACCCTCCGCCATATCGAAGCGCGCCATCACGAACAGCGTGCCCGTCTGGGATAACCAGAACTGAGGCACCGAGATGCCGGCCCGCCGCGCAGCCTCCATGCACAGGAACTCGTTCTGCGCCAGATACGGATACCCGTCGCCACTTGCCTTGACAATCAGATCTGGCGCGATCAAGGTCGCGCGCTCGACCAGCGACGTATTGGCCTTGTCCGCATCCGGAATCATGACCTTGGGCTGGATTCCGCTGATTCCGGACTGCAGGTAGGTATCGACCAGATACTCGAACAAGTCCGTCGAAGCGTCGGTCTCCAGGATTGTGGACAGGCCCACCGTCGACGCCTTGTGACGCTTGTCGTCAGCGCCTGGCACCTCATAGCGCAGGCGTCCAATCTGGTTCTGCCCGGTTAGCGCAAGCAACCGCATGTCGTCGAGCTGCACGAGCTTGCCAAAGCGATGTCGGATGCGATCGAGCAGATAGCCCTCCGGCCGGTTCATCGCAAAGATGGGATGCAGAACGGTGCTGCCGTAGCTTTCGGCGCGAATCGGCATGCCGAGCGCAACCTCGCATTCGCGCTCCGTCGCCGTGTAGTTGAAGATGTAACGAGACTCCTTGTCGACCGTGCCGGAAGTCCCTTGAGGGGTAGTGACCCACAGGCGTTTCAGCTTGTCATTCATCGTCGTCCAACATGGCTCGCAATGCCTCCGCCGTCGGGCGCGTATCGGAAATGGCGATCCCTTTACCCAAATAGACGAGGGCGTTAAACATGACGTGCATCCCTACATTCCCGCCTCGCTCCAGCTCCGCAATCGTCTGGCGGCGCACCTGGAGTGCGGTGGCCAGTTCGGCCTGGGTCGTGCCTAGCGCCTTGCGTGTGCTCCGAATCAACCGGCCAAGTTCTTGAGGGGTGTATGCAGTCCGCATGATGTCAAAAATAACGCACCTAACCTCCTCTATTATAGGCAAATGTCAAACAAAACGAACATGGAGGACGCGGCGATAGCGGCACCGCATCGTTTTGACCCTGTGGTTGCAACAACCCGGTTGGCGGCGAACGATTGAGTCCGCTCGGAATTTCATTCCGCAAAACTTTGATGCGTCGCAAAATGACGCAGCCCTGTAGTCACCCTATAACGGCATCTGCGGTTTCATTCCGCAAAATGACCAGAACAGGGAGACGGCCGGATGACGACCCAGGGATCGTCGCTGCGCAAGGCTTGCCAGCTGCTGCGGGCGCTGTCGGATCCGCGTAATACGCGGCTGACCGACCTGGCGCAGGCGTCGGGCGTCGACAAGGCGTCGGCGCTGCGGCTGCTCGACACGCTGGCGGCCGAGGGGCTGGTTTCGCGCGATCCGGCGACCAAGGCCTTCAGCCCCGGACCTGAATGGCTCGTGCTGCGGGCGGCGGCGTTGCGCCGCCTCGATATGCGGCCCCTTGCCCGCCCCGCGCTGATCCGCCTGGCCTGCGCGTTCGAGGACACCGCCATCCTGTCGGTGCCAAGCGGCTGGGAATCGGTCTGCACCGAGCTGCGCTTCGGCAATTTCCCGATCCGCGCCAACTATCTCGATATCGGCAGCCGCCGCCCGCTCGGCGTGGGCGCCGGCAGCCTGGCCTTGCTGGCCGCCCTTCCGGACGATGAAATCGATGCCGTGCTGCGCTGCGTGGCGCCGGCGCTTAAGCGCTATCCGCGCCTGAGCACGGCGGCGCTGTTGCGTCATGTCGAAGCGACGCGCGAACGCGGCTATGCGGTGTTGCTCGATGTGGTGGTCGAACGCATGGGCGGCATCGCGATCGCCTTGCCCGGCCCTGACGGTTACCCGCTCGGGGCGCTGAGCATCGCCGCGCTGAACGAACGCATCACCGAACGAGAGGCCGCCATGGCCAGGGCGCTGCGGCGCGAGGCCGACGGCATCGTCGCCAATCTCGGCGCCATCGAGGCGTCGCTGCCCGACCGCTGGCCTCATCGAGGAGCCGCGGCACGCACGGGCGCGGCCACCAACGCCACCCTTTCGCCCGCCGATACGCCGTAGCAAGCCGGTGTGGCAGCACGCAGCACAACCCTGAACGACAAAAAGGACCACCGATATGGAGACATCAGGCATGCGCTGGAAACAACGTCCGCAGGGCTCGACCTGGGGCGACTTCGGTCCCGACGACCAGATCGGGCGGCTCAATCTGATCGGCGCCGAGCAGGTACGCAAGGCCGCGCAGGAGATCCAGGCAGGCCTGAGCTTCTGCCTGTCGCTCCCGCTGGACTATCCCGGCGGCAACAAGCTCAATCCGCGCCGCCATCCGCCGGTGCTGCGCCCGACCTTCCGCGACGACCTGCCCTACGTCAACTTCCCGCTGGCCAGGGTCGATCCCGCCGCCACCGACGTGATCAGCGACGATCAGGTCCTGCTGTCGTTGCAATACTCGACGCAATGGGATTCTCTGGCCCATGTCGGCGCGCTGTTCGACGCCGACGGCGACGGCCGCGCCGAGCGGGTCTACTACAACGGTTATCGCGCCAACGAACATATCGTCGGCCCGGTCGATTACGCCGACGACGATCACTTCGCCGCGCACGGCTGCAATCACGAACACAGCGAGGCGCGCGCGCTCGGCATCGAGAACTTCGCCGTCAAGGGCATGCAGGGCCGCGGCGTGCTGGTCGATCTGGCGCATTGCTACGGCACCGACTTCCGCAATATCGGCTACGACGAGCTGATGCGCGCGATGGAGGCGGACCGTGTCGAGGTCGAGCGCGGCGACATGCTGCTGCTGCGCACGGGCTTCGCCGAGGTGGTGCTGTCGATGCAGCGCGAGCCCGACGAGAACGTGCTGCACCACAGCTGCAGCGCGCTGAACGGACGCGACGACAAGCTGCTGCAGTGGATCACCGACGCCGGCATCACCGCGTTGATCGCCGATAACTACGCGGTGGAGCGCTATCCCGCGCCACCCGCAAGCGGCCCCGGCCCGCACCCGCTGCTGCCGCTGCACCACCACTGCCTGTTCAAGCTGGGCCTGCCGCTGGGCGAGCTCTGGTATCTGCGCGAGCTGGCGCAATGGCTGCGCGAGCACGGCCGCACCCGCTTCATGCTGACGGCGCCGCCGCTGCGCCTGCCCGGGGCGGTCGGTTCGCCCACCACACCGATCGCCACCGTCTGAGCGGCGACACTGAGCGGCGACACCAACGATCCGGAGGAGACCCACGACATGAAGCCATTTCCCGCACGCCGGCGCCCTGCCGGCCTGGTTTCCCGCTTGCTCGCCGGCATGCTCGGCGGCTGCGCGCTTGCCCTCGCCGGCGCCGCCCACGCACAGGCGCAGCCGAAGGCCGCCCTCTCCGACGATCTGGTCAAGGTCGGCCTGATCCTCGACATGAGCGGCCTCTATGCCGATGTGACCGGCCGCGGCAGCGCCACCGCGGCGCAGATGGCGATCGACGACTTCGGCGGCAAGGTTCTCGGCCGCAAGATCGAGCTGGTGGTCGCGGACCATCAGAACAAGGCCGACATCGCCGCCAACAAGGCGCGCGAATGGTTCGACACCGACCGCGTCGACGCGATCCTCGATGTCGCCGCGTCGGCGCCCGCATTGGCGGTGCTGGAAGTCGCCAAGCAGAAAAACCGCATCGTGGTGTTCTCCGGTCCCGGCACCGAGAGGCTGACCAATGACCTGTGCACGCCGATCTCGGTGCACTACGCCTACGACACCTATGCGCTGGCCAACACCACCGCACGCGCGATGGTCCAGCGCGGCGGCAAGAGCTGGTATTTCCTGACCGCTGACTACGCCTTCGGCCACACGCTGCAGGACTCGGCCACCGCCGTGGTCAACGAAACGGGGGGCAAGGTGCTCGGCGCCGCCCGCCATCCGATCGGCGCCAGCGACTTTGCCTCGTATCTGCTGCAGGCGCAGGCCAGCAAGGCGCAGGTGGTGGGCCTGGCCAATGCGGGCGGCGACTCCGTCAATGCCATCAAGGCCGCGCACGAGTTCGGCCTGACGCGCGACAACAAGCAGAAGCTGGCCGGCCTGCTGCTCTATATCAACGACATCCACGCGATCGGCCTGAAGACCGCTGCCGGCCTGGTGCTGACCGAGGCGTTCTATTGGGACATGAACGACGCCACGCGCAAATGGTCGCGCCGGTATTTCGACAAGCTCAAGAAGATGCCGAACATGAGCCAGGCTGGCGTCTATTCGTCGGTGATGCACTACCTGAAGGCCGTGCAGGCCGCGGGCACCGACGAGACTGCCGCGGTAATGAAGCAGATGAAGGCGATGCCGATCCAGGACTTCTTCACCGCCAATGGACGTATCCGCGAAGACGGCCGCATGGTGCACGACATGTACCTGTTCGAGGTGAAGACGCAGGCCGAGTCGAAGTATCCGTGGGACTACTACAAGGTCCTCGCCACGGTCCCCGGCGATCAGGCGTTCATCCCGCCGTCCAAGTCGAAGTGCCCGCTGCTGAAGCGCTGACATGAGCCCGACATGATTGATTCCACGCAACGCGCCGCCTGGCTGCGCGGCGCCGGCAATACGCGCTTCGGCAGGCTGCCGGGCAGCACGCCGCTCACGCTGATGGCGCAGGCGGCCGATGCCGCGCTGGCCGAGGCCGAGCTGTCGCGTGCCGAGATCGATGGCGTGCTGTGCGGCTACGCGACCACGCTGCCGCATCTGATGCTGGCCGACCGCTTCTGCGAATACGCGTCGCTCAACCCCGCCTATGCGCATGGCATGGCCGCCGGTGGCGCCACCGGCGGCGCGATGGCGATGCTGGCGCGCGAGCTGGTGCGTGCCGGCCGCTGCCGCCATGTGCTGGTGGTGGCCGGCGAAAACCGCCTGAGCGGACAGAGCCGCGACCAGTCAGTGCAGACGCTGGCCCAGGTCGGCGAGCCGCAGGTCGAAGTGCCCAACGGCGCCTCGGTACCGGCGTACTACGCGCTGCTGGCCTCGCGCTATCTGATGGAGACCGGCCTGCCGCGCGACGCGCTGGCGGATTTCGCGGTGCTGATGCGCAAGCATGCGGCCGCGCATCCGGACGCGCATCTGCGCGAGCCATTCAGCGCCGCGGCCGCTTGTTCGACCAAGCCGGTGGCGACGCCGCTGCTGCTGTCCGACTGCTGCCCG
Source organism: Cupriavidus sp. (assembly GCA_031181345.1). Taxonomy (GTDB): domain Bacteria; phylum Pseudomonadota; class Gammaproteobacteria; order Burkholderiales; family Burkholderiaceae; genus Cupriavidus. The sequence continues at coordinate 26,593 of JAPSLC010000006.1, read as the reverse complement.
ATCTCCGATGGTGCGGTGGCGCTGGTGGTGTCGGCAGAGCCGGGCCCGGGCCGGCCGGTGCGGATTGCCGGCGCGGGGCAGGCGCATCGCCATCAGCATCTGTGCGCGATCGACAGCGTGATGACGACCGGCGCAGGCGAATCCGCAACCCGTGCGCTCGCCGAGGCCGGCTTCGGCGTCGATCGGCTCGGCTATCTGGCGATCTACGACTCGTTCACCATCACGCTGCTGATGCTGCTCGAAGAAATCGGCGTGGCGGCGCGCGGCGGCGCGCATGCGCGGCTGCTGGCCGGCGATTTCGATTGCGATGGCGCGCTGCCGCTCAATACGCATGGCGGCCTGCTCGCGTTCGGCCATTCCGGCGTCGCCGGCGGCCTGATGCATCTGGCCGAGGCGACGCGGCAACTCGCGGGGCGCGCCGGCGACCGGCAGATCGGACCGCGTCGCCGTGCGCTGTTCCATGCCGATGGGGGCGTGCTGTCGTCCCATGTCAGCCTGGTGCTGGAGGCCCTGTAATGCCGATCTCAGCCAATTCCGCTGATGGCGCCCTGCCCGAGGGGCTTCATCCCTATGCCGCGGGTCTGGAAGCAGGCCGCGTCCGCTATCAAACGTGCGGCGACTGCGGCGCGGCCCAATCGCTGGAGCGCCATGCCTGCCAGCGCTGCGGCAGCGTCCGCCTCTCGTGGCGCGATGCCGCCGGCGGGGCCACCGTCTACGCCGTGACCGAGGTAGCGCGCGCGCCGGACGACAGCTTCCGCGCGCTGGTCCCCTACACGCTGGTGCTCGCCACGCTGGACGAAGGGCCGCGCGTAATGGGCCACGCCGAGCCGGGCGTGGCCATCGGCGATCGCGTGCGCGCGGGCTTTTTCCGGCATGGCGAGCGCACGCTGCTGCGATTCCAGCGGGAATAGCGCGGGCGGCCTCGCTACAGCGGACCCCGTCAAGGGGGCCGGCCCGCACAGAAGACAACCACATGGAGACACAGATGCAGCCGAACCATTCGTATCGGCGGGCCACGCTCGCCCCGTCGTCTACCGTATTGCAGCGACATGCCCGGCGAACCTTCCTTGCCGCGCTGGCGATCGGCGCGCTATGCACGCTGCTGCCGCGGCCCGGCCATGCCGAAACCTGGCCGGCGAGGCCGGTCCGCATGGTGGTGCCCTACCCGCCCGGCGGCCCCACCGACATCGTCGCGCGCGTGGTCGGGCAGAAGCTCGGCGAGCGGCTCGGGCAGCCGGTGGTGGTCGAGAACCGGCCCGGCGCGGGCGGCAATATCGGCGCCGAGGCCGTCGCCAAGGCGGCGCCCGATGGCTACACGCTGCTGGTCGCCACCACCGCCCACGCGATCAACATGACGCTGTTCCGCAAGCCGGGCTACGACACCCGCCGCGACTTCGCGCCGGTCAGCCTGCTGACGCGCGGACCGCTGGTGCTGGTCACCGCGCCCTCGACGCCGGCGCGCAATGTCGCCGAGCTGATCGCGCTGGCCAAGGCCAAGCCCGGCCAGGTCACCTTCGCCAGTTCGGGCAATGGCCAGTCGACCCATCTGTCGGCCGAGTTGTTCAACGCGATGGCGGGCGTGCGCATGACCCACGTGCCGTACAAGGGCAGCGCGCCCGCCCTGACGGACGTGATCGGCGGCCAGGCGACGGTGATGTTCGACACCATGCTGTCGGCGATGCCGTTCGTGCGCGACGGCAAGCTCAAGGCGCTGGCCGTGACCAGCGCCAAGCGCTCCCCCGCCGCGCCGGATGTGCCGACCATTGCCGAGGCCGGTCTGGCCGGATATGAAGCCACCGCCTGGAACGCGCTGCTGGTGCCGGCCGGCACGCCGGCTCCGGTGATCGACAAGTTGAGCCAGGCGCTGCGCGCCGTGCTCGACGATGCCGAAGTCCGTTCGCGCTTTGCCACGCAGGGCTTTGGTGCCGAATGGACTTCGCCGGACGCGACCGGCCGCTTCCTCGGTGCCGAGATCGACAAATGGGCCGGCGTGGTCAAGACCTCCGGCGCCACCATCGACTGACATTCGCACTGACTGACCCATCGCTGACTCACATCGCGGACTTACCATCGCATCGACAGGAATACGACATGGCAGCTTCTCTCCCCCGCGGCCTTCAAGCCCTGCTGACGCCGCGCTCGATCGCGGTGATCGGCGCATCGGACCACATCCACAAGATCGGCGGCCGGCCCATCCACTACATGCAGCAGCACGGCTATCGCGGCACGCTGTATCCGATCAATCCGCAGCGCGACACGATCCAGGGCCTGCGCAGCTACGCCTCGCTCGACGCGCTGCCGGAAGCGCCCGAGCTGGCCATCGTCGTGGTGGCCGGCGAGGCGGCCGTGCAGGCGGTCGGCGATTGCGCGCGGCTCGGCGTGGCGGCGGCCATCGTGATTGCCTCCGGCTTCGGCGAAGCGGGCGAGGAAGGCCGGCGCCAGCAGCAGAAGATGGTCGACATCGCGCACGCGGCGGGTCTGCGCATGGTCGGACCGAACAGCCAGGGCCTCGCCAACTTCGGCAGCGGCGCGATCGCCAGCTTCTCGACGATGTTCATCGAGGTGCCGCCGCAGGACGGACCGGTGGCAGTAATCAGCCAGAGCGGCGGCATGGGCGCGATGGTCTATGGGCTGCTGCGGCACCAGGGCATCGGCGTGCGGCATATGCACGCAACCGGCAATCAGGCGGACGTCACGGTCAGCGATCTCGCGCTTGCCGTCGCGCACGATGACGACGTGCGGCTGATGCTGCTGTATCTGGAGACGCTGAACGATCCGGCCACGCTGGCGCAGGCGGCCGCGGTGGCCCGCGCACGCGGCGTGCCAATTGTCGCGGTCAAGGCCGGGCGCACCAGCGCGGGCCAGCGCGCAGCGGCCTCGCACACCGGCGCGCTGGCCAACGAGGACCGCGCCGTCGATGCCTTCCTCGCGCATCACGGCATCTGGCGCGTCGACGACGCCCATGCACTGGCGCGCTGCGCGCCGCTGTATCTGCGCGACTGGCAACCGCAGGGCCGTGGCCTCGTGGTGGTCAGCAATTCGGGCGCGAGCTGCGTGATGGCGGCTGACGCCGCCGAGTCCTGCGGACTGTCGATGGCCCCGCTGGCGGCGCAGATCCAGACCGCGCTGGCCGAACGCCTGCCCGGCTTTGCCGCAACCGCCAATCCGGTCGACGTCACCGCGGCCCTGCTGACCAACAGCGCGCTGTTCGGCGAAGTGCTGCCGGTCATCGCGCGCGATGCGGCGGCCGATCTGGTGCTGCTCGATATTCCGGTGGCGGGCATGGGCTACGACATCGAGCGCTTTGCCGCCGATGCGGCGGCCTTTGCCGATACCAGCGGCAAGCCGATCGCGGTCGCGGCCTGGCAGCAGAGCGTGGCCGCGCCGTTCCGGCAGCGCGGCGTACCGGTCTATGCCAACGCCGGCGAAGCGCTGCCGGCGCTGAGCCAGTGGCGCGCGCATCGGTTGCGGCTGGCGGAGTTGGTCGCGCGCCCACCGGCGGCGCCCGCGGCGGCGGCGCTCGATGTCTCCTCGCCCTCGACCACGCTCAGCGAAGCGGCCAGCCTCGCACGATTGGCCGAGGCCGGCGTTCCCGTCGTCGCGCACCGTCTGTGCCGCAGCGCCGATGACGCGGTGGCGGCGTGGCGGGCGCTCGGCGGGCCGGTCGCGGTCAAGGCCTGCGCCGCCGCGGTGCCCCACAAGAGCGAACACGGCCTGGTCGCGCTGGGGTGCAACGACGCCGATTCGATCGTCGCGGCATTCGAGCGCCAGATGGCCACGCTGGCCGGCATGGCCGTCGAGGCCGAAGGGGTCATCGTCGCGGCGATGGTGCGCGGCCAGCGCGAATGCATGATCGGCGCGCACTGGGACCCGGTATTCGGCGCGGTGCTGGTGGTCGGCGACGGCGGCAAGTATGTCGAGACGCTGCGCGACACCGCGGTACTGCTGGCCACCTGCGAGGAAGAGGATGTCGCCCGCGCACTGCGGAGCCTGCGCATCGCGCCGCTGCTGGCCGGCGTGCGAGGCGAAGCGGCCGTGGACGTCCCCGCACTGTGCCGCACCGCGGTGGCGGTCGGCAGGATGGTGCACGTCGCCGCCGGCGCGATCCGCTCCGTCGACCTGAATCCGGTGATGGCCAGCCCCGATGGCGTGGTGGTGGTCGATGCGTTGATGGAAGTGGCGGCCTGACGGCGAAGAATTGGGGGTCCATCGCAGGGCCCCCCATTTACCGAAATAAAGTTCTTGCTATTCAATCGCGCACGATCTATATTCCGTTCCATGAACGCCGCATCGAACTCCCCCCGGATCGACCCTGCCACCGCACTATTGCTGGACCGGCAGTTCTGTTTCTCGGTCTATTCGGCCTCGCTGGCGCTGAACAAGCTGTACCGCAAGCTGCTGCGCCCACTGGGGCTGACCTACCCGCAATACCTGGTGATGATGGTGCTGTGGGAGCAGGACGGACTGACGGTATCCGAGATCGGCGCCCGGCTGAATCTGGACTCGGCCACGCTGACGCCCTTGCTCAAGCGCCTCGAGACGCAAGAATTGCTGTCGCGAGCACGGGCGGCGGCGGACGAGCGGCAGGTCATCGTCAGCCTGACCAAGGCCGGCCGCGCGCTGAAGACCCAGGCCGGCAAGGTGCCGGAGTCGGTGCTGTGCGCGTCGGCGTGCAGCGTCGAGGAACTGACCAGCCTGAAGCGCAAGCTCGATAGCGTGACGGCGAAGATTGCCCGAAGCGCGGCCGACTGAGCCGCGCGGGGTAGCAACGTCGCCTTGTTTTGACGGATTTATATAGTGCGCTATGTAATAGCGCACTACATTGAAGCAAGCAACCCGGCCATCAACCTGAAGGAGCCAACCATGTCGATCGAAAAAGTCCTGTACCGTGCCCAAGCTCAAGCCACCGGTGGCCGTGACGGCCGCGCCGTCTCGTCCGATGGCGCGCTCGAGGTCAAGCTGAGCACACCGCGCGAACTGGGCGGCGCCGGCGGTCCCGGCACCAACCCCGAGCAGCTGTTCGCCGCCGGCTACTCCGCCTGCTTCCTCGGCGCCCTGAAGTTCGTCGCCGGCCGCGAGAAGGTCGCGCTGCCCGCCGAGACCACGATCACCGGCAATGTCGGCATCGGCCAGATCCCCACCGGATTCGGTATCGAGGTCGAACTGCAGATCTCGATTCCGGGCGTGGCGCGCGAAACCGCGCAGGCGCTGGTGGACAAGGCCCACGTCGTCTGCCCGTATTCGAACGCAACGCGCGGCAACATCGACGTGCGCCTGACGCTGGTCTGATCGGACGCACCGGCACAAGGCCGCGGCGAGCGCTCAGGCGCCGCCGCGGCCTTGTGCAATCAGCTCGCGCAGTTGCGGATCGCGCGCCTCGAACACAACGAACAGACCCAGCGCGTCCAGCGCCGGAATCAGCGCGATCAGGTCTTCCTTCGCCGCGGCACGGCTCTCGTCGGACTGCGACGGATCGGACAGCACGCGCCAGCTCGCGAGGAACGCGCCGACGCTGCCCTTGCGTACGGTGAGGCCGTTGGCCTGCACGGCGTCGATATGGTCGGGGAGCATGGCTTCGGGCTTCATGCCTGGCCTCCGTTGGGCTCGGCAAGCGATTGGGATGGCGTGGCTGGTGACATCGAATGGCTCCGTGGTATCGGCAATGCAGGCAGTCTAGGCCGCGGCCGACTGACCCGCTAACGCTAGAATGCCAATCCATCACGCAATCGGGCCAGCCCTGCCCTCCTGTTCGATCCACCGTGTCGCTGAAGCAAACCCGCCAGCTGTCGCACACCGGCATCCGCGAGCGCCGTCCGCATCGCCATGACGATGGACAGCTCTTCACGATCCAGACCGGCGTCGTCGCCATCGAAGCCGACGGCGGCCGTTGGGTGATGCCGACCGGCTGTATCGCGTGGATCCCGCCCGGCGTGGTGCATGGCGCCAGCGTGCAGGGCGGCATGCTCGGTACCAGCCTGTATTTCGACGGCGCGTGGAGCCGTGTCTCGATGCCGGGCACGGTCAAGGTGGCCAGGCTGTCGCCGCTGCTGGACGCGCTGCTCGTCACGCTGACTGGCAACGAGGCACCCGCCGGCACCGCCCTCGATCACTACCTCGCCGTGTTCGCCGATGCGTTCGCCCGCCAGCCGGCGCAGACGCTGTTCCTGCCCATGCCGCGCGAGCGGCGCCTGATGCGAATGGCGACGCGGATGCTGGCCGCGCCGGAGGACAACACCGATCTCGATGGCTGGGCCGCACGCATCGGCATGAGCCGTCGCACGCTGACCCGGCGCTTCCAGGCCGAGACCGGATGGACCGTCGGCCAGTGGCGCCAGCAGATGCGGCTGCTCGCGGCGATGGAGCGGCTGGCTGCGGGACACAGCGTCACCGCGATCGCGCTGGACCTTGGCTATGCCAGCGTCAGCAGCTTTATCGCGGTGTTCCGCCGCTATCTGGGCACGACGCCGCGGGCCTACCTGCCTGCCGGCAATGCCGGACGCTCAGGATCGCTTCGCTAGCTCGCAGGCACGCTGGGTCCTTCGCGGGCAACACCCCGTCTTGCGCCCCTTCCGATGGCCTCCAGCGCCGACCAGCACCAGGCTCAGCACGGCCACCACCACGCAGCCGATGCCGACAAGCTGACTGACCCCGACCGGTTCACCCAGCAGCAGAAAGGCCATCGCCACGGCGGATATCGGCGCCAATGCCGTGAACAGCGATGCCTCCGTCCCGGTGGTGCGCGCCGAGCCCGCATACCAGAGCACGAAGCCCGCCACGGTCGGCACCAGCGCGTAGTACAGCACGGCCGCCAGCGCCCCGCTCGGCAGTCCATGCCGCCATGGCGCCTCGAACAGCAGGGCCGGAACGATGGACGCGGCGAGGCCGATCGCTGTCATCACGGTCGACAGCGCCAGCGGCTGAAGCGGTTGGCGCAGCCGCTTGTTGAGCAGGATGAACAGGCTCTCGCAGATGACCGCACCCATGACCAGGGCGTTGCCAAGCCAGGTGCCGCGGCTGCCGTCGTTCCCCTCTCCCGGCACGGCCACCGCGAGCACGCCCGCGGTGGCCAGCCCGATGGCCAGCAGCAAGGTAACGCTCGGGCGCTCCTTCAGCACCACGATGGAAATCACCGCCGACACCACCGGCAGCGTGCCGATGATGACGCCGGCATCCGCGGCGGAGGTCATCCGCAGCCCGGAGATCAGCAAGGTGGTATAGCCGACGCTGCCGGCGACCGCCTGCAGTACCAGCAGCACCCAATCGCCACGGCCGACGGCCGGCAAGCGCGCGCCGGTCAGCCGCATCAGCAGCAGGAAGCCGGGCAAGGCGATGGCAAAGCGCAGCGCGGTCGCGGTAAATGGCGGCAGCCCCGCGGCGATGACCTTGCTCGCAATGACGGTACTGCCGACCAGGATCATGGCCAGCGCCAGATAGAAATAGCCTTCGGTTTTGCCTGACATGACTGCCTCCGCATCGTTCGATGCTGAAGGCTAGGCTGCCGGCACGGTGGAGGTCTTGAACGAAATTGCAGCGACCGAACAGCGAGGCATCCTGCGCGGCACGTCAGCGCAACGGCCGTCCGCTGACGATGGCCGCATAGGCGCTGGGAGACAGCCCGTACTTCCGCACGAAAATGCGGGTCATATGGCTCTGATCGGCAAACCCGCTGCCGATCGCCGCCTCGGCCAGCGCCTCGCCCTGCGCAATCAATCGACGTGCCAGGTCGATGCGCCGCTGGACCAGATAGGCATGCGGCGTCAGCCCGGTGGCCCGCGTAAAGGCGCGCAACACCTGGAAGCGGCTCAGGCCGCTGGCGTTGGCAAGATCGTCCAGCGATACGGGCACCGAGGGATCGTCGTCGATGCGCGCCAGCGCATGGGCAATCGCCGCCGGGGTGCCGCCGCCCTCCCCGACGCGCCGGCAATCCATCGTGCGCGCCACCAGCAGCATCAGCAGGCCGTCGCGACGCAATGCCGCATCCGGTGCATTGCCGCCGGTCATCGCGTCGAACAATTGGCTGAAGACGGCTGCCGAGGCGCGATCGCTCAGCACCGGCAGCAGGAATTCCCCGAGCCGGGCGGCGCCTTCGCTCACATCGTGACAGACCGGCGCGACAACCTCGGGATCGAAATACAGGATGCGCCACGAACGCCCGGCGTCGTCCAGCGGCATGCCGTCGTGCACCTCGCCGGGATTGACCGTGATGATGTCCCCCGCCACCGCTTGCACCTCGCCTCGCCCGCTGGCCGAGCGCTGCGCGCCATGCTCGATCACGCCGATGCCGAACTGCTCGTGCGTATGGCGGGCGAAGCGGTGCCGTGAGCTGGCCTGGACGGCGAGCACACCGGGCAACGCGCAAGGGAGGAGCTGAAACTGGCCGGCAGGCATGAGGATCGATGGAGCGCTGACGGAACCATAGCATGCGCCCCGATGGACAGCGCCAGTCGAATCGATTCCAATGCAGACGCGGCGAAGCGCGTGCTTCGTTCGATACTCCCCAGCGCCCTCCCTCGATGCAAGACAAAGACCGCCTGCTTCGCACCTTCCTCGCCGTCGCGCGCGCCGGATCGCTGCGTGCCGCCTCCACTTCGCTCGGCATCACGCAGGCCGCCGTCAGCAAGCAGGTGGCAGCGCTGGAGTCGTTCCTCGGTGCGACGCTGTTCGATCGGCACGGCCGCGGCATGCGGCCGACGCCGCTGGGAGAACGGCTGGTCGGCGATATCGACCAGGGATTCGGCATGGTGGACAGCGCGCTGGACATCGCACGGCAGACCTCGGCGGCCGGCTATGGGCGCGTGACGATCGCCACCGTCAATACGCTGGCGGCCTATCTGATTCCAGAGGTGGTCGCCTCGCTGCGCGCGGCGCATCCTCGCATCACGCTCGGCGTGTTCAACGCCAGCTCGCCCGATGTCGTGGAGCGGGTCGAGCGCGGTCTCGCCGATATCGGGCTGGTCTACGACCTGGCCGTCGATACCGACGCGGTGACGCTGCGGCGGCTGTGCATCGAACAGATCGCCGCCTATAGCCGCGAGCCGGGCGAACCAACACCGGGAACGCTCAGCGTCGCCGCGCTGGCGCAGCGGCCGCTGATCGTGCCGCCGCGCCCGTACGCGTTGCGGCGCGTGATCGAACGGGAATTGCCTGGTCCCTTGTCGATCGCCGTCGAAAGCAACTCGGTCAGCATGTCGCTCGACCTGGCGATGGAAGGCGTCGGCACCACGATCCTGCCGCGCGACCTGCCCGACATCGCCATTACGGCGCGCGGGCTGCATCGACTTGCCATCGAAGGGGCCAACCTGCATCGGCATGTGGTGCTGATCCACCGCAGCGGCGCGACCCCGAACCAGGCGGTCAGCCGCGCCATTGCGGCGATCGAATCGTCCGCGGCGCGCATCGCGGCGCGATAGCGCGCCGCCCGTGGATCAGCGACGCAGCGTCGCCTTGGCCTGGCGCGCCCAGTAAGCAAAGGTGGCGTCGACGATTGCCGGTTGCAGCAGAAAATCATGCGCCTCGCGCGCGGCCTCCGGATCGACCGGGTGCAGCGCCCCCACTGCCAGCGCGTCCAGGCACATGCGGGCATTGCGCTCGGCGAAGACGTTGAGGTAGACCGCTTCCTGCAAGGTCGCACCGGTGCAGACCGCGCCGTGATTGACCAGGAAGGCGGTACGCCGGCCCGCCAGCGCGCCCGAGATCAGCTCGCCTTCGTCATCGCCGGTCGGCACGCCGGGCCAGTGCGCCAGGAAGCCGCAATCGTCGTGGAACATCGCCGCATCCATATGCGCCACCGGCATCGGGATGCCGAGCATCGACAGCGCCGACAACGCCGGCGGGTGCGTATGCACGATCGCCTTCACCTGCGGATGATGGCGATAGATCCAGCTATGGAAGCGCACACCGGGGTTGGCCCTGCCCTTGCCCTGCAGCGTGTTCAGTTCGGCATCGACGCGCAGCACATGGGCGGGGCTGGCCTCTTCCATGCCCGTGCCGAGCGCAAGCGTCACCATGCCGCCCGATTCGGCATCGCGCATCGTGATCTGTCCGGCCAGCCCCGCGGCATGGCCTTGGGCCGCAAGGATCAGGCAGGCATCGACGAAGGTATCGAGATCGGCGCCGGCGTTGGCGCCAGGAACGGCATCGAGCAACAGGGTCTTGGTCATGGCAGCAAGCGATAAGGGGGTTCAGCGGTGGGCGGGTGCGGCGGCGGCTCAGTTCTCGAGCCGGATATTGCGCTCGCGGATCAGCGTGCGGCGGGCCTCGAGGTCCTGCCGGATCAGCGCCGCGAACGCGGTGCTGCCGGTGGCGAAGGGCTCGAAGCCGCTGCCTCGCACGCGCGCCAGCAAGTCGCGGTCCGCCAGCACCGTCTGCAGCGCCTGGGTAATGCGCTCGACGACGGGGGCCGGCAAGCCAGCCGGCCCCACCAGCCCGACCCACGGCGCGAATTCGAAGCCCTTCAGGCCTGCCTCCTCGAAGGTCGGCACGGCCGGCAGCAAGGGGCTGCGCTGTCGCGTCGACACCGCAATCGGCCTCACGCGGCCGGTCTTCGCATACTGGCTGCCCAGATTGGTGTCGATAAAGGTCAGATGCACGTGGCCGGCCACCACATCGGCCAGGGCCGGCGCGCCGCCGCGATAGGGCAGATGCGCAACGATCGCGCCCGACTGTTGCTTGTAGGCTTCGAAGGCCAGATGCGGCGGGCTGCCGACGCCCGCCGATGCGTAGCTCAATGCCGACGGATGCGCCTTGCTGTAGCGCGTCAATTCGTCTGGCGTCGCCACGTTCAGCGAGGGATGCGCCACCATCACAAGAGGGATGCGCGCGACGGTGCCGAGATAACTAAAATCCTTGAGGACGTCGTAGGCGATTTTCTTCTGCAGCACTGGATTGACGGTCAGCGCGCCTTCGTCCAGCAGCGCCAGCGTGTAGCCATCCGCTGGCGCGCGTGCCACCGCTTCCGCCGCAATCATGGCGCCGGCGCCGGGCCGGTTCTCCACCACCACCGGCTGCCGCAGCGTGGCGCCGAGGCGCTCGGCCAGCATGCGGGCGATGGTGTCGACCGCGCCGCCGGCGGCCTGTCCGAGCAGCATCCGGATCGGGCGTTCGGGGTACGCACCGCTCGATGACGATGCGGACGAAGCGGACTGCGCGATCGCCAGCGGCGTGACGACGGTCAGCGCCAGGCAGGCGCAAAGCCGGCGCAAGGAAAGAAGACGGATCATGGGGCGCAGCCTTTTTTTGTGTGGGTCGGACAGGACGAAGCCAGTCTAGGACGGCTTGTCCTCTCCGGACGGCATGGCTGCCTTGAACGCAGGTTAAGGCTCGAAGGCCCGATGCGGGGCCGTCGCGCCCGTATCGGCTGGGAGATCACGATGACGATCGAACTGGACCACCTGATGGTGCCCGCGCGCGACAAGATCGCCGCGGCGAAGCAATTGGCTGAACTGCTGGGCGTGCCGTGGTCGGAAACCGGCATCGGGCCGTTCTGCCCGGTTTATCTGAACGATGGATTGACGCTGGATTTCGATCAATGGAGCGAGCCGTTCCCGCGCATCCACTATTGCTTTCGGGTCGGCGAAGACGAATTCGACCGCATCCTGCAGCGTATCCAGGCGGCCGGCATTGCGTACCGCAGCAAGGTCCGCGGCCCGGTCGATCATGCGGTCGACAGCTGGCAAGGCGGGCGCATCGTCTACTGGAACGAGCCCGACGGCCATCAATGGGAAATGCTGACCGTCAGCTACGCGCGCCAGCCCTGAAACCAGTGACGAACCATTCAGGCCAGCGTCTCGATCAGGAAATCGACGAATGCGCGGACCTTCGAATTCAGATACCGGCGGGACGGATAGACCGCATAGACATGCGTCTCGACGCTGGACCACTCGTCCAATACGGTCACCAGACGCCCCTGCTCGATGTCCTCGCGGACATAGATCAGCGGAATCAGGCTGATGCCGAAGCCCGCCAGCAGCGCCTCGCGCACCGCGAGGCTGGACGTGACCTTGTAACGGCCATCGATCGGCACATCGACTTCGATATCCCCCTGCGCGCCATGCTTGCGAAAGCTCCATAGCTTCGCGTGCCCGGACAAACTGAATTGCACGCATTCGTGCTGGCGCAGGGCTTCGGGAGAATCCGGCACGCCATGGCGCGAGAAATACGCCGGCGCGGCGCACAGCACGTGCGCCATCGACATCAGCTTGCGCGCAACCAGGCTTGAATCTTCGAGCTTGTCGCTGCCGCGAATGGCGACGTCGAAACCTTCCTTGACCAGATCGACGCGGCGATCGTCCAGGCGCAGATCCAGCGACAGCTGCGGATAGCGGCACAGGAACTGCGGAATCGCATCGGCCAATAGCGTCAATGTCAGCGACATCGGGGCGCTGACGCGCAGCGTGCCGGTCGGCTCGCTCTGCATCGGGCCCAGCGCGCGATCAGCCTCGTCGAGGTCGTCGAGAATCTGCGCGATCTGCGTGTAGTACTGCTGGCCCGCCTCGGTCAGGCTGAGCCGCCGCGTGGTGCGATTGAGCAGCCGCGTGGACAGATGCGCTTCCAGCTCGCCAATGTTCTTGCTGACGGCCGCCGGAGACAGGCAAAGCCGCCGCGCCGCCGCGGCAAAGCTGTTGCGCTCGACGACTTCCCGAAATACGCGCAGCGCCGTCAGATGGTCCACGGTTGATTCACCCGATTATTCACCAGCAGTAAAGATTGTGGTGAGCATATCGCATATTTCAACGCGCGAGGATGACCATTAATCTTGGAGCGTGAATAAACGTCCTTAAAAAGGGCGGTTGCACGGATCTCGATACAACGCCATCAAACGACCTCATTCGCAGCCGGAACGACCATGAACCATCCCGTCATCGACGCCATCGAGCAACGCATCTCCGCCAATTTCTTCGACGCCGCGCGTCCCCTGTCCGACGCGCAGATCGAAGCGCTGACCGCCTTGGCGACGCGCGCCCCCACCGCCTACAACCTGCAGAACTGGCGCTTTATCGCCGTCCGGACCGCCGAAGCCAAGGCGCGGCTGCGCGCTGTCGCGTGGAACCAGCCCAAGGTCACCGATGCTGCAGTCGTCTTTATCGTGTGCGGCGTGCTGGCCGATCCAGCCACGCTGGCGCAGCGCCTGCAACCGTCGGTCGAGGCAGGACTGATGCCCGCCGGCATGGTGCAGACCTGGGTCGATGCGGCGCGCGGCCAGTATCTGGAGCAGCCGCAGAGCCGGCGTGACGAAGCGATTCGCACCGCCTCGCTGGGCGCCGCGACGTTGATGCTGGCCGCGCAAGGGATGGGGCTGGCGACCGGGCCGATGACCGGATTCGATCCGCAGGGCGTGGCACGCGAATTCGCGCTGCAGCCCGACGAGGTGCCGGCCATTCTGGTGGCGGTCGGCCATGCCGCGCCGGGCAACTGGTCGCAGAAACCCCGTCGGCCGCTGGCCGAAGTGCTCGTTTTCGCCTGAGGCAAGCACCATGAACCGCGCCACCGACCTGCTGCTGACGGGCCTGGCCCCGGCGATCTGGGGCAGCACCTACGTCGTCACCACCGGCCTGCTGCCCGACGGTTATCCGCTGACGGTGGCGATGCTGCGTGCCCTTCCCGCCGGCCTGCTGCTGTTGCTGTGGGTCCGCCGATTACCGCAGCGCGGCTGGTGGCTACGCGTATTCGTGCTCGGCGCGCTGAACTTCTCGGTGTTCTGGGCGATGCTGTTTGTAGCCGCCTACCGCTTGCCGGGCGGCGTGGCGGCGACGCTGGGCGCCGTGCAGCCGCTGATCGTGATCCTGTTTTCCCGGCTGCTGCTCGGCAGCGCGATCCGGCCGGTGGCCGTGATCGCCGCGATCGGCGGCATGGTCGGCGTGGCGCTGCTGGTGCTGACGCCGAAGGCCGCGCTGGACGCCACCGGCGTGGCCGCCGGCCTGCTGGGTGCCGCCTCGATGGCGCTCGGCACGGTATTGACGCGCCGCTGGCAGCCGCCCGTGTCCGCGCTGACCTTCACCGCATGGCAACTGGTGGCGGGCGGCATCCTGCTGCTGCCGGTGGCGCTGTGGGTCGAACCGCCGCTGGGCCAGCTGACGCAGGCCAATGTGCTCGGCTTTCTCTATCTGGGATTGATCGGCGCCGCGCTGACCTACGTGCTGTGGTTTCGCGGCATCGCCCGGCTCGAGCCGTCGGTGGTGGCGTCGTTGGGCTTTCTCAGCCCGCTGAGCGCGGTGCTGCTCGGATGGGGCTTGCTCGATCAGTGGCTCAGTGCGCCGCAGTTGGCGGGCATGGTGCTGGTGCTGGCCAGCATGTGGTTGAGCCAGCGCGCGGCGGCGGTCCGGACGGCGGGGCAACCGCTGCGGCAGTCGCCCCTTTCACCCCAGTCCTCCGAATCGCCCGAATCGCCGCGCGCTTGACGCCTTTATGACGGGTCCTTGGTACGGGTACGCGATACCGCGCCCATGATGCCAAGGCCCAGCACGATCACACAGGCGATGGCGACGTAGGTTTCCGGCACGCCGGCCGTGATCAGGCCCCATGCAATGCCGCCGACGAGGATCAGCAGTCCAATCAGGAATAGCGCAAACGACATAACCCAGCTCCTGGCAATTGCCGCGATCGGCTGCGGCTTAAGTGCAATGTAGGGGCCATGCCGCGCGGCAGGGATCGGTGGGCAGCGGAGACTGGCGTAGGCCGGTTCCTACGTGCACCGTGGATGCCGCAGCACCTGTTATTCACCCACGTTCGACGTATGATCGGCCATATCGATCATTCGTCGCCTGGCGAAGCCATCCGCGCGATCCAATGCGAAAGGCCCGTCGCCGGCGCAATCCGATGACTATCCGAATCGGCATCTCGGGATGGCGCTACGAGGGCTGGCGTGGCGTCTTCTATCCGAAGGGACTGGCCCAGGCGCGCGAACTCGAATTCGCCGCGCGCGCCGTCGATACGATCGAGATCAACGGCTCGCACTATTCGCTGCAGACCATCGGCAGCTACCGCGCCTGGTACGAAGCCACGCCGCCCGGCTTTGTCTTCGCCGTCAAGGGGCCACGCTATCTGACCCACATGCTGCGCTTCCGCGACGAAAAGGCGCGCCCGGCAATGGCGAATTTCTTTGCCAGCGGGGTGCTGGCGTTGCAGGAAAAGCTGGGCCCCTTCCTGTGGCAGTTCCCACCGAATTTCAGCTTCAAGCCCGAACGGCTCGAACGCTTCCTGGCGATGCTGCCCCGCACCACCGACGAAGCGAGGGAATTGGCCAGCCAGCATGACGGCCGCGTCAAGCAGCCCTGGTTCGAGGCGACGCGCAAACGTCGCCTGCGCCACGCCATCGAGATCCGTCACGCCAGCTTCTGCACGCCCGAATTCCCCGCGTTGCTGCGCAAGCATCGTGTCGCGCTGGTGGTCTCCGATGCGGTGGCCGACTGGCCCTACGTCGAGGACGTGACTGCAGATTTCGTCTATCTGCGGCTGCACGGCACCGAGACCTTGTATGGCGGCGCCTATTCGGACCCCGCACTCGATCGCTGGGCCGATCGCTTGAGCGCATGGGGCGCCGGCGGCGAGCCCGACGACGCCAAACGCATTTCGCCGATCAAGGCGCGCAAGGCGGCGCGGCGCGATGTCTACTGCTATTTCGATAACGACCAGAAGGTGAAAGCGCCATTCGACGCGCAGCGGCTGATCGACCGGATTTCACAGGACTGAGCGCGCGCCGCGGATCAATTGCCGGCCCTGGCCAGCTTGCTGAAATCCCGATCCAGCCGCGCCAGCGACGCATCGATCCGGCCTCGCTTTTCCTTGATCCACGCATCCTGTTGCGCCAGCGTCTGTTTCGCCGCCTTCAGCATCCGCTCCATCTCGGCAGGCTGCGGGCCCCCAACGGTGGCACGATGGCGAACGATCGCCACCGGATCGAGCGTGGCGCGGAATTCCGCTTCGCTCATCGGCAACTGCGCCGGCCCCTGGCCCTTGACCGCTTCGGCATAGATGCGCTGCGCCTGCGCATACGGAAATTCGCTTGGCCGGATATTGTTCGCTTTCGCGTAATCGACGACTTCCGATGCGAAGTGATGGCCCACGCGGAACGGCAGCTTGTATTTGCGCATCAGCACATCGGCCAGTTCCTGCGAAGCGGTCCAGTCGCTGTTCAGTTCCTCCAGCGCCCGCTCGGGGCTGATCACCAGCGCATTGAGGATCTTGTCCCAGCCCTGCAGCACGCGGATCGCGCTCTGCACCATTTCGCTGTTGGGTTTCACCTCCTTGGCGTCGCCCATCCCTGGCGTGATGTTGTGCGCCTGGATTACCGGCCCCATCGCCAGTGTGACCGCGGTCGAGGCGTGCCGGCGCGTCGTGTTCAGCAAGCCGGGATTGCGCTTCTGCGGCATTGCGCTGGAGACATAGGTATTGCTGCCGCCCTCCTGCAACAGCATCCACGGACGCGATTGCGCATACTGCGTCATCACGTCCTCGATGAAGTTGCCCGCATGCAGCGCAATGCTGGTGACGATCGCGCCGACCTCTACCGGCTGTTCGGTCGAGGAAATCTGCGCGGCATCGTAGGCGTTGTCGACGATCGCCGAAAAACCGAGATAGTCCGCCATCCGCGCGCGGTTCAGCGGCCAGCTGGTGCCATTCAATACCGTGGTCCCCATCGGCGAGCGGTCGATGCGCGCATAGGCCTCGCGAATCCGCTGCGCGTCGCGCTCCAGGCCCGCGGCATGCCCGAGCAGATAATGGCCCAGGCTGTTCGGCTGCGCCGCCACACCGTTGGTGTAATTCGGCACGATGGTATTGGCATGCTTCTCCGCCAGCGACACCAGCGATCGGCTGGTCTTGTTCAATTGGTCGGCCAGGCTCAGCAGATGGTCCCGCAGGATGGCGGCGCGGTACGTCGCATGCATGTCCTGGCTGGAGCGCCCCGCATGCAACAGCGTCACCTCGACGCCCGCGGCCTGGATCAGCAATGGCTCGAAGGTGATCACCGTGGACGGACGCTTGCCGCCCGGTCGATTGCCGTCTTCCAGCACCTTGACGATGCCCGATGCGATGCGCGGCGCGAGCTGCTTGTCCAATAGCCCCTCATCGGTATTGATGACAGTGGTGGCCTTGTTGATTTCGCCGAGCCAGTAGAACTCGTCGCGATTCACTGCGGATTGCGCAAAGGCGGGAACAGCGTGGGCGGAAATCGCCAGGGCGAGAATGCCAATTCGGGTTTTCAACACGGCTGGTTCGCTTGTCTCGTTATTCGGTTGTTGTTGGGCGACGCCGGCATAAGACGCGCCACGGGATTACAGCCGATTGCGGGCACACGCGCAAGGCTATACATTCTGCAGACAATGTCACGTTTCATTGCCGCTAAACGCCCTTCCCCGTCATGACAACACGCCGTGCCGAGAGCTCCGATTGGGTGCATCGCGCCGAACCCGCGCAAGGCGTCGAACGCATCGAGGCCTTCTTCGCCGGCAACGCCTATGCGATGCACCGGCACGATACCTATGCCATCGGCCGTACGCTGGCCGGTGTACAGTGCTTCCAGTATCGGCGCAGCCTGCGCGCCAGCCTGCCGGGCAAGACCATCGTGCTGCATCCCGACGAGCCGCACGACGGACAGGCCGGCACCGAAGAAGGCTTTCACTACCGGATGCTCTATGTCGAGCCGGCGGTATTCCAGGCGGTGCTTGGCGGCAAGGCGCTGCCGTTCATCGAAGGCGGCATCACCGACGATCCGCGTTTGTTCGCGGCTGCCCACGCGCTGCTGCAGCAGCCCGGTACCCGGCTGGATCCGCTGGAACAGGACGACGGCATGGTGGAGCTTGCCCTCGCGCTCGACGACGCGTCGGGGGCAAGACCGCTGCGGCCCTCCTGCGACTTCAGGGCGGCCCAGTTGGCTCGCGACTATCTGCATGCGTCGTCGCATCGCACCGTCACGCTGGACGAACTGGCGGCCGCCTGCGGCCGGGACCGTTGGAGCCTGTCGCGCGACTTCCGCACGTTCTACGGCACCAGCCCCTATCACTACCTGACGATGCGGCGCCTGGAGGCGGCGCGCCGGCTGATGCAGACCGGCATCACGCTGGCGGAATGCGCCGCCGCTGCCGGCTTTGCCGATCAGAGCCACATGACGCGGCACTTCACCAAGGCTTACGGCATTCCGCCGGCCAGGTGGCTGCGCATGGTGCAGTCGGCCAACAGCCGCTGATTCGCCTCGCACAATCGTTCAAGACTGCGAGCCCGCGTCGGCATACGCTGCCCTCTCCAGCATCCATGGAGAGACCACATGCAAGCCACCAAACAAACGGCCCCTGCCTCCCGCGGCCAGGGCATCGCCATTCGGCTGATCGACAAGATCGGCCTGATTGATGACCACTGGCAGCCCCGCGTCGTCGCCGAAATGAATGACTACCAATTCAAGGTGGTCAAGCTCAAGGGCGATTTCATCTGGCATACCCATGCCGATACCGACGAGACATTCATCGTGCTCGACGGCGAATTGCGCATCGATCTTCGCGATGGCGCGATCGTGCTGCGAGCCGGCGAGATGGCGGTCGTGCCCAGGGGCGTCGAACACAAGCCCTTTGCGGCCGACGAAGTCAAGTTGCTGCTGATTGAACCGCGCGGCGTAGCCAATACCGGCGAGGAAGGCGGCGAACGCACCGTGCAGAACGATATCTGGATCTGAAGTCTGGAGGTGATTGGGCGCCGTCGCAGCGATCCGCCTTGACATCCGGCGTCTCATGTAACATCATAAGTTCCATGAAACGCGATAGCAGACTGTCAGGCGTGCTCCACGTCCTGTTGCACATGGCCGAGCACGATGGCCCGGTCACCTCCGAGGTGCTCGCCAAGGCGATGGAGACGAACCCCGTGGTCATCCGCCGCGTCATGGCGGGACTGCGCGATCACGGCTACGTCCGCTCGGAAAAGGGACATGGCGGCGGCTGGACGCTCGCCTGCGACCTGTCCAGGATCACGCTGCGCGACGTCTACACCGCGCTGGGCTGCCCCTCGCTGCTTGCCATCGGCAACCGCACGGAATCGCCCGGTTGCCTGGTCGAGCAGGCCGTCAACGCCGCGCTCGACCAGGCCTTCCACGACGCGGAAGCGCTATTGCTGGCGCGCCTGGGCGAGGTCACGCTCGCCATGCTGAGCGCCGATTTCCACCAACGGATGGTCGCCCGCGGCGGCCGCCACGATCTGGAGCACGTCCATGCGGTATGACGCCATCGTTATCGGCGGGAGTTTCGCCGGCCTGTCGGCAGCCACCTATATCGCGCGGGCAAGGCGGTCGGTCTGCATCATCGACGCGGGCGCCCCGCGCAATCGCTTTGCCACGCATTCGCACGGCTTCCTGTCGCAGGACGGCAGCAATCCCGGCGCCGTGCTGGCGACCGCGCGACAGCAGGTCGCGGCCTATCCGACGACGACGTTCAAGGAAGGCAAGGCCATCAGCGCGACCGGGGAACTGGACGCCTTCTCGGTGAAACTCGAGGGCGGAGAGGTGGTGGAAGCCGCCAGGCTGGTGCTGGCGTACGGCATCTCGGACGAACTGCCTGACCTGCCGGGACTGGAGGAACGCTGGGGCAAGTCCGTGCTGCACTGCCCGTACTGCCATGGTTTCGAATTCAGCAATCAACGCCTGGGCGTGCTGAACATGTCACCGATGTCGGTCCATCAGGCCATGCTGATTGCCGAGTGGGGACCGACCACGCTGTATCTGAATGGTGAAGCCGACGCAGATGAAACCGCGCTCGCGGCGTTGGAACAGCGTGGCGTGAAGATCGAACGAGCAACGATCAAGGCGTTACATGGCGAAGGCGCAGCGCTGTCGGCAATCGTGTTTTCGGACGGCCGCACGAAGGAAATCGATGCGCTCTTTATCGGGCCACGTAACCACTTGAACAGCGACATTGCCCAACAGCTCGGTTGCGCGATGGAACACACGCCTTTCGGATCGGTCATCCGGACCGACGAGCTGAAGATGACCAATGTGGCAGGCGTCTATGCCGCAGGCGATATCACCCGAGGCGCCCATAGCGTAACCTGGGCCTGTTCTGATGGCGTGATGGCCGGAGTGGCCGTACATCGGTCACTGGTGTTTGGAGCGGAATGAGCGGAGCCAGATTCGGATGGCGGTCTGCAAATCGGAGCGTACATTGGGTCGTCCGCCTCGCGGGTTGCAACCCCTCGAAAGCATGGCCCAATACGGCTAAAGTGAGCCAACGAGCTGCCGATACTATCGATTCCACTATATCTCGCGAGGGATCGATGTTTCGTATTGCCATACCCCTGCTCTTTGCCGCGCTGCTCGCCGGCTGCAACACCACGCTGCAGATCAAGAAGCCCGATGCCACCACCGGCATGTACGCAACCTCCACCACACTGAAGCCCGAAGAGGTGCGCGTGGAGGAAAAGTTCGACCTGGCCTACAGGAAGATGTTGTACCTGAAGATCAACGCCGAAACCCCCAACCCGCGCTTTCAGGAGTTCTTTGAATCCGCCTTCAAAGACATGCGGACCTTCGACAAGGTCGTCACCAAGAGCGACCTGGAAAAGATCATCATAGACCGCGATCTGGGCAGCAAGGTGCCAAGCGTGTCCGATCTGGTGGGCCTGAACAGTCTCAGCAAGGAAATTGGTCCCTTCCTGATCGTCGAGCCGAATGCCATCTTCAAGGGCGGCTACCGCTTCGACGGCACGCTCAAGGCCATTGACGCCAGGACCGGGAAAACGGTGCTACAGATCGAAAATTCGGCCCTCAATATGGCCGGCCTCGACGATCCACTGTTCCACCCGATGCTGAACGGCTTCATTAACTGGACGCGCAACCGGCCGGTGTCGGGCAAGGCGCCTGAAACCACTCAGAGCACCGGCCCAGTGGCAACACGCTGACGATGTGGGCGCTGCTTTGGCCATAGGTTGTGAGCGGGGTCATTCTCGAGGCGCACAGATTGCGGAACCGTTCCACACGCACGACGACATGGGCGTCGCGGCGTCGTGGCGGCGCCCTTCAGTCTTGACCCTTTTCCGGCGGCACTGCCTTGCCAAGCAGCTTTCCCAGCAAACCATTGCCACTCTTGCCGGCCGCTCCGCGGCGCTCCGTCTTCGGCGCCGGGCCGCCGCGCTTGGCGCCTGCCTGCTTCATGCTGTTGGCGATCTTCAGGCCTTTGTTTTTTTCGAGGTCAGTCTTTTTCACGGGCATCATCCCAATAGTAGAGAGCCGGCATTGTACGGAGAATTGCTGGCTGGAAGGCGACCGGCGACGTGTTGAAGGGCGTTGGACGCCGATCAGTCGCCCAACGCCTCACAACGCCCATTGCGCGTGTACGCGCAGACCCTCACATTCCGCATCTCCCAACAGTGAGAGACCAGGCCAAAGTCCAGGCCGCAGGATTGGCTCGGCGTCCCGAGGGCTTCAAAGAGCTTTGCCTCGTCCTGCCCGACGTACGCCTCGGCATGGGCGAGCACCTCCAACATGCGTTGCTCACGCAGACGCTCCTTGTCGCGGAGATCTTTGGAAATACTTCGGAAGAGCCACACAGCGGTACAACCGGCGATAGAAAACGTGATCACGTCCATGCGTTGGCAGCTTCGAAGAGGCAGCTTCCTTTCATACCAGGCTGCTGACCGCGCTTCTCGGCGCATGTCCACAGCATCGGCCATGAACTCGCCGCTCACTTTACTCCAGTATCCTTTCGCTCGGCCTCGCTTAACCAGCCCATTACCCTGGCCCACAAGTCGCGGATATTCGCCGCACCGGCGATCACATGGCCTTCGCCCCAGTAGCGAACAAATCGGACCGGTTTGCCGAGGCGGCGCAGCGCGGAGTACATCTCCTCGCCCTGGCCGATGCTGACGTAGTCCTGGTCGCCCTGGACGATCATCAATGGCGCGTCGATCCGATGTGCGGCAAATACCGGACTGATCGAGATATAGCGGTCCGGTGCTTCGCACGGCGGGCCCGACATCGAGAACACCCGCTCACACATTTCTGCAAGCGCAGTGGCCGCCTGCTCATCGTCGTCATATCGAAAGCGGCAATCGAAGGTGCCGTGGAAGCTGGTCAGATTCGATATGCCCGCCATCGCAATGCCGCTGCGAAACAGGTCCGTTTCTGCGAGCAATGCCATCGCGGCCCATCCGCCCAAGCCGTGTCCCATCACATGCAACCGTGTGGAATCGACCAGACCGGTGCCCATGGCGGCATGCACGCCTTCCTGGACCTTGAGCGCCATGCACTGCGCCAGATTGCCCGAACCGAGGTCCGAAGGAATGGAAAGGTCGGGCTCGATCACGACATAGCCGTGCGCGGCGAGCAGATGGAGACAGAAAGGTCCAGGCTCGTGCGGCTTTAACCGACGTGGGCACTTGGGCCCGATCTCGGAACCGGGATAGACCCAGACCACGGCGGGATACTTTCTGCCGGCGCGATGGTAAGGCGGCAACAGCAGACGAACTTTCTTTGCACGTCCTTCGCCATCGGTGAAATCCACATCGCGAACCACACCGGCATCGATGTCGGCTAAATGGCGATTGGTGCGGAACAATTCGACGGTGCGATCCCCGTCGCGATCGACCAGTACCAATCCGCTGCCGGCGGCATCCTCGACGAGGAACAGCCACTTGCCGGAGGCGCGATGAAAGGCGACCGGCTCACCATGCGGCAATGCCGGTGCCACCTCGCCTTGCATGTCGTCTTGTTCGGGAAATGCAGGCCTGCTGAACCCCTGTACGAAGCATGACAATGCCTGTTGACGGTCCGGTCCCAGCGCGGATACCGCCACCCCGCTTCGGGTGTCGAACACAAGGTACTCGCATGCCTCGTGGCCGACGCCGTTCGAGACAGGCTCTCCCACGCGGGTGTCCAACATGCTGGCGGTGGGTGTCCCTCGCCGATCAAGCAGCGCCCAGGCTTGGGGGGCCATGCGACAAGCGCGTCGATCGAGGTCGAACAGACGCGGCCTTTCCCCGCCACGGACAGTCGCACATACCACGTGCGTTTCGTCGATCCAGTGAAAGGGGCGCTTGCCCCGTAGTGTGAGATTGCCGGCGCCCAGCGTGAAACGCCGACCCTCATTCACCTTGAGAATCGACAACCGGACCGAATCAACGGTGGCCACACCAAATGCCAGTGCAGATCCATCCGGAGACCAGCAGGGAGCGAAGCCGTTCCCCTCATCTGTCACCCGTTCCATCTGCATGGAATCGAAATCGACCATCCACAATTCGCTTCGGGCCACACCGGCAAGAAACAAGTCGGTGTGTCGTGTCGCCGCTTGAAGCGATCGCTGGACACAAAAGGCGAGACGCTGGCCGTCCGGCGAGAATGCGAAGCACGTGCCGTGCATGCCCACAAACGTGTCCAGATTCAGGACATCGTCTATCCCGAGTGGCCTCTTGTGCGAACTTTGGTGCGGTTCTGGTTCTGTCATACCCGACGGAAATGGCTCTTCACAAGGCAGGGGCTCATCGGCCGCCACGAACGACAACGCTCTATGCCCCTACCCGGTCACCCAGAACGCCTCATCATATTGCACCGTCCCCACCGGCCACTCGTCCTCGAAACTCACCGCCTGGAAATATTCCGGCGGCACATCGGGCAACACCAGGTCCGCCCGGCAAACGAAGCCGAAGCGCCCGTAGTAGCCCGGCTCGCCCAGCACCACGCAGCCTCGTGCGCTACGCCGACGCAGCGTATCCAGTGCCGCGTTCATCAGCAGGGAGCCGACGCCCTTTCCCTGCCATGCGGGCAGCACGGCTATCGGCCCAAGGCCATACCAGCCCTCGCTGCCGTCGGAAATCGCGACCGGTGACACCGCGACATGGCCGACCATCCGGTCGGCGTCGGTGGCAACCAGCGAAATCGACAACCGACCCCGCGCGCGCAGCGCATTGACGATCAGCGGCTCGGTGCCGCTGGCATGCGTCGCGCTGCGGAAGGCTTCGGCAACCACCGACTCGATCGCCGGGATATCGGCGGGGACTTCGTCACGGATCTGGATTGGCATATGGGTCCTCTGCAATGAGTCCGGATGGCGATGCTGGCACCGGACTGCCGCCCGCTGCGGGACAGGTGATGTCAGGACAGACGATGCAGCGTCTCTTCCGCCCCCAGCCACTGGTACAGCAACGCGTGCAGTTGCGACGGCTCCACCGGCTTGCGCAGCACCAGATAGCCTTCGCGTTCGGCCTGCAGCAAGGCGGGCGAATCGAATTCGCCGCTGACCATCGCGCCGCTGGCGCCGGGACAGCGCTCCAGCAGGTTCTTCAGCACCTCGAAGCCGCTCTCGCCCGAACGCAGGCGC
Organism: Cupriavidus sp.; assembly: GCA_031181345.1. Classification (GTDB taxonomy): domain Bacteria; phylum Pseudomonadota; class Gammaproteobacteria; order Burkholderiales; family Burkholderiaceae; genus Cupriavidus. Next base: position 2,309 of record JAPSLC010000006.1, on the reverse strand, counting down.
TGGTCGCACAGAATCGCCTGCGGACGCAGGCCGGCATCGAGCAGCGCGACCGCTTCGGTGGCCGAGGCCGCGCAGCGTGCATCGACATGCCATGCCTGCATCAGGCTCATCCACGCCCTGACGACCACCGGATCGTCCTCGACGATCAGGCAGCAACCGCTCAGCGGCGGCAGCGCGCTCGACGGGCGCGCCTGGGACTCCTGGGACTCGGCCGCCATCGCATGCACATGGGCCTGCGCAGGGTCGGCGGCCGGAAAGCGCAGCCAGAATCGCGAGCCGCGACGTTCGATGGAGTCCAGCCCATAGGCCGCACCCATCAAGGTCGCGCAGCGTGCGACCACGGCGAGACCCAGGCCATGACCGGCGCTATCGATCCGCCACGCGTATTCGTTGCGGTAGTACGGCGAATAGATCCGGCTCTTGTCCTCGTTGGCCACCCCGATGCCGGTATCCCAGACTTCCAGCAGCCAGTCCGCTTCACGGCGCCGGGCCGACAGCAGCACGCCGCCGCGCTGCGTGTACCGCAGCGCGTTGTGGACCAGGTTGACCAGCGACTGCCGCAGCAGCGACGCATCGGCCAGCACGGCGGCAGCCTGCCTGGGCACGCGCACGCGCAGCTCGAGATCGCGGCTATGCGCCTCCTCACGGAACAGCGCGGCGACTTCCTCCATGATCGGTGCGAGCGCCACCGGCGCACTGCGCGGCATCGCCATGCCCTGCTCGATCTTCGACAGGTCGAGCAGCGAGTTGAACATCAGATGGACGGATCGCACGCTACGCCGCAGATCGTCCAGCGGCGGATTCAGCGCGGGATCGCGATTGCGCTGCGCGATGGCTTCGATCAGGAACCCCATCGCGTGAACGGGCTGACGCAGGTCGTGGCTTGCGGTGGTCAGGAACAGGTTCTTCGCGCGCAGCGCATCCTCGGCCGCCTCCTTGGCCAGCCGATAGCTTTCCGCGAGCCGGATGCCGTCGTCTTCGAGCTGCACCTGCTGACGGAAAAACTGATTGGCGATCAGAGCATGCCGATAGATCGCCACCGCATACAGCAGCGTCAGCGGCAGCACCACCTGCCAATGATGGGGAAAACTCCACGGCACGTTGAGCGTCACCACACCCCAGCACGCAAAGAAGAAGCGCTGGAAGGCGCCCAGTATCGGCGTCTGATGCGTGGCGTTGGCCGCGAGAATGGCGGCGAGGCTGATATGCAGCAGCAGCGCGAAGTCGAACGTCACCTGGCCGGCGGTCAACACCGTCGCCATCGACAGGCAGAGGCCGTGGACCAGCGCGATTCGCCGGACCACCGGCAACCAGCGCTCCGCCATCACCGCATCGTCGGACTGTGCCCGTTCGCGCTGATAGTGGCGGCGCTCCAGCTGCATCCAGCCGGCGGCCAGGCAGTAGGCGAGCGTCCAGACCAGCAGCGAACGGGCATCCCTGCCGGTGACTTGAAGCCAGGCGACGAACGGCAGGCCGACGAAAGGGATCGCGTTGACGCTGAAGACCAGCCGCTGGAACGTCATGTCGAGCAGGCGCGCGCGGGCGCGCGGGCTGACGCTCGATTCGGCGGCGGCGGGACGCATGCCCAGCCGTTGCGAGAACGGCTCGCTCACGGCTCCAGCCGGCGTCCGTGCAGCAGCGTGATGGCCTCGACGCGATTGCTGACGCCCAGCTTGCCGAGAATGGCCGTCACATGTTCCTTGGTGGTCTGCTCGGAAATCGCCAGTTCCTTGGCGATCTGCTTGTTGGGCAGGCCGCGCAGCATCAACGCGAGCACCTGGCCCTGCCGGTCGGTCAGGCCGAGATCGCGCGCGCTCAGCGGCAGCTCGCGGCGCAAGGCCGGCGTCAGCTCCGGCGGCGGCATCGCGGGAAACCAGGTGCCGCCCTGCCGCAGCGTGGCAACGGCCTGGGCGAACGTCTCCGGCGGCTCGCTCTTGCGCAGAAAGCCGTGGGCGCCGGCCTCCATGGCCTTGATCTGCACGCGCGCATCCTCGTCGCCGCTCATCACGAGCAGGCGGCACGACGGCAGCTTTGCGGCGGCCTCTCGCAGCAGCGTCAGGGCGGTGCCGCCGGGCAGCCAGAAATCGACCACCAGCAGGCTGGGAGGACCGTCGCTATCGATCCGTTGAAAGCACTCCTGCGCATTCGCGGCATCGTACGCCACCGCGTAGTCGCAATGCGTTGTCAGATATCCCGCAATACCGCGCGCCACCAGCGGATGGTCGTCGACGACGATGGCATACGACTGGCGCGCCGGGGCCATGCCCGACGCAATTCGACTCTTCACCAAGCTTTGGCTCCTGACCCCT